>NZ_CP149515.1:2260000-2906822 GCF_045291555.1 Thioclava sp. GXIMD4215 | reverse complement strand
CTGCGTCACGGGAGATTAACCGGCCAACCGCACCCCGAATCGGAAGCAGGGCCACTATCTCCTCAGTCAGAATCAGAATCGGTCGGCCTCGCCAGAAGCCGACCGTTTCCCGTCATTTCCCGTCCCGCGAATTCCCGTGGCCCGTTCCCGTGAATTCCCAGCGGGGTCCCGTCCTGCCCCCGCCACGGCTTTGCCGGATCGGGCGACACGGATCGGCGTTCTCGGGCGCCGGACCGGACCGGCCCTTCAGCCCACCAGATCCGCGACCCGCGCAAGCGTCGCGGCCAGCCCCGCATAAGGCGCCGCCACAGCGGTTTCGCCCGCCGCAACAGGGGTCCCCGCATCTGCGGCCAGACGCACCTCGATATTCAACGGCAAAGACCCCAAAAGCGGCAGACCAAGCCGCGCGGCCTCCTCGGCCACCCCGCCATGACCGAAGAGATGCGCCTCATGGCCGCATTCCGGGCAGATATAGGTGGACATATTCTCGACCAAGCCCAGCACCGGCGTGCCAAGACGCTTGAACATATCCAGCGCCTTGCGCGCATCCAACAGCGCGATATCCTGCGGGGTGGACACGATCACCGCGCCGTCAAGCTTGGTCTTCTGACACAGGGACAGCTGGATATCTCCCGTTCCGGGCGGCAGATCGATGATCAGCACATCCAGCGGCCCGTAATGATCCCATTTCACCTGCCCAAGAAGCTGCTGCAGCGCCCCCATCAGCATCGGACCACGCCAGATCACCGCCTCGTCCTCTTTCAACATGAACCCGATCGACATCAGAGTGACCCCATGCGCCTGCAACGGCAGGATCGTATGGCCATCGGGCGAGGCCGGACGTTTGGACACCCCCATCATACGCGGCTGGGAGGGGCCGTAGATATCGGCATCCAGCAGCCCGACCTTTACCCCCTGACGCGCCAGCGCAACCGCAAGATTGGCGGAAACGGTCGATTTCCCGACCCCTCCCTTCCCCGACCCTACGGCGATCACATGTTTCACCCCCTCCACCGGCAGCGGACCGGACTGCTTCTTGGGATGCCCGCCTATGGTCGGCCCCTTCGCCCCTGCAGGTCCGGCGGCGGGGATCACAATCGACAGGCTCTTGAGATCCGGCAGAGCCTTCAGCTCGACCTCGAGCCGCGACCGGATCGCCTCCAGCTCGGCCTGCTGTGCCCCCTCCAGCACGAATCGCACCACACCCGCCTCGACTGCCAGCGCGTGAATCAGGTTGCGCTCTGTTACGGTGCCGCCTTGCGGCAGCCTGACCTGCGCGAGGGTTGCCAGAACGGTGTCTTTGGTGAGTGTCATCGGGGCCTCCAGAACTCGAATTTCGCCGACTGTGGCCATTTAGACGCGCTGTTCAAGCCCCCGAAACGCCCTGCCCGCCGTTTTCCCGCAACCATGACGGGGCACACGCAATGAAATATCCGAATCCAGGGGGAAATAGGTCAGAATGTGTTATGCACTTTCCGCATGACGGGCTTGCCGCCGTCACCATTGTGCGAACGCGGCATTTTCGCCATGTTAGCGACAACAGAAGGCGAAAACGCCACGAACGCAAGCACGAACCCAAAGGAATACGCAAATGGCAGTAGCAACTGAAATCCGCCAAGACCGCCGTGGCTTTGGACTGATCGAAGCCCTCAAGGACGCGATCGCTCGTCGCAAACTCTATAACGAAACGCTGGCAGAGCTGCGCTCGCTCTCGACCCGCGAACTGGATGATCTGGGCATGAGCCGCGCAATGCTGACCCGCGTTGCTGCAGAAGCCGCCTACGGTCGTCACTGAACATAAGCTTCCATAGGCTCTCTCCTCCTCCCTGAGCCTTAGGAATGGGCGGCTGTCTCCTCCTCCTCCCTGAGACCGCCGCCACCCTTTACAGGCCCTGTTGCGCCACAGCCGGATACGCCGATCTTCCTCCTCCTCCTCCTCCCTGAAGATCGCGTTTGTGAAGTCGGCGGTTCCTCTTCTCCTCCCTTGGGGAACCGCCAGACTTCTCTTTCGGCTCGAGACGCCGCCGATGGTCTTGAAACACGGGAAGCCTCTTCCCATTTGCATACGGACAGCCCGTTCCTCCTCCCTAGGGCTGATCGTTTCGCGGTGTTCTCCTCCTCCTCCCTGAGGACACCGCATCAGATACCGCGCCTCACTCCTCCTCCCGAGGCGTGCGTTAGGACCGGTTCTCCTCCTCCTCCCTGAGAACCGTTCCGTTTCCAAGGGCCCTCACTCCTCCTCCCGAGTGCCCTGGTCTACAAGAACGGCGATGCCCCTCTCCTCCCGGGCGTCGCCGTTTTTCTTTAATTCCCCCGAATCCGCCCCTTGTTCACGCGCCCCCTTGCGCCACGGCCCGTATCGCGGCATCACCGCCCAAACGACCGGGAGCCTTTGCCATGCTGTCCTATCAACACGCCTATCACGCCGGAAATCTGGCAGACCTGCATAAACATGCGCTGCTGTCGGTGATGCTGGACTATCTGACCCGCAAGGATAAGCCGCTGAGCTATCTGGAAACCCATGGCGGGCGCGGGCTGTATGACCTGTCGGATGCCTCAGCGGTAAAGACAGGCGAGGCCGCCCAAGGCATCCAGCGCCCCGAGGTCGCGGGCTGGTTCAAGCCGGACCATCCCTATGCCCGCGCGATTGCCAAAACCCGCGAAGCCCACGGCCCCGATGCCTATCCCGGATCGCCGCTGATCGCCGCGACCCTCCTGCGCGAGATCGACAGCCTTCAGGTCTGTGAACTGCATCCGCAGGAATATCAGGCGCTGTTTCCGGTGATGAAGCGCCATGCGCGGCTGCACAACAAGGACGGGCTGGAGATGGCTGTGGCCATGACGCCCCCCACGCCGCGGCGCGGGCTGATCATGATTGACCCCTCATGGGAGGTGAAGACAGATTACACCGCCATTCCCAAGCTGATCGACAAGCTGGTGACGCGCTGGAATGTCGGCATTATCGCGCTGTGGTATCCGGTTCTGGAAAACCGCGCGCAGGCGGGAATGGTGGCGCGGCTTGTGGGCCAATACCCCGAGGCGCTGTCCCATGAGGTCCGCTTCCCGCCCGCCCGCGAAGGGCATGGGATGATCGGCTCGGGGATGTTCATTATCAACCCGCCCTTCGGGCTGGATGGCGAGGCAAAGCGCCTCACCAAACTGTTCAACACGCTTTAAAACGGCACATCGTCGGCGCTCTCGGCGGGCACCACGAAAGAGGCGATCAGCTTCTTCGTGCCCGCCATGTCGAATTCGACCACCAGCTTGTCGGCCTCGGTACCCATGACCTCGCCATAGCCGAATTTCTTGTGGAACACGCGGTCGCCGATATCAAAGTCGTTCTCCACCGTGACGGCACGCGGGCGCGAAGGCGTCTGGCTGTGCACCCCACGGCTTTGCAGCCGCTTCCAACCGGGCGAATTATAGACATCGGCACTGGCCGCGCGCGCATCGATCTGGCTGCCCAGCGTCGAAGGCGCGCCCCCGCCCAGACCGGGCGGCGTCATGACATCCACATGATCCGAGGGCAGCTCGTCGATAAAGCGCGAGGGCATCTGCGATTGCCACTGGCCATAGACCCGACGGTTGCCTGCAAAAGAAATGTAACAGACCTCCTCGGCGCGGGTGATGCCCACATAGCCCAGACGGCGCTCTTCCTCGAGCCCCTTCATCCCCGATTCGTCCATGCTGCGCTGGCTGGGGAAAAGACCATCCTCCCAACCGGGCAGGAAGACCACCGGAAACTCCAGACCCTTGGCGCCATGCAGCGTCATCAGAGTGACCTTGGCCTCGGTATCTTTCGATTCGTTATCCATGATCAGCGCGACATGTTCCAAGAACCCCTGCAGGTTCTCGAATTGCTCCAGCGCCTTGATCAGCTCCTTGAGGTTTTCCAGACGACCCGGAGCCTCGGGGGTCTTGTCGTTCTGCCACATGGCGACATAGCCCGAGTCCTCCAGAATTTCCTCGGCCAGACGCAGATGCGAATGATCATGGGCCGGCGGCACAGCCTCCTCAAGCACTTCGAACAGGTCATCATCGTCATCGGCAGGGCTGCGCGCCGAGGCAGGCGAGGCCGCCCTCACGACCTCGTTCCAGCGGTCAACATTGGCCACAAAGGCCCGCAACTGCCCTGCCCCTTTGCCGCTGATCCCGCCCTGAGCCAGCAAGAGCCGCGCCCCTTCCAGCAGGCTGACACCATTCTGCCGCGCCTCGATCTGGATCTTCTGCTGCGCCTTATCGCCCAAGCCCCGTTTGGGCGTATTGATCACCCGCTCGAAGGCCAGATCATCCTCGGGGCTGATCGCAAGACGGAAATAGGCCATGGCATCGCGGATCTCCATGCGCTCATAGAATCGCGGGCCGCCGATCACACGGTAAGGCATGCCGATGGTCAGAAAACGGTCCTCGAAGGCGCGCATCTGATGCGAGGCCCGCACCAGAATCGCCTGATCTTCCAGGCTATAGGGCGCCAGCCCCCGCGTCCCCCGCGAGAGCGCCTCGATTTCCTCACCGATCCAGCGCGCTTCTTCTTCGCCATCCCAATGGCCGATCAACCGGACTTTCTCGCCGCCCTGCTCCTCGGTCCAGAGCGTCTTCCCCAGACGTCCCTCATTGCCGGAAATCAACTGCGAGGCCGCCGCCAGAATATGCTCGGTCGAGCGGTAATTCTGTTCAAGCCGGATCACCTTGGCGCCCGCGAAATCGCGCTCGAACCGCAGGATATTGCCCACCTCGGCCCCGCGCCAACCATAGATCGACTGGTCGTCATCGCCCACACAGCAGATATTCTTATGCCCCTGCGCCAGAAGCCTCAGCCAGAGATATTGAGCGACGTTGGTATCCTGATATTCATCCACCAGAATATATTTGAACCAGCGCTGATAGCGTTCAAGCACATCAGGGAACTTCTGAAAAATCGTGACCATATGCAAAAGAAGATCACCGAAATCCACGGCATTCAGCGTGCGCAGGCGTTCCTGATATTGCGCGTAAAGCTCGGACCCGCGGTGATCAAAGGCCGCTGTCTCGCCCCCTGTCACACACTCGGGCGTGAGCGCCTTGTTCTTCCAGCCGTCAATCAGCCCCGCCAGCATCCGCGCAGGCCAGCGCTTCTCATCCATATTGGCCGCAATGATCAACTGCTTGAGCAAACGGATCTGGTCGTCAGTATCCAGAATGGTAAAATTGGTCTTCAGCCCCACAAGCTCTGCATGGCGCCGCAAGAGCTTCACACAAACCGAATGGAACGTCCCAAGCCACGGCATCCCCTCGATCGAGCCGCCAAGTAGCGCCCCGATCCGGTCCTTCATCTCGCGCGCGGCCTTATTGGTGAAGGTCACGGCCAGAACCTCATTGGGACGCGCCCGCCCCGTAGTCATCAGATGCGCAATCCGGCAGGTCAGAGCCTTGGTCTTCCCCGTGCCCGCCCCTGCCAACATCAACACAGGCCCGTCCAGAGTCTCCACCGCTTCGCGCTGCGCAGGGTTCAACCCGTCAAGATAGGGCAGCGCACGCGGCACAGCCCCAGCCATTGCACGCGCAGACAGGCTGACCGCGCCTTCAAATGCGTCATCTTCGTCAAATCGCGCCATGTTCCGGCCCCAAGCGTTCTACCATTGTTCCCGTCATAGCAAAGATGCCCGTCGACCAAAAGGGGGCTCTGCCCCCGTCGCTCGTTCCGAGCGCCTCCCCCGGGATATTTCAGGCAGCTGGAACTAGGGCGCAAACGCTACATTCCAGCTGCTAAAAATATCCCGGAGTGAATTGAGCCGCAGGCTCAAGAGAGGCAGAGCCTCTTACCCCCCGTGAATCAGGCTCGCAAACAATCGAGGGTCAAGGCTTTCGGATGCAAAGACCGACCCTTCTGTCAGCACCGCAACTGCATCATGGCTGTGCAGGCTTTCCTGATGGCTGGCAACAACACGGAAGTCGCCGATACGCGGATCGGCTTTCAGACCTTCGGCCAGTACTCTTACGGCATCTTCAACGAAGATCGGATGAGCGGCATTCAACTCGGCGAAGGCCTGTTCGTCTTCCCGCTTCACCATGACTTGCGTTTCAGTGGGTATCTGGCGGCGGGCAATCGCGATCAGATCCTCGAACCACAGGCGCTCACCCGGCAGCGTCTCCACGGAGATTCGTGCCACCGAACGCTGGGAGTGTGGTGTCGCCAGTTGCCCGCGTTGCGAACGCGCGTGCTCTGACAGTTCCAGAGAGCAGGGGCAGGTCGAGCTATAGACATAGTCCAGATGCATGATCTTGCGACGCTGGCCGCTATGTTCGATCAACTCCAGAGCGATATCGTAATATTGCCAGCCCGACAGCCCCGAGCGCAGGCTGTCGCGCCGCATCGGGTAAGAGAACGCCATTGCCAGACGTGCATCGAAGCTTTCGAGGTCGGCCTTATAATCGTCCAGCACCCCCGCCATCACATCCAGCGAGAAATCCGTCTCGGAATGGGCATAGAAGGACCGCATGATGCGGCTCATATTGATGCCTTTTTTCTCGGCCTCGAGGCTGACCGTACCGGTGACCGAGGTTTCCAGCTCGCGCTCGCCGCCGTCGCGGCGGCGGTAACGGATCGGGAGCCGGAAATTCGAGATCCCCACATGGCCGATGCGCGCCTTAGCCCCTACAATCAACGAGGACGGCCCGTTCTGCAGATCGGGCATTGTGGCCTTATAGGCCTCATCCACGGTAAAATCGTGATCGTAGCGGCGCGTGAGATCCGGATAGTTGGCCACTTCCCGCCCGGGCAGGAGCCGCGCAATCGCCGGATCCAGTGCGGCTACTTCTTCCGGTGTGACGGAAGCCGCCCAATCCCGCAACTCGTTCAAAGCTGCGCGGGCACGTTCCTGACGGGCATCAATACGGCGATCGACGTTCATGGGATTTGTCCTTTCCGTAGATCGCACAGATAGGGTGGCAGATGTGATCGTGCCACCCTTTTAACGACAAAAGCTTATCAAACTGCGTCAAGTGCCCCGACGATATCTTTCACCAGATCATCGCCATCCTCGATCCCGATCGAGATGCGCACCATGCCGGGGGTGATCTTGATTTCGGCGCGTTCGTCTTCGGTCAGGTTCTTGTGGGTGGTGGTCGCGGGATGGGTCGCGATGGATTTCGCATCCCCCAGATTGTTGGAAATCTTCACGATCTCCAGCGCATTGAGGAATTTGAACGCGGCCTCCTTTCCCCCCTTCAGATCCAGCGCCACCATCGTGCCACCCGACCCCATCTGGGCCATCGCCAGATCATGCTGCGGATGGCTCGGCAGGCCCGGATAGATCGAGCGGTTCAGCGCCGGATGGCCTTCGGCAGCCTTGGCGACTTTGGCCGCGCTTTCGGCCTGCGCCCGCACCCGCAGATCCAGCGTCTGCATGCCCGACAGGTGCAGCCATGCGTGATAGGGGCTCATCGCGCCGCCGGTATGTTTGGCATAGGTTTCGAGCGGCCCACGGATGAACTCGCGGTCGCCACAGACCACGCCGCCAAGCGCGCGCCCGCCGCCGTCGATATGTTTGGTCGTCGAATAGACGATGATATCCGCGCCCTGCGCCACCGCATTCGAGAAAACCGGCGAGGCGAAGACGTTATCGACCACCAGTTTCGCGCCATGCGCATGGGCGATTTTCGCCACGCCCGTGATATCGATCACTTCCAGCCCGGGGTTCGAGACCGACTCGAAGAAGCAGAGCTTGGTGTTGGGCTTGATCGCGGCGTCCCATTCGGTAAGCTGGGTGCCATCGACCAGCGTGACCTCGACGCCAAAGCCCTGCAGGACCTTCAGCACGTAAAGGCACGACCCGAACATCTGGCGCGCGGCCACGATATGGTCGCCCGCTTTCACCTGAGAGGTCAGCGCGGCATTGACGGCGGCCATGCCGGAGGCGCAGGCAAAGGCGTCTTCGGTGCCCTCGATCGCGGCGATCCGGTCTTCGAACATGCGGGTGGTGGGGTTGCCGTAGCGGGCATAGATGAATTCGTCCGGACCGGCATGCAGGAAACGTTCCTCGGCCACTTCTGCCGAAGGGTAGACAAAGCCTTGGGTCAGAAACAGAGCCTCGGCCATCTCGCCATACTGGCTGCGGCGGATGCCTTCATGAACCAGTTTCGTGCGGGTGTTCCAATCCTTGGTCATCGTCGTCCTCATCCTAAATGGCCGGACCGTCACCCGGCGCTTCTTGCCGATGCGATACGCCTATAGGCTGGGCCGGTCAAGGATTGGCTGCCCCGGAACGCCTCAGTCGTCGGTCTTGTCCTCGGCGCTCTCCTCAAGGGCATAGCGTTTCAGCAGCCCCCCCTGCGCCATCAGGAAGACGAACATCAGGATCATCAAACCGAAGGTCTTGAAATTGACCCACATCTCTTCCGACTGGGTGCGCCAGATCACTTCGTTGAGCACCGCAAGCCCCAGAAAGAACAGCGCCAGCCGCTTGGTCAGGATGGTCCAGCCCTCGGGTTTCATCGGCAGATTGTCAGAGAGCACAAGCTGCAACCACGGTTTGCCCAGCAACAGCCCCGCGCCAAGGATCCCCGCAAAGAGCAGGTAGATCAGCGTCACTTTCATCTTGAAGAATTTCGGATCATTGAGCCAGACCGACAGCCCGCCGAAGACAATCACCAAGACAAGCGTCGCAATCTGCATCGGCGCCAGCTTGCCCGTCAGTTTCCACAGCACAAGCGTGCAGATGGTCAAGAGCGGAATGAACATCGCCGTCGCGACGATAAAGCCGTGATATTCCGTGCCGTGGAACATCACCGTCTGGTCCTTGAGTTTCATATAGACCACGAAAAAGGCCAGAATGGGACCCCATTCAAGCGCGCCTTTCACCACGGGGCTGATCTTGCGTTCCGACATATTCCGTCCTGTCCTAGCTGGGCCTTTATTCCGATATGCCGCGTTCGGGGCGCAAAGTCACGCCCCGCACGGCTCACGGTGCCGTCAGGCCTGTTTCACGGGTTGGGGCCATAGCCGATCTGCAGACCAAAACCGCCCTGCGCCAGCAGCTTCGTGCCATAGGCCATCGCCCTATCCTGCGCCTGCAGTTCTTCCTGCGTCAGCGACAGCGATGGCACCCTGCCCCGCAGATCCACCGATAGCGCATGCTGCGGATGCGGCAGGTCCCCGATCAACCGCACAAGCGCCGCGCGTGACGGCGCATCGATATAGGCGTCCGGCAGCGCCTCGGCCAAAGCCGCATATTGGGTTTGCAATGCGGCAAGAGCTGCCGCAGGATCACCCTCTTCAGGCAAAAGCGCCATACCCATCGGCATCAGGGCAACCGCCTCGAACAGCCACGGCAAGGCCAGATCCAGCGAGAAAGCTTCGACCGAAGGGAAGCTCGCCTGTTCGACGGGGGCCGCGAAGAACGCAGGAGTGACCGACCCCAGCGTGAAGGACAGCTGCGAGACCTGCCCCAGCGGATCGGTCACCTCCATCCGGTTCAACCGCAACTCGGCATCTTCCTCGTTCCAGTCGAGATCCAGCGCAACCTGATATGCCGCCATCCGCGCGATTTCATTCTGTAGATAGGCCATCTTGGGCGGATAGCCTTCTATCCCGCGGATGCCATAGAACAGGTTGGATACACGCAGATCCACATGCGAGGGCAGCGCATCGGGCCGCAGCCCCGCATCCATCCCGCGCAGTGAGACATCCAGCTCGTCAGCATAAAGGGCCGCCAAATCAAGCGGAAGCGGAACGACCAGATCGCGGAAAATGCAGCGATCGCCGTTCTGCTCCTGCGTGCCATAATCGACCTTTGCCAGCGCAAGCAGCTCTGCCACCGGCGCACAGGCTGTCTTTTTGGCATCATCGGCGGATGCAGGCCCCGCCATAAGCGGAAGCGCCAGAAGGGGCATCACCCTGACGCCTAGCGAAAGCCCCTGTGTAATAAATCTTCTAATACTCACGTCCTTCTAATACTCATTTCGCCTCGATCCCCACCAGCGCCTGCGCGAATTCCTGCGGGTCGAAGGGAGCCAGATCGTCGATCTGCTCGCCTACGCCAATGGCATGGATCGGCAGGCCGAAGCGGTCTGCCAGCGCCACCAGAACCCCGCCCTTTGCGGTGCCGTCAAGCTTGGTCATCACCAGCCCCGACACATCGGCCAGCTTGCGGAAGGTCTCCACCTGGTTCAGCGCGTTCTGCCCCGTCGTCGCATCCAGCACCAGAAGCGTGTTATGCGGTGCCGAAGGGTCTTTCTTGCGGATCACACGGACGATCTTGGCCAGTTCTTCCATCAGATCGGCGCGGTTCTGCAGGCGGCCTGCCGTGTCGATCATCAGAAGGTCTGCGCCCTCGGCCTCGGCACGGGTCATCGCGTCAAAGGCAAGGCTTGCAGGGTCCGAGCCCTCGGGCGCGGTCAGCACCGGCACATCTGCGCGCTCGCCCCAGACCTTCAGCTGCTCGACTGCGGCTGCGCGGAAGGTATCGCCTGCGGCAATCACCACCGATTTTCCGGCGGCCTTGAACTGGCTGGCCAGCTTGCCGATGGTCGTGGTCTTGCCCGAACCGTTCACCCCCACCACCAGCACCACCTGAGGACGCTTGGGGAAGATCGGCATCGGCTTGGCAACGGGCTCCATGATGCGGGCAACTTCCTGCGCCAACAGCCCCTTGATCTCGTTGACCGAAAGCTTGCGCCCCATACGGCCCTCGGCTAGGTTTGCCGTCACGCGCAGGGACGTATCGACCCCCATATCCGAGGCAATCAGCAACTCTTCGAGGCTTTCCAGAAATTCGTCATCCAGCACACGGCGCGGGCTGTCATCGCGCGCCCCGCCCAGAAGCCGACCGAAGAAACCGGGCTTGCTGGCTGGCGCGGCAGGGCGAAGCGGCTCCGCTGCGGCGGGCATTTTCTGGACCGGAGCCGCAGGCGGCACAACAGAAGCCGCGCCCTGCGTTTGCGGCTGAGCGGACGGCTGTGCATCGGGCCGCGACATACCCGCCCCCGCATCCCCCGACCCTGCCGCCTCGGGCTTATCCTTTTCCGGCGTTACCGCCTCGGGCTTGTCCTTTTCCGGCGTTACCGCCTCGGGCTTCGTATCTTCGGGCGCCGCCACATCCTGTGCATCGGGTGCGACGTCAGGCACTGCTTCGGGTTCGGGCAGCGCCGGCTTTTCGGCCACAAGATCCTCGATCCCTTCCTCAAGACGCGAGGAGGACCGTGTCAGACGGGATTTCAACTTTTTGAAAAACGACATAGCTTGCCCCTATACGCCTAATGGCCCTGCCCTGACGGCCCCGACCAGATTGGTTTCGTTTTCACCTAATCAATCCTGCCGAGCGATGGAAGGGCTTGCCAAAGCATTCTCCACGCAAGCGCAGGGAAATTGCGCCGTTTTCCGTCGATTCCACCCCGAAAATCCCGTATCACCGTCGCAACCTGCCCAGATCCACTGAAGGACCCCCATGAAGCGCCCGCCCGGAACATCGCTTTTCGCCTGTGCGACACTGGTGCCCATGATCTTGGTCGGGCTGGCAGCAGAGCTTGGCGGCTGGTGGTGCCTGCTGGCTTTCTGCGCCAGTTCGACGGTTCTGCACCTGCTCGACAGGCTCTTCCCCGCCCCCCTGCCGGATGCGCCGGAAGGGGTGGAATTTCCGGCCGCAGACGGGCTTCTGCTGGCAATTTTCGCAGGCCATCTGGTTATCTTCGCCCTGTGCCTGAACGCACTGGTCACAGGATGGGGCGCCGCTCCGCTGGCCACCACTCCCCTGCACAAGGACCCGTTCACGCTTGCCCTGTCCAAACTTGCCCTGTTTCTTGCATGTGGTTTCGTTCTGGGGCAGGTGAGCGTGCCCGCCGCCCATGAGTTGATCCATCGCCGCAATCGGCTGTTCTTCCGGCTGGGACAATGTCTCTATATCACACTGCTCTTCGGCCATCACGCCTCGGCCCATAGGCTGGTGCACCATATCCATGTCGCCACCCCGCAAGACCCCAATTCCGCGCCGCGCGGCATGGGGTTCTGGACCTTCCTGCCACGCGCTTGGATCGGGTCTTGGAAAGCGGGCTTGCAGGCCGAAGAAGCGCTGCGTCGCAAGGCGGGACGTCCGGTCCGGCACAGGGTCTATCTCGCCTATGGTCTGGGAGCTGTGCTGATGATCTGCATGGTGACACTGGCTTGGGGGCCTTGGGGGCTATGCGCCTATCTGGGCCTATGCGCCCATGCACAGATCCAGCTCCTACTGGCCGATTACGTGCAGCATTACGGGTTAAGGCGGCAGATCCGGAACGGGCGGGTCGAACCGGCAGGACCGGATCACAGCTGGGATGCCTGCCCACCCGCCTCTTCGCTCTGGATGCTCAACGCTCCGCGTCACAGCGACCACCATGCCCATCCCGCACGCGCCTATCCTGCCCTGCGGATCGGCGAGATCACGGCAACCCGCCCGATCCTGCCGCGCTCGCTGCCGGTCATGGCGACGCTGGCGCTCTGCCCGCCGATGTGGCGGCGCGTCATGGATCGGCGGCTCGACCGGCTCGCCGGACCCGCTACGCACACAGACAGGCGCTAGCAGGCGGCCGTCGGGTCCCGCGGCCAGAAGCGGCTTGGCGCGGCCTTGGCGCAGGGAAAGGCCACGCAAAGCAGCGGCGGTTCCACCCACCAAAACCGCCTTGAACTTCGCGTCCAGCCCCCGCAAAAGCCCCTGGCTTCCAGCCCCCCGGATAGAATGGCGCATAGCAGGCGTTTCACGGGGCTGTGGGTTTCACATTGGCACGGTTTTTGCCAAGATGGCCCCGATCTTGCCCAGCCGGAGTCCCTGATGCGCGCCCTCGTCCTCGCCTTCCCGCTTGCCCTCCTTGCCACTGTGTCGCAGGCCGAAGATGCCACGCCCCCGCTGGATGCCGCAGGGTTCGACGCCCGCACCACCGGAAAGACAATCACCTATTCCGCCAATGGCCAAGCCTATGGAATCGAGCAATATCTGCCCGGTCACAAGGTGCTCTGGGCCTTCACCGAAAGCGAATGCAAAGTAGGCACATGGCATCAGCAGGGCGAAGAGATCTGCTTCGACTATCAGGACGAGAACGGCCAGCAATGCTGGAAGTTCTACGATACCGACAAAGGGCTGAAAGCCCAGTTCATGGGCGATGGCGGTATGTCCGAACCGCTAATCTCGCTCAGCGAAAGCGAGACCCCGCTGAATTGCCCCGGCCCCGATATCGGCGTCTGACAAGTCTCGAAGACCTATGGGTAAAGCGCCCCGATGCGGCACGCATCGCGCGGACTGGCGGGGTTCAATGCCCCGACAGGACGCGGCCCCGCCGGAGATCGGCGCGATCAGAACAGACTGCCCTGCTCTGGCGGTGAAGTCTTCACCGCCTTCTTGGGCGCCTTTTTGGCGGGTTTCGGCGCAGCAGTCTCCGCCACGGGGGATTTCGGCTCTAGGGATTTCGGCTCGGGGGCCTTGGTCGCCCCAAGCAACGGACCGCCCTCCCCACCAGTGACCACCGGTAGAACACCATCGGCAAATTCGACCTGCAGCGC
Source organism: Thioclava sp. GXIMD4215 (assembly GCF_045291555.1). Taxonomy (NCBI): domain Bacteria; kingdom Pseudomonadati; phylum Pseudomonadota; class Alphaproteobacteria; order Rhodobacterales; family Paracoccaceae; genus Thioclava; species Thioclava sp. GXIMD4215. Next base: position 2,893,318 of record NZ_CP149515.1, on the reverse strand, counting down.
CGCGTGCCCGGCCGCCTCAACAGCCGTCGTCACCACGCTCTCGCCCGCGCGCACCACCGCATAGCCGCGCTTGAGCGTCTCGCGATAGCCCAAAGTCTGGCGCATGCGGTCCATCTGCTCCAGCCGCTCACCCAGCTGACGGATCCGGCGTTGCTGCGCCTGCGCCATCCGCTCGCCCAAAGCCTCCAGCCTTTCACGCGACTGCGCATTGCGCGAGCGCGCCAGATCAAGGTTGCGCGCCCGTGCCGAAACCAGCCGCGCGGACAGCCCCTCAAGCCTGCGCCCCTGTTCCGAAAGCCCCCGCGTCAGCAGGGTCGGAGACAGCCGCGCCTCGATCCGGCCAAACTCGGAGCGCTTGCGCAAAGTCACCCCGCGCAGCGCCGGATCCAGCCTGTCGGCCCACCAGTCATAACGCTGGCGCACAGGGTCCAGAACCGCCTCGGGCCGCCCCAAGGCACGCGACAGATCGCTATGGCGCTGGCGCTGGATATCCACCCGCGCCCGCACCGCGCGCGCCATCCGCGCACCCGCATCCTGCAGCCAGACAGCCAGCTCGCCACGTACCGGCACCGCCATCTCGGCCGCCGCCGTCGGCGTGGGCGCCCGCTTGTCCGAGGCATAATCGATCAGCGTGGTATCGGTCTCATGGCCCACCGCCGAAATCAGCGGGATACGGCTTTCCGCCGCCGCCCGCACGACAATCTCTTCGTTGAACCCCCAGAGGTCCTCGATTGATCCACCGCCGCGCGCCACGATCAACAGATCGGGCCTCGGGATCAGCCCGTCCGGCGCCAGCGCATTGAAGCCACGGATCGCCCGCGCCACCTCGCCCGCGCAGGCCTGCCCCTGCACCGCCACCGGCCAGATCAGCACATGGCGCGGAAAGCGGTCACGCAGACGGTGCAGAATATCGCGGATCACCGCCCCCGAGGGCGAGGTCACCACCCCGATCACCTTCGGCAGCCACGGCAGGGGCCGCTTGCGCCCCGCATCAAACAGACCCTCGGCGCCCAAAGCCTTCTTGCGCGCCTCCAGCATCGCCATCAGCGCGCCCGCCCCCGCAGGCTCGACGGTATCGACAATCAGCTGGTATTTCGACTGGCCCGGAAAGGTGGTCATCTTGCCGGTGGCAATCACCTCCATCCCCTCTTCGGGGATCACGGCCATCCGGTCCACCTGCCCCTTCCAGCTGATCGCAGCGATCACCGAGCGGTCGTCCTTCAGGTCGAAATACAGATGCCCCGAGCGCGGGCGTGTCGCACGCCCCACCTCGCCGCGCACCCGCACGCGGCCGAATTCGCCCTCGATCACGCGTTTGACCGCCCCCGAAATCTCGGAGACCGTGTAATCATGGGCGTTGTTATTGCCGCTCGGGCCTGATTCATCTTCAAAAAGATCCATACCCCTGTTTCGCCCATCCTCCCTGCCGCTTCAAGGCGTCAATGCCACTTGCCCGAAAGCCCCCTTCGCCGTAAACGGGGCGCGATCACACGAGTGCGGCAAAGGGACGACATATGAACATTCTGGTTCTTGGAAGCGGCGGGCGCGAACATGCGCTGGCATGGGCCATCAAGCAAAACCCCAAATGCGACCGTCTGATCGTCGCGCCGGGCAATGCGGGAATTGCCGCGATTGCCGAATGTGCCGCGATTGACCCCTGCGATGCGCAAGCCGTGCTGGACCTGTGTCAGGAACAGGCGATCGATTTCGTCGTCATCGGCCCCGAGGCCCCTCTGGCCGCAGGTGTGGCCGATGCGCTGCGTGCGGCGGGGCTTCTGACCTTCGGCCCATCGGCCGAGGCCGCCCAGCTCGAAGCGTCCAAGGCCTTCACCAAAGCCGTCTGCGATGCCTGCAACGCCCCCACCGCCGCCTATGCGCGCTTTGACAATGCCGATGCGGCCCGCGCCTATGTCGAGGCGCAAGGCGCCCCCATCGTCATCAAGGCCGATGGTCTGGCCGCAGGCAAAGGCGTGATCGTGGCGATGACGCTGCAAGAAGCGCTCGACGGCATCACCGAGATCTTCGGCGGCGCCTTTGGCGAGGCCGGCGCAGAGGTCGTGATCGAGGAATTCATGGAGGGCGAGGAAGCCTCGCTCTTCATCCTGTCGGATGGCGAGAATATCGCGGTCGTCGGCGGCGCTCAGGACCACAAGCGCGTGGGCGATGGCGATACCGGCCCCAATACCGGCGGCATGGGCGCCTATTCCCCCGCCCCCGTCCTGACGCAGGCGGTCGAGGATCTGGCCATCACCCAGATCGTCAAACCGACCGTGGCCGAGATGGCGCGTCGCGGCACCCCGTTCCAGGGCGTGCTCTATGCGGGCCTGATGATCAAGGACGGCCAGCCGCGTCTGGTAGAATATAACGTCCGCTTCGGCGATCCGGAATGTCAGGTGCTGATGATGCGCTTGGGCGCGCAGGCGCTGGACCTGCTGCTGGCCTGTGCCGAAGGGCGTCTGGATCAGGTGCAACCGCAATGGGCCGATGACCACGCACTCACCGTGGTACTGGCGGCAGAGGGCTATCCGGGCAGCTATACCAAAGGCACCGAGATCCGCGGCCTCGACGCCCTGCCCTCGACCTCAAGCGAAACGGTCTTCCACGCGGGCACCACGGCAAAAGACGGCGCAATCCTTGCCACCGGCGGGCGCGTGCTCAATGTCACTGCCCGAGGCGCTACGCTACAAGAAGCCCGCGACCGCGCCTATGCGCTGGTCGACCAGATCGACTGGCCCGAGGGCTTCTGCCGCAAAGACATCGGCTGGCGCGCGCTCTGAGCCGCGTGTCGGGGGCGTAACGCGCCCCCGAGGCCCCGCCCGAGCGGGAGGGTCCCCCTCCCCGAGGAAGGGGCCACCCTGTCTACATAAACCCTAGCGCCGGACATCATCCCAAACAGGCACCACAGGCTGGCGCCCCGCGGCATAGCCCGGCACAGTCGCATCCAGCCGCCGCGCCAGTTCCGGCAGGCGGCTGACCGGCACTTTGGGAAACAGGTGATGTTCGCGGTGGTAGAACATCAGATAGGCAACCCAAGCCAGCGGCCCGCGCTGGCTACGCCCTGCAAGCCCCGTCTCTTCCGTCCCTTGATGGGTGATCCACACGGCAAAAAACGCCGTCAGACACTGCCCCAAAGCCATCGCCAGAAGATGGAAGCGCAGCGCCACCCCTCCCCAAGACGCAGGCAGCAGCACTCCCAGCAGCACCAGCGCCGCCACCAAAGCCCAATCCACCAGCAGCCTGCGCCGCCAGCGCGCACCACCCTTCGCCCATGTTGTCGTGTTCAGCTTGACCGGAAACCTCGGCCCATAGCGCAGCACCTCCCAGAAGCTCATGCGCGCGCAATGGCCCTCGTGATCGCCCTCGCCCATCATGTCGCGGTGATGCTCCAGATGACAAAAGGCATCCGCATGGTTCGACCCCAGCATCAAACCGCTCAGCCCATGCATGACGGCGTGATCCACCGCCCGAGGAGCCGCAAGATTGCCATGGATCGCCTCATGGTTCAGCCGCAGACAGCAGAGGAAAAACATAAAGCTGCAGATAAAACCCAAAGGCCAGAACGGCCCCGCATAAAGCACCAAAGACCCGACAAACCACGGCAGCGGCAAAGCCAGTTCGATATATTTCTGATAACGGGGGATCTGCGTCAGATCGTGATACTCGACCCCTTTCGGGGCGCGCTCGAATTCGGTCATAAAAACCTCTGCAGGAAATCGCAAAATTAATCCCGCTCGGTCTAACCAGCTAGGGCCCCACCCGCAAGTCAGCCCCTTACAGCACCAGCGCCAACCACGCACCGCCAAGCGCCAGACAGGCGCTGCCCATCTGCCAAGGCCGCAGCCGGATGAAATACAAAGGCACCTCTTGGCGCCGTGCGGCCCTCGGGTCCAAGACCGCATAAATCGCATAACACAAAGCCAGCAGCACCAGCCCGATAGCCTCGGGCAGGATCAGCGCCAAAAGCCCAGCGCCGAACATCCCCAGCATCACCGCCAACTGCCCGCCCCGAGGCCCGCCCGGCGTGCGGAAGCTCAAGCCCCGCCGGACACCTGCCAGAAACATCACGATCCCCGCGCTCCACAGGACCAGACCGCGCAGCGCCAGCCCCTGCATCTCGCCCTGAAGACAGACCGTCAGCGCCAAGAGCCAGATCGGCACCATCGCCAGCCAGCCGAAAACCGCCCCGTCCAGAGGCACCTGCGCCTGCTCCTCGATCCTGATTTCGCGCGCCATCCCCTGTCCTTTCGCCAATCTCCCTAGCAAAAGCCGCAAAACCCCCAAAAGTTTCCCGACAGGGTTTAGGAAAGATCAAACCTCAACAATTGGGCACATTCACTGCCAGCCCGCCAAGGCTGGTTTCCTTGTAATGTTCATGCATGTCGCGGCCCGTCTGACGCATGGTCTCGATTGCGGCGTCAAGCGGCACGAAATGCGTGCCATCCCCGCGCAGCGACAGCGACGCCGCCGAGACCGCCTTGATTGCCCCCAGACCGTTGCGCTCGATGCAGGGCACCTGCACCAGCCCGCGCACCGGATCGCAGGTCATCCCCAGATGATGCTCCAAGGCGATCTCGGCGGCATTCTCGATCTGCTCGGGCGTGCCGCCCATCACGGCGCATAGCCCCGCCGCAGCCATGGCCGCAGCCGAGCCCACCTCGGCCTGACAGCCGCATTCCGCCCCCGAGATCGAGGCATTGGTCTTGATCAGCCCGCCAATCGCCGCCGCCGTCAGCAGGAATTCCCCCACGCGGGCACGGCTTGCCCCCGGAACATGATCGAGCCAGTAGCGGATCACCGCAGGCAGCACACCCGCCGCCCCATTCGTTGGCGCGGTGACCACCTGTCCGCCGGCGGCATTTTCCTCATTCACCGCCATCGCATAGGTCGAGATCCAGTCGTTGACGATATGCGGCGCCTGCAGGTTCTGGCCGCGTTCGGAGTGCAGCGCGTCATGGATCGCCTTGGCGCGGCGCTTGACCTTCAGACCTCCGGGCAGGATGCCATCGGTCTCGAGCCCGCGCGACAGGCAGCCGTTCATCACCTCCCAGATGCGCGACAACCCCGCCTCGATCTCGGGACGGCTGCGGAAACGGGCCTCGTTCTGCAGCTTCATCTGCGCGATCCCCAGCCCCGAGGCATGGGCCATCGACAGCATCTCATCCGAGGAACGGAACCCGAAAGGCACGGGTGATGGCGCTTCCTTGGCCGCGGCATCATCGGCGGCCGCCATCTCGCGGGCACTGCGCACAAAGCCACCACCGATGGAATAATAGGTCTCCTGCGCCAGCACGTCGCCCTGCTTATCCAGCGCCTCCAGCACCATCCCGTTGGCATGGCCTTCCAGTGCGGGGCCATAATCAAAAACCAGATCCGTTTCGGGGTTGAAGGCCAGCGGCCCCAGCCCCTCGGGGTTCAGCAGATGATCCTTGGCGTTCTGCGCCAGAACCGCTTCGGCGGCCTCGTGGTCATAGCTCTCGGGCAGAACCCCCGCGAGACCGAGGATCGTGGCACGGTCGGTGGCATGGCCCTTGCCGGTGAAAGCCAGCGACCCGTAAAGCCGCGCCCGCAGCCCGTGCGCCTTGAAATGCGAGCCCCGCAGAAGCGCCAGAAACATGCCACCGGCGACCATCGGCCCCATCGTATGCGAAGAGGACGGCCCGACCCCGATCTTGAAGATATCGAACACACTCAGAAACATCTCGCACTCCCTGGATGGTCCCGCGCGGGCGGGGATGGCTGCCTTTGCACAATGTCACAGCCCGACCGGCGGACCTGCGCGAAAACGACATTCGGCGCATCAAACGCGCGAATTCCCCCACAAGATTAAGAACATTAGCTGAACATTTACCGAAAATCGGTCAGATAGGGGCTGGTTCTGTAACTGACGTGATGGTGACATGCCAACCTTTGGCGCCTGGCAAATTTCCGACCTCGTGATCACGGGGCCTGACCCGTTTGCATCGAATGCGACGGCCGAGACAGATGCGCCCGGTGCCACCAGCTTTGTCATCTCCCCCGGCGCCGATCTGCAGCTTGTCGATCTGGTCGATGACGATGCCAGCTTCGAGGATGCCGATGGCGGGCAGGCGCTGGCCGCCGCCACCACATTCGACGGGGTCGCGTGGAATGCGGGCGACGGGGTCGAGACCGAATACAGCTATATCATCCGCCCCAGCGGTTCGAGCGATCCTGCCGACAATATCACGATCTATGTGCTGGAATATCAGGGGCAAGTGCACGGGATCGCCTCTACCGAACGGCTCTTTGCCGGACAGAGCTACGATATTGTGGGCATCGACAGCAATGATCCGGTTATTGCCTATAGTGCGATGGCGATCTGCTTTGCGGCAGGCAGTCTGGTGGCCACCAAACAGGGGCCGGTGCCGGTGGAAAAGCTGCGCGAGGGGATGCGTATCCAGACCGTCGATAACGGCTATCGCCCGCTGGAATGGGCGGGGCGCTGGCTGGTTAACGGACGCGGGGCCAATGCGCCGGTGCGGTTTGAAACCGGAGTTATCGGCAATACGCGCCCGCTGTTTCTGTCGGGCCAGCACAGGGTGCTTATGCGACCGGAGCGGGGGCCGTTGCAGGGCGAGGAAATTCTTGTGGCGGCCCGCGCCCTTGTGGGACAACCCGGCATCAGCCGCGCCGAATGCGACCGCATCCAGTGGGTCCATCTGCTGTTCGAACGCCACGAGGTCGTCTTTGCCGAAGATGCCCGCACCGAAAGCCTGCTGCCCGGCCCCGCCGCGCTGAGTTGCGTCGGCCCCGAAACGGCCCGCTATCTGCAAGCCACGCGCGAGGCCGACCCGTTCGGCATGCTGCCTGCGCGCCCGATCGTGCCCACGGGCAAAGCGCAGCGGATGTTGCGCCTGCCCCAGCGCGCCTGATCACGCGCGCCTGATCACGCGGCCCCATGTGACTTTATACGAAACCCTGAGGAATAGCGCGTGCATGGTCGCGCAGGTCTGCTATAAGCCGCGCGAACGGATCTTTGAGGAGCAAAACCATGCCCGCCGAGCTTTCCCCCATGGACAAGGCCAAATTCGCTGCCGCCCGCCGCGCGGTGGATTTCATCGAGGACGGCATGCGTGTCGGCCTTGGCACCGGCTCGACCGCCGCATGGATGGTGCGCTGTCTGGGCGAGCGTGTGCGCGAGGAAGGGCTGAACATCATCGGCGTGCCGACCTCGACCCGCACCGCAGAACTCGCGCGTCAGATGGGCATCAAGGTCGTCTCGCTGGAGGAGGCGAAATGGCTGGATCTGACCATTGACGGTGCCGATGAATTCGACCCCGAGCTGAACCTGATCAAGGGCGGCGGTGCAGCCCTTCTGCAAGAGAAGATCGTGGCGACCGCTTCGGACCGGATGATCGTGATTTCGGATGCCTCGAAAGAAGTCGCGCATCTGGGGGCCTTCCCGCTGCCCGTCGAGGTCACCCCCTTCGGCTGGCCGGTGACCCGCACCCTGATCGAGGAAGTGCTGTCGTCGATGGATGTGCTGGGCCGCGAGACCACCGTGCGTATGGAGGGCGACCAGCCTCTGGTCACCGATGAGGGCAACCATATCATCGACTGCCATCTGAACAAGATCGGCAATCCGCGCCAACTTGCGCTGGCGCTGAACCAGATCGCCGGTGTGGTGGAAAGCGGGCTGTTCATCGACATCTGCGATATGGTCATCATCGGTGATGCCGATGGCCGCGTCGAAGTGCGCGATATCAATGCTGGCACCGTGGCGCATGAAAAGATCGACTTTGCCGAGAACGACAACATCTTTGGCGATCTGAAATAACCGCCACTCCGCCAAGCCACCCGCCTTGCGGGCGTGCTGCGACGGCCAATAAGCTAGACCGGGTCCGGGCGGCGCTGCCGCTGCGGGCCCGTTTCTTTTCCAGGGCCTGCGGGAGGCGTTCCGCATATTGAAGCGCCCCGCCCAAGGCCCCGCCCTGCCCCGCCCAGACCCGAAATGCCGCCAGCACCGTGCAAGCTGTGTCAACACATGCCGGCTTCAAGCGCTCATGGTCCCACGGCACGGCTTTGGGCTACCCGCCGCATTGACCATATTGGTCGCGCATTCGGGGCAGACGCGACCCGACGACGGCAACTCTGGCCAAGCCCGCCGATGTGTGGTCTATCTTCGCGCAACAGAAGGGCCATGTGCTGCCCATGACAGCCCCGCGTCTGGCGGAGCGGAACGTAAGGACATCTCCCATGAGCGATTTCGACTTTGATCTTTTTGTCATCGGTGGCGGCTCTGGCGGGGTCCGGGCCGCACGGATCGCGGCAGGCCACGGGGCGAAAGTGGCACTGGCCGAAGAATACCGCATGGGCGGAACCTGTGTCATTCGCGGCTGCGTGCCGAAAAAGCTGATGGTCTATGCCTCGGGCTATCCCGAAGCCGTGCGCGAGGCGCAGGCCTATGGGTGGGACGCTACGATCGGTGCCTTCGACTGGGACGTCTTCCACAGGAAGCTGGAGGCCGAGCTTGACCGTCTGGAAGGGCTTTATCGCAAGGGACAGGAAGGCGCGGGCGTCACCCTCCACGACTGCCGCGCGACCGTGGCGGGCCCGCATGAGGTGAGACTGGCCGACGGGCGCATCGTCTCGGCCAAGCATATTCTGGTGGCGGTGGGCGGCAAACCCTTCGTGCCGGAGTTCGAGGGGTGCGAACATGTGCTGACCTCCAATGACATGTTCAAGTTCAAGACCCTGCCGAAGACCATGCTGATCGTGGGCGGGGGCTATATCGCCTGCGAATTCGCCTGCATCCTGAACGGTCTGGGCGTCGAGGTCTCGTTGCTCAACCGCTCGGCCCTTCTGCGCGGCTTTGATGCGGAATCGCGCGATGTGATCGTGGGGCAGATGGAACGCGCGGGGGTCCGCATCCGCACCGGCCATGTCATCGACCGCGTCACCTGCAAGGGCACGGCCTTCAGCGTGCATATCGCGGGACAAACCGAAGAGACCTATGACGCCGTACTCTACGCCACGGGCCGTGTGCCGTTGACCGAAGGGCTGGGGCTGGAGGAGGCCGGCGTCAAACTGGGCCAGCGGGGCGAGGTGCTGGTGGATGAATGGTCGCAGACCAACGTGCCCTCGATCTTTGCGGTGGGCGATGTGACCGACCGCATCCAGCTGACCCCTGTGGCAATCCGCGAAGGCCACGCCTTTGCCGATACCGTCTTCGGAGCCAATCCGCGCAAGATGGACCATGATCTGGTGGCCTCGGCGGTCTTCACCCAGCCCGAATTCGGCACCTGTGGCGTGACCGAGGAGGAGGCCGCGGGCACCGGCGCCGATATTTACACCTCTAGCTTCCGCCCGATGAAGAGCCTCTTTGCGGGCAATGACGAGAAGGTCTTCCTGAAGCTGGTGGTGGATCAGAAGACACAGGTCGTGACCGGCTGCCATATCGTTGGCCCCGATGCGGGCGAGATGATCCAGATGGTGGCCATTGCCATGAAGATGGGCGCAACCAAGGCGCAATTCGATGCGACCTGCGCCGTGCATCCGACAATGGCCGAAGAACTGGTAACCATGCGCAGCCCGACGCGCAGCGTCTGAGCCACGGCCCCCGCAGGCAAACCGGCCCTGCGGGAATCCGGAAATATCGACAATCATATACTTAGAACTGCTATGGGGCGGGTTGAAACCTGCGGGTTCCCTCCCCAAATCACTGCGGAGATCAAGAAAAGGTGAGGAGTCTCATGAGCAATTCAGGTCCCTGGGGAACGGGCGGCGGAGATGACGGCGACAAGCCGAAAGGGTCCGACAAGCGCCCCGGACAACGTGGCCCCGGCAAAGAGCAGGTCCCCGAGATCGAAGAGTTCATGAAAAAGGGCTCCGAACAGCTGCGCGTGCTGATGGGCGGGCGTTCGGGGTCCGGTCGCGGGGCCGGACCGCGCGGCCCAAGCAATGGTCCCGGTGTCAAGACCATCGGCGCGATTGTCGTGGTCGGGGCTGCCGTGCTTTGGGCATGGTCGTCGTTCTATACCGTGCAGCAGGGCGAAGAAGCCGTCGAGATGACCTTCGGCAAATATTCGGCCACCAAGACCGCAGGCCTCAACTTCGCCCCTTGGCCTGTGGTGACCCATGAAATCCTGCCTGTCGATCTGGAACAGACGGTGGATATCGGGATGGGGCGCGCAGGCTCGAACGATACCGGCCTGATGCTGACCGGCGACCAGAATATCGTTGATATCCAGTTCCAGGTCGTCTGGAACATCAAGGATCCGGCGAAATATCTCTTCAACCTCTCCGATCCGCAGGAATCGATCCGCGCGGTGGCCGAATCGGCCATGCGCGACATCATCGCGCGCTCGGAACTGGCACCGGTGCTCAACCGTGATCGCGGTGCGATCCGTGCCGAGCTGGAAGGCGCCATCCAGGGCACGCTCGACAGCTATAACTCGGGGATCCATGTGATCCGTGTGAACTTCAACAAGGCCGATCCGCCGCAGGAGGTGATCGACAGCTTCCGTCAGGTGCAGGCGGCCCAGCAAGAGCGGGACCGTCTGACCAATGAGGCCGACGCCTATGCCAACCGCGTCACCGCGCAGGCCCGTGGTCAGGCCGCCCAGCTGAAAGAAGAGGCCGAAGCCTATCGTGCCCGCACCGTGAACGAGGCCGAGGGTCAGGCCGCGCGCTTTACCTCGGTCTATAATGAATATGTCAACGCGCCCGATGTGACCAAGCGCCGGATGTTCCTGCAGACGATGGAAAGCGTTCTGGGCGGGGTCGATAAGGTGATTATCGACGAGCCCGAGGGCGCTCAGGGGGTCGTGCCCTATCTGCCGCTACCCGACATGAAACCTGCAGCCAAAACCGACACGTCGAGCGAGGGATCGAACTGATGCAAAAACTCGCAATCGCCATTCCTGTGATCGCCCTTGTGGCCGCTGTCGGCCTGAGCTCTGTCTATGTGGTCGACGAGCGCGAACAGGCGCTTGTGCTGCAATTCGGGCAGGTGAAAGAGGTCAAGACCACCCCCGGTCTGGGTTTCAAACTTCCCTTGATCCAGACGGTCAAAACCTATGAGGACCGCATCCTGTCGCTGACGACGCGCCCGCTGGAGGTGACCCCTCTGGATGACCGCCGTCTGGTGGTGGATGCCTTTGCCCGCTGGCGCATCACCGATGCGGTAAAATTCCATACAGCCACCCGTGGCCGCGGCGAACCCTGGGCACAGCAGCAGCTGGACAATATCATCACCGCCCAGATCCGCGAAGTGCTGGGGGGTGTGCCCTCGACTGCGGTTCTGTCGGATGACCGGATCAGCCTGATGGTGAAGATCCGCGATTCCGCCCGCGCCGAGGCACAGGCCCTTGGGGTCGAGGTGATCGACGTGCGTCTGACCCGCACCGACCTGCCCGACCAGAACCTTGAGGCCACCTATGCCCGTATGCGCGCCGAGCGCGAGCGGGAGGCGGCTGACGAGATCGCACGCGGGAACGAGGCCGCCCAGCGGATCCGCGCCAGCGCCGACCGGACCCGCACCGAACTGACCTCGGATGCGCAACGTCAGGCCGAGATCGTTCGTGGTGAGGCACAGGCACAGGCCAACAAGATCTATGCCGAGGCCTATAATAAGGACCCGAACTTCTTCGCCTTCACCCGCCAGCTGGATTTCTACGCCAATACGCTGAAGTCGGATAGCTCGCGGATCATCGCGCAGCCCGATAGTCTTTACTTCGACTATGACCGCTTCCTGCAATCGCTTGGGGAAGCCCCCAGCCAAGCACAGACGGCAAAGCCGCCAGCCGCGCAATAGGCCCCGCATCACAGAAAGGCCGCAGCCGCAAGGCTGCGGCCTTTCTCATGGACGACCGCGCCGGTTACCGGACCGGATCAGAGGGATCATCGCCCGCGATACCGACCGTGGCGACACAGAACCGCCCCCTCACAGCAGAGCCCGTGTCAAATCACGATCCGGCCAGACAGGTGGTCACCGGCGTTTCACAGCCAATTGTCCCAATGAGACGGGGCTTTCATTTGTGATTTCCGTCACGACGTTCTTAAACTGGCATACCGAGGTCGGAAGCCTAAAGGTGCCGGCCAACCGCATCTTCGGAGCAAGAGAGAGCATGACAATCCAGACCCCCGCCTTCCTGTCCGCAAAAAATGTCCGTGGTGCCTTCGGGGCCGCGGCCGTGGCGGCTGCAATCGCCCTGACCCCGCTTCATGCCACGCCGGTATTTGCCAAAGCCGCGCCTGACAGTTTTGCAGATCTGGCGCAGAAGGTTTCGCCTTCGGTGGTGATGATCACCACCTCGATGACCGTCTCGACCCCGACCCAGTCGAACCCGATGTTCCCCGAAGGCAGTCCCTTCGATGATCTGTTCCGCGATTTCGGCTTCCCCGATCAGGGCCAGCAAAGCCCCTCGCGCCCGCATCACTCGAATGCGCTGGGATCGGGCTTCGTGATCTCGGAAGACGGCTATATCGTGACCAATAACCATGTGATCGAAAATGCCGATGACATCACGGTGGCCTTCTTCGATGGCACCACCAAGAAAGCCAAGCTGATCGGCACCGATCCCAAAACCGATATCGCGCTTCTGAAGGTCGAAACCGACAAGCCACTGCCCTTCGTCCCCTTCGGTGACAGCGACAAGATGCGGGTAGGTGACTGGGTCATGGCGATGGGCAACCCGCTGGGCCAGAACTTCTCGGCCTCGGCGGGGATCGTCTCGGCGCGCAACCGCGAGCTTTCGGGCACCTATGATGACTATATCCAGACCGATGCCGCCATCAACCGTGGTAACTCGGGCGGGCCGCTATTTGACATGAACGGCGAGGTGATCGGCGTGAACACCGCGATTCTGTCGCCCAATGGCGGCTCGATCGGGATCGGCTTCTCGATGGCGTCGAATGTCGTGAAAAACGTGGTGTCGCAGCTACAGCAATATGGCGAAACCCGTCGCGGCTGGCTGGGTGTGAAAATTCAGGATGTCACCGATGATATGACCGAAGCGCTGGGTCTGAGCTCGAGCAAAGGCGCGCTGGTTTCGGAAGTGCCCGACGGTCCGGCCAAGGATGCGGGCATGCAGGCGGGCGACGTGATCGTGAAATTCGACGGGGGCGATGTCGCCGACACCCGCGATCTGGTGCGCCGCGTGGCCAAGGCCCCGATTGGCGAGAAGGTTCAGGTGATCGTCCAGCGCGATGGCAAAGAGAAAACCCTGACCGTCACGCTGGGCCGCCGCGAGACCTCGGAAGACCAGCCCATTCCGGCGGCGGCAAAAAGCCAGTCGCAAGACAGCGATACCGTTCTGGGCATGTCCATCGAACCGCTGAACGACGACCTGCGCGGCCAGCTGGATCTGCCCTCGGATGCCAAAGGTCTGGTCATCAGCGATCTCGACGAGGAAAGCGATGCCTATGACAAGGGCCTGCGCGCCGGAGATGTGATTGCCGAAGCCGGTCAGCAGGATGTGACCAGCGTCACCGACCTGCAAGACCGCGTCAAAGAGGCCAAGGATGAGGGGCGGAAATCGCTTCTTCTGCTGATCCGTCGTGGGGGTGAGCCGCGCTTTGTCGCGCTGCCGGTGAAATAATCACCGCACATCCCCACCTGTAGAGAGAAGGGCGCCCCACGGGGCGCCCTTCAACCGATCTTGGCAATGGGTATGGCCCCAAAGGTCAGGTTGGTCCCATCTGGCCGGGATAGGGCGCGGCAACACCGGGCGTGGCCGAAGCCGTCGGGGCGGTCTTGTCCGACCAGAGCGTCAGTCCCAGCTCCTGTGCTGCCCGTGTCGAAAGGGTCGCGCTATAAAGCCCGCGCGCTTTCTGATAGGCATGGATCGCCTGCCCCGTGGACCGGTCCAGACTGCCCGACAGCCCCCCGTGATAATAGCCCCGCGCCGCCAGAGCGCGTTGCAGCATCACCACGAAATCCTGCGTAAAGACCGGCGGACAGGGCGCGGCAAACCAGCGCGTGCCCCGCGCTGTCACGATCTGGTGGCGGGTTTCGGTGTGATAGGCGGCAGCCTGCGTGATTTTGCCGGTCTCGGGGTCGCGGATCTCGGGCGAGACCAGCCGCTGTTCGGTTACCGTTTCGACCACCGCCGGACTGGTCTGACGCGCATAACACCCTGCCGCCGCCGGATCGGGCGGGGTGTCGCGCCATTCATTGGCCAGTGTCAGCGGGATTTCGGAATCATCGCGCGGTGCGATCTGGCGATCGCCCGTCATACAACCGCCCAGCATGGCCAGCACCGAGACAGCCGCCACATATTTACGCATTCCCGCCATCCGCATTCCGTTCAACTTCGCCTGACCTGCCGCTTTGCACCACAGAGCCCCTGCCCGCGCACTGGTCAAGCCTTCCGTCATGCCCTACACCAGTTCCACTGACAACCAAAGCAAGTTCGGGGCGCAAAGCACAGCCATGGCAAAGATCACCTATATCGAACATAACGGCACGAAACATGAAATCGATGTCAAACCCGGTCTGACCGTGATGGAAGGCGCACGCGACAACGGCGTGCCAGGCATCGATGCCGATTGCGGCGGGGCCTGTGCCTGCTCGACCTGCCATGTCTATGTCGCCAAAGAATGGGTCGACCGCCTGCCGCCGAAAGACAGTATGGAAGAGGACATGCTCGATTTCGCCTATCAGCCCGACCCCGAGACCTCGCGGCTGACCTGCCAGATCAAGGTCACGCCGGATCTGGACGGCCTTGTGGTGCAGCTGCCCGAAAAACAGATCTAAGCTCCCCGCCCGAGGCCCCCGCTTCGGGCGTTTCTTTTGGCAATGTCGCAGGCGGGCGTCGCCTTTTCCCGTCAGCCTGTCGCAAATCACCGCGAAGGGAATGGCCGTTCGGATGAAGGTCATGGCAACAAGCCATGCGAGAGGACATCCGATGACCGCCCCCGAGACAACAGCCGGAAAGACCGCCGAACAGACCTTTGTGCTGACCGTGCAATGCCCGACCGCCCGCGGAATTGTGGCCGCCGTCACCACCTATCTGGCGGAAAAATCCTGCAATATCATCGACGCGCAGCAATATGACGATGCGCTGACGGGGCAGTTCTTCATGCGCATGACCTTCCGCAGCGAGGGCGGTATGGCGCTGGAGGATATCTCGGCAGGCTTCGATCCGGTGGCGGCCCCCTTCGCTATGGTCTGGAAATTCCACGATCCGTCCGAGCGGATGAAGGTCATGCTGATGGTGTCGCGCTTCGGCCATTGCCTCAACGACATCCTTTATCGCTGGCGCATCGGCGCGCTGCCGGTGGATATCGTGGGCGTCGTGTCCAATCACTTCGACTACCAGAAGGTCGTGGTCAATTACGACATCCCCTTCCACCACATCAAGGTCACCAAGGAGAACAAGCCCCAGGCCGAAGCCCGCCTTCTGGCGCTGGTCGAGGAAACCGGCACCGACCTGATCGTGCTGGCGCGCTATATGCAGGTGCTCTCGGATGATCTGTGCCAGAAAATGTCGGGGCGGATCATCAATATCCATCACTCTTTCCTGCCGTCGTTCAAGGGCGCGAACCCCTATAAACAGGCCTATGAGCGCGGCGTGAAGCTGATCGGCGCGACGGCGCATTACGTGACCGCCGATCTCGATGAAGGCCCGATCATCGAGCAGGACACGGTCCGCATCACCCATGCCCAATCGGCCGCCGATTATGTGTCGCTGGGCCGCGATGTCGAAGCGCAGGTCCTATCGCGCGCCATCCACGCCCATATCCACCACCGCGCCTTCATCAATGGCAATAAAACGGTGGTCTTCCCTGCCTCCCCGGGCTCCTATGCCTCGGAACGGATGGGCTGAATAGAAGGGGCGCCTCGGGCGCCTTTTCAATTTGGGGAGGGGCGCGAGGCCCCAATGCAAATCGGCCTCCTAAAAACTTGCGAAAGCAATAATTAAGCATATGCTCTGATTATTGATTGGGGAGTTATTATGCTTGCAGAACAGCTTTCGCGTGTCGCGCAGGAATATGCTTATGAGCGGGGAAAGCCCTTTACCGGCTCTCGCTTTGGCGATTTCGTCAGACATGACATAGCACTAGAAGCAAAGAAGCTTCTCACCTTTTGGCCGTTTGACCTGAAAGTTAAGGCGAGTGTTGGACAAGGCGTTTGGGCATCAGTCCCATGGCTAGCATTTTTTGATCCACTCGTGACCGAAACAGCCACCAAGGGTATCTACGTCGTCTATTTGATCAATCCGGACAAGCAGATGATCACTCTCTCAATGAATCAGGGTACGACCGATGTTTATCGAGAGTATGGACAATCTCGCGGCAAGTTAGTTCTAAAGCGCCTCGCCCGCGATATGGCTGATCGCGTGCCTGAATTCGCTAAGCTTTTTTCTGAAGATCCGATTGAACTCGGATCCGATGCAGGTCTGCCCGCCGGCTATGAGGCCGGCCACGCGTTTGGTCGAACCTATTCCGCAGTCAGCCTTACTCAGGAGAAGCTGACCGAAGACCTGCATCTCATGCTCCAGGCTTATGAAACGCTCGTAAATCGTGGAGGAACGACACCGAGCGAAGTCATGCAAGAAGAGGCCCAGAGTACTGACATCGAGGAGACCCGGCGCTATATTCTCTCGCGCCGGATCGAGCGCTCACCCAATGTCAGAAAGGCCGTTCTGAAAGCCAAGCCGCCCGCTTGCGAATGTTGCGGCATCGATCCAAAGCGAGACTATGGGTTCAGTGGTCCGCCACTCGAAACGCCACTTGATGTGCACCACGCAGCCCCGCTCTTCGGTTTAGCTGAGGGAGAAACACGGCGATATAAAATCCCTGAAGATTTCATGGTGCTCTGTCCAACATGCCACCGAATGATCCACAAAACTGGCTCACCCTCAGACCTCAAAGGTCTCAAGCGGCGACTTCGTTTTAAAATCGCCCGTGATGTAACTTATTCGATCTCATGAAAAAGGGGCCCGAGGGCCCCTTTTCTTATACCAACCGGCTTTGCTCTTTTGCGGCTTTCACGAAGCCCGAGAACAGCGGGTGCGGCGCGAAGGGTTTCGACTTCAGCTCGGGGTGGAACTGCACACCGATGAACCACGGGTGGTCCTTATGCTCGACGATCTCGGGCAGGCGGTTGTCGGGCGACATGCCCGAGAACACCAACCCGCATTCCTCCAGCTTCTCGCGGTAGCGGCCATCGACCTCATAGCGGTGACGGTGGCGCTCTTCGATCTCGGTGGTGCCATAGACAGCCGCCACATTCGAATCGGCCTTCAGCACGGCGGAATAGGCTCCCAGACGCATGGTGCCGCCCTTGTCGTCGCTGACCTTGCGCTCGACGCGGTGATTACCCTGCACCCATTCTTTCAGGTGGTAGACAACCGGCTCGAAGCGGCGCTTGCCTGCCTCGTGGTCGAACTCTTCCGACCCCGCATCCTCGATGCCTGCAAGGTGGCGCGCGGCCTCGATCACCGCCATCTGCATACCAAGGCAGATGCCCAGGTAGGGGATCTTCTTCTCGCGGGCGAATTGCGCCGCGCGGATCTTGCCCTCGGTGCCGCGTTCGCCAAAGCCGCCCGGCACGAGGATCGCGTTATAATCGCTCAGGAAATTGGCCGGATCTTCTTTCTCGAACAATTCGGCATCGATCCATTCGGCCTTCACCTTCACGCGGTTGGCCATGCCGCCATGCGTCAGCGCCTCGGCGATCGACTTATAGGCGTCTTCCAGCTGGACGTATTTCCCGACGATGGCAACCTTCACCTCGCCCTCGGCATTTTCCAGACGGTCCATCACGTCTTCCCAACGCGACAGATCGGGCTTGGGCGCGGGCGAAATCCCGAAGGCATCCAGAACCGCCTGATCCAGACCCACGCGGTGATAGGCCAAGGGGGCCTCGTAGATGGTTTTCAGGTCATAGGCCGGAATCACCGCATCGGGGCGGACATTACAGAACAGCGCGATCTTGGCGCGTTCCTTATCGGGGATCGGCTGTTCCGAGCGGCAGACCAGCACATCCGGCTGCAACCCGATGGAGCGCAGCTCCTTGACCGAGTGCTGGGTGGGCTTCGTCTTCAGCTCGCCGGAGGCTGCCAGATAGGGCAGCAGGGTCAGGTGCATGAAGATACATTGGCCGCGCGGACGTTCCTGCGCGAATTGACGGATGGCTTCAAAGAAGGGCAGACCTTCGATATCGCCCACCGTGCCACCGATCTCGCAGAGCATGAAATCGACCTCGTCATCGCCCACGGCGAGGAAGTCCTTGATGCCATTGGTTACATGCGGGACGACCTGAATGGTCTTGCCCAGATATTCGCCACGGCGTTCCTTTTCCAGAACGTTGGAATAGATACGCCCCGACGAAACCGAATCCGTCTTGCGGGCCGGAACGCCGGTGAACCGCTCGTAGTGACCAAGATCCAGATCGGTCTCCGCGCCGTCATCGGTCACGAAAACCTCGCCATGTTCGAACGGGCTCATCGTGCCCGGATCGACGTTCAGATAGGGGTCGAGTTTGCGCAGCCGCACCGAAAAGCCGCGAGCTTGCAGCAAAGCCCCCAGCGCCGCCGATGCCAGCCCCTTCCCCAAAGAAGACACCACACCGCCGGTGATGAAGACATAACGTGCCATGAAAGCCCCCGTGAGTTTGCTTGGGTTTGCCGGTCCAGCAGCGGACCTGACAAAAATTATAAACACTCCCGAGGCCAAAGGCTTCGGGATCACGGGATTTGATGCTTACATGATTCGCGGCCAGCCCGCAATCGGACCGCAAGCAGTTGGGTAAATTTTATGTGGTTACGCTACCACTTGTGCGCCCGACAAAGGGGCGCACAGAAGTTGTGAGATGTCTTACTGCGCGGCCGGAGGCGTGACGGGGGAATCCGTCGCGGCGGGCGGGGTCAGGTCAACACTCGGGATCGCGGCATCATCGGTCTTGCTTTCGGATGCGGCATCCGGCTTGGCCTCGTCCTTGCCCGAAACGGTGAAATTGCCAGCACCCAGACGGTCCAGAACCGAAGATTCGCCCGCATCGCGTGCGGCAATAACCGTCAGCGCCACCGAGGTGCACAGAAAGCCCGCCGCCAGAACCCATGTCGCTTTCGACAGGGCATTGGCCGCCTGACGACCGGTCATCACGCCGCCCGCGCCACCGCCCGAGCTGCCCATCCCGAGGCCACCGCCTTCGGAGCGTTGCAACAGAACAACGCCGATCATCAACAGCGCGAGGATCAGATGAACGGTAAGGATGATGTTCTGCATATGGAGACGGACCTTCTTGCAAAGCTTGCGCCTACTTATTCATATGCCGCCCATCGCGCAACCCCTTATCCCACAGCAGAGGGGCCCCGCAGGGGGGCTGCGCACTCCTTATATATGCGCGCCCCTCCCCCCGAGATGTTTTTTCACCGCATTCACGGCAGTTTTCCCAAGAAACTGGTTCCCCCTCGGGCTTGGCTTCTGTATACCGCCCGAGGTTTTTCGCAGCGCCAAGGAGAGTCTCATGGCCAATGTCGTCGTCGTCGGTGCCCAGTGGGGTGACGAGGGGAAAGGCAAGATCGTAGATTGGCTGTCGGAACGTGCCGACGTCATCGCACGGTTCCAAGGCGGGCATAATGCCGGCCACACGCTTGTCATCGACGGCAAGGTCTACAAGCTGAACGCGCTGCCTTCGGGTGTAGTGCGTGGCGGCAAGCTGTCGATCATCGGCAATGGCGTCGTGCTTGACCCGTGGCATCTGATCTCGGAAATCGAGAAAATCCGCGAACAGGGTGTGGATATCTCGCCCGAGACGCTGATGATCGCCGAGAACACGCCGCTGATCCTGCCGTTCCACGGCGAGCTTGACCGTGCCCGCGAGGCGCAGGTGGCAGTGGCCAAGATCGGCACCACCGGTCGCGGCATCGGTCCGGCCTATGAAGACAAAGTTGGCCGCCGCGTGATCCGCGTCGCGGACCTTGCCGACCCCGCCACGCTGGAACTGCGTGTGGATCGCGCCCTTGTGCACCACAACGCGCTGCGCGCCGGTCTGGGGCTTGAGCCCATCGACAAGGATGCGCTGATCGCCAAGCTGGGCGAGATTTCGGCAGAAATCCTGCAATATGCCGCCCCCGTCTGGAAAGTTCTGGCCGAGAAGCGCAAAGCCGGCAAACGCATCCTCTTTGAAGGTGCGCAGGGCTCGCTTTTGGATATCGACTTCGGCACCTATCCCTTTGTGACCTCCTCGAACGTGATCGCAGGTCAGGCCGCAACCGGCGTTGGTATCGGTCCGGGATCGATCGATTTCGTGCTGGGCATCGTGAAGGCCTATACCACCCGCGTCGGCGAAGGCCCCTTCCCGACCGAGCTGAAAGACGATGATGGCGAGCGCCTCGGCACCCGTGGTCATGAATTCGGCGTGGTCACCGGCCGCAAGCGCCGCTGTGGCTGGTTCGATGCGGCTCTCGTGCGTCAGACCTGCTCGGTCTCGGGTGTCAACGGGATCGCACTGACCAAGCTGGACGTGCTCGACGGGTTCGAGACCATCAAGATCTGCGTGGGGTATGAACTGGACGGCGAACGTCTGGACTATCTGCCGACCGCGTCCGACAAGCAGGCGCGCTGCACCCCGATCTATGAAGAGATCGAAGGCTGGAGCGACTCGACCGAAGGTGCGCGGAGCTGGGCCGACCTTCCGGCTGCGGCCATCAAATATGTCCGCCGCATCGAAGAGCTGATCGACTGTCCCGTGGCCCTGCTGTCCACCTCGCCCGAGCGCGACGACACGATCCTCGTCACCGACCCCTTCGCGGATTGATCGCAATGGCGGGGCGACACTTAAGCTGGACGACGCGGCGCAGGCTGGCGATTCTGGTGCTGGTCATCGCCCTGCCGCTTTATGTCGTGGTGGCGGTGACACTGGCCAACTGGCTGGAGGCCCGCTTCGGGCGTCTGCCGCTCTGGGCCGAACTGGCACTGTATATCGGCCTTGGCGTCGCATGGATTTTCCCGTGCAAGCCGGTCTTCATGGGGGTCGGCAAGGCCGATCCCGCGAAACAGTCCGATACCACGCCGTAAACTGGCCATCAGACCTCTTCAAAAGCTCCCGAAACCGCTTCGGGAGCTTTTTCACATTCCCCCCTGTCGAGACCATCAGCAAAGACACGGCATGCCGCCGCCCGCGCACGGGCGCGCCCCGTCCAATGCGGAAGCCCCGAAACGGCACGCACCGTTTCGGGGCTCTTTTCTGGCTTTCCAGTCGGCTTCAGGGCCTGCGTGCCGGTCTCTCAGGCGCGTTTTTCCTCGAGAAAGCGCGACTGCTCAGAGACCACATATTGACCGCGATTGATCTTGGCGATCTTCCCCTGCCGTAGGAGTTTCCCGAAGCTGCGCATCCGGTCCTCGCGCGAATAGCCTGCCCCTTCCTCCAATGCGGTCACCTTGCGCATGATCTGCGGCGCGGTGAAATGCGGCTGCTGCTCGATCTGTGCGGTGTAGGCGGCTGCGGCCTCCAGAAGATCGGCCAGACCACGCGTCCCCGCACGGTCCGCAAATTCGGCAAAGCTGGTTGCCCCCCCTTGCGGGAGACTGTCCTGAATGTCCTCCGCAGCGTCATCGATCTGCTGCGCAATCTCGGCGGTGGTCACCCGACGCGGACGGATCGCCTCTTCCGCCGCTTTGGCCGTGGCCGTGGGATCATCCACCCGCTGCTCCGACACCAACACCAGCGGCGCCTCACGACGCGGCTCGGCGGCCGTTTGCACCGCTTCCGGCGCTTCGGGGCGGTTGTCGCGATCCTCTCCGGCAACCGGACGGCGCGGGCGCACCGCACGGTCGAGATCCTCGCGATAGGCTTTCGTCTCGTCGGGCTGGGCTTTCTCGCCTTTCAGACGGCGCTCTGCCACCGTCGCAGCCACTGCGGCTTTCAGATGCGCAATCGCCGACAATCTGCGCCGGTTGTCACGCCCTGCAAACTGGGTTTCGGCCTCTTTCATCAGACGCGAGACATCCGCCTCCGAAGCCCCTTCCCCCATGCCCGCCTTCACCACAGCCGGCTCCGCCACGGGCTCCTCTGCCGCAGCCTCGGCGGGTTTGTCATCGGCACGGCGGCGGCGCAGGATATCGGTCAGGCTGGGGCCACGCCGCGGCGTGACCTTGGCCGCGTCCTCGGGCTCTTGTGCCCGCTCTGCCTCGGCAGATTGAGGCGCGGGCTCTTCGACCGGCGCGGATGCCTCGTCAGCGTCGCCCTCAGGAACCTCTTCCCCCGCATCCGCAACCTCATCTGCAAGCAAGTCGGCGATTGCGGCTTCGCTTGCATCCTCTTCGGGCATCCGCGGCTGCGGCACCACCTCTTGCGAGGGCAGGTCTGCCGCCTCTTCGGGGGCATCCAGCTCGGCCAAGGTCTTGAGCAGATCTTCCTCATCCTCGGGCGAAAGATCGGCCCCCGGCAGATCATTGGTCGGCACATTCGGCAAGGCTGCGGGCATAGCAGGCGCAGGCTCTTCTGCCGCAGGGGGCGGGGCAACGCGCCGCACCTTGATCACGCGGGTCCGAAGCTGCGGACGCACAGGGCGCGGCGCGGCCTCTGCAGCATCGTCCTCCGTGACCTCCGGCGCGGCAGGGGCTTCAACCGTCTGCGGCGTGTGCTCGGCATCCTCCGCCGTTTCTTCCAAGGCCGAAAGCTCTGCTGCCAGACGGGCTTCAGCTTCACGGGCTTCAGCTTCACGGGCTTCAGCTTCACGGGCTTCAGCTTCACGGGCTTCAGCTTCACGGGCTTCAGCTTCACGGGCCTCTGCCTCGCGGGCCTCAGCTTCGGCTTCAATGGTTCTGGCCTTGACTTCGGCTTCGGCTTTGGCCGCTGCTTCGGCCTCTTCGGCTGCCTTTGCCTCGGCCTCGGCTTTCGCGCGGGCCTCTGCCTCTGCCGCCTGCGCAGCCTGCTCTGCGGCAACCCGTGCGGCCTCTTTTGCGGCTTTCGCTTCTTCCGCAGCCAAACGCGCGGCCTCTGCCTCAGCCTCTTCGGCCTGTCGCGCCGCCTCCTGCAGCGCCTCGGCCTCGGCACGGGCAGAGGCTTCCAGCTCGTCGGGCGAGGTACGGTCGCTCTCGGCCATCTGTGTCAACTCGTCATCCGATACCGGCCCGGAAATATCGAGCGGATCGCCAAATCCCCCTTTCCCGATATAGTCCTGATCCTCCGGCACACCGGCCAGATCTTCCATGAACTCGGCTCCCGAAAGCTCCGGAGCCGCAGCCGCCGCGGCCTCCGCTTTGGAACGGGCCACGACATCGCGGATGCGCGCCAGCTTCGCAGCCACAGACTCCTCCATCCGGGCCGCCATCGGCGCAGGCGTTTTTAGGGGTGTTTGCACCGGTGTTTGCACGGGCACCTGAACTGCCGCGGCCTCTTCCGGCGCGGCGACAGCAGCCTCGGGCTTCTCCGGTGCCAAGGGCCTGGCAGCGACAGAAGGCACAGAGCCCGTTTCCGAAGCACGCAGAATCACCCCGTTTTTCTGGATCTTGGCATCAACGCGGCGCTGGATCTCGCGCTCGGCAATCCGGTGCAGCATCTCCGCATCGGGCTGGGGAGGCTCGGCACCGAAATATCGGTCCTCGGCGGCGAGGTCGCGGAAATATTCCGCAATCGCCTGCATCGTCTGGAACGGCTCGTCAAAGCCCTCAAGCGTGCAGGAGAATGTCCCGTAAGAAACAGTGAGAATCTTATTTGCACCGACCATTTGCTCGCCTCTTTGGACTTCTGTTCGGCTAACTATGTTTCGAAATTGGTGCCATTCAGTGAACGAATAATGGCAATTACAAGGAATTTTACCTATTCAGAGGCCAATCCAGCGCCCCTGACAGGATCAAATAATGACGGAATCGCCTGTATTATCAAGAAAAACCGGCATTACGCTGCTGGGCGGCGGGCAAATCGACCCTCGGGACGTTTACCATGCCATGACAATCGCGCCACATTTGGTCGCGGCAGATGGCGGCGCAAATCAGGCCTTGGCGCTGGAACTGATGCCCGAAGCCGTGATCGGCGATATGGATAGCTTCGATCCGGCCCATCGTGGCAGAATCACGGCAGAACGGCTACACCACATCGCCGAACAGGACAGCACCGATTTCGGCAAATGCCTGCGCCTGACACAGGCCCCTTTCTATCTGGGGCTCGGCTTTACGGGGCGGCGTCTCGACCATACGCTGGCGGCCCTGTCGGCGCTGGCCCACCCGCCACGTAAAAAGATCATCCTGATCGACGCGGAAGATATCGTGTTCTGCGCGCCACCGGAAATGGCTTTGACCCTGCCGGTCCAAAGCCGCTTTTCCCTCTATCCGCTAGGCCCCTCTGCCGGAACATCCACGGGGCTACGCTGGCCCATCGACGGCCTGACGCTGGAGCCTTGCGGCCAGATCGGCACCTCGAATGAAGTCACAGGGCCCGTCACCTTGCAGATGACAGGCCCCTGTCTGGTCCTTCTGCCCAAAACCGCTCTTGGCGAAGCGCTAAGGGCGCTGGGATGCGTGTGATCAGAGCTTGGACAGCTTCGATTGCAATTCGGAAAGCTGTTTCTTGATCTTTTCCAGTTCCTCGCGGTCCTCGGAAGCGGCGGGGGCTTCCCGCTCGGGGCCGGTGCCCGCTTTGGGCCAGCCCCCCATCATCGTCTGCAAGAACGCCTGCTGCTGTTTTTGCAGCGCCTCGAACCCCGGCATGGAAGCAATCGGCATACGGCCCATATTCTCCATCATCTGGGACTGGCCCTGACGCAGCATGTCGAAACTTGCCGCCAGAAACTGCGGCACAACGCTTTGCGCCGAACTGGTGTAAGAGCGCACGAGATCGGTCAGCACATCCACCGGCAGAACGCTCTCGCCGCGGCTTTCATGTTCGGCAATGATCTGAAGAAGATACTGGCGCGTCAGATCGTCGCCCGATTTCAGATCGACAATCTGCACCTCGCGGCCATCGCGAATGAAGCGGGCAATATCTTCCAGCGTCACATAATCGCTCGTCTCCGTATTATACAGACGACGGCTCGCGTAGCGTTTGATCAGTAGAGGCTTTTCCGCATCGGCCATGATGATCCTCCCCAGGATATCGTATGAAACGCTATCATGAGGCGCAAATGCCATAAAATCAATAAGAAAGGGGCGAGCCTAAGCCCGCCCCTAAGTCCGTTCCCTGACTGGGAGGATCTTGCCAGAGACCCGGGAGGAAGAGATTACTTCGCGGTCGCTGCTGCGGTGGTCTTTTTCGCAGCCGAAGTTGCCGAAGACGTTGCCGATTTCATGGCAGCGGTGGCATCTTCCGAGAAATCCTTGCCGGCGGCCAGCATCAGTTCGACGGTTTCCATCTGCACTTTTTTCGCAACTTCTGCGAAAGCGGCGATATTTTCCGACGCGATTTCTGCCGAAGCCGACGCGAAGTCGCTGACAGCTTTAGCATAGTCTGCCGGTTCGGATTTGGTGGTTGCGATATCGCTCATTTTGGCGAGCGTTTCTTTGGTCCATTTTGCCGAAATCTCGGTCGATTTCTCGGCAGCATCCAAAGCCACTTTGGACATTTTCTCACCGAAAGCCGCTTGCGCTTTGAAGCCCTCTTGGAACTTCGACATGTCCATCGGCATCGAGGACATCATATCTTGCATAATCTTGGTGAAATCTTGGGTAGTTGCGGCCATTTCGTCGCTCCGATCTGAGATAGAAGGGCCAGGGGTTCGGTCTGCGCGGCCCTATTCGCTACAATGAAGAGTATATGCTGCAGCGCAGAAAATCAAGTCTTTTATGCTGCATTGCAGAAAATTTACACTAGGTAAAGCACAGGACAAGTCTTAAACCACTCGGAAAAATTTTCACAACAAAATTGTCTCGCGAACGTAACTTCCGGGGGCATCCGCCACAATTTCATGCCCGCCTGCTCCGGGCACGCGCGCGGCAACCTGCCGCCCCGACCGTCCGGCCAGCCATTCGGACCAGCGCGGCCACCACGTGCCTTCGTGATATTCGGCAGCCGCATGCCAGTCGTCGGCATCCTCGATCGGGGCCGGACTGGTGTAATGGCCGTATTTCTTCTTGTCGGGCGGATTGACGATCCCTGCGATATGGCCCGATTCTGCCAAGACGAACTGTTTGTCTTTCGACCCCATCTGCGCCACCCCCCTGAACGAGGCACGCCACGGCGCGATATGGTCGGTCTCGCAGGCAATCGCCATAAGCGGCACATCAATATCGGCCAGTCGCAGATCCTCGCCCAACAGGGTAAAGGTCTCCTCGGCAAAGCGGTTCTGCTGGCACAGGCCGCGCAGATATTCCATTGCCATCTTGCCCGGCAGGTTGGTCGCGTCGCCGTTCCAGTAAAGCAGATCGAAGGCGGGCGGGGCCTCGCCCATCATGTAGCTGCGGATCGCCGGACGCCAGATCAGGTCGTTCGAGCGCAGGAAAGAGAAGGTGCGCGACATGAAATAGCTCGAAAGCACACCGTCCACACGGCACTGCACCTCCAGCCCGTCCACGAAATCATCCTGCAAGAACGAGACAAACTCCCCCTGATCGGAAAAATCGGTCAGTGTCGTGAAGAAGGTCGCGCTATTGATCGAATGATCACCGCGCTTTTTCATCAAAGACAGCGTCAGCCCCAGAGTGGTGCCCGCGATGCAATAGCCGATTGCGTTGATTTTGGCGACGCCGGTCTCCTGTTTGACCTGCGCAATGGCCTCCAGATAGCTGGCGACATAATCGTCAAAGCCCACATCGGCAAAGCTGGCATCGGGGTTTTTCCAGCTCACGACAAACACGCTGAACCCTTGCTCCACCGCATAGCGGATGAAGCTGTTCTGCTCTTTCAGATCCAGAATGTAGTATTTGTTGATCCAGGGCGGGAAAATCAGCAAAGGCGTGCGATACACTTTCTCGGTGCGCGGCGTGTACTGGATCAGTTCGAACATGCGGCAGCGGTAGATCACTTTGCCCTCGGTCGTGGCCAGATTGCGCCCGACCTCGAAGGCGGTGCGGTCTGCCAATGTCACCAGCAGATCGCCGTGATTGCGCTCGACATCATGCACGAGATTCTCCAATCCCCGCACCAGACTTTCGCCTTCGGTTTCGATGGCGCGTTCCAGCGCGTCGGGATTGGTGGCGAAGAAATTGGTGGGGGCCATCATATCCACCAACTGCTTGGTGAAGTATTTCAGCCGCTTGCGATCTACATCGGCAAGGCCCGGCAGGGCGTCGGTGCCCTCGTCAATGGCCCGCGAGGCGATCATATATTGCTGTTTGACGAAGTTGAAATAGGGATGGGTCGTCCAGAGCGGATTGGAAAAGCGCTTGTCCTCGGGGCCCGGATCCTCGGGCGGACGGAAGCCTTGCGTGGCAAGAGCATGCGTGGCCTGAATATAATGGCTCATCGCATCGCCCCAGTATTTCACCTGCGCTTCGAGAATCTGAGCCGGCTTATCCGACAATTCCCGCATCAGCGCCGCGGTCGTCGACATATACAAATCGACGCCGGGTCCTTCCAAAGAGGGATTCGGCATGCGCCGATGGCTTAACGCATCGACAAGTCGCTGCGAAAGCTGTTCTATCTTTGCAAGATTTTCCTGCATTTTCTGCGATGCAGCAGAAACCTGCGCCTCCCCTGTTGTCATGCCTTCTCGCTCCTCCTATCCTTTTCCCAACCATAGACCTCTCTTCTCTAGGGTAAAGCGGGCATTCAGCAGATTTTCACCTCAGGCGTGTGAAATGTCCGGACTGGTCGGCCAAAGGAGCGACACGATGAAAGGCATCTACAGCTACGATCTGATGGAGAGCATCAGAAACACCAATGAATGGATCGGCGCCTCCGCCCGTGCCATCGCCTCTTACCCGGTGTTCGGCCTCTCGCCCAACCCCGCTTTCCGCATCATGGAATCATGGGGTGCGGTGACCGAACGCAGCTTCTCGCGCATGGTCATGAAACCCGACTGGGGCATCCGTGCCATCGCCGCTGCCGACGGGCGCGACCACATAGTGGAAATAGAAACCCTGATGGACAAGGCCTTCGGGTCGCTTGTGCATTTCAAGGTGCAGGGCCGCGACCCTATGCCGCGCCGCATCCTGCTGGTGGCCCCGATGTCGGGCCATTACGCGACCCTGATGCGCTCGACGGTCATCTCGCTGATGCCCGATGCAGAGGTCTATGTGACCGACTGGAAGAACGCGCGCGACATTCCGGTCAGCGAGGGTAAGTTCGACGTCGAGGATTACACCCGCTATCTGGTCGATTTCATGCGCAAGCTCGGCCCCGATATCAACGTGATCGCGGTCTGCCAACCGGCCCCGCTGGCACTTGCCGCGACCGCCTATCTGGCCGAGGAAGACCCCGAGGCGCAGCCGCGCACGCTGACGCTGATCGGCGGGCCGATCGACCCCGATGCCGCCGATACCGAGGTCACCGATTTCGGACGCCGCATCACGATGGGCCAGCTGGAACATAGCGTGATCCAGCGCGTGGGCTATCGTTACAAGGGCGTGGGCCGCATGGTCTATCCCGGCCTGATGCAGCTTGCCTCTTTCATCTCGATGAATGCCGAGACCCATGCCAAGTCCTTCTTCGACAAGATCATGGCCGATGCGAAAACCGGCCCTGCCGAGCGTGACCGCCACAACCGCTTTTATGATGAATATCTCTCCGTCATGGATATGACGGCGGAATTCTATCTTTCGACGGTGCAGCGGATCTTCAAGGGGCTGGAAGTGGCCCGCAACCGGTTCAGCATCGATGGCAAGAAGATCGATATCGGCAAGATCACCACAGTGGCGGTCAAAACGGTCGAAGGCGAGAAAGACGACATCTCCGCCCCCGGTCAATGTGTGGCGGCGCTGAATCTGTGCACCGGCGTGCCCGACCATATGAAAGGCCAGCATCTGGAACCGAATGCCGGCCATTACGGCATTTTTGCAGGCGGCGCATGGCGCAACAATATCCGCCCGATCGTGCTGAAATTCATCGACGAGCATGCCGCGCCAGAAGATGCGGATCGCGAGATCAAGGGCAATAGTGCGGTCACTCCTATGGCACCGCGCAAAGCTGCGGTCCGCAAGGCGGCGGCCTCCGAAACGGCAGCCCCCAAGGCGGCGACCCGTCGCGGGCGCAAACCCGCCGCTTCCAAAACCGAGGCCCCCAAAACCAAGACCTCCGAAACCAAAGCAGAACCAGTAAAAACCGCGCCGGTCAAAGAGGTCGCGCCCGCCGCGTCCCCTGCCCCCGTCCAGCCCGTGCCTGTGGCGGCCCCTGTCGCTGCAGCGCCTGTAACCGCCACACCGGCACCTGTGGCACAGACCGTCGCCCAGAAACCGGAGGGCGCAGCCGCAGCGCCGCAAGCCGCTCCGGCCACCTCTGCCACCAAGGCGGCAGACCCGCTTCCTGCCGCAAAGGCCGAGGGCAACAAATCCTGAGACAGCCTCGTCCATAACTCCATAGAAAGGGCGCGCCACACCGCGCCCTTTTTTTACGCCCTAGGCTTCACGGCTTGGGGAGGTTTCCCCCGAAGGCAGGCCGATGCTGCGGGCCCGCTCTGCCGCCGCATCCAGCCCCTCAAAAAGCATCCTGCGCAGCGGCGCGTCGCGCAGCACCTGCAACCCCGCCGCTGTCGTGCCGCCATAGGCAAGCATATCCCGCACATGGGCCGAGGCGGTGGCGGGCTGGTGCGCCATCATCTGCCCCGCCCCTAGAAAGAGCTGACGGATCGCACGGTCCGCCACCGCCTCTGCGACTCCGCGCGCGACCAGATAGTCCTGCATCATTTCGGCAAAAAGCGCGACAAATCCCGGCACCGGGCCGGTCAATGCGGTGAAAAGCGCCAGAAGCTCTTCGTTCTCCAGACGCTCCGCCTGCCCCAAAGCCCCCAGAAACGTCCCGACCTGCGCCATGCCGCGCGCGCCCAGCCCTGCCCCCGCCACCCAGGGCGAATAGGCAAGCCCCTGCTCTGCCGCCGGACTGGACATCGCACGGGCCAGTTGGGCCTCGGGGGCGATCCGTGCAAGCTGGGCCAGATCTATTCCGGCCATGACCGACAGAACCGGCTTGCCCGCCAGATCAAGACGCAATGTCCGCGCCTGTGCGGGCGGCAGCAACAGCACCGCCAGATCGCATCGCGCCGCAAGCTGTCGGTAATCCTGCATCAGGGCAACCGCTTCCAGCCCCTCTGGCAGCGGTTGGTCCGAGCGGCTGAAAACGGTGATATTCCGCGCCGGCATCCCCGCGCGCATCAGCCCCAGCCCGAAAGCCCGCCCAAGCATTCCCCGCCCTCCGACAAGCGCCACTCTCATATCCTGCATCCGCGTCCTCCCTGGTCTGGCGGCCAAATCATGCGGGCGCATCGCCTGCCTGCCGCCCGTCCTACCAGCCCACGAAAAAACCGGCGCCTTTGCAAGCGCCGGTTCTGGTCTAAAAACGTCCGGACGGGTTAGTTCAGGCCACCCAGACCTGCCGGAGCCGGAATGCCAAGGCTTGCATCCCCGCCCTGCGGCGGCGTGGCGGGTTGGCCCGTAGGCGCACCCGGCATGCCCAGCGGCGGCAGGCCAAGCGGGTTGCTATCGCCGCCCGAAGGCGCCCCGCCCAGCGGCGCAAGGCCGCCCATTCCGCCAAGACCCGGCATATCGGGCAGCTTCATCTCGATCGTCGACGGATCGACAGTCGGCCCTTTGTAATGCATGACCATCTGCGGGAAGGCGATCACCAGCCCGATCATCGCGATCTGGATGAACAGGAAGGGCACCGCCCCCCAATAGATTTGCGAGGTCTTCACCGGCGCAATCGTCTTGCCGGTGATCCGGTCGAGATAGGGCACTTTCGGCGCGACCGAGCGCAGGAAGAACAGCGCGAAACCGAAGGGCGGGTGCATGAAAGAGGTCTGC
Organism: Thioclava sp. GXIMD4215; assembly: GCF_045291555.1. Classification (NCBI taxonomy): domain Bacteria; kingdom Pseudomonadati; phylum Pseudomonadota; class Alphaproteobacteria; order Rhodobacterales; family Paracoccaceae; genus Thioclava; species Thioclava sp. GXIMD4215. Next base: position 2,862,517 of record NZ_CP149515.1, on the reverse strand, counting down.
ATGTTCACGCCCAAGATCACGCCAAACCAGATCAGGTCGATCCCCATGGCTTCTGCCGCAGGGGCCAGAAGCGGCACGATGATGAAGGCCAGCTCGAAGAAATCGAGGAAGAAGGCCAGGAAGAACACCATCACCGAGACCACCAGCAGGAAGCCAAGCTGGCCGCCCGGAAGCGAGGTCAGCAGATGCTCGACCCAGAGGTGCCCGTTGACGCCGTAGAAGGTCAGCGAGAAGACCCGCGCGCCCAGCAGGATGAACATCACGAAGGCCGACAGACGCGTGGTCGAGGTCAGCGCGTCACGCACCACATCGAACTTCAGCCGCCCCTTCATCGCCGAAAGGATCAGCGCGCCAACCGCGCCCATCGCCCCACCCTCGGTGGGCGTTGCCACGCCAAGGAAGATGGTGCCAAGCACGAGGAAGATCAGCGCCAGCGGCGGGATCAGCACGATGACCACCTGCTGGGCCAGACGGCTCATGAGGTTGGTCTTCAGCCCGCGGTCGGCCAGCGCGATGACATAGGCCACGATCACAGCGGCAAAGACCGCCAGAATGCCCGCATCATTGGCCGCGTGATTGGTCGCCAGATAAAGATCGGTGCCATAGAAGACCGCGCCCGCGATCGCCAGCACGACAACCAGCGACATGACACCAGAGCCCAGCGTACGCGCCTCTTTCGGCAGCGCCGGCATGGCGTTCGGGCGGATGATCGACATCACGAAGACATAGCCCAGATAGAGCCCCATCAGGATCATACCGGGGATCAGCGCGCCTTTATACATATCGCCGACGGACCGGCCAAGCTGGTCGGCGAGGATGATCAGCACCAGCGACGGCGGGATGATCTGCGCCAGTGTCCCCGAGGCGGTAATCACCCCCGAGGCGATCTTGCGGTCATAGCCGTAGCGCAGCATGATCGGCAGCGAGATCAGCCCCATCGCGATCACCGAGGCCGCAACGACCCCCGTGGTTGCCGCCAGAAGCGCGCCCACGATGACCACGGCATAGGCCAGACCACCGCGCACGGGGCCGAACAGCTGACCGATGGTGTCCAGCAGGTCTTCCGCCATGCCGGATTTCTCCAGCATCAGCCCCATGAAGGTAAAGAAGGGAATGGCGAGCAATGTCTCGTTCGACAAGACCCCCCACATCCGTTCCGGCATCGCGTTGAGAAGCGGCCAGCTAAGATGGATCGAGCCGCCCGACATCGGCGCCAGATAGACCCCGATCACAAAGAACAGCAGACCATTGGCCGCCAGCGAGAACGCCACCGGATAGCCCAGCAGCAGGAAGATCACCAGCGAGGCGAACATGATGGGCGCAAGGTTCTGCGCGATAAGCTCCATCAACATTACAGAGCCTCCTCTTTCACGACAGGCTCATCGGACATATCGCCGTGGCTGGACTGGCCCGCATGCGGGTCTTCGGTCAGACCGCGCAAAATGGCGATCTTCTTGATGATTTCTGCGATATTCTGCGCAAAGAGCAGCACGAAGCCGATCAGGAGCAGAAGCTTTGCGGGCCACAGGATCAGCCCGCCCGCATTCGTCGAAACCTCGCCCGAACGGATCGACAGCATCACATAGGGATAGAGGAAATACAGCATCAGCGATGTGAACGGCAGCAGAAAGAAGACATGGCCAAACAGGTCGATCCAGTTCTGGGTGCGCCGTTTCAGCGCGCCATAAAGGATATCGATCCGGATATGTTCGTTCTTTTGCAGGGTATAGGCCGCCGCCAACAGGAAAGCCGCCCCGTAAAGATACCATTGCAGTTCAAGCCACGCATTGGACGAGACACTAAACACCTTGCGCACCACCGCATTGACCGCGCTGACAAGGATTGCCAGCAGGATCAACCATGACACAGATTTTCCGATGAATTCATTCACGCGGTCAACAGCCCGCGCGAATGCCAACATGGCACCCATAAGTTTCCTCCCTCACATCGGGTCCCGATGGGCAGGACCGCACTATGACACCCCCCCCTCTTGGTGCAGACAGCCGTCTCAGGTCAAGGGGAATGCCTAAATCTGGTGAGATTAATTGACCACTTTGCACTTTTACCGCAACCAATCGGGCCGTTTGCTCCCCATTCAGGCGCATACCTTCCGATTACCACGTCCGGCGCCGTTTTACACCCATTCGCCGCCGAGCGCGTGGCCTTTCTCCGAATCTGCCGCAAATCCGCCCGCCCGGCCGTGGTCAATTTGCGATTATTCCGACAGGACCCGGCATTTACGCAATAAAGAACCGAATTATATGCCAGCAGAGTTACTTTATTTCCGATTTTGAGATTGACGGCCCTTGCGCGGGGACATAATGTGCCAGCAACCACAGTGAAAGGACTAGCGATGAACTCGCTCCTCGTCGTCATTAGAAGGAAGCGCATGGGCCGTTAAGCGGTTAGACCATGATGGTTCCCATGCGCCCCCGCCACAGGTCGGGGGCTTTTTCGTATCGACACACTGGGTTGGATTGGAACGGGCCCGATATTGGGCAATGGATGGAGTATGCGATGTCACGGCAGATGACTGGCGCGAAAATGGTGGTTCAGGCGCTCAAGGATCAGGGTGTCGAAGTTATCTTCGGCTATCCGGGCGGCGCTGTCCTACCGATTTATGACGAGATTTTCCAGCAAAACGACATCCGCCATATCCTTGTCCGCCACGAACAGGCGGCGGTCCATATGGCGGAAGGCTATGCCCGCTCGACCGGCAAGCCGGGCGTGGTGCTGGTCACCTCTGGCCCCGGGGCGACGAATGCCGTCACCGGCCTGACCGATGCGCTGCTCGATTCCATCCCGCTAGTGGTTCTGTCGGGTCAGGTGCCGACCTTCCTGATCGGCACCGACGGTTTTCAGGAAGCCGACACCGTGGGCATCACCCGTCCCTGCACCAAGCATAACTGGCTGGTAAAAGAGACCGAGGAACTGGCCGCCACGATCCACGAGGCCTTCCATGTGGCGACCTCTGGCCGCCCTGGCCCCGTGCTGGTGGATCTGCCCAAAGACGTGCAATTCGCGCTTGGCACCTATTGCGAGCCGAAACAGGTGGATGTCAGCCATTACGCCCCCAAGGTGAAGGGCGATATCGAGGCGATCACCAAGCTGGTGGAGCTGATCGAAACCGCCAAGAAGCCCGTCTTCTATACTGGCGGCGGCGTGATCAATTCCGGCTCGGCGGCAAGCCAGCTTCTGTGCGAGCTGGTCGATGGCACCGATTTCCCGATCACCTCGACGCTGATGGGTCTGGGTGCCTATCCGGCCTCGGGCAAGAACTGGCTGGGCATGCTGGGGATGCACGGTCTCTATGAGGCCAATCTGGCGATGCATGATTGCGACCTGATGATCAATATCGGCGCGCGTTTCGATGACCGGATCACCGGCCGCGTGGCAGATTTCTCGCCCGAGTCCACCAAGGTTCATATCGACATCGACCCCTCCTCGATCAACAAGATCATCCCCGTGCATCTGCCGATCGTGGGCGATGTGGGGCATGTGCTGGAAGACGTGCTGAAGGTCTGGAAAGCGCGTGGCCGCAAGACCAACAAAGAGGCCGTGGCTGCATGGCACAAGCAGGTTGACGAATGGCGTGCCGTGCGCTGCCTTGCCTATACCGGCTCGGAAAAGACCATCAAGCCGCAATATGCGCTTGAGCGCCTGCAGGCGCTGACCGCCGACCGCGACCGCTATATCACCACCGAAGTGGGCCAGCACCAGATGTGGGCCGCGCAATATCTGCATTTCGACAAACCGAACCGCTGGATGACCTCCGGTGGTCTGGGCACCATGGGCTATGGGTTCCCTGCCTCGATCGGGGTGCAGATCGCGCATCCGGAGGCGCTGGTGATCAACGTGGCCGGTGAGGCCTCGTGGCTGATGAACATGCAGGAAATGGGCACCGCCTCGCAATTCCGCGTGCCGGTCAAGCAGTTCATCCTGAACAACGAGCGCCTCGGCATGGTCCGCCAGTGGCAGGAGCTGCTGCATGGCGAGCGCTATTCCTCGAGCTGGTCCGAAAGCCTGCCCGATTTCGTCAAGCTGGCCGAGGCCTTCGGCTGGAAAGGGATCGTCTGTGACAACCCCGCCGATCTGGATGATGCCATCATGGAGATGCTCAACCACGATGGTCCGGTGCTGTTTGACTGCCTTGTCGAGAAGCACGAGAACTGCTTCCCGATGATCCCCTCGGGCAAGCCGCATAACGAGATGCTACTGGCCGCCGATGCGCAGGCCTTCAAAGAGGGCGCAGCCCTCGTGTAAGCCTGATCGGGCGGGTCCGCCCCGCCCGAGCGCTGAAATGCATGGATTGAAAGGAGACAGGCTATGGCCGCTCTGAACATCAAAAAGGGCTCGACGAGCCATTCGGCCTATGACCTACGGGATTTCCATTCCGAGGTCGTGCAAAGCCACACGCTGGCGCTGATCGTGGAAAACGAAGCGGGCGTTCTGGCCCGTGTGATCGGGCTGTTTGCCGGTCGCGGGTATAATATCGACAGCCTCACCGTGGCCGAGATCGACCATAAGGGCCACCGTTCGCGCATCACCATCGTGACCCGCGGCACCGTGGCCGTCGTCGAACAGATCAAGGCCCAGCTTGGCCGCATCGTGCCGGTGCATGAGGTGATCGACCTGACCATCGAAGGTCAGGCCGTTGAACGCGAACTGGCGCTGATCAAGGTGGTGGGCGCGGGCGACAAGCGTATCGAGGCGCTACGTCTGGCCGAGATCTTCCGCGCCAATGTGGTGGATTCGACGCTGGAGAGCTTTGTCTTCGAGATGACCGGCGCGCCCGAGAAGATCGACGCCTTTGCAGAGCTGATGCGTCCGCTGGGGCTCAGCGATGTGGCCCGCACCGGTGTTGCGGCGCTGTCGCGCGGGATCTGACCACCGCGTCGACCACCGCGTCACTGGCCCCGAAATACACAAAGGCGCGGCTGTCCTGCCGCGCCTTTAGTCTATTCCGGCACACCCGCTTCCGGAATGACGCCTTCGGAATGTCTGGCTTCGAAATGTCTGTGCAACCGGTCAGGGCGGATCTTGCAAGAAGACATCGCCCATCAACGCCCCCTCGATCATTTTGACCAAAGCGGCCGCCCGCCGCGCCTCTGCCATGTGACGTTCCAGAACCGCGCCCGCATCGGCTTCCACACGGATCGCCCCACGCCTGCTGCTGCCCCGCGCCGGCGGGCTCAGGCGCGCCATTTGCGCCACGGCATCATTTGCAGGCTGTGGACGCGCCGCGTCGTTCTCATATTGCGGTGCGCTGTAGCTCACCAGATCACACCCCTTTTCCAAGGAAGCAATGCGCACAGAGCTGCCCTGAAAATATCGATGATCGTAAACGGGGTCGTTCGCTTTGAAAGTGCAACTCACGATACGGATCATCAGGCCCTCCCTGCCATCGATCGCCTTCGTGCAAGGCAATTGAAATAACCGAACCCACTATTCACCGTAGACAAGAGAATAGAGGCGCAAAAGTTCTTTCTGCCTCTCAGGAAGATGTTCCAGTGCAAACGTTAAAAAAACCCAAAGAAAGTATCTATTATTTGAAAGATTCTGGCAGGTTGAGCCAGTCCCGCAGCGCCTCGGTGACCACCTTCGGTTGCTCGAGCGGCGCCAGATGCCCTGCCTGCGGGATTTCCTTGTAAACGCCATGCGGAATCAGTTCGGCCAGAAACTGGTGACGGCGCGGCGGGCAAATCGTATCGGCCTCGCCGCAGAGCAAAAGCGCCCGCAGGCGGGCCGTGCGCAGCGACCGCTGCTGGTCGGGGCGGCGCATCAGCGCCCGCGACTGGGCGGCAAACCGGTCAGCGCCCAGGCTGCCTGCCATATCCAGCAAGATCGCCTGAACCGTAGCGCGATGTTCGCCCGCAGCCAGAGCCTCCGCAGGCACCTCTTCCAGCATGGCATCATCCAGACGCCCGATTTTGGCCCGCAGGATCCGCTGCTCGCGTAACCCCGCCATTGTGGGCGTTTCTGTCAGGGGCGACACGTTCATCAGGGCAATACGGCTGATCCGCTCGGGGGCCTGCTTGAGCATTTCCATCGCCACCAGCGCGCCCAGCCAATGCCCTGCCAAAGCAAAACGCGGCGGCGCATCCGCCAGCACCGCCTGCGCCATCGCCTCGACGCTCTCGCCCCGCAGCGGACAGACCATCACCGATCGTTCTGCGGAAAGCTCTGCAACCTGATGCCAATACATACGGGCATCGCACATAAAGCCCGGAAGCAGAACCAGTGGTTCAGCTGTCATCGCTCGAATTCCCTCTTCCTCTTGTGGCGGCTTCACCGCTCTTGACACCAATGTGACGCAAGGGCGGTGGAGATTGAAGCGGAAATGTCATCTCGGGGTTATAACGGCGGCCGCAAGTGACTGGATCAGGGGTGATCCCTTACGGAATACGGGCCAGTACATCGGCCACGGCACGCTCGATCATCTTCAGACAATCCTCATCCGAGAAGCGGTGATCGGCGCCCTTCACCAGTTGCAGCGTCATATCGGGGCAATCGGCGTGATTCAGCAGCCGGATCGCCCAGTCATAGGGCACAGCCTCGTCATTGGTGCCCTGCAAAAGGCGCGTCGGGAAGGGCAGCGACAGCGGGTCGCGCAGCACCAGACGGGTGCGGCCCTCGTTGATCAGGCGGCGGGTGATGATCATCGGCGCGCCATAGTCCGAGGGGAGCGCGATCTGCCCTTCGGCTTCCAGCTTATGCTTGGTTTCCTTATCGAAACTGGCCCAATAGCCGTCTTCGGTGAAATCAGGCGCCGCAGCAATCGTCACCAGACCGGCCACACGGTCGGGGATCGTGCGCGCCACCAGAAGCGACACCCAGCCACCCATCGACGAGCCCACCAGAACCTGCGGCCCCGATGTCAGCGTGGTGATCACCGCCATCGCGTCCTCAAACCAATCGCCAATCGCGCCTTCCTCGAAGGTCCCCGAAGACACCCCGTGGCCGGAATAATCGAACCGCAGGAAGGACTTGCCCTGAGCCTTGGCCCATTGCTCCAGCGCGAGCGCCTTGGTGCCCTCCATATCCGAGCGCAAGCCCCCCAGAAACACGATACCCGGCTCGCTGCCCTCGATACGGTTATAGCCGATCTTGCGGCCTTCGGGTGTGGTCAGGAAATCGGTCATGTCTGAACCTCGGTCAATTTCGTTGCAATCCAAGCGCCTGCCACAGACATCACAAGAAACACCCCGATGACAAGGGGCACCGAGACACTTCCCAGTGCGGCAGCCCCTGCCCCCGCCACCAGCAGGAAGATGCCCACGACCGTATTCGAGACCGCCGTGTAATCCGCCCGCTCGCCCGGCCCCGACATATCCACCAGATGAGTAGAGCGCCCCTGACGCACCCCATGATAGGCCAGCATCAGGCAAAACAGCACGACAGGCATCGCCCAGATGGTCTGCGCCAGCCCCATAGCGTTCATCCCCAAGGCCAGCGCCAAGCTGAGCGCCGCCGCAAGCCCCGCATAGATCAGCACGCGGCGCGAGGAGCGGTCCGACAGCCGCCCCCAGATATAGGCCGAAAGGAAAGCCGCCACGGAGGAGGCCAGCACCAGCCCGCCCAATTCGGCAAAATCCTGACTGCCCTTGGAGGCCAAAAGCACCAGATAGGGCGGCGCCAAAGCCGTACCGACCAGAAGCGCGCGCGCCATAATGAACAGCCGCAGCTGGCGGTCTTCGCGCATCAGGGTCCAAGGGTTGGGCAGGCCTGATTCCCCTGTGCCGCCATCGTCATCCTCGACCATCAGCGCCATCATAACCGCGCCAATCCCCCAGCCGATAGAAGCCAGAAAGATCGCCCATTCGACCAAGGCATAGCGATCCACCGGCACAAACAGCAGCACCAGCGCAAAGATCACCACCGCCGCCGAGCCGATCGTCGAGGCCGTGCCGGTCACCGTCCCGCGGCGGCTTTGACCAATCGTCTTGCCCAGCACATCCTTATAGGCCACCGAACAGGCCGAGCGCGCCACCGCCAGCACCGCCAGAAGTGCCACGATTACCGCACCCGCCACGGCGCCCTCAAGCCGCAGGCCCGCCAGCGCGATGCCGCCCGCCGCAAGCCCCTGAACGGCCGAGCCCAAAGCCCAGACCCATTTGCGCCGTCCCCGCCCGTGGATCAGCGCCGCCGTGAAAATCTGCGGCAAAAGCGCCCCCGCCTCGCGCACCGGCACCAAAAGCCCTGTGTAGAAAGCCCCTGCCCCCAGATGGCCGAGAAGCCAACTAAGCACCAGCTTCGGGTCAATCAGCCCATCCGCCGATTTTGTCCCCGCCAACCCCACGATATGGCGCAGAAAATTCGAGGGCTCCGCCTCGCGGGGGGCGGGTTTCAGGCCGCCGTCACGGTCGGGGTCGTCCACAAGGCGGCGGAAGAGGGAACGGCTGAACTGGCTGGGCATGAGGACCTCGCTGCGACTTCCATAGATAACGGTGCTGTGAATGGGGAAGTTCCGCCATAGGCACCCGTTTTTATGGACATTCTTTATCGAAGACTTGACACCGTTTCCTGCGGGTTCCACAAGGCCCCCGAATACATAACTTGCAACCGGGCGTTCCGTGGGCGCCAAACCGACGAGGAGGACTCAGATGTCCCAGATTACCCTCACCTTCCCCGATGGAAATCAGAAGCAGGTCGATGCCGGCATCACGCCGATGGAAATCGCCGAGGGCATTTCCAAATCCCTGTCGAAGAAGGCGATCTCTGCGCAGGTGAATGGCCAGCATTGGGATCTGCAATGGCCGATCAAGGAAGATGCGCAGATCGCCATCAACACCATGTCCGATGATGCGCCCGCGCTGGAACTGATCCGCCACGATCTGGCCCATATCATGGCCCGCGCCGTGCAGGAGATCTGGCCGGATGTGAAAGTGACCATCGGTCCGGTCCGCGACAACGGCTGGTTCTATGATTTCGACCGCGCCGAGCCCTTCACCCCCGAAGACCTCGCGGTGATCGAGAAGAAGATGCGCGACATCATCAACGCCCGCGAGCCGGTGAAGACCGAGCTGTGGTCGCGCGAAGACGCCATCAAATATTACGAGGACCGTGGCGAGCCCTTCAAGGTCGAGCTGGTCAATCGCATCCCCGAAGGCGAGGACCTGCGGATGTATTGGCATGGCGACTGGCAGGACCTCTGCCGTGGCCCGCACCTTGTCCATACCGGTCAGGTGCCCGCCGATGCCTTCAAGCTGACCCATGTGGCGGGCGCCTATTGGCTGGGTGATTCCAGCCGCCCGATGCTGCAGCGGATCTATGGCGTGGCCTTCAAGACCAAGAAGGACCTGAACGCCTGGACCACCATGATGGAAGAGGCCGCCAAGCGCGACCACCGCCGTCTGGGCCGCGAGATGGACCTCTATCACATGCAGGAAGAGGCCCCCGGTCAGGTCTTCTGGCACCCCAATGGCTGGACCATCTACACCACGCTGCAAGACTATATGCGCCGCAAGCAGCGCGCCGACGGCTATGTCGAGGTGAACACCCCGCAGGTGGTGAACCGCAAGCTCTGGGAAGCCTCGGGGCATTGGGAAAACTATCAGGAGAACATGTTCATCGTCGAAGTGGACGAGGATCATGCCCGTGAGAAAACCGTCAATGCGCTGAAGCCGATGAACTGCCCCTGCCACGTGCAGGTATTCAACGTGGGGCTGAAATCCTATCGCGACCTGCCGCTGCGTATGGCCGAATTCGGGTCGTGCAACCGCTATGAACCCTCGGGGGCGCTGCACGGTATCATGCGGGTGCGCGGCTTTACCCAAGATGACGCGCATATTTTCTGCACCGAGGCGCAAATCGAGGAAGAAACCGCCAAGTTCATCAGCTTCCTTGCGGGCATCTATGCCGATCTGGGCTTCGAGAACTGGACGATCAAGCTCTCGACCCGCCCCGAAAAGCGCATCGGCACGGAAGAAAGCTGGGACCGCGTCGAGGCGGCGCTTGGCAATGCGTGCAACCACGCAGGCTATGAATACGAGATTCAGGAAGGCGAAGGGGCGTTTTACGGGCCGAAGCTTGAATTCACCCTGACCGATGCGATTGGCCGCGAATGGCAATGCGGCACGCTGCAGGTGGACCCCAACCTCCCCGAGCGTCTGGATGCCAGCTATATCGGGCAGGATGGCGAGCGTCACCGCCCCGTCATGCTGCACCGCGCGGTTCTGGGGTCCTTCGAGCGCTTCATCGGCATGCTGATCGAGAATTTCGCGGGCAAGCTGCCTTTGTGGCTGGCGCCGCGTCAGGTGGTTGTGGCCTCGATCGTGTCGGATGCCGATGACTTCGTGCGCGAGGTCACTGCTGCATTGACGGCCCGTGGCATCCGTGCCGAAGCCGATACGCGCAACGAGAAAATCAACTATAAGGTGCGCGAGCACAGCCTTGGCAAAGTGCCCTATATCTTTGCCATCGGGATGAAAGAAGTTGAGGAGCGGACCGTTTCGGTGCGTCGTCTGGGGGAAAACCGCACCGAGACCGTCGCATTGGACGAAATTATCGCAACGCTTGCATCGGAAGCCCTCGCCCCCGATCTGCGCTAATTTTTCGGGCAAAATGCCATGCGCCGTGGCGCCATATCACAGAAAGGTGAGAGAGTTCGCTCTCTCGCCATTTCGTCATTGCATTTTCATACGCATGGTTCATGTTCGTACTCGCGTGTAACGCTGACTTTCTACCCCGTGTCCTAAGGGCTGCCGGGCGACTTGGAAGACCAGGCAGCACGGCCCGGTTGCAATCTCGCCGCCGGGAAGACCTGAAGGAGACTACGGGAATGGCCACTGGCACCGTAAAATGGTTCAACACCACCAAAGGCTACGGCTTCATCGCCCCCGATGAAGGCGGCAAAGATGTGTTCGTCCATATTTCTGCAGTTGAGCGCGCAGGGCTGACCGGCCTCGCCGACAACCAAAAGATCGAATACGAACTGATCAGCGGCCGTGACGGTCGTGCCTCTGCTGGTGAGCTCAAGGTTCTCTGAGCTTCATAGTCAGATGACGAGACGGCCCGATTCCATCATCGGGCCGTTTTATTTTATCGGCACCCTCCCTGCCCCGAAGACACCTGCCCCCGCAGTTCCGGAACAAAGCAAAAGCGCGCCGGATCAGGCGCGCAGGTCTGGGAGCTTGTCCAGAAAGCAGAGTATCGACAGGCCAAGGCTTATTCGCGCAGATCACCTTCCGGCACACCCAAAGCCGCAGCCGCCCGCAGCCGAAGATCGGATCCCAGCGCCTCTTTGCGGCATTCGATCCGCGCAAGCTGTTCCGGCGAAATCCCGACCGCATCTGCCAGACCCGCAGTCGACAGATTGGCCGCATGACGCCATGCGCAAAGCGGCGTTGCGCCCGCAGTAATCCAGGCAAGATGCACCCAATAATCGGGACGGACGGAAGTCACACGGGTAACCGGCGCACCCATAAGCTGGGCGGGGCTTGCAAGCTGAACCATACGGAATCCTTCCGTTACTGCGTCTTTTCATTACTCTGAACGACAGAGGTTAAAAATTCCGACGCGGAAAACTGATACATCAGGAAAGAAACATAAGCTGGTAAATAAAGTTCCCGCCCAGCCCAAATTTTTATGCCAGCCAGAGCCCCTGAACATCTTTCGCCCAGCCCAGCGTCATTTGCCCTGCCTCCTCAAGCACAGGACGTTTCATCAAGGTAGGGTGCAGGGCCAGAAGGTCTTTGACGGGCGTGGCGCGTTCGGCCTCGTCCAGCCCCCGCCATGTGGTGGAGGATCGGTTCAGCAGCTTGTCCCCGAAAGCCTCGTAAAAGGCCGCCAGCTTTTCCGCCGACAGAGGCGTTTCGCGAATATCGTGAAAGATCACGGTCTTGCCCGCGGCCTCCAAGGCTTTGCGCGCTTTGCGGCAGGTATCGCAGGTCTTTATGCCATATAGATCCATATCAGTCCCTCAACAGCCCCCCATCCAGCCGGAGCACCCGATCCATACGCTGTGCAAGCTCCATATTATGGGTCGCAATCAGCGCCGAAAGATTCGTCTCGCGCACGAGATCCATCAGCGCCGCGAATACCGTATCCGAGGTCGCCGGATCAAGATTGCCGGTGGGTTCATCCGCCAGAAGCAGGCGCGGTTTATTGGCCAAGGCGCGGCAAAACGCTACCCGCTGCTGTTCGCCGCCCGAAAGCGCCGAGGGGCGGTGGCTGGCGCGGTCTTTCAGGCCGACGCGCTCCAGCAGGGAGCGGGCATGAGACACCGCCTCGGCACGGGCGACCCCATTGGCCAGTTGCGGCAGCACGATATTTTCCTCGGCGGTAAATTCGGGCAGCAGATGATGGAACTGGTAGACAAAGCCCAGCGAATTCCGCCGTGCCGCCGTACGCCGCTTGTCGGAGGCGCGCCCCAGATCCTCACCGTCAATCTGCACCTCGCCGGTATCGGGCGTATCCAGCAGCCCCGCGATATGCAGAAGCGTCGATTTACCGGTGCCCGAAGGCGCGACCAGTGCCACCACCTGCCCCGGTGCAATCGCCAGATCAAGGCCCCGCAGCACAGCGATCTCTTTGGCCGTGCCACGGTTATAGATTTTCTCGATGCCGGAGAGCTTCAACACATCACTCATAGCGCAGGGCCTCCACAGGGTTCAGACGCGCCGCACGACGGGCGGGAAAAATTGTCACCACAAAGCTGAGCCCAAGCGACAGGCCCACGGATTTGACCACATCCATCACCTGCAGCTTGGCGGGCAGCTCGTAGATGCCGCGCACCGAGGCATCCCAGACATCGCCGCCATTGAGCGCATTCAGCCCGTCCATGATGTGCTGGATATTCAGCGAGAACACCACCCCCACGACCAGCCCCGCAAGGGTGCCGATCACGCCGGTAAAGGCGCCACACAGAAAAAACACCCGCAGGATCGAGCCTTCGGTCAGCCCCATCGTGCGCAAGATCCCGATGTCGCGGCCCTTGTTCTTGACCAGCATGATCAGGCCCGAGGTGATATTCATCGAGGCAATCAGCACCAGCACCGACAGGATAATGAACATCACATTATCCTCCATCGTCAGCGCCTTGAGAAAGCTCCCCGAGCTGTCGCGCCATGTCCAGAGCATGGTGCCCTCGCCGCCCGCCTCCATAAGCTGGGGCGTCCAGTTATCCACATTCTCGGGGTCGGTCACACTGACATCAATCTCGTCGGCCCCACCCTCGCGGTTGAAATAGCTCTGGGCTTCGGTGAAAGGCATATAGATACGGGTCTGGTCGATGTCATAGCGCCCCGCCGAGAAGATATAGGTCACCGTATAGGCCGAGACCCGCGGGCTGGTGCCAAAGGCGGTCTTGGCCCCTTCGGGCGACAGAAGGCGCAGCTTGTCCCCCAGACCGATGCCAAGGTCGCGCGCCATGCCGGACCCGATGGCGATGCCCTGATCGAAATTGTCCAGACTGCCAATGGCCTGATCCGAATGCGCCACGCCGGGGATTTTTTCCAGATCCGCTTTGCGGATGCCGAACACCTCGCCCACATTGTTGCGGTCGTTGAACGTGGCCATCACCTGCCCTTTCACCAAGGGCGCGGCATCTGTCACACCGGGAATTGCGGCGATGCGCTTGGCGCGTGCGTCATAATCACGGATGATCCGGCTATAGACGCCCGAGCCCTCCACCACCTCGGTTGGTGCCGAATAGACCGTGACATGGGGATTTGCACCAAGAATGGTATCCACGAATTCCGCGCGGAAGCCCGCGCGCACGGCCAGCGTGATGATCAGCGCAGCCACCCCCAGCGTGATGCCGATCAGGCTGATCCAGGTCATCACCGAGACCCCGCCTTCGGCCCGACGTGCCCGCAAGTAACGCCAGGCAATCATGAATTCAAACGCCGAGAAGGGCCTGCTTTGGCCAGCCATATGGTCTCTCCGGATAATCGTAATCGCGCGGCACAGTTGCGGCACGCGGGGGAAAGGTCAAGCGCTGGCCGGTGCCACCTGCATCAAACTGCCGATATTACGGCTCCAGCAGCGGCTCGTAGCGCGCATCGGTCAGGGTCTTGAGAAACGCCACCAGCGCGTCGATACGCTGGTCATCCAGCGCAGGCCCGATCTCCAGCTCTTTAAGGGACAGCGTCCCCGCCACTTCCGGCGGCGCAAAGGGCTTGCCGGTTTCGGGGTTGATATGCCGCTCGGGGCGCTTGGTGTTATAGGTGTTGTAGAACAGGATCACCGTGCGCAGGTCGGAGAACACCCCGTTATGCATATAGGGGCCGGTGACCGCCACATTGCGCAGGGTCGGCACCTTGAACTTGCCCGCCTGTGCGGGGTCGGTGATGGCGGGGTTGGCCAGAAGCCCCTGATCGTGGAAATCGCTGGCCACACCATTCAGCCCGCGCGCGGCAACATTCACCGGCACACCGATATTATGGTATTGGTAATTCGAGAAGGTCTCCCCCGCCTCGCCCGGTGTCGCGCGCAGCTGATGGCACTGGTTGCAATTTGTAAACTGCTGCGAAAAGAACAGGATGCGCCCCAGTTCCTCTTCATCCGTCAATTCGATCTCGCCGCGCAGAAAACGGTCATAGCGGCTGTCGAAAGGGGCGAATTCGTCCGTGGCCTCGAAGGCGGCAATCGCCTTGGTGGCGGCGGCCAAAGTGGCTTCGGGGTCGGCTTCGGGGTCGGCAATGCCCGCCAGATCGCGGGCCAGCCGCGCCTGATCGGGGTTTTCAGCCAGTCGCCGGGCAAACAGCCCCGCCGATGCCAGCCCCATCTCGATCGGGTTGAACAGCGGGCCACGCGCCTGCTCGGTCAGATCCTTGGCACGCCCGTCATGGAACTGCCCGCCACGATAGATCCCCGAGCCATCCTGACCGAAGGCGGGGGAAAAGCGCGCATAGCCCAAAGTCGGCGCGTTCCTGTCGCCCAGGCTTGTCATGTCATCGCCCAAAGACACCGCCCGCCCCGCCTGTGATTCACGTGGATCAGTGAAGGCCAGCGCCGGATCATGGCAGGTGGCGCAGGATTGCGTGCCATTCTGCGACAGCTCGGTGTCGTGAAACAGCATCTCCCCCCACGCGGCCCAAGGCGCGGGTGCCGCCTCTTGCGCGGCAAGTGGCGCGGCAAGCGGTGCCGCACAGGCAACGCCAAGGACAAACGCGGACAGACGGAACAGAACGGGCATCGGCATCACGGGATGTTACAAACCTACAGACCAAGCCCATGCCGCATTTTCCTGATTTTTTCAATCAAGATCTTGCATATTGCCTGCGATCCCACCCTGTGCCAGATGCCACAAAGCAATGACGGGCTGTTTCTGATGCGCTATATTCTGCAAGGTTTTCTTATTCTCGGACTGACATTCCTGACCCAGATCGGCGGGGTGGCGTGGCTGCTTTCTTTGTCCATGCCACGGCGCACTCTGCGTCTGGCGCTCTTTGCGCTGAGCTATCTGGTGTTATGGGCGGCCTGCCTGTGGCTTGCACCGCTGGGCGATCGGGTGGCCCTCCCCTGCCACGGCACTGGCCACGCCACTGGCCCGCTGGAAATGCGTAGCTGGCTGACCTGTGCACTCAACCGCAATTATGTGACGCCCGATCTGAAAGCCGCGCTGGAACGCACGGCCCAGACCATGCAGGACCGCCATCCGGGAACGATCACGCAGGTGCTGGACGCCAATTTCCCCTTTCTCGACGGTTTTCCGCTGCTGCCGCATCTGTCGCATAAGGACGGGCGTAAGGCGGATCTGGCGCTGTATTATATGCGCGACGGGCAGTATCTGGCGGGCAAGACCCGCTCGCCCATCGGCTATTTCGCCTTCCAGCAGGGGCCCTCGGACTGCCCGCGCAAATGGCCGACGCTGCGCTGGGATATGGGGTGGCTACAGGGGCTCTTCCCCGACTATCAGCTGGACCCTCTGCGGACCCGCGATCTGCTGGCGGTTCTTCAGGCCGACCCTGCCATCGGCAAGGTCTTTCTGGAGCCGCATCTGTTGGCAGAGATCGGCGCAAACGAGCCCAAGATCCGTTTTCAGGGCTGTCGGGCGGCACGCTATGACGACCATCTGCATCTGCAACTGGCGCCCCGAGACGGATGACCGCATGAAAAACCCCCGCTTGCAGGAAGCGGGGGTCTGGAACTTAGCGGTGGGGGGCGTAGATCTCGATGATCTTGGCCACGGCGGCCTCTGCCGACATTTCCTCGCTTTCGCCGCTACGGCGCGAGGTCAGTTCGACCTTATTGGCCGCCAGACCGCGCGGCCCCACGGTAATCCGCCACGGCAGACCGATCAGGTCCATCGTGGCGAATTTCGCGCCCGCCCGTTCGTTGCGGTCATCGTAAAGCGGGTCCAGACCCGCCTTCACCAGCGCGGCATAAAGCGCGTCGCAGGCACTATCACAGGCCGCATCGCCCTGCTTGAGGTTGACGATCCCCACGTGGAAGGGGGTCACACCCTCGGGCCAGATGATGCCCTTGTCGTCATGGTTCGCCTCGATCAGCGCGCCGACCAGACGCGAGACACCGATCCCGTGCGAGCCCATCTCGACCGGCACTTTCGACCCGTCGGGCGTCTGGACAACAGCGCCCATCGATTCCGAATATTTGGTGCCGAAATAGAAGATCTGGCCGACCTCGATCCCGCGCGCCGATTTGCGGCGCTCTTCAGGGACCTCGTTGAAGATCGCCTCGTCATGGGTCTCGTCGGTGCGGGCGTAAAGCGTGGTGAACTCCTTGCAGATCGCTTCCACCTCTTCGCGGTTGTCGTAATCCACCTCGCGGTTGCCCAGCGTCAGGTCGGTGACATTGCTGTCATAGAACACCTCCGACTCGCCCGTGGGGGCCAGCACGAGGAACTCATGGGTATTGTCGCCACCAATCGGGCCGGAATCGGCGCGCATCGGGATCGCGGTCAGGCCCATACGCTCATAGGTGCGCAGGTAGGACACCATATGGCGGTTATAGGCATGCAGCGCGTCTTCGCGGGTCAGATCGAAACTATAGCCGTCTTTCATGAAGAATTCGCGGCCACGCATCACACCGAAACGCGGGCGGACCTCGTCGCGGAATTTCCACTGGATCTGATACAGCGTCATCGGCAGCGATTTGTAGCTTTCGACATGGGCGCGGAAGATGTCGGTGATCATCTCCTCATTGGTCGGCCCGTAAAGCATGTCGCGGCCATGGCGGTCCTTGATACGCAGCATCTCGGGGCCATAGGCGTCATAGCGGCCCGATTCCTGCCAGAGTTCCGCCGATTGCATCGTCGGCATCAGCACCGGAATATGGCCCGCGCGGATCTGTTCCTCATGCACGATCTGTTCGATACGGCGCAGAACCTTATAGCCCAGCGGCAGCCACGAATAGATACCGGCCTGCTGTTGCTTGATCATGCCGGCACGCAGCATCAGCCGGTGCGAGGCAATCTGCGCCTCGGACGGGTTTTCCTTCAGAACGGGAAGAAAGTAACGGGAAAGACGCATGAGGGACGGCCCCTGTCGGTTAGGTGAAACTGGCCTTCGGGCTAGCCCATTCGGCGCGGTCAGGCAAGAGCAACCACGCGCATCACAGATCTTGCGCCTGCTCCGCAGTGTCCGGCACGGTCTGGAACAGCGCACAGGCAAGCTGCACACCGTTCCGGCGCAGGCTGACCGCACGCGGCTGCCGCGAAAGGAAGGCGCTGCGCACATCGGTATCGGGCAGAAGATATTCGGCCTTCTGACGACCGGCGGCAGGCAGCAGCAATTTCGGTGCCTGCCCCTGCGCCTGCATTTGGCGGTCGGCCTGTGCCTTGGGGTCGGGCGGAAGATCCGATTGCGGGATCAGCAGCGTGCCCGCCGCCCCACGCGGACAGGCGCTGGCCGAGGCCAGCTCGACCCCTGCCCCGAGCCTGTCGCCTGCCGCCAGTTCGACCGTAGCCAGCGCCAGACGCACAGACCCCTCCTCGGGGGCCAGATCGGCGACCGTCACAGAGGCCAATGCCTGCCCCTGTGCATCGACCAGATCGGCGCGGGCCGTCTCTGCGGCGGCTGGAAGTGCAAGCCCCAGCGAAACCGTCGCCATCACAAAGAAGGTCTTCATTTTACGCTCCTGTTTGTGGCGCGTCATGAGTGACGCCCGCCGCCCTTGGATGCAAGCCCCGCCCGCCTATCTTATGTTCACGTCTTCTCAAGCGCCCTGACATGCGCAACCGCGAGGGCGTCGGGGACACTGTCCGGTGCGGGCGGTTGCCTTTGCCCGATTTTTCGTCATTCTGCGCAAGACCCATATCAGGAGCAATCATGTCTTTTACCATGCGCAACCAAGCGCTCATCTGGTCCATCGTCATCGTCGTTTTCGTGCTGGCGCTCTGGCTGATGGGAGATGTGATCCTGCCCTTTATCGTGGGCGGTGCCATCGCGTATTTCCTTGATCCCGTGGCCGACCGGCTGGAAAAATTCATGTCGCGCGCCTTGGCCACCACCGTGATTGCCGTCACCGCCACGCTGATCTTCGTGATTGCGGCGCTGGCCATCGTGCCGCTTCTGGTCGACCAGCTGACGCAACTTGTGCAAACGGCGCCGCAGATTTTCAACCAGTTGAAAGACTTCCTGACGACCCAATTCCCCGAACTGGCACAAAGCGGCTCGCCGGTAAACGAGGCGCTGGTTTCGATCGGGCAGACCATTCAGGAGCGCGGCGGCGAGCTGGCCAGCACCCTGCTCAGCTCGGCTATGGGCGTGGTCAATTTCATCGTCTTCATCGTCGTGGTGCCGGTGGTGGCCTTCTATATGCTGCTCGACTGGGACCCGATTGTGGCCAAGGTCGACCGGATGCTGCCGCGCGAACATGCCGCCACCATCCGCAGCCTCGCGCGCGATATCGACCGCGTCCTGTCGGGCTTCGTGCGCGGGCAGGTGACCGTCTGCCTGATCCTCGGGACGTTCTACGCCGTCGGGCTGATGCTTGCAGGGCTGAACTTCGGCCTGATCGCGGGGGCGATTGCGGGGTCGTTGACCTTTATCCCCTATGTCGGTGCGATTATCGGCGGCAGCCTTGCCATCGGGCTTGCGCTGTTCCAGTTCTGGGGCGAATGGGGCCATATCGCGATTGTGGCGGCCATATTCGCGCTGGGGCAGTTTCTGGAAGGCAATATCATCACGCCGAAGCTTGTCGGCAATTCCATCGGGCTGCATCCTTTGTGGCTGATCTTCGCCCTGTCGGCCTTCGGGACGCTGTTCGGTTTTGTGGGGATGCTGGTTGCGGTGCCTGTCGCGGCGATGCTGGGTGTGCTTGCACGTTTTGGCATCCAGCAGTACATGCAAGGACCGCTTTACAAAGGGGTCGGCGCCAAGGATCTTCCGCCGGAAGATTTCACCAAGTAAAAAGGCACGACCCGGCCAGACCGGGGGAGGCAGGATGACAGGCAAACAGCTGATATTCGACCTGCCGCTGCGCCAGTCGCAGGGGCGCGAGGATTACTATGTCGCACAGGCCAATGCGCTGGCACTGGCGATGCTCGACACGCCCGAAAGCTGGACCTCGGGGCGAATGATCCTGACCGGCGATGCCGGCGCGGGCAAAACCCATCTGGCGCAGATCTGGGCCGATGCGAACCGCGCGCCGCTGATCCCCGCCGCCGAATTGCAGAACTATGATGCGCCTTGGCTGGCAACAGCGGGCGCAATCGTCGTGGATGACGCCAATCACATCGCGGGCACCCGCGAACGCGAATCACTGCTGTTCCACCTGTGCAATCTGTGTCAGGCGGAGGGGGTGAAGCTTTTGTTGACCGCCCGCACCGCGCCGCGTGACTGGGGGCTTGTGGTGCCGGACCTGCGCTCGCGTATGGAGGCCACGACCAGCGCCAAGATCATGCCACCCGATGATGCGCTGCTGGCTGCCGTTCTGGTGAAAATGTTTGCAGACCGCCAGATTCATGTGCCGGTGACGCTGATCCCGTGGCTTGTCAGCCGGATGGACAGGTCTCTGGCGACGGCGCGGGCACTGGTGGCCGCTCTTGACGCAAGGTCACTGTCGGAAAAACGCGCGATTACCCGCTCTTTGGCCTCGGACGTTCTGGACAGTCTTGGTCTTCACGAGGAAGATTGATCAAACTGTCATCTTTCCGATACATTTCAGGGCAATAACCGCGGTCATGACACAGGCTGATTTTCTCAAAACCCCGTTTCCCGTGCCCGTCGAACTTCCCGAGGAAGTCATCTCCGGTCCCGGACGTTTCTTCAACCGCGAGCTGTCATGGCTCGCGTTCAACTGGCGGGTCTTGGAAGAGGCCACCAATCCGCGCGTTCCGCTGCTGGAACGGCTGCGCTTCGTCTCGATCTCGGCCACCAATCTTGATGAGTTCTACACCGTGCGCGTGGCCGGTCTGCGTGAACTGGTCCGCGAGGGCAACAATATCCCCTCGCATGACGGGCTCACCCCGCGCGAACAGCTGCAACTGATCAATGAAGACGCCCGCCAGCTGATGGATATGCAGCAATCGAGCTGGAACACCATCCGGCGTGAACTGGACGAGGCGGGCATCCATGTGGTGACCCGCGCGACGCTGACCGAAGACGATCTGGTTTTCCTGCGCGATCACTTCCTGCAAAAGGTGTTTCCGGTACTCTCGCCTCTGGCGATTGATCCGGCCCACCCCTTCCCGTTCATCCCCAATCTGGGCTTCTGTCTGGCACTGGAGCTGGAACGCCCCGGCGACAAGCGCCGCATGCAGGCGCTTCTGCCGATTCCGCAGCAGATCGACCGGTTTGTCCGCCTGCCCGGAGAGGCGCGCTTCCTGCCGCTGGAAGACGTGCTGCTCTTGCACCTGAACTCGCTCTTCCCCGGCTTCCGCGAGCGCGGCCATTGTGCCTTCCGCGTGCTCCGCGACAGCGATCTCGAGATCGAGGACGAGGCCGAGGATCTGGTGCGCGAATTTGAAACCGCCCTGAAGCGGCGGCGGCGCGGTCAGGTGATCCGGCTGAAAATCACGGCAGGTGCGCCCGAAAGCCTGCATCAGGTGATCCGCGAGGAATTGCATGTCACGCAAGACGAGGTAGTGGAAGTGCGCGGCCTTCTGGGCGTGGCCGATCTCAAGGAGCTGATCCTTGACGACCGCCCCGACCTGCTCTGGCCCTCCTTCACCCCCCGCGTTCCCGAACGGGTGCAGGACCATGAAGGCAATATGTTCGCGGCGATCCGCCAGAAAGACATGTTGCTGCATCACCCCTACGAGACCTTCGATATGGTGGTGCGGTTTCTGGCACAGGCGGCCAATGACCCCAATGTGGTGGCCATCAAGCAGACCCTCTACCGGACCTCGAAGGATTCCCCCATTGTCGCCGCGCTCTGCGAGGCCGCCGAGAACGGCAAGATGGTCACGGCACTGGTCGAGCTGAAAGCCCGTTTCGACGAGGCCGCCAATATCCGCCAGTCGCGGATGCTGGAACGCGCGGGCGCGCATGTGGTCTATGGTTTCACCAATTACAAAACCCACGCCAAGATCAGCACCGTGGTGCGCCGCGAGGGAGACAGCCTAGTAACCTATACCCATTACGGCACCGGCAACTACCACCCGATCACGGCCAAAATCTATACCGATCTCAGTTTCTTCACCTGTGACGATGCGCTCGGGCGCGATGCGACCAAGGTTTTCAACTATCTTTCGGGCTATGTGCAGCCGGAAAATCTCGAGAACCTTGCAATCTCGCCCCATACGCTGAAGCCGCGCCTGCTGGAGCTGATCGCCCGTGAGGCCGAACATGCCAAAGTCGGCAAACCCGCCGAAATCTGGGCGAAGATGAATTCGATCATCGACCCCGAGGTGATCGACGCGCTCTATGCCGCCTCGAATGCGGGCGTGAAGATAAGCCTTGTGATCCGCGGCATCTGCGGCATCCGCCCCGGCATCAAGGGCCTGTCGGAGAATATCCGCGTGAAATCTATCGTCGGGCGCTATCTGGAGCATTCGCGGATCGTCTGCTTTGGCAATGGCCACGGGCTACCCTCGAAAAAGGCGCGGGTCTTTTTCAGCTCGGCCGACTGGATGGGGCGCAACCTCAACCGGCGCGTGGAAACGCTGGTGGAGACCACAAACCCCACCGTCAAGGCGCAGATCACCGAACAGATCATGGCGGCGAATATGGCCGATGAGGCCCAAAGCTGGATTTTGCAGCCCGATGGCAAATTCATCCGTTATCTGCCCGAGGACAATCAGACGCTGTTCAGCTGTCACCGCTTCTTCATGGAAAACCCGTCGCTTTCGGGACGGGGTTCCGCAGGGGCAAGCGACGTGCCAAAGCTTGCTCATAGCTTCGACTGAGCCTAGAATTTGGGCGATGTTTGTTTAGCCCGGAAGGCACAGATGGCAGATATGGTGGCCGTCGGTAGCAGCACTGACAATGACGAGTGGGATCCCTTCGGAAAACCGCTCTTTGACGACCCCTCGATTCGCGCGCTCAGCCGTGTTGGGGTCGTCGATATAGGCTCGAACTCTATCCGCATGGTCGTCTTTGACGGCGCGGCGCGTTCGCCTGCCTATTTTTCAATGAGAAGGTCATGGCGGGGCTCGGGCAGGGGTTGGCCGAGACGGGCCGATTGAACCCCGAAGGGCGCATCCGCGCCCTGACCGCGATGCGCCGCTTTGCCGCGCTGGCCAAGGGGATGAAGGTCAATTCACTGACCTGTGTGGCCACCGCCGCCATGCGCGATGCCGAAGACGGGCCGGACTTCCACAAGCTGATCGAGCAGGAAACCGGCCTGACCATCCATGTGGTGGACGGTCCCGAAGAGGCGCGACTGTCGGCACAGGGCGTGCTGCTGGGCTGGCCCGATGCCAACGGTCTCATCTGCGATATCGGCGGCAATTCGATGGAACTGGCAGAGGTGCGAGATGGCAAGGTCTGGCGGCGGGTTTCCTCGCAGCTCGGGCCGTTCCGTTTGCAGCTTGTGGGCGACCGTGCGGCGCAGATTGCCCATGTCAAAGAGACCATGCAGCGGCTGGCCGCCGAGGTGGGCACCGATTACGAGCGGATCTATCTGGTTGGCGGATCGTGGCGCGCCATTGCCCGCATCGATATGGAGCGCGAGGCCTATCCGCTTCTGGTGCTACATGAATACCGGATGACACCGGAGGCGGTGGGCAAAACCCTCGAGATGATCGAAAGCACCAATCTCTCGGATTTGCGCACCCGCACCGGCATCGGTTCGGCACGGATGGATCTGGTGCCCTATGCGGCCATCGTGCTGCGCGAACTGGTCGCGCTGTTCCAGCCCGCCGAAATCGACGTGTCCTCTTACGGGATCCGCGAGGGGCTGCTTTACGAACAGATGCCCGACCGTCTGCGCCGCCGCGATCCGCTGATCGAGGCGTGCCGTCATGCCGAACGCCGTGCCGCCCGCCTGCCCGGCTTTGGCAAGAAGATGCACAGCTTCATCCAGCCGATCTGGGGCGAGGTGCCGCCCGAAACCTACCGTCTGATCCGTGCGGCCTGCCTGCTGCATGACACGACATGGCGCACCCATCCCGATTACCGCGCCGATGCCTGTTTCGAAAACGTCACCCGCGCCAATATGGCGGCCTTGTCCCATCCGGAGCGGATTCTGGTCGGGCTGGCGCTTTTGCATCGCTACAAGAACAACCGCTCGAACTCGGCGCATCAGGCCCTTTTCAAGCTGCTCTCGAAAGACCAGATCCGCGAGGCCGAAATCTTGGGCAAGGCCATGCGCTTTGCGGCCATGTTCTCGATTGACGATCCGACCGAGGCGGGCGTGCTGACCCATCACCGCGAGGACAAGCGGCTGGAACTCAGCCTGACCCGCAAGGGCGCGGACCTGTTTGGCGAAGTCACCGAATCGCGCTTCACCTCGCTATGCAATTCGCTTGGCGTGAAGCCGGTCATCCGCCAGCCCGCCTAAGGGCGGCCTTGTGCTGCCCCTGCTTCGGCGGGGGCATGCAGCACCAGATCCAGCGATACCGGAAAATGGTCCGAAGCGGTCAGCAGCGCCTCCCGCAATTCGGCATTGCGATAACAGACGGGGTCGTCGAACGGATGCCAGATCCGCCATGCAGGCCGGTTGGCGCAAAGATCCCCCGACACCATGATGTAATCGACCATCGCGCCGAAATAATGCTGATCGGCCACAGACCAGAACCGCGCCGATGCGGGTTGGGCAAGCGTCGGCCCGACCTGCAGGCGGGCATGCGGATCATGCAGCAGATACCGCCCCGGCCCGAGCTGCCCCGAAATCACTTCCAGCGCGGATTGGCCCAGCACTTCTTCATATTCGTCCAGCCCCGGACCATCGTTCAGATCTCCCAGCAAAATCAGTGACTTCCCCTGCCGTAGCAGGTCCTCCACCCGCTCGCGCAGCCAGAGCGATTGCACAAGCTGCTTGCGACGGCTGCGCAACGCCAGCCGGTGCATGTTCCGCGCGGTCTGGCCATGCGAGACCTTCGATTTGATATGCACCCCGATCAGATGGAAAGTACTGCCCGCACTCTCGATGATCGCTTCAAGCGGCGGCTTGTCGAAGACATGATCGGCCGCACTCAGCCCGTGCACGCGCGGCACCGGATGGCTTCCCGGTTCCGGATCAAGCCTCACCGCCACCCGATCAGGATCATAGAGCAAGGCGATCTCTTGTTGGGTCACACTGGCCGCCCCATGCAAACAAGCACGGGTGCGCAACCCGAAATACTCGGCAAACAGCTCCAGACTGACCCGTGTATGCCGCCCGACCCCGTCATCGGGGGCCTCGACCACAAGCATCAGATCCGCATCGACAGAGGCCATCACCCGCGCCACCGCCCGCGCCTGACCGGCGGCGGTCGTCTGCTCGTGGCGCGTGGGCCGCCCGTCAAATAACGGCTCGCCCTGCGCATCGAACAGATTGGTGAACCACTCCACATTATAGGTCGCGATCCGCAAATTGATATCGCGCTGCATGATGCCCCTAGGCCATCTCCCGCCGCGTGCGAATCTCTTCCCACGCACGGTTCAGCGCCACTGTCCGGTCTTGGGCCAGACGCACGGCCTCTTCCGGCATCCCGCGGGCAATCGCGCGATCGGGATGGGCCTCGCGTATCGCCGCCTTCCACGCCTTGCGCACCTCGTCAAGGCTCGCATCCGGCGCGACCTCCAGCACGGCCCAAGGGTCCGGATCGGACCCTGCCACGTAGCTGGCACGGATAGCGCTATAGCAGCAGTCCTTCAAACCGAAGATCCGCGCCACCTCTTTCAGGAAGATCTCTTCATTCTCGTGGAAATCACCATCGGCCACCGCAATGGCAAACAGCCCCTCCAGCACGTCTTTCAACACCCCGTTGCCCGGACCGAACATCGCGGCAATCTTGCGCGCATAGGCATCAAAACCGGCCACATCGGTGCGCGCCATGTTGAAGACACGCGCGGCATTGGTCTCTTCGCCCGGCGGGATCGAGAAAATCCGGCGGAATGTCTCGACCTCGTTACGGGTCACCTGCCCGTCGGCCTTGGCCATCTTTGCCCCCAGCGCGATCACCGCAATGGTGAAGGCCACCGACCGTTCGGGCGGCGCGCGCAGTTGGTCGAACACATCCGAAAGCGCCTCCCCCCGCGTCAGGGAAGCAAGTGCCGCCGCGATGCGCGACCATAGAGAAAGAGGCTTGTCCATGCAGCCAGTCTAGCCCGAAACAGCCCGACTGCACACCGCGATTTTTGCACAGAGGCTCACGAATTTATGCGCGGCTGCCAGATGCGGCCCCTTCGCTCGGGGCTACCTTCTTGGTCGTCAGGGCTTCACGCGCCCCGCCCCGTGGCCAGACAGGTTCAGGCCTGCTTGGCCAGACGGCTTTCCAGCACGTCGAAAGGCACACCGGGCTCGTCCTTGGCACAGCGGATCACCAGCGAGGTTTTCACGCTGGCCACGTTTTCCGCAGCGGTCAGATCGCTCATCAGGAAGCTCTGGAAGGTCGAGAGATCGGGGGCCACGCATTTCAGGATGAAATCGATCTCGCCATTGAGCA
The DNA here is from genome assembly GCF_045291555.1 of Thioclava sp. GXIMD4215. NCBI lineage: Bacteria > Pseudomonadati > Pseudomonadota > Alphaproteobacteria > Rhodobacterales > Paracoccaceae > Thioclava > Thioclava sp. GXIMD4215. The sequence goes on along the minus strand of NZ_CP149515.1, from coordinate 2,836,578 downwards.
TATGGCATTCCCGCACCAGCGGCCATGTATTGCAACGCGCCTCGAACTGCGCCAGATCGGCCTCGGATTGCGAATGCAGCCGGACCGAGGCAAAAACCTGCACCTCGAAATTCAGCTCGCGCGGGTTCACATCAGCATGGTAGCCGCGGATATATCCCGCCTCTTCCAGCGTGCGCACACGCCGCAGGCAGGGCGGTGCCGAGATCCCCACACGCTTTGCCAGCTCCACATTCGTCATACGCCCGTCGGCCTGTAACTCGGCCAAGATTTTCCGGTCGATTTCGTCAAGCTTTGAACTGGCCATGATCACACCTCCGCCTTGCGCCGAAAACTATCGAAAATATCGCAGTTGCGCAATAATATTTCACATCTTTATCTGCAAGCGCAATCGCACCCTGATTTCGCAAAGGCAGACCCGATCCGCCGCGCGGCACAATCGCATCAATCCTTCCGTCGAGCTCGGCGGGGGGTTTTCGTCGCAGGTTGCGGTGTCTATATCCGCATCAAACGCGCTGCAAGACAGGAATCTCAGGAGACCGGCATGTCCGAGACGACCAAGAAAACAAAACTGCTCATCATCGGCTCCGGCCCCGCTGGCTATACCGCAGGCGTCTATGCCTCGCGCGCCATGCTTCAGCCCGTTCTGGTGCAGGGCCTGCAACCGGGCGGCCAGCTGACCATCACCACCGAGGTCGAGAACTGGCCCGGCCATACCGAGGTGCAAGGCCCCGACCTGATGGTGCAGATGGAAGAGCATGCCCGCGCGATGGGCACCGAGATCATCGGTGATTACATCACCTCGCTCGATCTGGGCTCACGCCCCTTCACCGCGCAAGGCGACTCGGGCACCACCTATGTGGCCGATGCGGTCGTGCTGGCCACGGGTGCTCAGGCGAAATGGCTGGGCCTGCCCTCGGAAGACAAATTCCAGGGCTTCGGCGTCTCGGCCTGCGCCACCTGCGACGGGTTCTTCTATCGCGGCAAGGAGGTCGTGGTGATCGGCGGCGGCAATACGGCGGTGGAAGAGGCCCTCTTCCTGACCAATTTCGCCTCCAAGGTCACCGTGATCCACCGCCGCGACAGCTTCCGCGCCGAGAAGATCCTGCAAGAACGCCTGTTCAAAAACCCCAAGGTCGAGGTGGTCTGGAACCACACCGTTGAAGAAGTCCTTGGCACCGAGGCGCCCCTGGGCGTGACCGGCGTGCGGGTGAAATCCACCGCCGATGGCGCCGAGCGCGAAGTCCCCTGTGACGGTTTCTTCGTGGCCATCGGCCATGCGCCCGCTTCGGAACTGGTGAAGGACCAGCTCAAACTGCAGGAGGGCGGCTATGTTTGGGTCGAGCCGGGTTCGACCCGCACCTCGATCGAGGGCGTCTTTGCCGCAGGCGATCTGACCGACCACACCTACCGTCAGGCCGTCACCTCGGCGGGCATGGGCTGCATGGCCGCGCTGGATGCCGAACGCTGGCTGGCCGAACAGGGTCTGGCCGAATAACCCTGTCACACACAGACAGGTCCGGAACCTAACAAACCTCTGGAAAGCCGCCCCCCTCGGGGCGGTTTTTTGCCTTCCGGTTTCCCCTGCCCTGTTCAGGCCCGTTCCGTTCTGCCGCCCCCTATGGCCTGCGGCCTCCGGCGCATTTCACCGCAATTTAAGCTTTGTTTGCCAATCTCCCGAAGAACGGGATTTTGAAGCATAGATTGTAACCTATGGCAGATACATCTTCTTGGGGATGGTATTCCTCCAGCACATGGCCGGGCTATTCCGCAGCCTCGCAAGACAACCTCAATGCCAGCGGAAATGGCCGCTCGGTCGATCCGGCGGGCTATACCGAAATCACGCTACATGACACCAATAACGACGGAATTATCTGGGACTATGACACCGATGACGTGCATAGCCCCGATCCCGCCGAATATATCTCGGGCCCCTCGCTCAACCTCTATCCGCAGGAAATCGCGCTTTATACCAACTCGACGATGGTGGTGAACGGGGTCACCTATAGCGGACTGGAGATCGAGGTCACGCTGTTCACCGATGGCACATGGGGCGCCCGCCTGATGGACAGCTCCATTCCGGCGGGGGTGCATTACAGCAATGTCCAGTCCATCACATTGGGCACATGGGACGGGGTCGAATATGATGGCGTGACCATCGCCCATGTCGATGCCCCCTTCGTCTGCTTTGCGCAGGACACCCGCATCATGACAGTCGATGGCCCCCGCCCCGTGCAAAACCTGACCCCGCGCGACAGGCTGATCACCCCTCACGGACCGCCCGCCCGTATTCTCTGGATCGGTTGCCGCGAGGTCGCGGCCCTCGGGCGCGCCGCGCCTATCCGCTTTGCGAAAGGCATATTGGGCAACACGCGGGCGCTGCTTGTTTCGGCCCACCATCGGGTGCTGGTCAGCCATCCTGCCTTAGAAGACCTTACGGGATACAGGCAGGGTCTGGCTGCGGCGCGTCACCTTGTCGGGCTCAGGTCCGGCATCCAGCCCGTCGCCTATCCGCGGCTGCGATACTGGCACATCCTGACCGAGCATCATCAGGTCATCATGGCCGAAGGCGCATGGGCCGAAACCCTCTATCCCGGCACCGAGGCATGGGCGATGCTCGGCCCCGCCTGCCAGAAGCTGATCCGGCAATCGCTGCCCCAGCTTTCCCGCCTACCCGCAGATTACGGCCCGCTGGCCTATCCGGCCCTCTCCGGCAGAATTTGCCGCAAACTGGGTCCGGCGCTGCTGCCACATAACCAATCGCGGGGCCTGGAAAAAGGCGTGGCCTGAGGGTCCGGCGGGCCATGCCCCCCTTTGGGACCAGCCGCCGGACACGCCTCACGGCCAAAGAAAACGGGGCGCCTATGCGGCACCCCGATATCAGTCAGTCTTTCGCCTCCAGAGGCCGGATTTGTCTTCTGCCAACGGCCCTTGCGATCAATGCACCGTCACAGGCGCAAGGTCGTTCTGCCGCGCAAGGATAAAGGCCATTTCGCGGTCACGGACCAAGGCCAGCCGCTCGCCGTCAGAAGAATGCAGCGCGTAAAGCTGTTTGACATCGCCCAGCTGGGCTTTCACCTCGTCGGGCAGATCGCCCGCATCCACCGCACGGATATAGGCAATCCGGTCCGTCTGGCCTTCGGGCGCAAAGTCGAATTTCGTATGCATCGCAAGTCCTCCTGCCTGATGTTATTTTTTCGAGATCGGGATCGTCTGCACGACGGGATCGGGCACCACCCGCCGCAGATCGACATGCAAGAGCCCGTTTTCCATCGACGCGCCCGCCACATCGACCCCATCCGCCAGCACGAAGCTGCGCTGGAAGGCGCGTGCAGCGATTCCACGGTAAAGATAAACGCGGTCCGCACCGTCTTCACCCTGCCGACCACGGATCACAAGCGCGCGATCCTCCATCGTGATCGACAGATCCTCTTCGGCAAATCCCGCCACCGCCAGAGTGATCCGGTAGCAATCCGGCCCCGACTGTTCGATATTATAGGGTGGATAGGCATCCGACCCTGTTTTGGCCGTCCGTTCCACCAATCGTTCCAGCTGGTCAAAGCCCAGCAGATACGGATGCGACCCAAAGCCTAGTTTCGTCATCAGGCAAGCCCTTTTCAAAGCGACGTGCAGCGAACGGGCCCCATGCACCGGCGGCCCTTCCCTATGAATATGGTCAGCCGCAGCGCATACCGCAAGACCCTGCCAGAGAAGGATTAACGTCGATTTTCTTCCGAAATTCCAAAAAATCGTGTATTAATAAAAATGAACACCTGCCGAGTCACCCTTTGAGGCCGGCGCCATACAGCAATCTACGGAACGCCATCATGAATGCGCATGTCGAAATGGAACACGAAGAAGTCCTGCGGGTCAAACTTGCGGTGCTACGTCAGGAACATCGCGATCTTGATGAAGCCATTGCAGCCCTTCAGGCTGTGGCCCATTGCGACCAGTTGCGTCTGTCGCGCATGAAGCGGCAGAAGCTGCAACTGAAAGACGAGATCGCCCGTATCGAAGACAAACTGATCCCCGACATCCTCGCCTAAGCCTCGAATCCCCCCTTTGGTCTTGCTCAGAACGGCTGCGCGCCTATAGTGCGCTTTCAAAGTTTCAGGAGGTACCATTGGGCGTAAAAGTCGGAATCATCATGGGGAGCCAGTCCGATTGGCCGACCATGAAGGGCGCAGCACAGATCCTTGACGATCTCGGGGTCAGCTACGAGACGAAGATCGTTTCGGCACATAGAACACCCGATCGCCTGTGGACCTATGGCAAGACCGCTGTCGAGCGCGGGCTGCAAGTGATCATCGCAGGTGCAGGCGGCGCGGCCCACCTGCCCGGCATGATGGCCTCCAAGACCCGTGTGCCCGTGATCGGCGTGCCGGTGCAGACAAAGGCGCTTTCGGGGGTCGATAGCCTCTATTCTATCCTCCAGATGCCCAAAGGCTACCCTGTGGCCACAATGGCGATCGGTTCTGCCGGTGCGCCCAATGCGGCCCTTCTGGCAGCGGGCATTCTGGCGCTTCAGGACGCGGCGCTGGCCGAGCGGCTGGACACATGGCGCACGACCCTGTCCGACTCGATCCCTGACGAGCCGCAGGACGTTCATCCATGACCGACATCTCGTTGCAACCCGGAGCCATGATCGGCATTCTGGGCGGCGGACAACTGGGACGCATGCTCTCGGTTGCGGCCTCGCGTCTGGGCTTCAAGACCCATATCTTCGAACCCGGCGCCAATCCGCCCGCAGCCGATGTGGCACATCAGGTGACCACAGCGTCCTATGAGGATGCCGAGGCCCTGCGCGCCTTCGCCCGTTCGGTGGACGTGATCACCTATGAGTTCGAGAACATCCCCACCTCGGCGCTGGATATCCTCGAGGCCATCCGCCCGCTGCATCCCAACCGGCGCGCCCTGGCGACCTCGCAGGACCGGATTATCGAGAAGAGCTTCTTGGGTGAGATCGGGCTGAAGACCGCGCCGTGGGCCAAGGTCACCGATACGGCCAGCCTCGACGCGGCGATTGCCGAGATCGGCACGCCCGCAATCCTGAAAACCACCCGTCTGGGCTATGACGGAAAGGGTCAGGCGCGGATCATGGCGCCCGAAGATGCCCCCGAGGCGCTGGCCGCGATGGCAGGGGCCGAGGCGGTTCTGGAAGGGTTCATCGACTTCTCGATGGAGATTTCGGTGATTGCCGCGCGTGGCACCACCGGTGAGGTCGCCTGTTTCGATCCCGGTCAGAATGTTCATAAGAACGGCATTCTGCACACCACCACCGTGCCGGCGCAAATCCCTGACAGCCTGCGCATGGATGCCGTTCTGATGGCGGCAAAGATCCTGAATGCGCTGGACTATGTCGGCGTGATGGGGGTCGAGCTGTTTGTCACCAAGGGGGGGCTGATCGTCAACGAGATCGCGCCGCGTGTGCATAATTCGGGCCACTGGACGCAGGCGGGCTGTGCCGTCGACCAGTTCGAACAACATATCCGCGCGATCGCGGGCTGGCCCTTGGGCGATGGCGCGCGCTATGCCGATGTCGAGATGCTCAACCTGATCGGCGATGATGTGCTGCGCGTGCCCGAATTTGCCAAGACCCCGCGCACGCAGATCCATCTTTACGGCAAGGCCGAGGCCAAGCCGGGCCGCAAGATGGGCCATGTAAACAGGCTGATATGAGAGTGAACGCCGCGCCCGATCAGCGCGGCGTCCGCTTCAGGAGCGGTCGAGATTGACGCCGATCAGATCGGCCAGACTTTCAAAATGCGTCAGCGGCAGCATATGCCCTGCCCCCGGCACCGTCGCCGTCCCGACATTCTGCATCCGCACCGCCAGTTCGGCACAAACCAGCGGCACCGAAGGGTGGGTCTGGTCGCCGTGGACCAGCAGGACCGGCGCGTCAATCGCCTCGATCCCGTCCGCCCGCAGGATCTGCCCGGGATCGGCGAAATTTGCTGTGGTCGTATTGGCCAGAATGGGCATCTGCTCCATGAAGCGCGCGCGTTGATGCTCTGGCAAAGCCTCCCAAGGCACACCGCTGCCCCATTGCGCCAGAAAGGCCCGTGCCGCCTCTTCGCGCTTTCCTGCAGCCAGAAGCTGCATCAGATGTTTCTGGTCCTTGGCCACCGCATCATATTCCGGCGTGCCTTCGATGGCGGCAAAAAGAATGGGCTCGATCAGCGTCAGGCTGCGGATGGCCTCGGGGGCCGCAACCGCCAGCCGCAGCGCCACGCTGGAGCCGAAGCTATGCCCGATCAGATCAAGCGGGCGGTCGATGAAACTGGCCGCAATCTGTGTCACCAGCCTCTCGAAGGCACCGGCGGCCTCTTCTGCGACCCATTCGCCCGACCGCCCGTGCCCCGGCAGGTCGAAGACCCGCGCGGTCATCCGGTCTTCCAGCAGCGCGAAGGACGGCTCCCATGCGCGGGCATTGCCCAGCATGCAGTGGATTGCCAAAGCCGGGCGTTCGCCGCCCCCGAGCAATTCCGAGGCGATCTGGACCCCCCTGCGGTCATCGATCATGCACATGTCCCCAGATAGCTGTCGAGAAACGCCAGCCGGTCCTGCCCGAAGAAGCGCTGGTCGGTGTCGGTCACGACATAGAAGGGCGAGCCGAAGACCCCTGCGGCCACCGCGTCTTCAAGGTTTTTCTCGTAGGCAATCGCCCCGTCAAACAACCCCGTCGTCACCAGATTGCCGTCAAAACCATTGGCCTCCAGCGCCGCGCGGATCAGCCCTTCCTCGGCGATGTCGCGCCCTTCGGCCCAACGGGCGCGGGCAATGGCATGGACCAGCCCCCCCAGATCGCCGCCACCGGCCTTCTGGGCCGCGATGATCGCATAAGAGGCGGGGGCGGCATTGGGCACGGGCACCGAGATATTGGGCATCGGCAGCCCCAGTTTTTGCGACCAGCGCGTGACCTCCTGATTGCGATATTGCATCCGCGACGGATGGCGGTCCGCCGGACGGGTGCCCCCCGTGCGATCAAACAGCGCCATCAGGTCCAGCGGCCGATAGGTCACCTGCGCCCCGTGACGGGTTGCAATCTCTTCAAGACGCAGCCCCGCGAAATAGGTATAAGGCGAAAAAACCGAGAAGTAGTAATCAATATGTGACATTCGCATGTCTCCCTTGCACCCTTGGATTTGCCCAGACGCTACCTCGGTGCTAAGGCAGGCGCAATGTAAGCGAATCTCTGCCGCGACCTTCCCTTGCGGCGCTGCCCGGAGCCAAAGCCCATGTCCGCCATGACTGAACCCAAACTGATCGCCGGCAATGCCAACCGCCCGTTGGCCGAAGCCATTGCCCGCCGGATGTCGATGCATCGCGGAATGTCCGTGGGCCTCGTCGATGCCCGCGTCGAGCGGTTCAACGATCAGGAAATCTTCGTCGAAGTCTACGAGAACGTTCGTGGCGAAGACATGTATGTCATCCAGCCCACCTCCAATCCGGCCAATGACAACCTGATGGAACTGCTGATCATGGCCGATGCGCTCAAACGCTCCTCGGCGGATCGTATCACCGCCGTGATCCCCTATTTCGGCTATGCCCGCCAGGACCGCCGCACCAAGGCCCGCACCCCGATCTCGGCCAAGCTGGTGGCGAACCTGCTGACCGAAGCCGGTGTGAACCGTATCCTGACGCTGGATCTGCATGCGACCCAGATCCAGGGCTTCTTCGATATTCCGGTGGATAACCTCTATGCCTCGCCGGTCTTCTCGCTCGATATCATGCACCACTTCAAAGGCGATATGGATGATGTCATGGTCATCTCCCCCGATGTCGGCGGTGTGGCCCGTGCCCGCGAGATCGCCAAGCGCATCGGTGCGCCGCTGGCCATCGTCGACAAACGCCGCGAGAAAGCGGGCGAAGTGGCCGGCATGACCGTGATCGGGGATGTGACCGGCAAGAAATGTATCATCGTCGATGACATCTGCGATACCGCAGGCACGCTGTGCAAAGCCGCCGAAGTGCTGATGGAAGCGGGCGCTGTCGAGGTTCATGCCTATATCACCCACGGTGTGCTGTCGGGGCCCGCTGTCGAGCGCGTGTCGAAATCGGTCATGAAATCGCTGGTGATCACCGACTCGATCCAAGCGACCGAAGCCGTGAAGAAATGCCCCAATATCCGCATCGTGCCGACCGCGCCGATGTTTGCCCAAGCCATCCTGAACACATGGTCGGGCACCTCGGTCTCGTCGCTGTTTGAAACCGAAACCATCAAGCCGATCTACGAAGGCATGTATAGCCAGTCGTAAGACCGCCTCCGATACGATCCGAAAGCCCGGCCAAAGTGCCGGGCTTTTTCATTGCCCGAAAGTCGCATTTGCCAAGCTGGCTTAGGACCGGCAGAGTGACGGGATGCGCCTGTTTCTGACCACCTGCCTTGTGATGATCGCTTTTGCGGCCAATTCGGTGCTGAACCGGATGGCCGTGTTCGGGGCGGGCTGGGATCCGGCGCTTGTCGGGGTGCTACGGCTTGGGGCGGGGGCGGTGGTGCTATGCCTGCTCAGCGGGATGCGCCTACGCCATCCGCCCCCGCCTGCCATGCTGGCTTTGGGTGTGGCAACCCTGTTTCTGTATATCTGGGGCTTTTCACGCGCCTCCGGACGGCTGGATGCCGGTGTGGGCGCGCTGACGCTGTTCGGCACCGTGCAGATCACCATGTTCGGGGCCGCGGTCTTCCGCAAGACACACATCCCCCCGCTACGCTGGCTGGGGGCAGGCATGGCGCTCGCGGGGCTGGCGGTTTTGCTGTGGCCGCAAGGTGATCTGCGTATCGACATGACCGGACTGGCATGGATGATGGCGGCAGGCATGGGCTGGGGGCTGTATTCGCTGAACGGGGCAAAGGCACGCGATGCGCTGACGGCCACGGCGTTCAACTTCGCCCTTGCCACGCCTCTTGCGCTGCTCTGGTGGCTCGGGGCCGGCAGCCCGATGGCGGGGGCCTCCTACGGGCTTTGGGCCACACTGGCGTCGGGGGCGATAACATCGGGGTTAGGCTATGCGCTGTGGTATCGAGTGCTGCCGCAGATCCCCGCGACGCAGGCGGCTCTCGCGCAGTTGAGCGTGCCGCTGATCGCCGCATTGGGCGGCGCGGTGTTTCTGGCCGAACTGCCCGGCCCGCGCTTCTGGCTAGCGGGAGCCCTCGTGCTGGGCGGGATCGGGCTCGGCCTCCTGCGGCGCTAGGCTGCGCGGCGCTTTGGGCAGCGATCTGGCAGGCGCAACCCAGCCCAGAAGCCCCAGAAAGGTCTCGATCTCGGGCGTCGTGGTCGACCACGAACATACCAGCCGCGCCGAAAGCACCTCTTCCGCATCGCCTTCCAAATCCTGATCGAAGGGCCAGAAATAGTAATAGGCACCGTGATCGTGGAGCTTCTGGTGCAAATGGCGCGGCATGGCCACAAAAACCGCATTGGCCTGCGTGGGATGCAGCATCCGCACCTCGGGCAGGCTTGCCAGACCATCCGCCAGCTTGCGCGCCATTGCGTTGGCCTGACGTGCCAGCAACAGCCACAGATCGCCGTAAAGATAGGCCATCATCTGCGCCGCCAGATAGCGGTGTTTGGACATCAACTGCCCCGAACGCTTGCGCCGGATCTCGAATTCCTGCGCCCGGGCGGGGTCGAAAACCACCACCGCCTCGACCCCCATACAGCCGTTCTTGGTGCCACCGAACGAGAGCACATCCACCCCCGCCTTCCATGTCAGATCAGCAGGGCTACAGCCCAGACGCACCACCGCATTGGCAAAGCGCGCCCCATCCATATGCACCGGCAGATCGAATTCGCGGGCCACATCACACAGCGCCTTGACCTCGTCCACCGTGTAAACAGTGCCGAATTCGGTCGCATTGGTGATCGAGACCATACCGCGCTTGATATTATGGATTGCCGCCCCCGTATGGCGGATCTTGTCCCGAAGCGCCTGCGGTTCCATCTTGGCATCCTCGCCCTCCACCAGAACCAGCTTGGCCCCATCGGTGAAAAATTCCGGCGCGCCGCATTCGTCTTCCTCGATATGGGCGTTGCGATGGCAGAAAATCGCCTCCCACGGTCGGGTCAGAAGCGCGCAGGACAGGGCATTGGCCGCCGTGCCGGAGGTTACCAGAAAAACACGCGCCTCGGGGGCCTCGAAAATATCGCGGATACGGGCTTCGACAACCGGCGTCAGGGCATCGCCGCCATAGGGGCGCGCATGGCCTTCATTGGCGGCCTGAATGGCCTCCATAATGCGAGGAGCCACCGCCGAAGTGTTGTCGGAGCCGAAATTCATGAAAGATCCTCGATCACATAATCTTCCCAGTCTTCTTCCGGCACCTCGTATTCCGGCACGGTCCAGCCACGCACGGACTGGCCCGCCTCATGCACCGTCTCTTTCGATCCGGAAAGAAGATAGTGCCAGCTTTCCAGCGGCTTGTCTTCAAACCGCAACCGATAGGCGCAGGTGCGCGGCATCCAGTAGGCGATCTGCTCGATCGACTCCGGCGTCAGACGCACGCATTCGGGCACGAAATGGTGCCGGATCTCGTATTGCGCACAGCGGCAGGTCTGCCCATCCAGCAGACGGCAGGCAACGCGGGTAAACTCGACTTCGTTGGTATCAACGAATTCCAGCTTGTTGAGGCAGCACTTGCCGCACCCGTCGCACAGCGCCTCCCATTCCGAGGCATTCAGATCCCCGAGCGGCAGTTCCCAGAATTTCTTGCGTAGCTTGGACATAGAAGGAGACTCATCATTTGGCTGGGAAAGGCAATGCGTCTCTTGGCTCAGGCGGTCAAGATCTCGCGGGTGCGTTCGACATCACGATCCATCTGCGTGATCAGGTCGGGGATGCCGGTAAAGGCCAGTTCGGGGCGCAGATACTCGACCAGCGCGATCGATAGATGCTGGCCGTAAAGATCGCCCTTGAAATCCAGCAGATAGGTTTCAAGATTGGGCGTATTGACCCCGAACATCGGTCGCACCCCAAGGCTGGCCGCGCCCATATAGCTGCCCTTCTGCGGACCGGTCATCACATCGACCTTCACCGCATAGACGCCGAGTTTCGGCAGATGCAGCCCGTCCACCGACATATTGGCCGTGGGAAAGCCCAACTCGCGCCCGCGTTTCTCGCCATGAATGACCGCCCCTTCGATCCGGTGCAGGTGGCCCAGCATGGCGGCTGCAAGTTCCGGCTGGCCCTCGGACAGCGCATTGCGGATCGCGGTGGAGGACACATGCACCCCCTCCACTTCCAGAAGCGGCGCCACAGTCACGTCAAACCCGAATCTCTGGCCAAAGAGCGCCAGCTCCTCTACCCCGCCTGCCCGCTTGCGGCCAAAGCGGAAATCGCGCCCGACCGTCACATTGGACACGCCAAGCCCCTCTGCCAGCACATCGCGGGCAAAGGGTTCCGGCTCCATCGACGCCAGCTGCGCATCGAACGGAAGCGCATAAAGACTGTCGACGCCCAGCTTTTCCAGCCGGTTGCGGCGAGCTTCGGCATTCATCAGACGGAAAGGCGGATCTTCGGGGCGGAAAAACTCGCGCGGGTGGGGTTCGAATGTCACAACCCCCAAAGGCACGCCGTCACGACGCGCCAGATCGATCACAGAGCGGTGCCCCAGATGCACACCATCGAAATTGCCCATGGCAATGGAGGCGCCGCGCGCCTCCGGAGGAATCTGCCAGTGGTCGTAAACTCGCATAAAGCCGTCCGTTCCCGCATTCCCGCGAGAACGGGTCTGCCTCAGCCGCGCGAGATATCCCGCGACGGAGCCAGCACCACGGCCTCGCCCTTCAGAACAACCGTATCGCCCACCGTGCATTGGGTTGCAAGTGTGACACGCCGCTTAACCCGATCAATCGCCGCCACGCGGACAGTTGCACAAACTTCATCCCCCGGACGCACCGGCGCCATGAAAGTCAGCGATTGTTTAAGATAGATCGCACCATGCCCCGGAAGCTGTTCGCCAATCACGGCCGAAATCAGACCAGCGGACAGGATGCCGTGGGCGATCCGGCCCTTGAACATCGTGGTACGGGCGTAATCGTCATCGACATGCACAGGGTTCCGGTCCGTCGAGACTTCGGCAAAAAGCTCGATGTCACGGTCGGTCACCGTCTTCACCAGCTGGCGCGACATGCCTTCCTGAAGATCTTCGATGAAGATCGTGGAGCCTTCGATTTCCTTCATCAGCGTCATCCGCGTGGCCTTTCCAAACTGGTTATGTTGCATCGCAGCATAGCGCACCCCCGCGCCAATATCAATCGTTATAGCAATAATATATTACCAAATACTACCAAATGATAATATTCTTGTGCGAAAGATTGTTTCAATCCGAACTCTGCATAGCAAAACGCCCCCTGAAACACTACGTTCCAAGGGGCGCTCAAATCACTAAAATTCGATTCAACTGGTTAGCGAAGTCTTCCAATCGCATAAAGCGGTGCCTGCTGCTGGTCATCCAGCCACGGCTCCAGCTTGTCGGAATCGGGGGCCTCCACATCCGGCCCGAAAGCCTCGGCGGCCAGACCACCGGTCACGAAAAGGCAATCAAGCCCCTCGCCCGCCGCCCCCGCGACATCGGTCAGGATCCCGTCCCCGATTGCCAGAATGCGGCCATCCTCCGGCAGACCGAAGGACGCGCTCAGCTTGCGGCGAGCCAGATCGTAGATCGGCGGATGGGGCTTGCCGCAATAGATCGCATCGCCCCCCATGTCCTCATAAAGCTCGGCCAGCGCACCCGCGCAGTAAATCCGCTTGTCGCCCATATCCACCACCAGATCGGGATTGGCGCAAAGCATCTTCAGCCCGCGGGTCTTGGCGGCCAGAAACGTCGCGCGGTAATCCTCGGGGGTTTCGGTCTCTTCGTCGAAAGGCCCCGTACACACAATGCCCTCGGCTTCTTCGAAAGACACGCGTTCGATCTTGGCACGGCCTTCCCATTCGGCGGGAATGGACGTGAAGAACCCGTTGTCTTTCTCCGGCCCCAGATGCCAGATCTTGCGCCCTACGGCACCGGCAAACATCGCATCCTGCGCGGCATCCCCCGAGCTGACAATCAGATCCCACGCATCGTCGGGGATCGCCATCCTGGCAAAGCGTTCTTTCACGAATTCCGCCGGACGCGGCGCATTGGTCAGCAAGACGACCCGTCCGCCTTTGGCACGAAACGCCTGCAGGGCTGCGACAGCCGCAGGATAGGCCGTCACGCCATTATGCAAACACCCCCACAGATCGCAGAACAGCGCATCATAGGAGGCAGAAATCTCGGCAAGCGATTGGACGATACGGGTCATAGCAACCTTTCGGGCAGTAAGTCTGTGGCGCGTCACGTGCGCAGGGCTCTCTTAGGGCTGCTCTATGACATGTCTGTAACAGTTACGAAAGCAAGGCCTGACCGCCGATCAGCGTCATTATGCCTTTCGCCAGCAAAATAACCGAAAGCAGGAACAACATCCCCTGTATCACCCGGACATAATGCGTATCCGACAGTTTGACCGTCAGCCAGCGCCCGATAAACGTCCCCAGAATACCGGTGGCGGCCAATGCGGCAATCAGGCCCCAGTTCAGCCCGTCAAGCTGTCCGATCGCAAAATAGGCCGGAAGCTTCGCCAGATTGCCAATCGCGAAGGAAATCGCGATGGTGCCCGCAAATTTCAGCTTTGGCAGGCGCTGGGGCAAAAGATAGGCCTGCGCGGGCGGCGAGCCGGAATGGGTGATGAAGCTTGCGATCCCTGTCAGAGTGCCCCAGAAAAGCCCGGGCAAAAGCGCAGGCTGCGTGACCTTTGTGCCACCGCGCCCGCACCATGCGCGCAAACAGAACCAAAGCCCGATGCCTCCGGTAAACAGCAGCAGGACAGGCTCGGGCGTATATGGGGTGATAAAGGTTGCCACCCCCACCCCGAACAGCAGGGCAGGCGTGAAGATCAGCAGGTTGCGACCCGAAAACTCTTTCCGGAACAGCCAGACCCCGATCCAGTCGGTCACGATATAGACCGGCAGAAGCGTCGCAGCGGCGGTCACGGGATTCATGAACAAAGCCAGCAAAGGCACAGCGATCGCCGCAGCCGATGCCAGACCGCCTTTCGACATGCCCACGATCAGCGCCGCGATGATAAAAAGAACGGTCTGGTCCATGTCATCCTCCAAGGCCGGACTCCACCCAAAGGCGAGCGCCTGCTTCTTCCCACGATCCCCCCCGAAGAACCAGCGCATTTCTCGCAAGGCCGCGCGAACACATCTCCGCCCTCATGTTCAGGCCGACACGCTTTGGGCTGAAAACGACCTTGTCGCACTTAACGCTTATGCGCTTCAGAGGATCTGAAGTTCGCAAGCAAGGTGAAGCTGCGAGTGCAAACCCGTTAATTTGATAAGGTAAGAATATGCTTCAAATTACACACATTAAGCGGCGTTAGTGGTGCTTTTCCCCGTTCACCCAGACAGATGCGATGGCGCGGTCGTCGCCCATCATGATGGTGGCGAAAAGGGCTTCCGTGAAGCTGTCCGCGCGGGACATGCGTTGACGGATGGCGGGGGTGGAGGCCAGATCCACCACGATCAGGTCCGCCTCCAGCCCAACAGCGATATTCCCCACACGATCATCGATCTTCAAACTGCGCGCGGAGCCTTGGGTCGCCAGCCACCACAGGAATGCCGGATGCAGCGGCGTTCCCCGCAGCTGGCCGATCTCGTAGGCTGCAGCCATCGTGCGTAGCATGGAAAAGCTCGACCCGCCGCCCGTGTCGGTCGCAAGACCTACGCGGGTGCGGTCCACCATGCCCGCCATATCGAACAGCCCCGAGCCGATGAAGGTATTCGAGGTCGGGCAATGGGCGATCCCGGCATTCAGCTCGGACAACCTGTCGATCTCGCGCGGCTCCAGATGGATCGCATGGCCATAGAGACCGTTTTCGCCCAATAGCCCAAAGGCCTCGTAAGTGTCGAGATAATCGCGGGCCTGCGGGAAAAGCGATCTGACCCAGGCGATCTCGTCGGTCTGCTCGGAAAGATGGGTCTGCATCAGGCAGTCGGGATGTTCGGCCCATAGATCCCCCAGAGCGCGCAGCTGGTCTGGCGTGGATGTGGGCGAGAACCGCGGGGTGATCACATAAGACAGCCGGTCCACCCCATGCCATTTGCGCAAAAGCGCCTTGCTGTCATCATAGGCCGATTGGGCGCTGTCGCGCAGCCCCTCGGGGGCGTTGCGGTCCATACAGGTCTTACCGCCCATCGCGCGCAGACCACGCCTTTGTGCCGCCGCGAAAAAAGCGTCGACGCTTGCCGGATGGACGGTACAGAAGCTGCACATGCTTGTCGTGCCATTGGCCAGCGCCAGATCCATATAGGTCTCGGCAATCGTCTTGGCATAGAGCGGATCGGCCAGTCGCATTTCCTCCGGAAAGGTATAGGCGTTGAGCCAGTCGATCAGCCGCTTTCCCCAGCTGGCAATGATCGCGGTTTGCGGAAAATGCACATGGGCGTCGATGAACCCTGCCGAAATCAGTTTGTCCCCGTAATCGTGCAGGCGCGCCTGCGGCCAGGCGCGCTTCACATCTTCGGCAGGGCCGACTGCCGCGATCCGACCGTCCTTTACAACGACGGCACCTTGGGTCAAATGCTCCATCCCGAACGCCTGATCTGTCATGGGGATGTCACAAAAACGGATCACCTGTCCCAACAGAAGATCGACCATCACCATTCCTTTCCGCTCGCAAAAGACGCACCATCTTAGGCATGAGCGAAAACGGGATACCAGCCTCTTCTGCCCGCCCAGCGGATAGGCTAGTTTGAATACCGAGTTGCGGGCCAATAAAATCCAAGGGGGCCGGATGGCAGAAGATCTGATCGAGGACCAAGAGCGCGAAGAGCAGGATTACCGGCTGGATGGCGAGCTGGTCGAGACGATCCTGCAGGCCGTGGAAGACGAGGACGCAGAGGCGCTCAAACGCCTACTGGAGCCTTTGCACGCCGCAGATATCGCTGACCTTCTCGAACAGATCTCGGGGAATGAACGCCGCGGGATCCTGCGCCTCTGGGGCCGCGAGATCGACGGGGAGATCCTGACCGAGATCGACGAATCGATCCGCGAGGAAGTGCTGTCGAGCCTCGAGCCCGAGGTTCTGGCCGAGGCAGTCCGCGAGCTTGATTCCGATGACGTGGTCGACCTGATCGAGGATCTCGAAGAACCGCAGCAGGAAGCGATTCTCGATATCCTCGATGACCGTGACCGGATCGCGGTCGAGAAATCGCTGACCTATCCCGAATATTCTGCCGGTCGTCTGATGCAGCGCGAGGTGGTCACCGCCCCCGAGCATTGGACCGTGGGCGAGACCATCGACTATCTGCGCTCGTCGGAATGGTTGCCGGACCAGTTCTACCACGTCATTCTGGTGGACCCCGCACATCACCCGCTGGCCAATGTCACGCTGGGGCGCATTCTGTCGGCGCCGCGCGATTCCGGCCTCAGGGATATTGCCGAGGAAGAGTTCCGCACGATCTCCGTCTATCAGGAGGAAGGGGATGTGGCCTATGCCTTCAACCAGTACCACCTGATCTCCTGCCCCGTGGTCGACGAGAATGACCGCCTTGTCGGCGTGATCACCATCGACGACGCCATGTCCGTGCTGGATGAGGAACACGAGGAAGACATCCTGCGTCTGGCGGGTGTGGGGGATGAATCCTCGCTTTCCGACACCGTTCTGGAAACCCTGCGCCAGCGGTTGCCGTGGCTGATGGTGAACCTGCTGACCGCCATTCTGGCCTCGCTGGTGATCTCGGTCTTTGAAGGCACGATTCAGAAAATCGTCGCCTTGGCGGTGCTGATGCCGATTGTCGCTTCAATGGGGGGCAATGCGGGCACGCAGACACTGACCGTGGCCGTGCGGGCGCTGGCAACCAAAAGCCTGACCGATAGCAACGTCTGGCGTGTGGTCAGGCGGGAAACCATTGTGGGGTTGCTCAACGGGCTGGCCTTCGCGCTTGTCATGGGGATCGTCGCATGGGTCTGGTTTGACGGGGCCACGCTTGGCGCGGTGATTGCCATTGCGATGGTCATCAATCTGGTGGTGGCGGCGGTTGCCGGCATTCTGGTGCCGCTGGCGCTGGAGAAACTCGGGGCCGACCCTGCACTGGCCTCGGGGACCTTCGTGACGACCGTCACCGATGTCGTGGGGTTTTTCGCCTTTCTGGGCCTTGCGGGGACTATGCTTTTATGAGCTCGGGCGAGGACAAGCAGGCCGCGCGCAAAGCCGCCTTCGTCGCCCGCAAGGCCGCCTTCGCCACGCAGGGGCTGGCGCTGCAGGCCAATGCCCGCCTGAGCGAGGTCCTGCGCCGCTATGCGGGTCAGATCGTGGCGGGATACATGCCGATCCGCACCGAGCTTGACCCCCGCCCTGCCCTGCTGCGCTATGACGGCCCTCTCTGCCTGCCCGTGGTCGAAGCCGAGGCCCGACCGCTGTCCTTCCGACCGTGGTCGGCGGAAGCCGAGATGATCCCCGGCGCATTCGGCGCGGCCATTCCCGCCGCTACGGCGACGGTCTGCCCGCAGGTGGTCGTGGTGCCGCTTCTGGCTTTCGACCGCCACGGCTTCCGGCTGGGGTATGGCGGCGGGTTTTACGACCGTACCCTTGAGGGCCTGCGCCAGCGCGGCCCCGTCACGGCGATCGGTTTCGCCTTTGCCGCGCAGGAAATGGCGCGGGTTCCCGTCGAGGCCACCGACCAGCCGCTGGACCTGATGGTGACCGAAACCGGCGTTTTCAGTCCTTTCCCCACCCGCTCCGAGGCGCCGTAACGCCAAAAATCGGGGGAAACGGGTGAAAACATTTGCCCTTTCACGCCCGACCCCCTAAGGCAGGACCCCATGAAAATACTCTTTCTTGGCGATGTAATGGGCCGCGCGGGGCGCACGGCAATCAGCGAGCGTCTTGCGGGTCTGCGCGAGGCGTGGAAGCTGGATTTTGTCGTGGTCAACGGCGAGAATTCCTCGAACGGGATGGGGCTCTCGGCGGATCATGCCAAGCTTTTGCTGAATGCGGGTGCCGATGTGGTGACGCTGGGCGATCATGCCTTCGACCAGAAGGACATGATGCCGTTCATCGCGCAGGAAAAACGGGTGATCCGCCCGCTCAATTTCGCCAAGGATGCCCCCGGTGCAGGAGCGCGGCTGTTTGAGGATCGTCGTGGCCGCAAGATCCTTGTGGCGCAGGTGCTGGGACAGGTCTTCATGAAGCGCCCCTTCGACGACCCCTTCTCCGCAGTCGAAAAGGTGCTGAAATCCTATCCTCTGGGCGGTCAGGCACAGGCGATCTTGCTGGATGTCCATTGCGAGGCGACCTCGGAGAAGATGGCGATGGGGCATTTCTGCGATGGCAAGGCCAGCATGGTTGTGGGCACCCATACCCATGTGCCCACCGCCGATGCCATGATCCTGCCCGCAGGCACCGCCTATCTGACCGATGCGGGTATGTGCGGCGATTACAACTCGGTGATCGGCATGGAAAAAGCCGAGCCCATGCGCCGCTTCATCACCGGCATGGCACGGGACCGATTCACCCCTGCCAAGGGCGAGGCCTCCCTTTCGGGGTTCTTCGTCGAAACCGATGACCGCACGGGGCTGGCCAAACGTTGCCAGCCGGTGCGGGTGGGCGGACGTCTTCCCGAACAGACGCCGATTTGAGCGGATCCGGTTGCCTTTTGCTCCGTTGCGGCGGAAAGGCTCCTGATTTTCAAACTCTGCTTGTGCCGCGTCCCGTGCTGATTAGTATCCGCCCGAAGACGCTTGAAAAATTCTTGGGGTCATGATGATCGATCTGCCGCTTTCCGATACGGTGCGGGCCATTTTGCCGCTGCTGATCGTGGTCTGGATGTTCGTCATGTTCATCCGCGAAACGCGCCCGCCCGAGGTGATCGCGATTGCGGGTGCGGCGCTGATGGTCATCTTTGGCTTCGAGCCCGTGAAACAGGCCACCGAAAGCCTGTCGAACTCGGCACCTTGGACCATTGCCTTCATGTTCCTGATCATGGGCGCGCTGGTGCGCACAGGCGCGCTGGATGCGATGACCCGCTATGCCGAGACCCATATCTCGAAGCGCCCCGTCTTCACGGTCGGGCTGATGTTTGCCATCACCGCCGTCGCATCCGGGGTGATGAACAACACCCCCGTCGTGGCGGTGATGATCCCCGTCTTCATTCAGGTGGCGCGCAAACTGGGCAAGTCGCCCTCGAAATTCCTGTTGCCGCTCAGTTACTTCACCGTCATGGGCGGCATGCTGACGCTTCTGGGCACCTCGACAAACATCCTCGTTGACGGGGTCGCGCGGCGCAGCGGGCTGGAGCCTTTCGGCGTGCTGGAGATTCTGCCGGTCGGGATCGCGGTGCTTGTGGCAGGCTCGCTCTTCATGGCGCTGACCACCAGATTCCTGCTGCCCGAGCGCCAGTCGATGGCCTTCCTGCTGGGCCAGCGCCCGAAGATGAAATATTTCACCGAGGTGGCCATCCCCGAGGACAGCTCGCTTCTGGGCACGCCGGTTCTGGAGGTGGATGCCTTCAAACGCGAGGGCGTGCGCGTGGTGGATGTGCTGCGCGGCGATGCCTCGCTGCGCCGCGATCTGCCCAATGCCGTTCTGGAACAGGGCGACCGCGTGGTCTTGCGCACCGAGATGACCGAGCTGCTGGGCATGCAGAAAAACCCCGATCTGCGGATGATCGACAAGCTGAGTTCGGTACAGACCGAAACCGTCGAGGTGCTGATTTCGCCCGGTTGCCGGATGATCGGGCGGTCCTTGGGCGAGCTGCGCCTGCGCCGCCGCTACGGGGTCTATGTTCTGGCCGCCCACCGTCGCAACCAGAATATCGGGCGCCAGCTGGATGATCTGGTGGTTGTCGTGGGCGACACGCTGCTTCTGGAAGGCGCGCCGGAAGACATTGCGCGTCTGGCCTCGGATATGGATCTGGTGGATGTCTCCAAGCCCACCGCCAAAGCCTATCGCCGCAGCCATATGCCGCTGGCGATCGGGGCGCTGCTGGGCGTTGTCGGGCTGGCCGCCTTTGACATCGCCCCGATTCTGGTGCTGGCGGGCGTAGCCGTAGCCATCATTCTGGTCAGCAAATGCATTGATGCCGATGAAGCCTTCACCTTTGTCGACGGGCGCCTTCTGGCCATGATCTTCTCGATGCTGATCGTGGGTGACGCGCTTGAGGCTTCGGGATCGGTGAAACTGCTGGTCGATTATATCTCGCCCTGGCTGACCCATCTGCCGCCCTTCGCCACCCTGATGGCGGTGTATTTCATCGGGCTGGTGATGACGGAATTCCTGTCCAACAACGCCGTGGCCGTGATCTATGCCCCGATCGCCATCAGCTTGGCCCATTCGTTGGGCTATGACCCCCGCCCCTTCGCCATCGCGGTAATGTTTTCGGCATCGGTGGCTTTTGCGACGCCGATCGGCTATCAGACCCATATGATGGTCTACGGGCCGGGTGGCTACCGTTTCAACGACTTCCTGCGTCTGGGGATTCCGCTGGATATTGTCACCGGCCTGACCGCTTGCCTGATTATTCCTTTGATCTGGCCGCTTTGATTCACTTCGGGAGAACGTCCCATGAAATATCTGATTGGTCTGGGGCTGGCTCTCGGCCTCGCCGCCTGTGCCCAAACCGGCTGGAAGGCCAACCCGCAAGGCGTCACGCTGCATGGCGAACAGCTTGCGGTAAGCTTTTTCAACGGCGAGGTGTGCCGCGTGACTATGGGTGGCGCGCATTCGGGAACATTGTCCAACTGTTCCAACCCGTTGCACTACGAGGTCCGGATCGAGAGCCACCCGCTTGTGCCCGCAGCCTCGGCGATCTTGCAGACGCAATCCACGGTGGTCCTATCCAATGGCGCGGGCCGCACCTGGACCTTCCACACCCCCTCGCTGCGCGACACCACAGGCGACAATGTCGACCCGCCAATGGCGCTGCACTAAGCGTTTTCGCGCGGCATCTTGCAGATTGGGCGCTGTCTGTCCTATATCAGCGCCAAATTATATGAACATCTGACGGAGAAGACGGCTCATGGCAGGCCATTCAAAATGGGCAAACATCCAGCACCGTAAAGGCAAGCAGGATGCCATCCGCTCGAAAATGTTTTCGAAGCTTTCGAAAGAGATCACCGTGGCCGCAAAGATGGGCGACCCTGATCCCGAGAAAAACCCGCGTCTGCGTCTGGCGGTAAAAGCGGCCAAGTCGCAATCGATGCCGAAGGACGTGATCGACCGCGCGATCAAGAAATCGCAGGTGGGTGACGGCGATGAATATACCGAGATCCGCTATGAAGGCTACGGCCCCGAGGGGATCGCGGTGATCGTCGAGGCGCTGACCGACAACCTCAACCGCACCGCCTCGAACGTGCGTTCGACCTTCACCAAATGCGGCGGCAATCTCGGCACCAGCGGCTCGGTGAGCTTCATGTTCGACCGCCTCGGCGAGATCATCTATGACGCCTCCGTAGGCGATGCCGATACCGTCATGATGGCGGCCATCGAAGCGGGTGCGGAAGATGTGGAATCCGATGAGGAAGGCCACTGGATCTACTGCCCGATGGAAGATCTGTCCACGGTGACCGACGCGCTGGAAAAGGAGCTGGGCGAGGCAAAAGAAGCCAAGCTGATCTGGAAGCCGCAAAACCGCACCGAGGTCAATCTCGAGACCGCGCAGAAGCTGATGAAGCTGATCGACACGCTGGAAGACGATGATGACGTGCAAAACGTCACCGCCAATTTCGACGTGCCGGAAGACGTGGCCGCCCAACTGTAAATGAGGCCCTTCCGCCTGAATTCCAACGGCTACCGGATTGCTTCCGGTAGCCGTTTGTTTTTTGAAGCAGGGAAGACGCGGCATGACGCCTGCCACGCCTCTGTGCCGTTCAGGAACGGGACAGACCCGCGCCACGCCGTGCCCCTGTCGCAGGGCGGGTTCCCAACCAGACGCTGAGCAGCACCACACACGCCCCCGCCCATTGCGCCGCTGACAGCGTTTCCTGCCGCAGCTGCCAGCCCAGCAAGACCGCCGTGAGCGGGCTGAGAAAGCCCAGCCCCGTTACCGCCGCAGGCCCCAGGCGTTCGATCCCGCGAAACCAGAAAAAGTAGCTTAGCGCCGCCCCTGCAAGGCTCAACCAGAGAAAGCCCGCAATCGCCCCCGCCCCGAGCGCGGGAAGCGCGGGCTCGGCCAGAAGGGCGAAGGGCAGCAGCAATATCCCCCCGGCCGTCAGTTGCCACGAGGTGAAGGTCAGCGCCGACACGTCGGGGTGCCATTTGCGCGTCAGCACCACCCCCGCGGCCATAGAGACAGCTCCCAGCAAGGCCGCGCCCATTCCGACCGGATCAAAATCCGCCCCCGGCCCCAGCACCAGAAGGCCCACGCCCCCCAATCCTGTCAGCGCGGCAAGAATTCCGCGCTGCGAGAGCGGAACCTGCAGGATAAAGCGGGCCAGAACCAGCACGATCAACGGCTGCACCGCCCCCAATGTGGCGGCCACCCCGCCCGGCAGGCGATAGGCCGCCACAAACAGCGCGCCCCAGAACAGCGCAAAGTTCAACGCCCCCAAGATCAGCAGGCGCCCGAGCCAGCGCCTTGGGGGCCATTGCCGGGTCAGCGCCATCAGCAAAAGCCCCGCAGGCAGCGCGCGCAAAGCGGCATCGGTGAGCGGATAGCCTGCGGGCAAAAGCCCGGTGGTGACAATATAGGTGCTGCCCCAGATCACCGGCGCAAGGGCGGTTAGCAGCATATCGGTCTTGGCGGACATTGGTTTCTCCATCTATCTTGATGTCGAGATAAATGAGAGAAACTTGACGTCAAGATAAAAACCGCCTATCCGCTGTTTTATGGATCAAGTCGACACTATTCTCGCCCAGTGGCACCAAGAGCGCCCCGATCTTGATGTCGGGCCGATGGGGATCTTCGGCAGGCTCAAACGGCTGACCGATCACCTGTCCCAAGAGATGGCACAGCTGTTCAGACAGCATGACCTGACGGCGGCGAGCTTTGATGTTCTGGCAACATTGCGCCGCGCGGGGCCGCCCTATGCGCTGAGCCCTTCGGCATTGATTTCCTGGACGATGGTGACCTCGGGCACGATGACCAACCGGCTGGACCGGCTGGAAGCCGGCGGGCTGATCGAGCGGCGCAGCAACCCCGAGGACGGGCGCGGCTCGGTTGTGGCGCTGACCGATATGGGCTTCCGGCTGATCGATCAGGTGGTGACCGAGCATGTGGCCAACCAGCACCGCCTGATCAACGATCTCCCGCCGCCCCTGCGGGCTGCGATGGACGAGGCGTTGCGCGCATGGCTGGCCCGGATCGATCCCCCCAAAGGCGAGCCCCCCGTCACCCCAGCACCTCCCGCATGACCTCGTAGATCTGCAGGTCCTGCATCTGCGTCACATTGAACCGCATGAAACGGCTGGCCGAATGCGATGGGCTGAACACATTGCCCGGTGCCAGCATCAGGTTTTTCTGCATCGCGCCTTGGGCAAAATCGCCCGTATCGATGCCGTCGGGAAAACGGCACCACAGGTAGAACCCGCCGCGCGGCAGAACCCAAGGGGTGATCCCCAATCCGGCCAGCCGCGATACAGCGGTTTTACGGGCCCCATTCAGGCGGTGATGCAGATCGGCAATATATCTGCGATACCCGCCCCCTGCCAGCACGCTGGACAGAAGCTCTGTGGTCACAGGGCTTGGCCCGCCAAAGCTGGTGGCCACCTGCAAATCGACCAACGCCTCGATCCAGTCCGCGCGCCCCGCGATATAGCCGCAGCGCATCGAGGCCGAAAGCGTCTTGGAAAAGCCGCCAATCCTCAGCACCCGCTCCAACCCGTCCAGAACGGCAAGGCGCGGTGTCGGGTCGGGATCAAGATCCACAAAGGTGTCGTCCTCGACGATGGTCAGATCATGCGCCGCAGCCAACCCCAGCACGCGATGGGCCACCGTCGGGGCAAGCGTGGCCCCTGTAGGATTATGCAGCGCGGAATTGGTCAGATACAGGCGCGGCGCATGGGCCAGCGCCGCCTCGAAAGCCACAAGGTCGGGCCCGTCCCGCGTATAGGGCACGCCGAGCACCTCCACCTGATGGGCCCGCAAAAGGGCACGGAAGTTGAAATATCCCGGATCATCCACCAGCACCGTATCCCCCGGACGCAGCAGCAACCGGCAGATCAGGTCCATAGCCTGCGACGCCGATCCCGTCAGCATCAGTTGATCTGGCGTCGCCTGCAGGTTCTCTGCCGCAAAGCGGCCCAGCAGGCAGCGCCGTAATGCCGGAGAGCCGCGCGCAGTGGCGTAATTGGTCAGCACCGTCGTCTCGGCCTTGGCAAGCTGGCGCAAGCCCCGCCGCAGTGCCTCATGCGGCATCCAGTCCTCGGGCAGCCAGCCACAGCCCGGTTGCAAGCTGCCGGCCCGCGCATCCATCGACTGGCGCGACACCCAGAACGGATCGACAGCGCGCGCCTTGGGCGTTGTGGCCGTGCCCAGCGTCCTCAGTGCGGGCGGGCTTTCGGCCACGTAAAACCCCGCCCCGCGCCGAGCACGGATCACCCCTTCTGCCGCGAGACGGTCATAGGCCTCGACCACGGTTGACGGCGAGACCTTCATCTGTTCGGCAAACCGGCGGATCGAGGGCATACGGTCCCCCGGCCCCAAGGCACGCGTCGCGATCCTGTCGCGCAGGGCCTCGATAAGGCGCTCGGTCTTGGTGCCCGCCATAGGATGCTCCTTCAAACTGTATGCCCTGCTGATCCAGTACAGTTTGACAGAATTGTACTGGACTGTGCCTGTCTATATCGCCGGACAGGCATTACCCAGCCCAAAAGGAGACCAAGCTATGGATCAAAGACTTCGGGGCTGGAACAAAGGGTGGGGCAGCGGCTGTCTGGGCATGCTGATCTTTAGCGGCTCGCTACCGGCCACACGACTGGCCGTGGCGGATTTCTCGCCGCTTTTCCTGACGGCAATCCGTGCGTTGATCGCGGCGGCGCTGGCCCTTGTCTGCCTGACGGTCCTGCGCCAGAAACGCCCTGCGGCACGCGATCTGGTAGGGCTGGCCGTGGTGGCCCTCGGGGTTGTCGTGGGGTTTCCCCTGCTATCGGCCTTGGCGTTGCAATCGATCACCGCTGCCAGATCAGCGGTATTCATCGGGCTTTTACCACTGGCCACCGCGCTTTTTGCCGTGCTGCTGGAAGGCGAGCGCCCGCGCCCCCGTTTCTGGCTGTTTTCGCTGGCAGGGGCGGCAAGCGTGTCCGGCTTTGCCCTGACACATAGCGCAAGCGGTGCCCTGCGCGGCGATCTGCTGATGTGCGCGGCAATCCTGATCTGCGGACTGGGCTATGCCAAGGGGGCAAGCCTGTCGCGCCGTCTGGGCGGCTGGCAGGTCATCTCATGGGCGCTGGTGCTGGCCGCCCCCGTGACGGGCCTGCTGGCCACCGCCACATGGCCTGCCGCCGGATTGCGCGGGGTCTCGCCTGCGGCATGGGCAGGGTTGGGCTATGTGGCCATATTCAGCATGCTGGTGGGGTTTGTCTTCTGGTATCGCGGATTGGCCCTCGGAGGGATTGCCCGCGTCGGGCAGCTACAGCTTCTGCAACCTTTCTTCGGCCTCCTGCTGGCGGCGCTCTTCCTGCGGGAACCGGTTGTCTGGCCGATGCTGGCCTGCACGGGCCTGACCGTGCTCTGCGTCGCCGGTGCCCGCCGCTTTGCCTGAGCGCATGAAAACCGCCTCAGGCGCGGCAGGGCCTTTGGTCGCCACAGCCATAAGCAGACGGTGAGGACGCCCGCCCGTTCTGCGCGCATTGCCCCGCCCGGACATCGTTGATAGTCTGCCCGTATGACATATTGGCGCCCTGCCCAGACCATCCGCATAAAGACCCTTGGCCTGCATTGGCGCGAGGGGCGGCTTCTGGCGGCCTGTGTCTTCAACGATGATGGGACGCTAAAGGGGGTGCGCCCGTTGGGGGGCACCGTCGAATTTGGCGAAACCGCCGAAAGCGCGTTGATGCGCGAGTTTCGCGAAGAGCTGGGTGTGACCGCAACAATTATCGGGCCGCCGCTTTTCATGGAAAATCTCTATCACCACGAAGGGATGCAGGGCCACGAGCTGTTGATCCTGTTTCCGGTGGATCTGCCCGTAGAGAGATTGCCCGCAACGGGCGGCTTTACCTTTTACGAAGACAGCGGCACAGCCTGTCACGCCGACTGGTTCGCGCTGGACGGGCTGGATGGCCCGAACCAGCCTTCGCTCTATCCGGCAGGGCTGAAAGCGCGCCTGCAATCCGCTCAGACGCAGGCCATCTGAAACCGGCCTTCATGCCGAAGGGCGGCCCGCACGCCGCCCGAAGCTTTTCCTGCCCTCAGCCTGCGGCCACTGTCACGGCCTCGACCACCGCATCCACGCAGGCCTCCAGCACCTTGTCATCCTCGCATTCCGCCATCACGCGGATCAGAGGTTCGGTCCCCGATTTACGGATCAGCAGCCGACCCTGCCCCGCCAGACGGGATTCGGCCTCGGCAATCACCTTCTGCACCCGAGCGTCATTCAAGGGCTCCTGCCCTGCCTGATAGCGCACATTCTTCAGAAGCTGCGGCACCGTGTCAAACTGGCGCACCAGATCCGAAGCGCGCTTGCCCGTCTCGGCCATCGCCAGCAGGAATTGCAGCCCCGCCATCAGCCCGTCGCCGGTGGTGGCGTAATCGGTCATCACGATATGGCCCGATTGCTCGCCCCCCAAGTTGAAACCACCCGCGCGCATACGTTCGACCACATAGCGGTCGCCCACTTTGGTCCGCTCAAGCCCGATGCCGTGCCCTTGCAGAAAGCGCTCGAGACCGAGGTTCGACATCACCGTGGCCACCAAGGCCCCGCCGCGCAGAATGCCCTTTTCGGCCCAGCGATGGGCAAAAAGCGCCATGATCTGGTCACCATCGGCCACGCGGCCCGTCTCGTCGATGATCATCACGCGATCGGCGTCCCCATCCAGAGAGATGCCCAGATCGGCGCCATGAGCCACCACCGCTTCGGCGCAGGTCTCGGTATGGGTCGAGCCGACCCTATCGTTGATATTATAGCCATTGGGCGAGACACCCACGGGGATCACCTCGCAGCCCAGCTCCCACAGCACCTGCGGCGCGGCCTTATAGGCGGCCCCATTCGCGCAATCGACCACAACCTTCAGCCCCGACATACGGTCGCGCGCAGGAAAGGTCGTCTTGGCATATTCGACATAGCGCCCAAGACCGTCATCAATACGCTTGGCACGACCGATATTATCGGGCACCGCCAGACGGATCTCGCCCTCCAGCATGGCCTCGATCTCCATCTCGGCCTCATCGGACAGTTTGAACCCGTCCGGCCCGAAGAACTTGATCCCGTTATCCTTGGCGGGGTTATGGCTGGCCGAGATCATGATCCCAAGATCGGCGCGCATGGACCGCGTCAGATAGCCCACAGCCGGCGTCGGCACCGGCCCGAGCAGCAGCACATTCATCCCCGTCGAGGTCAGACCGGCGGTCAGCGCGTTTTCAAACATATAGCCCGACAGGCGGGTGTCCTTGCCGATGACCACGCGATGGCCATTGGTGCCTGCACGGCGGAAATAGCGCCCCGCCGCCGCGCCCAGACGCAAAGCCATCTCGGCGGTCATATGGCCCTGATTGGCCTCGCCGCGCACGCCATCGGTGCCAAAAAGTTTTCTGCTCATTTCTCGTCCTCCCAGCCCAGGGTCAGGGCCGCCCAGAGGTTTACCCCCTGTTTGATTTCCGCCACATCATGCACGCGGTGGATCTGCACACCTTGCGCGATGCCCGCAAGGGTCACAGCCAGAGTACCGGGCATGCGGTCTTTGGCGGCCTCGACCCCCGCGATGGTGCCGATGAAGCGCTTGCGCGAGACGCCCAGCAGGATCGGGCAGCCAAGGCTGTGGAACAGCGACAGCCCGCGCAGAAGTGTCAGATTATGTTCGACCGTCTTGCCAAAGCCGATCCCCACATCCGAGAGGATCGCCGCGCGGTCGATGCCCTCGGCCTCGGCCAGCGCAATTCGTTCTTCGAGATGGTCATAGACATCCAGCAGCACGTCATCATATTCGGGCTTGTCCTGCATGGTCTCGGGGTCGCCTTGGGCATGCATCAGACAGATCGGCAGGCCCGACACCATCGCCAGTTCCGCCATGCCCGGATCATATTCCATCGCCGAGACATCGTTGATCATATCGGCGCCCGCCTCGACCGCCGCATCCGCCACCAGCGCCTTGCGGGTATCGATCGAGATCGGCAGGTCGAACATATCGCGCAGCTCCTGAATCAGCGGCACGGTGCGCTCGATCTCTTCATCCTCGGGCACGGTCTCGGCGCCCGGACGGGTGCTTTCGCCGCCGATGTCAAAGATATCGACACCCTCTTCGACCATCGCTTCGGCGCGTTCCATCGCCGCATGCATATCGAAATAATCGCCGCCATCCGAGAAACTGTCGGGCGTGGCATTCAGGATGCCCATCACCCGCGGCACCTCGAGGTTCATCGACCCGATCATCCGGCGCTTGGCGGTCAGCCGTTCCAGAACCTCTTCGGGGCAATGCTGCGCGGGGATCACCTCGGGCGGCAATCCACGGCGCAGAACCTCGACTTCATCAAACCAGCACCAGCCACCGGCAAGCCGGAGGGCGGTGTCGGGGCGGGCAAGATCCGTGCGCGGGATCGGGCGATAATAGAGCTTTTCCATGGCCTCCATTCACCGCATGTGCCGCGATTTGGCAAGCCGTCTTTGCGCGGCGCTCAGGCGTGGGTCAGAACCTTCACGCGGGAACCTGCCGGCGCTGCAATATTTCCGTGAAGTTCCAACCGCTCGGCCACCAGCTGTTCGGCCAGCCAGACGGCAAGCGCCACCGCATCATGCGCAGCCCCCTTGGGCCCGTCCACCGCATCCAGCACAATCTTCGAGGGCGCCCAGACGACCGTCTTGCCGTGTTTCATCGCCCAATCAAGCTCGGTGCGCGACGACACAACCACACAGCGCGCATCGCGCCCCGCCAGAACCCAGGCGTTCTGCTCGATGGCCAGCAGGTCAATCCGGCGCTGGGTGGGCTTTTGCGCCGATTGGGGCGGCGTGGCCTCGGGCAGACCAACCACTAGAACCACAGCCTTTGCCCCCGCCTCCAGCGCATCAAGCCGTGCGGCAAGATCGGGGGCCTGAATGACGTCATTGGACAGATAGGCCAGCACGGGATGCACGGCCTCGCCTTCCGCCTGCACCGGCACCGACGCCCGCGAGCGGACGATTTCCACACCCAGAGCCCCCGGACCACGGTCGAGCTTCTCGATCCGCACGAAGACCCGCATCGCTTGAGGGGCGGCCAGAATACGCTCGGCCACGCGCTCGGCCAGCGTTTCCAGCAGGTTCAGACGCTCGGCGGCAAGCTCGGCGGCCACGGCCTCGGTGATCCGGTCATAAGACAGGATGCGGTCCACATCATCCTCCAGCGGCGCCGTCACCGGCCGCACCTCGACCACGATATTGAACTGCAGCCGCTGGCCATGCCCGCGCTCCTGCTGGAAGGCCCCGATATCGGCTGTCACGATATGGTCGCGCAGGCTGATCCGGTCGCGGGGATCCGCCGGAGCCGAGGCGATAGAACGCTCTTCGGGGTGAGCAAAAGCTTGGGCGATATCGCTGGACATGTCGGTTCTTTCAGGCTGCGGATGGCGCGGAAAATAGAAAAAGGGCGGGCCATTGCCCACCCCGAAACGTCAGATGCCGGCGAGAAACGACACCATCACGCGCTTATGCCTCAGTTCGATGCGGTGCGCACCGGCTTGCGGTAGAAAATATGCGCCCCGACACGCGTGGTTTTCACAAAACGCTTCGACCAGGACGGGCGCACGGCGGGGGTGTGGAAATAGGTCGCCCCTTGGGTAAGGCTGCGCGGCGCACCATCCATCATCGCACGGGCCACCTTTGCCACGCGGGCATAGCTGGCGCGGTTGGCAATGGCATCCGTCTTGCCATCGCAGGTCCAGCTGAACTGGCACGAGCGCTTGCCGCCCTGATGCACCACGCCACAGACGGTATTCGGGAAGGCGGGGTCATCGACACGGTTGAGCACTACCTCGGCCACGGCCTGCTGCCCCGCCAGACTTTCGCCCCGCGCTTCATGATAGATCACCTGCGCCAGACAGTCGAACTGGTCGCCCCCTTTGGCAACCGGCTGTGCCGCCAGCCATGCGGCGGTCAGCTCGGGCGGGGTCGCACCTTCCGGCGGGGTGAGCATCTTGGAAATCTGCGAGGCCGAGAACCTGCCCAGAGTGTCGCGCTCGCCCGAGAGCATCGAGGCCAGCGGCGCGTCGATATCGATTGTCGGATCATTGGAACCACTGACGGTCACTTCCGCCTGCGCAGAGCCCAAGCCAGCACAAAGCGTCAGGGCAAAAATCGCAACAATCTTACCGACCAGTTTCGTCATGAGTCCGTCTCGCAGTGGTTACACGCCCTGACGGACCCGGGCCCATCACGACCCGGCGGAGGTACATCCTAAATCGTTAAAAATCTACAACCAGATGATTTTCCCAGCATTTCCGTCAAATAAATGGCGAAAATCCGCCTACCTTAACGTAACCTTGACGTTATCAAGTTTCGCGGAATCCTGAAAACTGACTGATTTACATCAAGTTTTAAGGTCACGAAACGGAGAGCCATCATTGTTGCTGTTTCGGAGCCAAGAGCGCAAAATGCGCCGCAGCAAGCCGCGCCACCGGCACACGAAATGGTGAACAGGACACATAATCGAAGCCCGCAGCCCGACAGAAGGCAATCGATTCGGGGTTTCCGCCATGTTCGCCACAGACCGAAATCGTGATATCGCGCCGCGTCGCACGCCCCCGCCCTGCCCCGATCAGCAGCAGCTCGCCCACCCCTTCGATGTCGAGAATATGGAACGGGTCCTCGGCAAAGACGCGCTGATTGACATAAGTCGACATGAAGCGCCCCGCATCATCGCGCGACAAGCCATAGGTCATCTGGGTCAGGTCGTTCGTCCCGAAGGACATGAACTCGGCATGTTCGGCAATCTCGCCCGCGCGCAGCGCCGCCCGCGGGGTCTCCATCATAACGCCCAGACGGTAGGAAAACTGCGCCTTCTGCTGGGTGCGGACAGCCGCTGCCACCGCATCGATCCGCGTCTTCACCAGCTCGACCTCGCGCGAGGCCGAAACCAGCGGGATCATGATCTCGGGCACGATAACCGACCCGCGCCGCCCCGCCTCGATCACCGCCTCGAAAATGGCGCGGGCCTGCATGTCGTAGATTTCGGGCAGGGTCACCCCAAGGCGCACCCCCCGCATGCCAAGCATCGGATTAAACTCGTTCAGCGCCTCGCAGCGCCGCGTGACCTCCGAAAGCGGACGCCCCACGGCCTCGGCCAGTTCGCGCAGACCTTCGCGGTCATGCGGCAGGAATTCATGCAAAGGCGGGTCGAACAGCCGGATACAGACCGGCGCCCCCGCCATAATGTCGAACAGCGCGATGAAATCGTTGCGCTGCATCGGCAGCAGACGTTCCAGCACGGCCGCGCGATCCTCGGGGCTGTCCACGAAAATCATCTCGCGCATCACGGTCAGCCGGTCTTCATCGAAGAACATATGTTCGGTCCGGCACAGCCCGATCCCGTCCGCCTCGAAGTTACGCGCCGTGCGGGCATCATCGGGCGTGTCGGCATTGGCGCGGATACCGATGTCGCGCACATTATCCGCCCAACGCAGAAGCGTGCGGAACCCGTCATCCAGCGCGGGTTCCAGCATCTCGGCCTCGCCCAGCAGCACTTCACCGCTGGAGCCATCGACCGTGATGATATCGCCCTCGCGGAACACCCGCCCCTTGGGGCCGGTGAAACTACGGTCGCGCGAATTGAGCGTGATGGAATTGCAGCCCACGATGCAAGGCAGCCCCAGACCGCGCGCAATCACCGCCGCATGGCTGGTCATGCCGCCCCGTTCGGTCAGCACCGCATTGGCCGCATGCATGCCGCGGATATCCTCGGGCTGGGTCTCGCGGCGCACCAGAATGCAGGGTTCGTCCCGCGCCGCCGCCGCCTGCGCCGCCGAGGCCGAGAACACGATCTTGCCCGTCGCCGCCCCCGGCGAGGCCGCGATTCCCCTGGCGATCACATCGCGGGGCGCGCGCGGGTCCACCTGATAGTGCAAGAGCTCGGTCAGGGCACGCGGTTCCACCCGCAACAGCGCCTCGTCGCGCGGGATCACCCCGTCCTCGGCCAAAGCCACGGCGATCCGCACCGCCGCGCGGGCCGAGCGTTGCACCCGCACCGCATCAATCACCGCGATCCGCCCGCTCTCGATGGTGAACTCGATCTGCATCTCCTCGCGCAGGCGGGTCCGGCAGACGGGGCTATAGCTGCAAAGCTGGGCAAACACATCGGGGGCCACATCCTCCAGTGCCGCGCCACGCGGGTCGCTGGTCAGATAATGGGTGTCCACCGCATTGGTCCGCCCCTGCGACTGGCCACGGAACCGCCCCGTAATCTGCGGTTGACCGGTGACACTTTCAACAAACTGGATCGTCCCCGACCCCGACAGGCCGGGACCGATGCCCAGTGCCATCTCCTGCAGCACAAGCCCCAGCGTCGCCTCGGCGGGCGCGCCTTTGGCCTGCCGCAGAAGCCGCGCCGTTGTGCCTTCCCACGCCCGCGCCATAGAGCGCAGAACCTCGCGCAGTTGCAGCAACGGATCTTGCGGGAAATCGTCATCCATTTCTTCGGCAAATGCGGCAAGCGCCTGTTCCAGCGCCCCGTCGCCCGCCTCGGCCGAGAACATGTCGGGGTCAAGCCGCGCGACATGGATCGCATAGCCTTGCACGAAATTCAGATAGAGCGCATCCGCCGCCTCCTGCCCGTGGCTGGCACAAAGACGCTGATGCATGGCGTCATTCATGCCCACATTCAGCACCGTCCCCGGCCCGCCCCATTCGGGGTTTTCGGGGCTGGAGCGTACGGAAATCAGGAAATCCTGCCCGAAAACATTGGTCAAGGGCGCCAGATAGGGCATCTGCCCCGTGGCAATCGCCTTCACCGTTTCAACCGGCAGCGCAACCGTCGGCGGCACCGGCAGATCAAGCCGGATCAGGCGCTGCAGGCATTTTGCCCGCCAGCCGTGCCGCGATTTCTCAACTCTGGCCGTCGGGGTCAACTCGACGAATTCGGGAAAATCATAGAATTTCTGCATCGCAGCACGCCCTATTTTGCAGGTGCAGCATACATGAAAACCGGAGGCACGCAAAGCATGTGCCGCCGGTTTCGCATGAACAACTTTTTACCAAACCAACCCGCTTGAAAAATAGCAGGCAGATAAAGCACTTAGCCCTCGATTCGGTTCAGATCGGCCACCGAGAGACAGATCTGACGAATACGCGAGAGCAGGTTCAGACGGTTCCGGCGCACGATCTGGTTGTCGGAATTGATCTGCACGGCGGTGAAGAACGCATCGATCGGCGCGCGAAGCTGCGCCATCGCCCCCATCGCGCTTGCGAATTCTTCGGCTTTCATCGCGGGCGTGATCTCGGCCTCGGCCTTATCAAGGGCGGCAAACAGCGCCTTCTCCTCGGGGCCTTCGGCAAATTTCACATCCGCGCCGAAGCTGTATTCAACGCCATCCTTCTCTTCGGCCTGCGCCAGAATGTTGTTCGCGCGCTTGTAGCCCTGGATCAGGTTCTCGCCATCATCGGTTTTCAGGAAGCCCGACAGCGCCTCGGCACGGTTGACCAGCAGCGTCAGGTCATCATTTCCGGGCATCGCCAGAACCGCATCGATCACATCATGGCGGATGCCCTGATCCTTCAGATAGACCTTCAGGCGGTCATGGAAGAAGGACAGAAGATCGCCCCCGTCCGCGCCCTCATAGCCTTTGGCAAAGACCTCCAGCAGGTTCAGACGCAGCTCATTGGTCAGGATCAGGCGGATCACCCCCAAAGCCGCACGGCGCAGCGCAAAGGGGTCTTTGGAACCGGTGGGCTTTTCGTCAATCGCCCAGAAGCCCGTCAGCGTGTCG
Source organism: Thioclava sp. GXIMD4215 (assembly GCF_045291555.1). Classification (NCBI taxonomy): domain Bacteria; kingdom Pseudomonadati; phylum Pseudomonadota; class Alphaproteobacteria; order Rhodobacterales; family Paracoccaceae; genus Thioclava; species Thioclava sp. GXIMD4215. Next base: position 2,802,516 of record NZ_CP149515.1, on the reverse strand, counting down.
ATCTTATCGGCCAGAGCCACGGCCACCGTCACCGGCGCGGTGGGCACATCATCGGACGGACCCAGCGGCGAGTAATGGTCGCGGCAGGCATCGGCCACGGCCTCGGGCAGACCCGCACGTTGCGCATAATAGCGCCCCATGATCCCCTGCAGTTCGGGGAATTCATAGACCATTTCCGAGCGTAAATCGGCCTTGGCGACTTGGGCGGCCTCGCGGGCCAGATCGGGCGACGCGCCGACCTTATCCGCAATCTCACCGGCCAGTGCCGCGATCCGTGCGATGCGGTCGGCCTGAGAGCCAAGCGCGTTATGGAAGGTCACATCGGCCAGACCCGCGCCCATGCCCGACAGGCCTTCGGTTTTCACCAGACGGTTGTCGTTTTCCCAGAAGAATTTGGCATCCGACAAACGCGCCGAAAGCACCTTCTGGTTGCCCTTCAGGATGGTCGCGCCATGATCCGCCGTCTGGCGGTTGGCCACGGTGACAAAGCCCTCGATCCGGCCGGTTTTCGGGTTTTTCACCGAGAAGAACTTCTGGTGCTCTTTCATCGAGGTCTGCAGCACCTCGGGCGGCAGTTCGAGGAATTCCGCGTCGATCTCGCCCATCAGCGCCACGGGGCATTCGACAAGCCCCGCCACCTCGGTCAGCAGGCCACGGTCAGCCACCAGCTCTAGCCCACGGGCGAAGGCCATCTGCTCGGCGTCATGCCAGATGGTCTGTTCACGCTCGGCACTGTCCAGAACGACGGATGCCGCCGCCAGCTTGGCGCAGTAATCCTCAAAGCCCGTCACAGCAAAACGGCCCGGCGCCATAAAGCGGTGGCCTTCGGTCGTATTGCCCGACTTGATGCCGTCGATATCCAGCTCAACCACTTCGGCGCCGCTTTCATCGGACAAAAGGCACAGGATCGAATGCAGCGGGCGCACCCAACGCAAGGAGCCAGCCCCCCAGCGCATCGACTTCGGCCAAGGGAAATTGCGGATGGTCTTTTCCAGCACTTCGGCAATGATCGCAGGCGCCGGACGGCCCTCTTTCTCGACGACGGCAAAATAAACCTGCCCCTTTTTCTCGTCGCGGATCTCCAGCTGGGCCAGCGTCAGACCGGTCGAGCGCAGGAAGCCCTCAACCGCTTTCTCGGGCGCGCCAACCTTGGGGCCTTTGCGTTCCTCGCGCAGGGTCGGGCTCTCTTTCGACAGGCCCTCCAGCGTCAGCACAAGGCGACGCGGGGTGGAAAACGCCCCCGCCGAGGCGTAGGTGAGGCCCGCCTCGACCAGCCCGTCGGTCACAAGCTTCTTGAGGTCCTCGCGCGCGCGGCCCTGCATCCGCGCGGGAATTTCCTCGGAAAAGAGTTCGATTAGAAGATCGGGCATGTCAATTCTCCGCGGCGTGTCGCTGATGCCAGGCATAGGCCCGGCCATCGGAATAAATGGCCACCACCCGGTCCATACCGGGGGTGATGTCGGGTTCGGACAGGAAGGCCACAGCCTCGCCTGTGCGCAGATCCTCGGTCAGGCGGGCCGGATCATAGCAGGACAGCCCACGGGTGTCCGGCTCGGGCTTGGCCAGAGGGTCTACGGTGAAAGTTTCGGTCAGCATGCCAAGGCTGAGGGGCGTGGTGAAACAGCCCCGATAATCCGCGGCCAAGGCATCCTGCGTGGTTTTGAGACCGTCCGTCAGGATCGGCTCGGGCTGGCCTGACGAAATCGACACAAGACGGATCTCCTGCGCCTGCGGGGTCGCCGCAAGCGCGAGAGAGGCGGTTCCCCCCGCCAGAGCCACAAGGGCCGGTATCCTGTGCCAAGCCGCCATGATCAGGCCGCGCCGCCTGCGGGCGTGCGCACAAAGGCATCGGCGCATTGCTTGGCCAGCGCCCGCACCCGCCCGATATAGGCCTGACGCTCGGTGACCGAGATCACGCCGCGCGCATCCAGCAGGTTGAAGAGGTGGCTGGCCTTGATGCATTGATCATAGGCGGGATGGGCCATGATGATCCGGCGCTCGACGCTGTCTTCATCGGCTTGGGCCAGAATACGCTCGCATTCGGCTTCGGCATCCTTGAAGTGCTGCAAGAGCATATCGGTATCGGCCACATCGAAGTTCCAGCGGGAATATTCCTGCTCGGTCTGCTTGAAGACATCGCCATATTTCAGCGCGATCGGCGCGTCGGGGTCGTTGAAGGGCATATCCATCACATGGTCGATGCCCAGCACATACATCGCCAGACGCTCCAGACCATAGGTCAGCTCGCCCGAAACGGGGTGGCAGTCATGGCCGCCGACCTGCTGGAAATAGGTGAACTGCGACACTTCCATGCCGTCGCACCAGACTTCCCAGCCCAGACCCCAAGCGCCCAGCGTCGGGGATTCCCAGTCGTCTTCCACAAAACGGATGTCATGCAGGTCGATATCGATGCCAATCGCGCGCAGCGAGCCCAGATAGAGCTCTTGCAGATCCGGCGGGCTGGGTTTGATCAGCACCTGATACTGGTAGTAATGCTGCAGGCGGTTGGGGTTTTCCCCGTAACGGCCATCGGTCGGACGGCGCGAGGGCTGCACATAGGCGGCGGCCCAAGGCTTGGAGCCAAGCGAACGCAGCGTGGTCGCAGGGTGGAAGGTGCCCGCCCCTACTTCCATGTCATAGGGCTGCATGATCGCGCAGCCCTTGCCCGCCCAATAGGCTTGCAGCCGCAGGATAATCTCCTGAAACGACCGCGGCGCGGCGGGTTTGGTGGCGGTGGCATCTGACATGCGAACTCTCCCAGACGGATCTGTCATCGAAACTTGCCTATGCCTGATAGGCAAGCCCGCAAGCGGGGTCAACGTGCAACAACACGCAGCCTTGGACAACCGCACCGGCTTTAAGGGATGACGCGGGCCAAAACCCTGCTAATTTGCGCCGACTTTGCAATTTTGAACAGGGCAGGAATTATAATGAGGGTTATGCGCAAAGCTGTGTCGATGATGGTCGGGGCCAGCCTGACGGGAATGGTCTGGGCAGGCGCAGCATGGGCGGCCCCCCTGTGGCTGCAGATCGAAGCCCAGCCCTCGCTGGCACAGGCCGAACAATCGGCACGCGGTTGGTCCAGCCTGCCCGATCTGGCGGGCTTTGCGATGACCACCGGATGGTATGCCATTTCCGTCGGTCCGTTCGACACACGCGAGGCCGCCAATGACCGCCGCCGCCTGCTGCAACGCGAGGGGCTGATCCCCTCTGATTCCTATGTCACCGACGGGGCCAATTACCGCCAGCAGTTCTGGCCAGTCGGCGCGCGCTTCCAGCAAGTTCCAACGTCTCAGGCCACGGCCCCACAGACCCCGCAGGATGCACCCGTTAGCGCGGGCGATCCGATTGCCCCCGTGGGCGAGATGACCGCCCTTCCCGAGGCCGCGGCATCGCAGCCTGCGACACCCACCACACCGGCCACCATACCGGCCACCGAAACGGGCACAGAGCCCGCGCAAAGCCCGTCTGAAACGTCCGCTCTTGTCCAGCCGCCCCCCGCACAGCCCGATCCTACTGTGGCACAAGAGGCCCCGCCGGTCGAAACGCTGGCCCAGTCCCGTCAGCGCGAATCCCTTCTGACGCGCGACGAGAAGATGGCCATTCAGGATGCGCTCTCGTGGCAGGGCGTCTATACCGGTCGACTGGATGCGTCTTTCGGTCCGGGCACGCGCAGCTCGATTGCCGCTTGGCAGAGCGCACAGGGCGAAGAGCCGACAGGCGTGCTGACATCCGCCCAGCAGGCCGCCCTTCTGGCCCAAGTCGAAAAGGAACGCGCCGAACTCGGGCTGGAGATCGTCGAGAATAACGATGCCGGCATCCGTATTGCCCTGCCCACCGGTCTGGTGGCGTTCAAAGGCTATGACGCGCCGTTCGTGACCTATGGCCCGAAGGACGGGTCGGGGGTGTCGGTGCTGCTGATCTCGCGTCAGGGCGACGCCAAGAACCTCGGCGCGCTATATGATGTGATGCAGCGTCAGGAAATGGTCCCGATGGAAGGGCCGCGCGCCCGGACCGCGACCGCGTTCCATATCGAGGGACGAAACGACAGGATTGTCTCTTATACACAGGCGGCTCTATCGGGCGGTCTGATCAAGGGCTTTACGCTGGTCTGGCCCGCAAATGGCGATATGGCACAGCGCGCACGCGTGCTGAACGCCATGCAGCAGAACTTCCAGCCCTTCGGCAATCAGGCACTGGACCCGACCTTGGGCAAGCCGATGACCGTTAGCCGCGAAGATCTGACCAGCGGGCTCGACATCCGCAAACCGGCCTTTGCGCGGTCAGGCTTTTATGTGGACAGCCACGGAACGGTCGCCACCGCCGCCGCCGGTATCGACAGTTGCACGCGCCTGACCATCGAGGATGGCAAGGCCAAGCTGACGGCACAGGACAAGGATCTGGGGCTGGCCCTGCTGACGCCGGAAAAACCGCTATCGCCCCGTCAGGTTGCCAAATTCCAGACGGCACAAACCGCGCCGGGGGCCGATATCGCCGTGGCAGGGTTCTCCTATCCCGAGGCGCTTTCGGCACCGGTGCTCAGCTTCGGAACGCTCACGGCGCTCAAGGGGCTGGAGAACGACCCCCAGCAGGCACGTCTGGCCCTGCGCAGCCTGCCTGGCGATGTCGGCGGCCCCGTGCTGGACAGCTCGGGCGCGGTGATCGGCATGGTGCTGCCCAAGACCACCGCAGACGACAAGATCCTGCCCGAAGATCTGTCGGTGGCACTACAAGCCCAGCCAATGGCCGATGCGATGGCCCGCATGGGCACAGCCCCGAACGCGGCAGAGCCTCATGGGGCCATTGCCACCGAAGACCTCACGCGGGCGGCGCAAGGTCTGGTTGTTCATGTAAGCTGCTGGAAATAAGGGAGCCCCCCTGCAAGTGCCGTTTGCACATTTGCAGGGGAAAGCGTGCAGGGCGAAGGGATCAGGCGTTCAGAAGCGCCAGCGCTGCGGCATGAACCTCGGGGTTTGCCGCAGCAATCACCTGCCCGCCCAGATGCGCCGGACCGCCCTGCCAGTCGGTCACCAGACCGCCTGCTGCCTCGACCACGGCCATCGGCCCCTGAATGTCGTATGGATGCAGCTGGGCCTCGATCACCAGGTCGATCTGCCCTGCCGCCAGAAGCGCATAGGCATAGCAGTCCATCCCGTAACGGGTCAGCTTGGCCGCTTGTGATACCTGCCGGAAAGCCGCGCCTTCTGCGGCCGTGCCCACTTCGGGGAACGTCGTGAACAGCACCGCATCGGCCAGCGCCTGCGGAGCCGCTGCGCGCGTCTTGAGCGGAAATTCTCCATGCGGCCCGATCAGCCGCGCCTGCCCCAGACCGCCGATAAACCGCTCGCCAATATAGGGTTGGTCCACGACCCCAAGGAACGGCGCGCCCAAGGCACCGTCAACCACCTGCGCCAAACCGATCAGCACGCCCCAAGTGGGTGTGCCCGACATGAAACCACGCGTGCCGTCAATCGGGTCAAGCACCCAGACATAGCCGCTTGTGCCAAGCGATTGCCCCTGCTCTTCCCCGTAAATACCATCATTCGGACGTTCTTTTGCCAGAATGGCGCGCATCGCGGCTTCTGCCGCGCGATCCGCTTCTGTCACCGGATCGAAGCCGCCCGCATCCTTATTGGCCGCAGCAATGCCACCAAGCGGACGAAACCGCGCCAATGTTTCCACACGCGCCGCATCCGCAAGCCGCTGCGCAAGATCAAGCAAGGCATCGGCTTCAAGAGATGTGATATCCAAAGGCTTTTTCATCGCGCACTCCCGCTTTTGTTCAAGCGGTACAGAGCCACCTTCGGGAGGTCAAGGCAAGGCATGATGCCGCGCCTCGTAAGACGTGCCACCCCACGCCCTAGCCCGGCCCAGACAGGCCGGACGACATAACGCGCAGGATCGCAAGATCACGCGGCAGACGACGCCGAGAGAACCTTGGCCAGATCGAACAGGCGGCGGCGCTGCTCTTCCGGAATCGCGTAATAGGAGCGCACCAGAGCCAGTGCTTCCTTATCCGCCAAGATATCGCCTTCGACCTCTTTCTTCTCGACACGGCCTTCCAGCCCTTCAAAGAAGAAGGAAATCGGCACATCCAGCGCTTCCGAGATGTCCCAAAGACGCGATGCCGAAACACGGTTCATGCCGGTCTCGTATTTCTGGATCTGTTGAAATTTGATTCCAACCTTGTCAGCAAGTTGTTGCTGCGTAACGCCAATCATCCAGCGACGATGGCGAATACGTTTGCCCACATGGGCATCAACTGGGTGTTTCATTCAATCGTCCTTACAACACTACAAAAAGGAACCTAGCACGTACGCACACGCATAGGGCGGCATTTCCTCACAAATGGTCGTCAAAACTGGTATAAAAAGCCTAAACAAAGTTAATCTTTGCGTCGCTTTCTTAAATTTTATCGTCGCGAAGCTTAAAGCGAGCCTAATTTACCCCCCCTCTCCCTCAGCGTGTTTCGCAATTTGCATCGCAAAATGCAAATGTGTCAAAATTTTGGTTATACGTAATTCCAATACGAATCATTCTAAACCGCTTGCGCTGCACGACTCAGATTATAGGCTTGCCCGATCCCGAATGCGACGGAAGAGCCCTATGAAAGCCTATCAAATTCACGACTTTTCTGCGGTGCCGCAGGTCCGCTCCCTGCCTGATCCGGTTCCCGCCGCAGGAGAGCTGAAAATCCGCATCCATGCCTGTGGTCTGAATTTCGCCGATCTGCTGATGATGCAGGGGCGTTATCAGGACACCCCCGCCCCGCCCTTCACCTTGGGGCTGGAATGCGCGGGCGAGGTCGTAGGCTGCGGCGAAGGCACATCGACCCCGCTGGGCACGCGCGTTGTGATCTATGCCGGTCAAGGGGGGCTGGCGGACTATGGCTGCTTCCCCGAAGAAAGCTGCATTCCGCTTGCGCAGGGCACATCCTATCTGGAGGCCGCGGGCCTGCTGATCGCGCATGGCACCTCGCATCTCGCGCTGGACCGGAAGGCGGGCTTGCGTAGCGGCGAGACGCTGGCCGTCATCGGAGCGGCTGGCGGGGTCGGGCTGACCGCCGTGGAAATCGGCGCAAGGCTTGGCGCAAAGGTCATTGCCGTGGCCCGCGGGGCAGAAAAATGCGCGGTGGCGCGCGCAGCAGGCGCGGCGATCACGCTGGATAGCGAAAGCGCCGACCTGAAAGCCCGCCTGAAAGAACTGGGCGGTGTGGATGTTGTGTATGATGCCGTGGGCGGCGCGTTGGGCGAGGCCGCGTTTCGCGCGCTCAAACCGGGCGGACGCTTTCTGCTGATCGGCTTTGCGGGCGGCACTCCGCCCGAATTGCCGCTGAATCACGCGCTGGTCAAGAACATCTCCATTCTCGGCCTTTATTGGGGCGGAATGCGGCAGATTGATCCGGAGATGTTCCGCAGCTCTGTCGAAGCCGTGATGCAAGATCACGCCAAGGGGCTGCTGACCCCGCATATCTCGCATGTCTTCGATCTTGCCCAGATCGAGGAGGCCTTTGAAATGCTGCGCAGCCGCCGCTCGACCGGAAAGCTGGTCATCCGGATGGCACCTTCCACATCCGCGTGAAAAACTCTCCGGTTAACCTCTTTTCCGGCCAAAACCGCAGCGACTCTCTCTTGAAATGATCAGCAAGCCTGCCAATATCGGCAGACGACAAGCGTGCCACACGAGGCGCGCGCCGCTTCATGGAGGGATTTGATGGCTGGTTTTAACACGATGCGCACCAATGCCGGTACGCGTCAGGCGCTGATCGACGAAGGTCTGCGCGCTCATATGAACAAGGTCTACGGGCTGATGTCGGCAGCGATGCTGATCACCGGGGTCGTGGCATGGGCGTTGGCCGGTCTTGCAATGACCAATGATCCGTCGATGGCCGTCGGCACCATGCGCAATGGCACCATGCTGACCCAGTTCGGCGCGCTGCTTTACACCTCGCCGCTGAAATGGGTGGTGATGCTGGCCCCGCTGGCCGTGGTCTTCCTGTTCTCGGCCACGATCCACCGCATGTCGGTTGGTGCGGCGCAGCTGGTGTTCTGGGTCTATGCCGCCCTTGTCGGTGCCTCGATCTCGTCGATCTTCCTTGTCTTCACCGGCGTTTCCATTGCGCAGACCTTCCTCGTGACGGCCATCGCCTTCGCGTCGCTCTCGCTTTATGGCTACACCACCAAACGTAACCTGTCGGCTATGGGTTCGTTCCTGATGATGGGTCTGATCGGCCTCATCGTGGCCTCGATCGTCAACATCTTCATCGCCAGCTCGGCGCTTGCCTTTGCGGTGTCCGTGCTGGGCGTGCTGATCTTCGCGGGCCTCACCGCCTATGACACCCAGAAGATCAAAGCGACCTATATCGAAATGGCCCATTCGGGCGAGGACTTCCTTGGCAAAGCGGCCATCATGGGGGCGCTGAGCCTCTATCTGGACTTCCTCAACCTGTTCATGATGCTCTTGCAGCTCATGGGGAACCGCGACTAAGGCGCCTACCTGCCTGTCTCGGCCGGAAAGCCAATAGCGCAGCCGCCGATCTTCGGCGGCTGCTTTCATATCTAGCCACCCCTCCCCCTTTCCCCTGCCTGCCAGAAGGCCCTGCGAAACCGCCTTCAAAGGGCCATTGTCAGCCGCTATCATTCGGGTCATGGAAATCGTTATCATCGTCGCGGTCATCGCATCGCTTTTCTTTGTGATCGGCATTGCCGAACCTCTGGCCGCGCGTTTGCGCCTGCCCTATTCCGTGATCATCGCGCTGCTGGGTATCCTGATCGGCAGCGCTGCCATCTTCTTTTTGCAGACCACCCTGACCGACGCGCTGAACCCGCTGGCCGAGGCGATCCTGAATTTGCCGATCAGGGCGAATGTCTTCCTCTATATCTTCCTGCCGCTCTTGCTGTTTCAGGTCACGCTGGGCATGAACCTGCGCCGGATGCTGGATGACTGGGTGCCCATTCTGGTCATGGCCGTGGTGGCGGTGGTGGTGGCGACACTCTCGGTGGGCTATGCGCTGTCCTATACCTCCAGCCTGCCGCTGGCCGCCTGCCTTCTGGTCGGCGCCATTGTCTCGACCACGGACCCTTCGGCTGTGGTCAGCATCTTCCGCTCGCTTTCGGCCCCGCAACGCTTGGCGCGGATCATCGAAGGCGAGAGCCTGCTGAACGATGCCGCCGCCATCGCGCTTTTCGGGCTGTTTGTCAGCTATGTCATGCTGGGGGTACCGGACCCCAAACTGGGCGAGGCGCTTGGCCGCTTTCCGATGCTGATCGCCGGAGGCGTCATGACGGGCTGGATCCTGTCGCAGATCGGCCTGCGGATCATGGGCCTGTTTCCACGCTATGAACAGGCCCAGATGTCGATTTCGGTCGCGCTGCCCTATCTGGCCTATATCATCGCCGAACAGCTTGTCGGGGCCTCGGGGGTGATTGCGGTTGTCGCCGCCGGGCTGACGCTCAATCTGGCGGGCCCGCGCCGGATCGAGCCGACGACATGGACCAATATGCGCGAGACATGGGATCTGGTGGCGCATTGGGCAGGGGCGCTGATCTTCATTCTCGCCGCGCTGCTGATCCCGCGGCTGCTTGAAGGCACGACAGTCACCGACTTCCTGCTGATCGGGGTCGTGGTGCTGGCCGCCATTCTGGCGCGTGCGGTGATCCTGTTCGGCCTGCTGCCGGTGCTGACCCTGCTGCGCCTTTCGCCGGTCGTGGAACGCCCCTATCGGGTGGCGATCCTGTGGGGCGGGCTGCGCGGCGCGGTCACATTGGCGCTGGCGCTGGCGGTCACCGAAAACGCGCTGGTCCCTGTCGAGATCAAGCGCGTGGTCGGTATTCTGGCCACCGGCTTCACCCTGTTCACCCTAATCGTGCAAGGGACAACCCTGCGCAGCGTGATCGGGCGGCTGGGGCTGGACAAGCTGTCCCCGCTGGATCAGGCGCTGGCCAATCAGGTGATCGCCGTTTCGCTGCAAACCGTGCGGGAAGATGTCGCCAAATCCAGCGACAACTACAAGCTGAACCACGAGATCGTGCGGGCCGAGGCCAAGCGCTTCGGCGAGCGGCTGGACGCGGTCGTGCGCTCGGCCGAGGCCGGTGCCAATATCCTTGACCGTGACCGCATCACGCTGGGTCTGATCGCCTTGGCGGGGTTCGAGCGCGAACAGGTGCTGATCCGCCTGCGCGACCGCTCGATTTCCGCGCGCATTGGCGAGGCCGCGCTGAGCCAGACCGACCATCTGATCGAGGGCGCCCGCACGCATGGCCGGACCGGCTATCAACGTGCCGCCCGACGCGCGGTGTCTTACGGGCGCGCCTTCCGCATCGCAAGCTTCCTGCATAACCGCGCGCATTTCTCCGCCCCGCTGGCCCTGCTGACCGCCGACCGTTTCGAACGCCTGATCTCGGAACGGATGATCCTGCGTGATCTGGACACCTTCATCGACGCCCGCATCCGCCGGATCCACGGGCGTCGCGTGGCCGACCTTCTGCGCGAATTACTGGGCCGTCGGGTGGAAAATATCGAAACCGCCCTCTTCGGCCTGAGGCTGCAATATCCCGGCTATGCCGAGGAACTGGAGCGCCGCCTGATCCGCCGCACCGCGCTGCGGATGGAAGAGCGCGAATATAACATCATGCATGAGGACGGCCTGATCAGCGAGGAAGTCTTCATTTCGCTGATACAGGATATCTCGGCGCGCAGGCTTCAGGCCGAAGAGCGCCCGATGCTGGATCTACAGGTGCAGCGGGCCGATATCCTGCGCCGGATGCGACTGTTCGAGGATCTCGACGACGCGGTGCGCAAACCTCTGGGCCGCAGCCTGCGCACGCGCTATTTCGACCCGGGCGACAAGATCATGCGCAAGGAAAGCCATGCCCGCAGCGTCTTCTTTATCGCCTCCGGCGCGGTCGAGCTTGAAACCGCGGGGCAGATCTCGCGTTTGGGCCGTGGCGACATGTTCGGCGAACTGGCCCTGCTGACAGGCAAGCCGCGCCGCACTGATGTGCGCGCGATCACGCCCTCGACCATTCTGGAACTCGACGAGAAACGCTTCCGTAAACTGATGCGCCGCAGTCCCGCGATCCGCGAAGCGGCAAAGATTGCGGCCGCCAAACGCGGGGTCTCTATCGACGCGCTGCTGGAGGAAACAAGCTGAGGGCGCTTTGCGACCTGACCCTTTGCGCCCTCAGGCCGCGCGCAAGACCACAAGATAGTCGGTCAGCGCGTAGCGTCTGACGGGGAGGGTTGCCTCGATGGCGGCGAGCACGTCCTCGGGGCGATGTGTGGCAAAGACGCCGCTGACCGGCAGCTGCAACAGCGCCTGTTCCATCACGATTACCTTGCCATGCCGATAGCGGCCAAGGTCGTCCAGAACCCTGCCCAAAGGCTGATCCTCGAAAATGAACCGCCCCGACATCCAGGCATTACCGGTCTGCGGGCTCCATTGTTGGCATGCGCCCCAGTGATGGCCCTCCAGCAGCACCTGCTGGTGCCTGCCAATCTTCAGATTGCCCGCATGGGGATGCGCCAGACGGGCCTCGCCCTCCTGCACACTTACGGCCAGCGCATGTTTCCAAAGATGCAGCTGATACGCCCCTGCCCCCGCCTGCAGGCTGACATGCCCGGCTTTCAGATGCAGCGGCGACGCGTTCTCGGCCACGCGGAACCGCGCGCGGCCCTGACGCAGACGCAGCCAGCCGCCGCCGTGATCTTCGGCGGCAAGCGCCGTTCCGGCATCCAGATCCACTGCGGTGCCACCGCTGAGCTGCGCCGAACGGATTTCCCCGATTCCGGTCTCCTGCAGGACCGGCGCGGCCATGCGGTGGTGCACATAGCCCAGCCCTGCCGCCGCAAACCCTGCCGCCAGACCTGACGAAAGAAAGGCCCGACGACTGGCGCTGACCGGCCTTCGGAACACCGGAGCCGGAAGATCCTTCACATCATCCAGAGCCCGCCAGACATCCCCAAGGGCCTCGAACTCGGCACGATGCGCAGGATCTTTGGCCAACCAATGCGCCGCAGCCTGCCGGTCCTGTTCTGTCGCCTCTTTGGAGTGGAGCGTCACAAACCAATGAAGGGCCTCGGATTTCACAGCGTTCTCTTCCTTCATGACATGCGTCACATCCGTGTCCTAATCTTCCTTTAGATCGCCTGCCAATTCGTCACGGCATCGCTGCAAGGATTTCATCACCAGTTTCTCGACGGCGCTGCGGCTGATCCCCATTTCCGCAGCCACCTCAGAATGCGACAACCCGTCGAACTTATGGAGCGTGAACGCCTGCCTTTGCCGCGGTGGCAGGGACGCGATCACCCTTTGCAGCCTGCGCAGCCTTTGCGCGTAATCATAGACCTGTTCCGTCGAGGGCGCGTGGCGGCTTTGGGTCTCCATCTCCGGTGCGGTTTCGTATCGCACCCGCGTGCTATGCGCCCGCAGGAAGTCATTCGCGACGTTATTGACCACGCTATGGACGAAGGAAGCCGGATGCGCGACATGCGGAGCGTCCCCTAACCGCTGGAGCTTGAACCAGCTTTCCTGAAGGACATCTTCCGCATCCGCAGGACTGCCCAACCTTGCCGCCACCCGCCGCGTTATCGCCCGATAGTTGGACAGAAAAACCCCGAGTATCTTTCGACGGGAGAGATCATCCGGCATGGCACAATCGCCCTGACGCGCCCCCCTGAGAAAGGGACACGACACCCGACACGGACCTGCCTGAAGATGCAAGGAAGCTGGACACCAGAACACCCGAATGTTTGAAGTGGCGTCAGGCTCCTCCGGTTTCTATGGGCTACCTTATCATAAGCCTGTTTGCAAGATTTTCGACCGAAATTCCCGACAAAAACACTCTGAAAGACACTCTGCAATGCCCCGGCATTCCGGTCAGAAATCAAGCGATGCCGAGATAAAGTAGGTGCGGGAATCCTCGGTGTAATCTGCATCGGTGTCGGGCTGTTCATCAAAGATATTATTGACCCCTGCTTTCAACGAGGCATGGTCCGTCAGGGTGTATTTGGCCAGAACATTGGCCACGGTATAGGCCGGAATACGTTCTTCACCGCTGCTATCCTCGCCGGTCACTTCAACCTGCTTGCCATAATGGTCAATCGAGCCGGTCAGCATCAGCCGGTCCGTCGCCTGCCATGACAGTTCCGTATGGATCTTGATATCGGGCTCTTCCGAAAGCACCGACCCGCTTGCAAGGTCTTTGGATTCAAGCAGTTTCGAGAATGTGGTATTCCATTGCAGCCTGTCGCTCAGCGCATAGTTCAGATTGCCCTGTATCCCGCTCGTGCGGGCTTCGTTGACATTGACATATTGTTTGACCCGCACACCGTTGAACGTGCCGATCTCGTTGCCCTGAATGCGGTTGGTAATGTTATTGAGGAAACCGCTGACGCTGCCGGTGATCGGCCCCTGATCATAATAGAAACCGGCCATGTAATTGGTGGCCAGTTCCGGCTTGAGATCGTCATTTCCCAGCCAGTAGGTCATGATGCCGCGATTGGCCTTATATTCGGCATAGAGGTAGTCTTCATTCGACTGGCGCAGATTGGGTGCCTTGAAGCTCTTGCCGATCCCCGCTTTGAAGGTCAGCGCATCAGTGATGTCATAGGCCGCATTCACCACCGGCGAGAGATGGTCGCCGTAGATGCTGTTATAGTCATAGCGCAATGCGGTATCGATGCGGAAGCGGTCGGTGATCGACATCTGGTCTTTGGCATAAAGGCCGAGCTTGGTCATATCCGAGGTGCTTCCCCCGCCGGCAACACTGCCATCGGGGCTGTAATAAAGGCTCCCCTGCCCGCCATCTGCCAGCCGCGCATGCGACGCCTCAAGACCATAGACCACCGCATGGTCGATGCCGCCCAGCGTGTAGGTATCGGTCAGCGTGCCTTCCAGACCATAGGTCCGATAGTCTTCCGACTGCTGCAAGGTGGTGACGGTATCGGTATTGCTGACCGCCAGATCCGTTGTCGATTTCTCCCAGAACAGGCTCAGGGCTTCCTCGCCAAAGCTCCATTGTCCGCTATGGCGCAGGGACAGCGTATCACGGACAACCCCGTTAAGACCGTCATCCTCTGCGGTATCTTTCATATAGCTCTGGTCGGAATGGCCGATTTCGAATGTCAGATCCTGCGCATCATCAGGGCGCCAGTGGACCCGTGCCTTGAGATCCTTGCTTTCGCGCTGCCCGCCATCTTCATCGTCATCATGGCGGGTAAAATCACCCCATAAAGACATGCTCAGAGCGCCTTTGATCAGAGGTGCCGAGACAGAGCCGCTGACACGTTTGGTCGATCCCGTCTCATCACCGGTTGCGGCGTAATATTCTGCCGTAAGCGCGCCTTTCAGCCGCTCCTGATCGTCCTTCTTGGTGATGATATTGACCACCCCCCCGATACCGCCGGACCCGTAAAGCGCAGCCCCCGGCCCCTGAATGACCTCGATCCGCGCGATTGCATCCATCGGCACCCATTCCAGATCGCCTTTATAGGATGCGCCCTTCTGCTTGAGTTCCTCTGTGGTGACCGGCACACCATCAATCATGATCTTGGTGTAATCAGTGCCCGCCCCCCCGATGCTGATCTGGTTATTTGTCACAAATACGCCCGGCACGCTTTTCATCGCCTCGGCCACATTCGTATTGCCGCCATTTGCCAGATCTTCTGCCGTCACAACGGTTTTTGTGCCCGCCTGAAGACGCGGATCATCCGACATCAGCGCGGAATTCGGCGTTGCAGGCGCAAGACCGCCCCCCTCGACCAGAATCGGATCAAGCGCCACCGCGCCATCGTCCCCGAGAGTGCCCGCCCCCGTATTGCCGACAAGCGTCACGGTGCTCTCGCTGGTATACTGGAACACAAGGCCCGTCCCTGACAGGACAGTTGCCAAAGCGGCATCCACCGACAGCGCCCCCGAAACCCCCGATGACCGTTTCCCGCGAACGAGATCCGCCGGATAGAAAATCTGTAGCCCCGATGCCTGACCGAATTGCGTCAGCACGGACCCAAGCGGACCCGGCGCAATCGCATAGGACACTGTCACCTGTGCCCCTGCGGGTGAAATCACGGCAGCCCCCCGAGTATGGCCGTGGACGCCATGACTCGAAAACCCAGACTCACGCAGAAACGGCTATAAGGGCGGCAGGAAAGACGGCTCAGTTTCATGGATAGGTCCCAGTTCAAAATCTTCTCGCGCGCAGACATACGAGCGTTGCTGGAGAATAGACGTCTGCCACAGCCCGCCACCTCAGCCTGAATTTGAAATTTTCTGAAAAACCGCAGGGATTGTGCCCCGCGACGACCGGAACCCGATAGACGTCAGAGGCCCTTTGGGGCGCAAAGACACGAAGCGCCAGCCGCTCGGGTCTCTTTGCAGAAAAGAGGAATTTTGGCGAGCCGTGGAGGACTCGAACCCCCGACCTGAGAATTAGAAGTTCCCTGCTCTAATCCAGCTGAGCTAACGGCCCGCACTTTCTCAAAGCGTATCAGACAAAACGCGCATATTGTCAACTTGCCAAGGGAAAAGGATCCCCGCCAGAAATGGACCCCAGCGGAACTGGATCTCTGGGTTCCATGGGCTGGGAAACTGCGCAGGCCTGCCCCATGCAGCCACGCAGCAGATCCCCTGCCACGGGTCTTGTTTTAGCCCCGCCCGCAAATGCGCCCCAGCCCCTGAGACCTGCCAGCACGGCAAGTCTTGTGCGAAACACAAGGCTAGGCGTGCAGCGACAGTCCCAGATAGACGCTCATCGGATCAAGGCGGTAATCGGCGAAAGGATCGCAGGTCACAAAGCCCTCCGATTCGTACAGGGCACGCGCGACGGAAAAGCTTTCCTGCGACCCTGTCTCCAGCCGCACTTCGGCAAAGCCCGCCTCGCGGATATCGGACAGAAGGTGGCGCAGCATCATACGGGCCAGACCGCGCCCGCGCTCTTCATATAGCACATGCATGGATTTCAGTTCCGCCAGCGTGGCAGAATGCGCCTTCCACGCCCCCATGCCAATTGCCCGGCCTTCCTGACGCATGACGAAAAAGCGGACCTGCGGTGCCGCCAGCGCATCGGGCGGCAGCATATGGATTGACTCAGGAGGTGTATCGGCATGCATCGCGTCGGAATGTCGCTTATGCAAAAGCGCCAGATTTTCCTGCACCGGATGTTCACGCAAAATGGTAATCATATCCGCCTCCTCTGCCGAACATTGCCCGTCCAGTTTTGCACAGCAAAAAGGCGCACCGCAAGGCGCGCCCTATAATTTGAACAAAGGGATATCTCAGCGACGGAGCTGGCGTTGCAGACGGCTTGGCGGGTCAACCCGAACCGGAATCGGCTGCAACTGCATATCGTGCTGACGCAGACCACCTGCCGGCTTATCCTCATCCTCGGCCATCGCCATGATGTTGATCGCGAATTGCACGCCCGCAAAAACGATCGTGTTGAAAACCACCAGCATCACTACGGCCAGAACGCCCATATCCGAGGTCGAGACAAGCTGCCAAAGATTGGCCACGTTAAAGGCCAGGAGCGTTGCGACAAAGGCAACAGCAAGGGCAAATCCGAACAGGACGTTACGGATATACAGACGAACGAGTTGCGGCATGACAGCTCCCTCCGGTTGTTACATTCAATGTAACGCATCAATTTCAAAAACCAAGAGCCGATTTTGTTTTTGCTTAGAAATTGGTCAACAACAGCGGCTGGACAGCGCGGACGGAGCACCCCTCGGGCATAAGCGCCTGCCAGCCTGACCGGCGCTGTTACGGTAGGAGCGCGGCGTTTGTGGCAGCTCTGTCATGCGTCCTGCTGGCTTGGGCACCCCGCCCTGCCCTCACGGCAACGCCGCACACTGGCCTTTCCCCATATACTGGCCGGATAAGCAAAAGCCGGAGGTCTCCCCCCGGCTTTCTGCAATACCTGTCGCACAACGGATCAGACCAGATCGTCGCGCAGCTGGCGGGCCATATTGTCGATCACCGCATTGACGAATTTCGGCTCGCGACCATCGGGGAAGAAAGCGCGCGCGACTTCGACGAATTCATTGATCACAACTTTCGGCGGTGTCGCCGGATTGACCAGCTCGGCCCCTGCCGCACGGAACAGCGCCCGCAGAACCGAATCAATCCGGTTCAGCGGCCAGCTCTCCAGAAGCGCCTTATCGGTGGCCTTATCGATCTTGCCCTGCCACATCACCGCATCATCGAGGATGCGGCGGAACAGATCCACATTGCCTTCGGACATCTCGACATCATCGATCACCGCCCCAAAGCGAAAATTCTCAAATTCTGCCCGCACCTTATCAACAGACAGCCCGCCCGCTTCCATCTGGAACAGAGCCTGCACGGCATACAGCCTTGCTGCGGATTTCATACGGCGCTTCTCCTCCAGCGAGGGTTTGCGCGGTTTTTCGGCGGGCATATCTTCGGTCATGCGGTCTGGTTTCCTTCGGCTTCACCGGCAATGCGGAACGACTCGCCTTGCGGGCGGAAGCCGATCCCTTTTGTCCGGTTCGCCCATTTGCGCGATAGAGCCAGCAAATGCAAGGCCGCAGCAGCCGCGCCGCCACCTTTGTTTGACCGCGCGGTGTCGGCGCGGACATCGGCCTGTTCGTAATTTTCCACCGTCAGAATGCCGTTGCCGATCAGGATCCCCTCAAGCCCCATCAACTGGATCGCGCGCGAACTGTCGTTGCAGACCGTCTCATAATGCGTGGTCTCGCCACGGATCACACAGCCAAGAGCGGTGAAACAGTCGTAATCGGCCATACGGGCGGCCAGCTTGATTGCCGTCGGAATTTCCAGCGCGCCCGGCACTTCGATCACATCGACCACCGCGCCACAGCTTTCGGCCATCTCGCGCGCGCCCCTGACCAGATTATCGGCGATCTCCTTGTAATAAGGGGCCACCACGATCAGCATACGCACGGGCTTGTCGAAGCTTGGCGCAGGAAGGGTGTAATGGGTCTCGGATTCGGCCATCGTCTTGTCCTATCAGTATTTACGCGTCGCGCAGATTTCGAGCCCGTAGCCATCAATCCCGACGACTTTGGGCATGGGGGAATTGGTCAGCAGCTCGACTTTCGACAGGCCGAGGGCTGCCAGAATTTGCGCCCCCAGACCATATTGGCGCAGCGTGCTGGGGCTGTCTTCGCCCACCAGCGGCAATTTCATTCCCGGATCGCGCAGCGCCACAAAAACACCGCGGCCTTCGGCGGCAATCGCCTCCAGAGCGCGCCCGATATCGCCATCGCGTCCCGGCACCAGACCCAGCGCATCGCCCAGCGGGTCCAGCGAATGCATCCGCACCAGCACCGGTGTCCCGCCCGTCAGATCCCCTTTGGACAGCACGATATGTTCCGCGCCCTCCAGATCGTCGGTAAAGACGCGCATCGCCCAATCGCCCCCATGCACCGAGGTCACGGGTTTCTGGGCCGTCTGGGTCACAAGGTTATCGTAACGGCGGCGATAGGCGATCAGATCGGAGATCGTGCCGATCTTGATGCCGTATTTCTGGCCGAAGGCGATCAGGTCGGGAAGGCGGGCCATCGTGCCGTCTTCCTTCATCACCTCGCAGATCACACCGGCCGGGTTCAGCCCCGCCAGACGCGAGACATCGACCACGGCTTCGGTATGGCCTGCCCGCACCAGCACTCCGCCATCACGGGCGCGCAGCGGAAAGACATGGCCCGGCGAGGCAAGATCGGCGCCCGTTTTCATCGGGTCGATCGCCACCGACACGGTGCGCGCACGGTCATGCGCCGAGATCCCGGTCGAGATCCCCTCGCGGGCCTCGATCGAGACGGTAAAGGCGGTTTCCTGACGCGAGCTGTTGGAGGCCGCCATCGACGGCAGCCCCAGCGCATCCACCCGATCCGAGGTCAGCGCAAGGCAGACCAGCCCGCGCCCGTGGGTCGCCATGAAATTGATCGCATCGGGGGTCGCCATCTGCGCAGGAATGCAAAGATCGCCCTCGTTCTCGCGGTCTTCATGGTCGACAAGGATATACATGCGCCCGTTGCGGGCATCCTCGATGATTTCCTCGATGGAAGAGATCGCCTCGCGATAGCTTTCCTCGACGGGGCCCGGAACATCATGGGTGCCGGATTTGTCTACGGGTTTGATCTCGCTCATGCGTTCCACTCCTGCAAGCGCGCGACGTAACGCGCCATCGTATCGATCTCGATATTGATCGGGTCACCGGCTTTGGCCGCGCCCCATGTCGTCACTTCCTTGGTATGCGGAATGATATTCACCCCGAATTCCGCGCCCGACACTTCATTCACCGTCAGCGACGTGCCGTTCAGCGTGACCGAGCCTTTCGGCGCGATGAATTTCGCCAAATCATCAGGCGCGCGGAAGGTAAAGCGCGAGCTGTCGCCCTCGTCGCGGATCGACACGATCTCGGCCACGCCATCGACATGGCCCGCCACGATATGGCCGCCCAGCTCGTCGCCCACCTTCAGCGCGCGCTCAAGGTTCAGGCGGCGTCCGACATGCCAGGAATTGCGCCCGATATTGGTCTTGGCGACGCTTTCCGCCGAGATCTGCACATCGAACCAGTCCTGCGGATCCTTGCCCTTGGAGATCACGGTCAGGCAGACCCCGTCACAGGCGATGGACGCGCCGATATCCACCGTGTCGACATCGTAAGAGGTGCCGATCCGCGCCCAGAGGTCGCCCTGCTGTTCCAGCGCAAGAACTTCGCCCATATCGGTAATGATCCCGGTGAACATCCTGATCTCCTTTTCGGTCCCCTTTCCCCTAACTTGGCAAGGGGGGCGGTGCAAGAACTGCTGCCGTTACATATGTGCACATCATCTGGGCACAACCGCGCCTTCGGGCGGAATGTCTAAATAATAATCTACAAGCCGCCCGATTTATGACACATATTCACCTTACCCAAGGGAATTGTCGCGATTCTCCGTTGTACCGCCTGTCACCAGTTCCGGACCCGTCCCGCCTATGCCCCTGTTTGACAACCGTCATTTCCTGCTTCTGCAAGGGCCGCACGGCCCCTTCTTCCGCCAGTTGGGCGAGATGCTGGGCCGCGCCGGTGCCACGGTCTGGCGTGTGGGGTTCAACGGCGGGGATGCCGCCTTCTGGAACGATGATGCCCGCTTCATCCCGTGGCAGGGCAAAGCCGAGGACTGGCCCGAAGCGGTCTCGGACCTGCTTCTGGAAAAACGGATCACCGATATCGTGCTATATGGCGACACCCGCGCCATCCACGCGCAGGCCATCCTTGCCGCACGGGCGCAGGGCCTGCGTGTGCATGTCTTCGAGGAAGGCTATCTGCGCCCCTATTGGGTCACCTACGAGCGCGGCGGCTCGAACGGGCATTCGCGGCTGATGGACATGGGCGTGGCCGAGATGCGCACAGCCCTTGCTCAATCCGATATCGACTTCCCCGATGCCCCGCCCCGCTGGGGAGATATGCGCCAGCATGTCTTCTATGGCGCGCTCTACCATTTCCTTGTGATGAAGGGGGCGCGGCGCTGGCCCAATTTCCGCCCCCATCGCGGGGTCAGCGTGCTGGACGAATTCCGCCTTTATCTGCGCCGCATGATCCGCATGCCCCTACATATGGTGCAGCGCTGGATCGCGACCTCTCAGGTGAAATATGGCGGCTTTCCCTATCACCTCGTTCTGATGCAACTGGAACATGACAGCAGTTTTGTCATGCATTCCCCGTTCAAAAGCCAGACCGAATTTCTGGATCTGGTGATGAGGGGCTTTGCCGAAGGGGCGCCCTCGCACCACCATCTGGTGCTCAAGGCCCATCCGCTGGAAGACGGGCGCGCGCCCATCGAGGCCGCCATCCGCGAGGGCGTTGCCCGCTACGGGCTCAGGGGGCGCGTGCATTTCGTGCGCGGCGGCAAGCTGGCCAATCTTCTGGCGCAGGCGCGCTCTGCCGTTACCGTCAATTCGACCGCAGCGCAGCAAGTGCTCTGGCGGGGATTGCCGCTCAAGGCATTCGGGCGGGCGGTGTTCGACAAACCCGAATTCGTCTCGACCCAGCCCCTGCCCGAATTCTTCGCGACCCCCGCACGCCCCGATACCCGTGCCTATCGCGATTATCGCCACTATCTGCTGGAAACCAGCCAGATTCCGGGCGGGTTCTATTCCGCCAAGGGGCGGCGCACGCTGCTGCGGCAGGTCGTGGATATGATGCTCTCCACCGAAGACCCTTACGACGCCCTGACCTCGGGAACAGCGGCACCACGGCAACAGTTGCGCGTAATCAAGTGACACAACTGGATTTTACTCAGGCTTTCTGCCACGCTGCCCGTCAAAATGCATAACGCATATCTATGAGAAGCATCCCGAAAGAGGAGCTCGAGCAGTGACGACGAATTTTTCCAAAGCCACGCGTGTGCTGGTTCTGTCTGCGTTGGTCTTCAGCGTGGCCGCCTGCGCTTTGCCGCGCTCGGGCCCGAACAAGCGTGAAATCTTTGCAGGCTCGGTCATGCGCAAGGGCGATGCCTTCATCGTCTCGGTCAATGACCATGTTGCCCGCGCAACCGCCGTCCAGCCGGCTCTGGGATTCTCCTCGAGCTTCCGCAACGCTGGCGTTCTGGGGTCGGATACCATCAATGCCGGCGATACGCTCTCGCTGACCATCTGGGAAAACGTCGATGACGGGCTTCTGGTCCAGCAAGGCACCAACGCCACCCAGCTCACCGAGGTGCAGGTGGATGGCGCAGGCTATATTTTCGTGCCCTATGCAGGCCGTATCAAGGCGGCGGGGAACACCCCCGACGGGCTGCGCCGCCTGATCACCGAAAAGCTGGATGCCCAGACCCCCGATCCGCAGGTGGCCGTGTCACGGGTGGCAGGCGACGGGTCGACCGTGTCGCTGACCGGTGCCATTGGCGGTCAGGGTGTCTATGCGATCGAACGCCCGACCCGCACGCTTTCGGCCATGATTGCCCGCGCCGGTGGTGTGTCGATCAACCCCGATATCGCCAAAATCACCGTCACGCGCAAAAACGGCCAGAGCGGCACTGTCTGGCTGTCGGATCTTTACGACAATCCACAGATGGATATCGCGCTGCGCAATGGCGACAAGATCCTTGTGGAACAGGACACCCGCGCTTTTACCGCACTCGGCGCCACCGGCACGCAAGCCCGCGTGCCCTTCGAAACCAAGACCCTTTCCGCGCTTGAGGCGATTGCCACCGTCGGAGGCCTGCAGACGCAGACCGCCGACCCGACCGGTGTCTTCGTGTTCCGCAACGAACCGCAAGAGATCGCCCGCGCCGTGCTGGGCCGCGATGACCTCGTGGGGGATCAGCGTATGGTCTATGTGCTCAACCTGACCGAGCCCAACGGCATGTTCATGGCGCGCGATTTCGCCATCCGTGACGGCGATACCGTCTATGTGACCGAAGCACCCTATGTCCAATGGTCGAAAACGCTTTCGGCGCTGACAGGGTCGCTGGGTCCGGTCAATACGATCAGCAATCTGGCCAATTAATGCCGCTGTCTGATGCAGAGGATATGGCCGCCGGGGTGCCCCGGCGGCTTTTCTTTTATAACGGCGGCTTTCTGCGTCAGCCGCGTCTGCGCCACATTTTGAAGGCGGCAGGCCATAGCCTGCATCTGGGCCTGCCCCGCGCCGAAGACGGGGTCGTGGTCTGGGGGCGCTCGCCCTATGCAAATCGCGGCGAGGCTGTCGCCGCGCGAACCGGCGCAACGCTGATCCGGCTGGAAGATGCGTTTTTGCGTTCGGTCCGCACGGGGCGCGCAGGAGAAGCCCCCCTGGGGCTGATCATCGACCCTGTCGGGGTGCATTTCGATGGCGCGCGCCCCTCGCGGATCGAAAGACTGCTGCAGAAAGCCGCTCTGGATGACGGGGCGCTTCTGGCACGGGCACGGCAGGGGATTGCCCGCCTCAAGGCGCTCGACCTCTCGAAATACAACGATTTCGACATCGCATTGCCGCCCCCCGCTCCGGGCTATGTGCTGGTCATCGACCAGACGCGGGGCGATGCCTCGATCACGCATGGCGCGGCCTCCGCCCGCACCTTCCGCGAAATGCTGGCCGTGGCGCGGATCGAAAACCCCAAGGCCCGCATCCTGATCAAGACCCATCCCGAAACCCGCGCAGGCTTCAGGGCGGGGCATTACAGCGCCGCAGATGGCGATGCCCTGACCGAGATTGTCACCGCCCCCCATTCCCCTTGGGCGCTGCTGGAGGGGGCGATCGCGGTCTATACCGTGTCGTCCCTGATGGGCTACGAGGCCATTCTTGCAGGGCACCGCCCCCGCGTTTTCGGCCAGCCTTTCTATGCCGGATGGGGACTGAGCCAAGACGAGGCCCCGCCTCCACGGCGCGAGCGCCGCCTGACACGCGCCCAGATCTTTGCCGTCTCGCATCTGCTTGCGCCCACATGGTTCGACCCCTGCCGCGCGCGCCTGTGCAGCTTCGAAGAGGCGGTGGACCAGCTTGCCGCCCAGACCCGCGCCTATCGCGAGGACGGCCACGGCTATGCGATGACCGGCATGAGCCGCTGGAAACACAAACACCTGCGCCGCTTCTATGGCGGATACGGGCCGGTGCGCTTTGGCTCAGGTTCAGGCGCGGTCTCAGGCTCAGGCGCGGGCCAGCCTGTCCATTGGGCCAGCAAGCCCGACCGCCCGACCGGCGCGTGGCGGATGGAGGACGGCTTTTTACGCTCGCGCGGTTTGGGGGCCAAGCTGACGCCCCCCCTGTCTCTGGTGACGGATCGGCAGGGGATCTATTATGACCCGACCACCCCTTCCGATCTGGAAGCACTGATCGCGCAACCGCTGCCGGATCACGACCGGCTGCGCATCGAGCGGCTGCTGCGCGACATCCGCAAGGCGCGGCTGTCGAAATACAATCTTGCAGGCACCGCCCCCGCCCTGCCGCGCGGCCATCGCATCCTTGTGCCCGGTCAGGTCGAGGATGATGCCTCGATCCGCATGGGCAGCCCCGAAACCGGCAGCAATCTGGCCCTGCTCACCCGCGCCCGTGCCGAAAATCCGGATGCCGTGATCATCTATAAGCCACATCCCGATGTCGAGGCGGGATTGCGCAAAGGCAGCGTGCCCGCCGATGATCTGGCGCGGCTGGCCGATCTGGTGTGCCAAAAGACCGACGGGATTGCGCTGATCGAGGCCTGTGACGAAGTCTGGACCATGACTTCGCTGATGGGGTTCGAGGCCCTTCTGCGCGGCAAGCCTGTGACCTGTCTGGGGATGCCCTTCTATGCGGGCTGGGGCCTGACCCGCGATCTGATGCCACAGCCCCCACGCCGTCAGGCACGGCCCGACCTGTGGCAACTGGCCCATGCGGCGCTGATTGCCTATCCGCGTTATATGGACCCGCTGACCGGCCTGCCCTGTCCGCCCGAAATCGCAGTAGAGCGGCTGGCCCAGCCTCTGCGCACAGGGCTTTCCCTTCGCCTCCTGTCGAGGCTGCAGGATCTTGCGAAACCGGTCCGCCGTTAATCGCGCCGCCAGCGATGCAGCACATCGCCGCCGATCTCGCGCTGAGAGACAAGCCGGTAGCGCGGTGCCCCAGCCAACTGCGCGATCCCCATCGCACCGATCGCGGCACGGCCATCGCCGCCCAGAACCATCCCAGCCGTAAAGCCGATCAGCTCGTCCACCAGCCCCGCGCGCATCAGCGCAGCGGCAAAGCGCCCGCCCCCTTCGCAGAAAACCCGCGTCAGCCCAGCTGCCCCGAGCGCCTGCAAAAGCGCATGCGGGTCCATCCCGCCTTCGGCAAGCGGCACTTGGAACAGATTGGCCCCGCGCCCCTGCCAATAGGCGCGCGCCTGTTCAGGGGCCTGCGGCCCATGTGCCAGCCACAGGGGCGCCTGATCCAGCGAACCGGCCAATCGGGCGCGCGGCAGGTCCAGCCGCGAGGCCGCAACCACCCGCACGGGTTGCTGAACGGGCGTGAAATTGCGCACGGTCAAAAGCGGATCATCGGCGCGGGCCGTCTCTCCCCCGACCATGACCGCATCGAACTCGGCGCGCAGCGCATGCACATGGGCACGCGCCTGCGCCGAGGTGATCCATTGGCTCTGCCCGTTGGACAGGGCGATCCGGCCATCGAAGGACGTGGCCAGCTTCAAGGCCAGCCAAGGCCGCCCATGTTCGATCCGTGACAGAAAACCGGATTGTAGCGCCCGCGCTTCGGGCTCCAATGTGCCTTCCGTGACAGCAATCCCCGCCGCCCGCAGCATCGCATGGCCGCGTCCGGCAACCCGCGGATCGGGGTCTGTCTGCGCCGAGACCACCCGCGCCACACCGGCCTCGATCAGGGCCAGCGAACAGGGGGAGGTCTTGCCATAATGCGAGCAGGGTTCCAGCGTGACATAGGCCGTAGCCCCTCGGGCCGCCGCGCCTGCCTGCGCCAATGCGCGGCGCTCGGCATGGGGGCGGCCTCCCGGCTGGGTCCAGCCCCGACCGACAATGACGCCCCCCTTGACCAGCACGCAGCCCACCGCAGGGTTGGGCCATGTATTGCCAAGACCCCGCCGCGCAAGCGACAAAGCCAACCGCATGAATCGTTCGTCAGGCTGCATCAGTCCGGCGCGCCCGGGCGCAGTTCCGATACGAACTTGTCGAAATCATCCGCTTCCTGAAAATTCTTGTATACACTGGCAAAGCGGACATAGCCCACCGTGTCGATACGGGCGAGCGCTTCCATGACAATCTCGCCGATTGTCTTGGAGGGGATATCCGTCTCGCCCATGCTTTCCAGCCGCCGCACAATACCCGAGATCATCTGGTCAAGGCGTTCCGGCTCGACCGGACGTTTCTGCATGGCGATCCGGATGGAACGCTCCAGCTTGTCACGGTCGAAATCCTCACGCTTGCCGGAGGTCTTCACCACCACCAAATCGCGCAACTGGACTCGCTCATAGGTCGTAAATCGTCCGCCACATGCGGGACAAAAACGCCTGCGCCGGATCGCGACATGATCTTCGGCCGGACGCGAGTCCTTCACCTGGGTATCAACATTTCCGCAAAACGGGCAGCGCATCGCGTCCCCCTTTTCCTGTAAAATCCGCCTCTATGGGGTCTCATGCCCCACTTATCCACAAGACTATAGGCGAGACGCGAATCATTGGGTAGCCATAAAGTGCGTCTACCAAATACGGGAAGGCGGAACCTGTGGCCGATCCGACTCAGCGCAGCATTGCGAAGACATGGCGGCTATGGGGCTGATCGCGATGTTCAAAGAGGTAAATCCCCTGCCACGTGCCCAGCACCATCCGCCCCGCGACCACGGGGATCTGCAAGGAAACAGGCAGCAGCGCCGCCTTCACATGGGCGGGCATATCGTCGGGGCCTTCATAGGTATGGACCATCCAGGACTGGCTGGGATGGGTTGTGGGCGGCACCAGCCTGTTGAAAAACCCGTGCAGATCGGTCTGCACATCGGGGTCGACATTCTCCTGAATGACAAGACTGGCCGAGGTATGACGGAGAAACAGCGTCAGCACGGCCTCATCGGGCGCGTCCTCCTCGACCCATTCGGCCACGTCGCGGGTAAATTCGTATAGCCCCTGCCCCCTCGTGCCGATCCGGAATTCGCGTGTACTCATTGGCAGAACCACCCTCCTGCGCCCAAATGCCAGCCGTCCGGCGCATGGCAATACCCTTTTGCAATCAGCGCCTCGCCGATCGCGGAAAAATCGGCTTCGGGCGTACCGGCACAGTCCAGTCGCGCAAGCGGCTGCCCCCCGCGTGACACATCCACGCCCGCTCCCCGCGCCAGCCGGACCTCATCCCCTTGGACAGCGCGCTCGACGAAATCGAAAACACTGTAATCGACGCCCTTATTGGTCAGGGTCACCTGCTCCCAGATGGTCGCGCCCACACCGGGCCAGGGCTGATAGGTGACCTCTTCGACCGGACGGGTCAGCACCAGATCGGGGGCGGCCTGCGGCCCGTAACGATAGGTCAGCACCCCGCCCTCCAGCGTGAGCGACAGCTGCGCCGCCTTCCCCTCGATCCGGCAATCCAGCAGGCTTTGCGCGGCCAGGGGCTGCGCCAGCATTCCGGCCACCAGCAGGGCCAGCATAGGCCCCCGCCGCCCGCGAACTGTCACCGCTTAGCCCGAAACCGGACGCGCCGCACTGCGATCACGCGCCGAAATCGCAAGACATTCGGGGTTGATATCCATGATCTTGCGCTCTTTTGCCCAAGCCGCATCCAAAGCCGCCGCATCCAGACCTGTCTGGCGCGTGGCCAGCGGGGTCTTGGTGCCATTGCCGATGCCGTTCACAAGATTATAGGTGCCGTCCTTGGCATCTTCGACATACAGAAAACAGGTGCCAGCCTGATCCATCGAAGGCCCGGTCGGGCGGGTCGCAAATACCGGATGCCCGTTTTCATCCACCACGCAGGCAGAGAGCACGAGCAGACCGAGCAAAGACATAATCTTGCGGGACATATTCACCTCGAAGCTATAATGGTTCCGGCATAGCAAGACCGGAGGCCAAGGGGAAGCCTTAGCCCGCACATCCGCTCAGCCCGTATAGGCCCGCCGCGCCGTTGCAATCTGCACCTCATGCGCCTGCGCCCATTCGATCAGCCCCAGAAGCGGCGGCAGCAATGACTGGCCCATCGCGGTCAGCGCGTATTCCACACTGGGCGGCTTGGTCGGAAAGACCGTGCGCCGGATCAGCCCGTCGCGCTCCAGATCCCGCAGGCTCTGGGTCAGCATCCGCTTCGAGATATCCGGCAGCGCCTTTGATACCTGCGAGAACCGGCGGGGGCCGGAGGCCAGCTCCAGCACGATCAGCGTGGTCCATTTCGCCGCCAGATGGTCCAGCACATGGCGCACCGGACAATCGGCCAGATCACGCCCCTGAGGATCGAACAGCCGTTCTTGCAGCATGGGGTTCCCTTCCTGTTACCTTGTACCGAAAACCTGCCTCCTTCACAGCGCAGGAAAAGGTCTCTATCCGAGACCTATACTCTTGTTGCAACCGAAGGGAAAGATAATGCGCTATATGATCACCGGTGCCTCGGGGCAGTTGGGCACACATGTTCTGGCCGCCTTGTCGGCGCGCATCCCGAAAGCCGACATCACCGCGCTGGTGCGCCGCGAGGATGCGGCCTCGGCGCTGGCGGCACAGGGCTACCACACCGCCATTGCCTCTTATGACGATGTCGACGCGCTCACCAAGGCATTTGACGGGATCGACCGGCTGTTGCTGATCTCGGGGTCCGAAGTTGGCCAGCGCGCCCGCCAGCATGGCAATGTGGTTGCTGCGGCCAAAGCGGCGGGCGTGGGCTTTGTTGCCTATACCTCGCTGCTGCAGGCCCATCGCTCGCCCATGCTGCTTGCCGCCGAGCATAAGGCCACCGAAGAGGCACTGGCGGCCTCGGGTGTGCCGCATGCCCTGCTGCGCAATGGCTGGTATTCGGAGAACATGCTGGCGGGGCTGGATCATGCGCTTGCCAATGGCACCATGATCGGGGCCTCCGGCACAGGCCGCTATGCCTCTGCGCCGCGCCACGATTACGCCGAGGCCGCCGCAATCGTGCTTGCAGGCGGCGACCATGCAGGCAAGATCTACGAACTGGCCGGCGATGCAAGCTATACCGGCGCGGAACTGGCCGGAATGATCGCGCAGGCCTCCGGCAAACCTGTGACCTATATCGACCTGCCCCCCACCGAGTATAAGGCCGCGCTTGTGGGCGCAGGCATTCCGGACGGCTTTGCCGACGTGCTGGTCGACAGCTCGGTACGTGCGGGCGAAGGCTGGCTCGACGACCGCTCGAAGGATCTGTCGCGCCTGCTGGGCCACCCGACCGAACCGATGGCCGTCACGGTCCGCAATGCGCTATAATTACGCATGAAGGAGGGGGGCCATGCGCCCCTCCTGCACATCCGGTCAATCATGCGTTGAAATATGCGGGCTCTTCGAGAATAGTCAAAGCACCTATTTCAGACGTTTCATTTGACATATCGCCCGCAGCGAGACCGGAGGACATCGCCATGAAGCCCGCCCTGACTGCCGAAAAAGCCGCAGCCCTTGTCCCTGACGGGGCCACTGTAATGATCGGGGGGTTCATGGGCGTGGGCACGCCGCGCCGCCTGATCGATGCCCTTGTGGCAGCCGGTGTCAAGGACCTCACCGTGATCGCCAATGACACCGCCCGCCCCGATGACGGTATTGGCCGGCTGATCACGGCCCGCGCGATCAGCAAGGCGATTGTCTCGCATATCGGGCTGAACCCCGAGACCCAAGCCCAGATGATCGCGGGCGAGATCGAGGTCGAACTGGTGCCGCAGGGCACTCTGGTCGAACGTATCCGCGCCGCGGGCGTAGGCTTGGGCGGCGTGCTGACGCCTACGGGCGTGGGCACCAAGATCGCCGAGGGCAAAGAGGTCCTGACCATCGACGGCAAGGTATTCCTGCTGGAAAAGCCGCTGGCGGCGGATTTTGCCCTGATTGCCGCGCATGAGGCCGATTATGTCGGCAATCTCACCTATTCGATGACCGCGCATAACTTCAATCCGGTCATGGCGATGGCCGCCACTACGGTGATCGCCGAGCCGGGGCTGATCGTGCCTGTGGGCGCGATCCCGCCCGATGGGGTCAAGACCCCGGGCGTATTGGTCGACCACCTGCTGGAAAGGCTGCACTGATGGATGCCAAGGAACTGATCGCCCGCCGTGTCGCACAGGAAATCCAGCCCGGATCGCTGGTCAATCTGGGCATCGGGCTGCCGTCGCTGGTGGCAAGCTATGTGCCGCAGGAAATGAATGTGTTCTTTCAGGCCGAAAACGGCGTGATCGGCCTTGGCTCGCGTCCGCCAGACGGGATGGAAGACCCCGATCTGACCGATGCGGGGGGCGGCTTTGTGACCGCCGTGCCGGGGGCGGCCTCGATTGACAGCGCAATGAGCTTCGGGCTGATCCGTGGCGGCCATCTGGATGTGACCGTGCTGGGCGGGCTGCAGGTGGATGCGCGCGGCTATCTGGCCAACTGGATGGTGCCCGGCAAGCGCATCCCCGGCATGGGCGGGGCGATGGATCTGGTGGCGGGGGCCAAACGGGTCATCGTCGCCATGCAGCATTCTGCCAAGGGCGAGGCCAAGATCGTGACCGAATGCACCCTGCCCCTGACGGCGGAACGTCGTGTCAGCCTGATTGTCACCGAACTCGCGGTAATTGCGCCACAGGAAAACGGCCTGCATCTGCTGGAACGCGCCCCCGGCGTCAGTGTGGCCGAGATCGAAGCCCAGACCGAGGCCCCGCTGATCCATGCAGGCGAAGTGCCGGAGATGCACCTCCGGCCATAGCCCCCCCGATCCAGCAGCCGTGATGCCCCTGCCACTGGACCTTCCTTGCGAGATCTGGGGGGGGGAATCTCCCCTATCGTGACAAGGGCCCGATTACGGATCACGCGCTTGCTGAGAGCAGCAGGGCCGGAGGCTCCGGACCTGTACCCCAATGCCGGTTTCGCGGACCTCCAGCCAATGGCAACCGCCAAACCCACGGCCGAATGCCGCCTTGCGGCTGGTGCTCCGAGCCGCGCGATCAAGCCTGCGCTTCCCCGACCTGTAACGGGACGCCCGCAGCTTTTTCGGGTCGCCGCCACAAATGCTGCCATAAACGCCCCGCACCTGCTGCCTAGCCCGTAATATTGAACCCGCCATCAATATAATGCAGCCCGCCCGTCAGATTGGCGGCCTCGCGGCTTGCCAGAAAGGCGGCAAAGGCCCCGCAATCCTCGATGGTGGCCAGCTGATGGGTGGGCGCACGGGCGCTGGCGGCCTCCATCATCTCGTCGAAATGGGCAATGCCGGAGGCTGCGCGGGTTTTCAGCGGCCCGGGCGACAGCGCATGCACGCGAATGGCCTTCGGCCCCAGTTCTGCCGCCATATAGCGTGTCGCAGATTCCAGCGCCGACTTGACCGGCCCCATGATATTGTAATCCCGCACGACCTTCTCGGCGCCGTAAAAGCTGACGGTCATACAGGTGCCGCCCCCTTCCATCAGCGGCTCGGCACGGCGGACCAGCTCTATGAAGCTGCCCACCGAGATATCCATCGCCTGCGCCAATCCGCTGCGGGAACAGTCGGTGACCCGCCCATGCAGATCCTCTTTGGGACAGAAGGCGATAGAATGCACAAGCGTATCAAGCCGCCCCCATTGTTGCGTGATCTGCGCAAACAGCGCCTCGATCTGATCCGGCATCCCGACATCCAGCGGTGCAATCAGTTCGGCCCCGAGCGCCTGCGCCAGAGGCCGAACATAGGGCTCAGCCTTGGCGTTGAGATAGGTTATCGCCAGATCGGCACCCTGCGCCCGCAGCGCCTGCGCGCAGCCATAGGCGATCGAGGTCTCGTTGGCGACCCCGACAACCAGCGCCTTCTGCCCCTTCAATGAAAACATTGTCTGCTCCCGTGGTGGCATGTCCTGAAATTGGATCGCAAACGCCGCAGCCTCTGCCCTGAAACATCGTAAAACCAAACCAGATAGGATGACCGTATCATGCCCAAAGTTGCGAAAAATGCCACTCCGTTTTTGCTGCATTGCAGAAAATCCGAGCGGATCAGGCAAAAGCGGGGCGCAGATCCTCGACCATAGCCGAGCGGATCAGATCCAGCACGGGCGGCTCCACATCATAGCGGCGCAGGTGGATACGGTAGGGGCGCGGCGCAAACCACCAGCTGAGTTTCAGCGCAGGCGTGGCGGCGGTGATCGACATCACATGCTGACGCAGCGCACCGCGCAGATTGCGGCTACAGGCCCCCACATGCAGCACCTGCGACCCGCTGCCGGTGGGCTGCAGGATCTTCAACCGGTGGCGGTTCTGCGGCGTCAGGTTCTGGCGGTAGCGGGTGAAGGCCTCGGCGGTCTCGGCAGGGTCACCCAGATCCTCGATCAGATAGATCACCCCGCATTCCCACGGGAAGCGCGCATCCAGGTCTTCGCCCCAATGGGCATTTTCCAGCACGACCTCTTCGCTAAAATGCGCCGCGCGCGCAGCTTCCACCACGCGCGCGATACGATCTAGCGGGCCACCAATCGTTTCAGGCCACATAGCTTACTGGTCGAGGAAGGACCGCAGCTTGCGCGAGCGCGACGGATGCTTGAGCTTGCGCAGCGCCTTCGCCTCGATCTGCCGGATACGTTCGCGGGTCACCGAGAACTGCTGACCCACTTCTTCCAGCGTGTGGTCGGTGTTCATGCCGATGCCGAAGCGCATCCGCAGAACCCGTTCCTCGCGCGGGGTAAGCGAGGCCAGAACCCGCGTGGTGGTTTCCTTGAGGTTTTCCTGAATGGCGCTGTCCAAGGGCAGCACGGCATTCTTGTCCTCGATGAAATCGCCCAGCTGGCTGTCTTCCTCGTCCCCGATCGGGGTTTCCAGAGAAATCGGCTCCTTGGCGATTTTCATCACCTTGCGGACTTTCTCCAGCGGCATCTGCAGCTTTTCGGCCAGTTCTTCCGGCGTCGGCTCGCGGCCGATCTCGTGCAGCATCTGGCGACCGGTGCGGACCAGCTTGTTGATCGTTTCGATCATATGGACCGGAATACGGATGGTGCGCGCCTGATCCGCGATCGAGCGGGTGATCGCCTGACGGATCCACCATGTCGCATAGGTCGAGAACTTGTAGCCGCGGCGGTATTCGAACTTATCCACAGCCTTCATCAGACCGATATTCCCCTCTTGGATAAGATCGAGGAATTGCAGACCACGGTTGGTGTATTTTTTGGCAATCGAGATCACCAGACGCAGGTTGGCCTCGACCATCTCTTTTTTGGCCGCGCGGGCTTCTTTCTCGCCCTTTTGCACCTGATTCACGATGCGGCGGAACTCGGTGATATCCACACCGATATAGGTCCCGATCTGGGCCATATCGCCACGCAGGTCTTCAACCTTGTCGCGATATTTCTCCATCAGGACCTGCCAGCCACGTCCGGGCTTGGCGGCCATCGCATCGACCCAAGTCGGGTCAAGCTCGTATCCGCGATAGGATTCGATGAATTCGCGGCGGTTGATACGGGCCTGATCGGCCAGTTTCACCATCGCGGAGTCGGTCGACATGATACGGCGGTTGATGCCGTAAAGCTGGTCGATCAGCGCCTCGATCCGGTTGTTATGCAGATGCAGCGAATTCACCAGTTCGACGATCTCGGAACGCTTCTTCTGATAGGCCGCCTCGTCAGAGACCGAGAAAGTGCCATCCTCGTTCAGCGTGGCCGACATCCGCATATCCTGCATCTCGGCCAGATCGTCATAAAGCAGCGCAATGGATTCGAGCGTTTCGAGGACACGCGGCTTCAGCGTCGCTTCCATAGCGGCAAGCGACATGTTCGGCGCGTCATCATCATCCTCGTCATCCGAGTCGATCGGATTGCCGTCGGCATCGAATTCCTGCGATTTCTCGGTCTGGCGCGGCTGCTCTTCGCCCATCGTGCCGACCACGGGCTCGTCATCCTCGCCCTCTTCATCAAGCGAGCGCCCGAAAGTCGCATCAAGGTCGATCACGTCGCGCAGAAGAATATCTTCTTCCAGAAGTTCGTCCCGCCAGATGGTGATCGCCTGGAAGGTCAGGGGGCTTTCGCACAGCCCCGCGATCATCGTGTTGCGGCCTGCCTCGATGCGCTTGGCAATCGCGATCTCGCCTTCGCGCGACAGCAGTTCGACCGACCCCATCTCGCGCAGATACATCCGCACGGGGTCATCGGTGCGGTCCAGCGTCTCGCCCGAACCGGAGGACAGCGCAACCTCGCGCGAGCCGCCACCGGTCGTGGCCAGCGCACCGCCCGAGGAGCTGTTATTATCGTCAGAGCCGTCTTCATCGGCCTCTTCGTCCTCGATCACGTTGATGCCCATTTCGGACAGCATCGACATGACGTCTTCGATCTGGTCGCCCGATACCTGATCGGGCGGCATGACCGCATTCAGCTGGTCATAGGTAATGTAACCTTTTTCCTTGGCCTCGGCGATCATGCGTTTGACCGCCGTCTTCGACATGTCGAAGGACGTACCATCGTCGCTGGCGGTATTAGGCTTGTTATCGTCGATGTCTTTGGCGGCCATGGGCGCTCCTTGATCGGCTTGGGCTGTAGCACGGCTAGGGCGGGAACGAATCATATCCCGCTGTTTTATCGAATCATTGAACCGAATCACAGAGGGGTGAATCGATCATATTCAGGGCGTTGCATCACGGCGTCATTTTTTCTTCCGCCATATCTCTTGATCGATCACCGATTGCAAATAGGCGGAGAGGGCTGCCCTGTCCTCCCCCATATCACTCGTATCGTCCAGCTTGGATCGCGACGCCTTCTGTCTTTGTCGCGTTGCTTGGCTCAAACGCCATGTGAGCCCTTCATCGGCGGCGCCCTCCAAGTCTTCCATCGCATCTTCCACCTCGGCGCGTACAGCACGGTCTGCATCCAGTTTGGCCAGTTCTTCGGCCAAGCACATACGCGCAAGTGCCGTATCTGTCACCTTCACAACAGGTGGTGCGCTTCGGAGATGGGGCAATCTCATCATTTTTTCAAGATAGTCCCCCATCTGATTTTGCAAGAGCCGTGCCATCTCTTCGGCCCCTGCCCCCAGATTTCGCAGCATCAGATTGCGCAAACGGTCGTGATCGGGATCCGCCAGCGGCGCATTTTCCAACTGCGCCTCGAACTCCGCCACCAGCGCGGGATGCGACACGCAGATCGCCAGCACCATCGCGGCACGCAGACGCTCGGCCACGGCAGCATCCTGCGCCACGGCCAGCATGGAATTGCGGGTCTGCTCCAGCGGCAATGCGGGCAGTTTTCCCCAAGCCCCGCGCCCCTGTGGATAACTCCGGCGGAAGTTACCCCCAGAGCCCTGTTGGTAAGCCTGTGGATAATTCCCACGCGAGGCCCCGCCGCCGCCCTCGTCGCGGCCGCGGCCCATTCCGAAAAGAGCCAGACGTTTTTCCCTGATCTCCTCGCCATAATGCGCGCGGATCGAGGGGTCCCTGATCTGCGCGATCGCGGCGCGCAGCTCTTTATCCAGAGCCGCCTTGCGCTCGGGGCTGTCAAAGACCCTGCCCTCGATCGCGCGGTTCCACATCAGGTCAATCATCGGACGGGCGGTCTCGAGCACCTCGGCCATCGCCTCACGCCCTTTGGCCTTAATCAGGTCATCGGGGTCCTGCCCCTCCGGCATGATCGCGATACGCAGCCCCTTGCCCGCCTCCAGAAGCGGCAAGGCAAGGTCGATCACCCGATGCGCGGCCCGAATGCCCGCCGTATCGCCGTCAAGCGCGATCACCGGCTCGTCATGGATACGCCATAGCAGTTGCAGCTGATGTTCGGTCACCGCTGTGCCCAAAGGGGCCACCGCGCCGCCAAAGCCTGCCTCGACCAGCGCGATCACGTCCATATAGCCTTCACAGACCACCAAGCGCGCACCTTTGCCGCAGGCTTCGCGCGCAGGTCCGTGGTTGTAAAGCGAACGCCCTTTGTCGAAGAGCTCGGTCTCGGGCGAGTTCAGATATTTCGCATTATCATTAGGGTCCATCGCCCGCCCGCCAAAAGCGATGCAGCGCCCGCGCGGATCGCGGATGGGATAGATGATGCGGTTACGGAAGACGTCATAGGGCTGTTTGCCCTTGGTCGACGCCTTGGCCAGCCCAGCGCCCAAGATCAGATCCTCGGCAATCCCCTTGGCCCGCAGCGTATCCCAAAGCCCCTGCCAGCCATCCGGCGCAAAACCGATCTCGAAGCGCGCCTGCGCGGCGGGGTCGAGCTTGCGCTTGGCCAGATAGTCGCGCGCGGCCTGCCCTGCCTGCGTATTCAGCATCAGGCGATAATATTTGACGGCCTCATCCATGACCTTGGCCAGCTCGGTGCGACGGTCCGACTTTTCCTGTGCGCGCGGATCTCGGGCAGGCATCTGCATGCCTGCCTCCCGCGCCAGAATTTCGACGGCCTCCATGAACCCGACATTCTCGGTTTCACGCACGAAAGTAACAGCATCCCCTTTGGCATGGCAACCAAAGCAGTAATAATATCCCTTGCGGTCATCCACATGGAAAGACGCGGATTTTTCCTGATGGAAGGGGCAAGGGGCCCACATGTCACCCTTGGCCTGATTGGACTTGCGATTGTCCCACATGACCTTGCGCCCGACCACCTGAGTGATCGAGATGCGCGTACGCAGTTCATCAAGGAATCCGGGTGGCAAGCTCATACAGAGTATATCGGCCCAGTTTGCGCCCCTGTCCAGAGGGGCAGCCCCCCTGTCCACGCAAAAAAATGTTTGCGACACGCAGTGGATTTTCACGGAAGGATGATTCGCCATCCGATGCCGCGTCTCCCCGCAAGCGGTTACAAATTATAGAAAATCCTAAACACTATCATGGCAAAATTCGCCCAATCGCAATCATTTCAGGCCATCTTTTCCATACGCACCAATCCCGCCCGAGAATTGCCCCAATTTCGCCGCAGCTTAAAGATTAAGAACTTGTGAATGTTTGCTGCTGACCGGCAGTCCCTGTTCCAGTTTCCGGAGTTTGCTTATGGCCCATCGCCGCCCCTGTCTGACCGGTCTCGCCCGTCGGAGCCTGCGGCGGCCCCTGCGCCTGCATCACGATGAA
Source organism: Thioclava sp. GXIMD4215 (assembly GCF_045291555.1). Lineage (NCBI taxonomy): Bacteria > Pseudomonadati > Pseudomonadota > Alphaproteobacteria > Rhodobacterales > Paracoccaceae > Thioclava > Thioclava sp. GXIMD4215. Next base: position 2,765,924 of record NZ_CP149515.1, on the reverse strand, counting down.
ACCGGCGCCATCCTCCCCATGACCATCGTGCTGCTGACCGTGCTGCTGGTGCTGTCCGGCGTCGCACTGGATTTCATGCGGTTCGAGGCACGGCGCACGGAAATTCTGGCAGCTCTCGACCGCGCATCTCTGGCGGCGGCCTCGCTCAGCCAGGATCTGGATCCGAAACTGGTGGTCGAGGACTATCTCAAGAAGGCCGGACTTGACGGGCTGGACACCACCGTCACTGTTGAACAGGGCACATGGGGCGAATGGCGTCAGGTCCGTATCGATGCGGTCGATACGATGGATACCAGCTTCATGGGCAAGCTTAGCCAGATCGGCATCAAGACGCTATCCACCCATATTTCAAGCCAAGCCACCGAGGCGATTGGCAATGTCGAAGTCTCGATGGTGCTGGACGTCTCCGGGTCTATGGGCACTTCGGTGGGCCGGAACACCACCCGTATCTCGGCCTTGCGCAGCAGCGCCTCGACCTTTGTCGACCTGATGTTCACCAAGGTTCAGCCGGCCTCCGCTCCGGCGGGCAGGCTCTCGATTTCGATCATCCCCTATAACCAGCAAGTGGTGCTGGGCAGCACGCTTGCCGACGAGTTCAACCTCTCGACCGACCAGACCCAGACCACCTGCGGCGATGTTTTCCTGCTGCCCAGCTCCAGCATCGCCATCAGCCCCACCACGCCCATCCAGCGCACGATGTATGGCGACAGTTTCGATTACACGCGCCAATATAACGACGACCGGTATATCAGCGACGAAATCAGCGTCCTGAACTGCCCGCAAAACAGCTATGCCACCGTGCTGCCATTCTCGAATTCGCAAACGGCCATCAAGAACAAGATCTCCGGCTTGCAGGCCGGCGGCGATACGGCAATCGATGTCGGGGCACGTTGGGGGCTGGCGCTGCTGGACCCTGCCGCCAAACCCATTGTCAACAGCCTGATCAACAAGGGCGCGGTCAGCTCCGACCTGTCCGCCCGCCCCTACGCGTATGATCTGACAGGGTCGAAGGCCTCGAATGACCGCGCGATCAAGGTGATGGTGCTGATGACCGATGGCCAGAATACCGGCTCTTACAGTATCAAATCGGCCTATCGCTCCGGCGGATCTTTCTTCTATTCCACCGCGTCCTCGACCGCCTTCGGCACGGACCAGAACTCCTATAACGCGCTCTTTGCCAATATGACCGCGATCGACGCCAATCTCTATTACCGGTATTCCGACCGTTACTGGTATTACAAATACGGCTCGCAATGGTATCGCAAATCGGGCTCGCCCTATAGCGGCCAGTGGTCGACCACCAATAGCCCCGGCACCTTGCGCCAGATTGCATGGAGCACCGTCTGGAGCCGGAACAGCGTGCCGCATGAATATGTCATCAAGACATTCATGAAACCGCTCTACGATGCGCTGGGGGCCAATAAATCGAGCAAGGAGATCTACGAACTCTTCTCGGAGCAATCTGAACGGGCCGCGACCTACAGCAATATCACCGATGACCAGCATGAAAAGGATGCCGCCCTTGATGCGGTCTGTACGGCGGCCAAGGCCAATGACATCCTGATCTATACACTCGCGGTCGATGCGCCCTCGGACGGTGCCGCAGTGCTGAAATCCTGCTCTTCGGGGGACGGGTTCTATTACGACATCACCTCGGACGAGCTGACCAATGCCTTCTCGAAGATCGCCGCCTCGATCAACTCGCTCCGGCTGACAAACTAGAAACCGCAAGGCGCGTCATGACCTCTTTCCTACGCAAGTTCTTTCGTGACGATACCGGTGCCGGAACGGTGGCGGCGGTCATCATGCTGCCCTTTTTCCTGATCTTCGTGGTCGCTGCGGCCCAGATCTTCGTCTTGCAGAGCAAGCAGACCATGCTTGATCGCGGGCTGGAAATCACCGCACGTAACCTCAGGTTGCAAACCTATGGCACCCTTTTTCCGACGCAGAACCAGATCAAAAGCAATATGTGCCGCAATATCGGCTTTATCAAAAACTGCATGAACCAGCTGACCATCGAGATGGTGGCTGTAGACCGCAGCACATGGACCGCGCCGAACTGGAACAGACAGGCCCTTTGCCACGACTATAGTGACGGCAAGGCCCTTGATGCGGAACCCGTGCTGCAGAAAGGCACGGATAACCAGATCATGCTGATGCGCGCCTGCCTGAAAGTGCCCGCCCTTGTCAGCGACACGATCATGTCCGCCTCTGCCGCAGGCCTGCTGCGATGGGCGATGCTGGCCAAGGATGATGACGGCGAACTCAATCTCATCTCGACCACCGTCTTTGCCAACGAACCGATCCAGCAATGACCCCTCTGCGCCTGTCCCTGCACAAGATGCACCGCGATGAAGACGGCTCGATCCCGATCGAAGCGATCTTCGCCTATCTGATCCTGACCGTGTGGATCTTTCTGGCCTTCCAGTTCTACGACGCCTTCCGCAAAAAAGGCGAGGTATCGCGTGCCGCCTATGCCGTGGCCGATATTCTGTCGCGCGAACGTTCGGCCATCGGCCCCAGCTATCTGGCCGGCATGAAGAAGGTCTATGATTTCGCCTCCCGCAAAAGCTTCGACGGGCAGACCATGATGCGGGTCACCCTGATCGAATGCCACACAACCGCCCAGGATACGGACAACTGCGACGGGGTCACGAAAAAAGCCACCCTGATCGGCTCGTATCCTGTGCCTGCCACGGGCGGGCTGAAAGCGCAAACACAGGCCTCACTGGATAACGAAGCCGACCGCATCCCGATCATGGGAGCGGGCGATACGGCGGTGATCGTGGAAACACTCTACCGCTACCGTCCCCCGTTCAATATCGGCAATCTCACACTGTTATTGCCGGGCGGCAATGGCAGCTCGGATGCCGTAAAGGTCGGCATGGCACAAACCAAAGACGGCATTCCAATCGGCAATTTCGTCGTGACCCGACGTCGTGGCACCCCCATCCAGTGGGACCCGTCCTCCTGACGCCTGCGCGCCCCAGCCCCTCCCCCAAGGCCACAGGCCGCGCAGATCGCCGGAGGCCATGCAAACGGGCTGGTCAAGCAATCCGCGCCTGCCTATGGTCTGCCCTGCCCCGTCGAAAGGAGAATCGATGCGACATCTGCCCTGCCTCGCTCTGGTCCCGTTGCTTTGCGCGACGCTTGCAGCTTGTGGCGGCGGCCCGATGATGGAAGGCGGATACCCCGAACTTCTGCCGCTCGATCAACTTCTTAACGACACAAGCGAACCGGATTACGCGGGCACCAGCACGCTGGAGTCCCGCGCCGCCGCTCTGCGCGCCAAGGCCGCAGCCCTGCGCGCAGAACCCACAGACGGCACGTCGCAGGGCACCAATTAAGCGCCCCCTGCGCCAAAGCCTCCCTGCCGCCTGCGCCAACCGGATGCCCCAGAACCGGATGCGCGTTGCACCAAGGGGGATTTCCGGCTAACAGACCACAACTCAGACCAATCCCGATGAGGTATCTCATGTCCGCACAACGCTCGACCGGCCCCGCTCTTCGTCTAGGCATTGCCGGCCTTGGCACAGTGGGCATCGGCGTGGTCAAAATCGTCCAGCGCCATGCAGACCTGCTGGCCGCCCGCACCGGCCGCAAGGTGGAAATCACCGCCGTCTGCGCAAGAGACCGCAACAAGAACCGCGATGCGGATCTGTCCAGCTATGCATGGGAGAGCGACGCCGTCGATCTGGCCAAGCGCGAGGATATCGATGTCTTCGTCGAATTGATGGGCGGCCATGAAGGCGTAGCCAAAGATGCCACCGAGGCCGCGCTGACCAGCGGCAAGGATGTCGTGACCGCCAACAAATCCCTGCTGGCCCATCACGGTCAGGCGCTGGCCGAGATGGCCGAAAGCCTTGGCCGCGTGATCCGTTTCGAGGCCGCGGTGGCGGGTGGCATTCCCTGTATCAAGGCCCTGACCGAAAGCATGGCAGGCAACCAGATCCGCCGTGTGATGGGCGTCATGAACGGCACCTGCAACTACATCCTGACGCGGATGGAAGATGCGGGCCTGCCCTATGCGACCGTTTTCGAAGAGGCGCGCCAGCTGGGCTATCTGGAAGCCGATCCCAACCTTGATGTCGGGGGCATCGATGCGGGCCATAAACTGTCGCTGCTGGCCTCGATCGCCTTCGGCACAAAAGTCGCTTTCCATGATGTGCAACTGGAAGGCATCGGCCGCATCTCTATCGACGACATCCGTCGCGCGGGGGATATGGGCTATAAGATCAAGTTGTTGGGCGTGGCGCAAATGACCGGTCGCGGGCTGGAACAGCGGATGACCCCCTGCCTTGTGCCCGCGACCTCGCCCTTGGGGCAACTGAGCGGCGGCACCAATATGGTTGTCGTCGAAGGCGATAGCGTCGGCCAGATCGTGCTGCGCGGGGCGGGTGCGGGCGAAGGCCCAACCGCCAGCGCCGTCATGGGCGATGTCGCCGATATCGCGCGGGGCCTGCGCCTGTCCACCTTCGGCATTCCGGCCTCGCAACTGACCGAGGCCACCGCAGCGGTCGCCACCGCGCCCGCCTCCTATTATCTGCGCATCAACCTGTCCGACAAACCCGGCGCACTGGCCAAGATTGCGCAGGCTCTGGGCAATGCAGGCATCTCGATTTCGCGGATGCGTCAATATGGCCATGCCGACAGCGCCGCTCCGGTGCTGATTGTCACCCATAAGACCACCAGCGATGCAATCGAGCACGCCATCGCCACCTTCCCGCAAACCGGCGTGGTTCAGGGCGACCCCGTGGCGCTGCGTATCGAAGATCTCTGAAAGACATCCCCTGAAACAGGGCGGAACAAGGGCGGGGCGATCCCGCCCTTTTGCGTCCCCCCCTGCGCAAGTCTCCTGCGCCCAGCTTCCTGAGCCCAGTCTCCTGCGTTCAGTCTCTTGCATTCGGTCTCTTGCCCGAACCAACCGGTCCGACGATTCTCTTCGGCCCATCCTTGAAGCAATATGGCCCGTCGCAGCGTCACAAAACATTCGACCTGCAAAAAACCGCCAAGTCCCTGAATTAACTTTCTTCTGTTAGCGATCACGGGGGTTGCCCTACCTGCCGGAACGGGTTTTCTTGGCGCTGGCCCATTTGCACTGCGCGAATACGCGCAAGAAACAGGACAAGAAATGAACACTCCCGTAGATTTCAATGACCGTATGCTTTCGCTGGGCTTGGCCCGTGTGTCTGAAGCGGCCGCCCATGCCAGCGCCGACCTGATCGGTCGTGGCGACGAGAAAGCCGCCGACCAAGCCGCCGTGAATGCGATGCGCGAGCAGTTGAACATGCTCGACATCAAAGGCGTGGTCGTGATCGGCGAAGGCGAGCGCGACGAAGCGCCCATGCTGTATATCGGCGAGGAAGTCGGCACCGGCCAAGGCCCCGCTGTGGATATCGCGCTTGACCCGCTGGAAGGCACCACGCTGACCGCGCTCGACATGCCCAACGCGCTGACCGTCATCGCGATGGCGCCGCGCGGCACGCTGCTGCATGCGCCCGACGTCTATATGGAAAAGCTCGCCATCGGTCCGGGATACGAGAAAGACGTGGTCTCGCTCGAGATGTCCCCCGCCGAGCGGGTGAACGCGCTGGCCAAGGCGCAAGGCGTCACCCCCCGCGATATCACCGTCTGCATTCTCGACCGCGAGCGTCATCAGGAGATGATCAAGGAAGTCCGCTCGACCGGCGCGGCGATCCGCCTGATCACCGATGGCGATGTGGCAGGTGTCATCCATTGCGCCGAAGCCGAGGCCACCGGCATCGACATGTATATGGGGTCCGGCGGCGCGCCCGAGGGCGTTCTGGCGGCATCGGCCCTGAAATGCATGGGCGGCCAGATGTGGGGCAAGCTGCTGTTCCGCAATGACGACGAGAAAGGCCGCGCGGCCAAGGCAGGCATCACCGATCTCGACAAGATCTATTCGCGTGACGAGCTTGTCACCTCGGATGTGATCGTCGCGATGACCGGCGTGACCAATGGCTCGATCGTGAAGGGCGTCAAGCGCGAGCCCGATTACATCGAAACCGAAACGGTGCTGATGCGTTCGAAAACCGGCTCCGTGCGCCGGATGATCTATCGCAACCCCACCAAGCGCAAGTAACCCCACAGACGGCCCCTCAGGGGGCCGTTCTACTTTGCCAAGGCGGCGATCCCCCGCACCTGCCGGTTTCTTCTGGCGGCGCGCGCCCCTTTTGGCTAGGACTGCCGCCATGAGCGCCTTTCTGAATGTCGAACAATCCCTGACCAATCGCCATTGGGTGGGCCCCGGCCCCGAATCCGATCGGCTGACCGAAGCCATGGTGCAGGAAACCCGCCTGCCCCATCCCCTTGCCCGTATTCTTGTGGCCCGTGGCGTGCCGCCGATGGAGGCCGCAAGCTTCCTTGAGCCCACCCTGCGCGACCTGCTGCCCGATCCGCGCGAGATGCTGGATATGGAGAAAGCCTCGGCCCGCTTTCTGGCCGCGGTGAAGGCCCGCGAGCGCATCGCCATCTTTGCCGATTACGACGTGGATGGCGGCTCTTCTGCCGCCCTGCTGCTGGTCTGGCTGCGGCAGATGGGGCTGGACCCGACGCTGTATATCCCCGACCGGATCGACGAGGGCTATGGCCCGAACGTACCCGCGATGGAAACCCTTGCGCGCGATCATGACCTGATCATCTGCGTCGATTGCGGTACGCTTTCGCATGAGCCTGTGGCGGCAGCCAAGGGTGCGGATGTGATTATCCTTGACCACCACTTGGGCGGTGAGACCCTGCCCGATTGCGTGGCCTGCGTGAACCCCAACCGGCAGGACGAGACCAAGGATCTGGCGCATCTCTGTGCGGCCTCGGTGGTGTTCCTGATGCTGGTCGATGTGAACCGGCTGATGCGCGGCGAGGGCCTGAAGGGGCCGGACCTGATCGCCATGCTGGATCTGGTGGCACTGGCCACGGTGGCCGATGTGGCGCCGCTGATCGGCTGCAACCGCGCCTTGGTGCGGCAGGGGCTGAAGGTGATGGGGCGGCGCGACCGCGTGGGGCTGCGCGCCTTGGCGGATGTCTCCCGTATGGATCAGGCGCCCAATGCCTATCACTTGGGTTTCCTGCTGGGGCCACGGCTGAATGCGGGGGGCCGGATCGGTGCCGCCGATCTGGGCGCGCGTCTTCTATCGACCACCGACGAGGCCGAGGCGCAGGCGCTGGCCGACCGGCTTGACCAGCTCAACACCGACCGCCGCGACATCGAGAACCGCGTCCGCGAGGCCGCATTGAAACAGGCGGAAGACCGCGGGCTGGATGCGCCTCTGGTCTGGGCCGCAGGCGAGGGCTGGCATCCGGGCGTGGTGGGCATTGTCGCCGCCCGCCTGAAAGAGGCCACCAACCGCCCCGCCGTGGTGATCGGGCTGGATAAGGGCATCGGCAAGGGCTCGGCGCGCTCGGTCAACGGGGTGGACCTTGGCGCCTCTATCCAGCGTGTGGCCGCCGAGGGGCTGTTGCTGAAAGGCGGCGGGCATAAAATGGCCGCAGGTCTGACGGTCGAGGAAGGCAAGCTGGAGGCCGCGATGGAGCGTCTGGCAGAGCTGTTGGCCAAGCAGGGCGCGGGGGCCGGTGGGCCGCGTGATCTGCGCATCGACACGCTGCTGATGCCCGGCGCGGCCACAACCGACCTGATCGAGCAGATCGAACAGGCCGGCCCCTTCGGTCAGGGCGCCCCTGCCCCGCGTTTTGCCTTCCCCGCGATGGAAATTACCGGGGCGCGTCAGGTTGGCGAATCGCATCTGCGATTCTCTTTCGGGGATGGTCTGGGCCAGAAACGCGATGCCATCGCCTTCGGGGCCTTTGATAGCGCCATCGGTCCGGCCCTTGCCAAGCCGGGGGCGACACGATTCCATCTGGCCGGCCGACTGGAAATCAACACCTGGGGCGGCAGAAGCAAGGTTCAACTGCGGCTGGAGGATGCCGCACCCGCTATTGAAACCCTTTGAAAGCGCATATTTTCATGGGTGTTTTCCCCGCGCGCCACGACAGGTGAGAATATCGTGAAAAAACCTCTTGCGCGGCGAAGAAACCTCGACTATCTACCGCCCCACGCCGCAAGCATGGCCCGTTCGTCTATCGGTTAGGACGCCAGGTTTTCAACCTGGAAAGAGGGGTTCGATTCCCCTACGGGCTGCCACTTGCAACGCAGGCGTGTCAGAAATGGCCCGTTCGTCTATCGGTTAGGACGCCAGGTTTTCAACCTGGAAAGAGGGGTTCGATTCCCCTACGGGCTGCCACTGACACCGCCGAACACGCCAGAGTGGCCCGTTCGTCTATCGGTTAGGACGCCAGGTTTTCAACCTGGAAAGAGGGGTTCGATTCCCCTACGGGCTGCCAGCGCATTTCACTCTCACCACTATGAAAACAATAGCAAAGCACGCCTTGGCACTATTTGCACATTGCGGATCCTTACGTCAAATTTTAGTAATGTAATTACATTGCAAAATATTGACCAACGGAGCTTTTCATGACCCTCTTCCGCCTCGCCCTCACTGGCATCTTCGCCTTGGGCCTTGCCCATACAGCCGCCGCCGAGAGCCATATGCATACCCATGCCTCGGATGATATTTATCATGGCTATTTCGAGGATTCGCAAATTGCAGATCGCAATCTTTCGGACTGGGACGGAAGCTGGCAATCGGTTTACCCCTATCTCAAGGATGGCACACTGGATCCCGTCATTGCCCATAAAGCCGAAAGCGGAGATAAATCCGCCGCCGAATACCGCGCCTATTACGATACAGGCTATAAGACCGACGTCGAACAAATTGATATCAAGGGCGACACCGTGACCTTCCATACCGGCACCTCGTCCTATAGCGGCACCTATCGCGCCGATGGGCATGAAACCCTGACCTATGCAAAGGGCAATCGCGGTGTGCGCTTCATTTTCAAGAAAGCCGCAGGTGATATGCAAGCCCCTGACTACATCCAGTTTTCCGACCATGCCATTGCACCGCAGAACGCGGTCCATTTCCATCTGTTCTGGGGCAATGACCGCGCCAGCGTCCTCAAGGAGCTGACAAATTGGCCGACCTACTATCCCACCGCGCTCAGCGGTGCGCAGATCGTGCAGGATATGCTGGCCCATTGAACCAAAGGGCCGGAACATCTCCGGCCTTCTCCTTCTGCCCCCAGCACGGACCAATGGCCCTCAGGCGGGCGTGGCCAACACAGATCGCCTTCAAGCAAAACGCCGCCCCAACCGGAGCGGCGTTTTCTGGTTCACCCGAAACCGATAGCTTCGCCAGCGATGACAGAGCAGACCCCGTCAAGTGACAGCCGAAAACCCCCGAATGGCAAAATTACGCGGGTGATTTCACAAGGACGATCGCCCAACCGCCAGCGCACTTCACTCAGGCGTTGAAAAGGAAATGCAGAACGTCGCCGTCCTTGACCTCGTAGGTCTTGCCCTCGACGCGGAATTTGCCAGCCTCCTTGGCCCCCGCCTCGCCTTTGCCCGCGACATAGTCATCAAAGGCAATGGTCTCGGCACGAATGAAACCACGCTCGAAATCGCCGTGGATCACGCCCGCCGCCTGCGGCGCTAGCGTGCCCTGCGGAATCGTCCATGCACGCGCCTCTTTCGGCCCAACGGTGAAATAGGTCTGCAACCCCAGCAACTCGTAGCCTGCGCGGATCAGACGGTCGAGACCCGCTTCCTCAAGCCCCATTTCGCCCAAGAACATCTCGGCTTCCTCGGCCTCGAGCTGGCTGATCTCTTCCTCGATCTTGGCCGAAATCACCACCGTGCCCGCGCCCTGTGCCGCGGCCATCTCGGCCACTTTGGCTGAAAGAGAATTGCCGGTGGAGGCCGAGCTTTCTTCCACGTTGCAGACATAGAGGATCGGCTTCGAGGTCAATAGCTGCAGCATGCGCCACGCTTTTTGGTCGTCTTCCGAAACCTGCACCGTGCGTGCCGGACGGCCCGCCTCCAGCGCCTCTTTCGCGGCCAGCAGCAGTTTCTCCTGCTCTTTCGCTTCCTTATCGCCACCGCGGATCTTGCGCACAAGATTGGCCAGACGCTTCTCGATCGACTCGAGATCGGCGATCATCAGCTCGGTCTCGATGGTCTCGGCATCGGCCACCGGATCGATGCGACCAGCGACATGGGTCACATCGTCATCCTCGAAACAGCGCAGCACCTGCGCAATGGCATCGGTCTCGCGGATATTGGCCAGAAACTGATTGCCCAGACCTTCCCCTTTGGACGCGCCCTTCACCAGACCCGCGATATCGACAAAGGTCATACGGGTCGGGATGATCTCTTTCGACCCCGCGATCTCGGCCAGCTTATCGAGACGCGGATCGGGAACTGCGACCTCGCCCACATTCGGTTCGATCGTGCAGAACGGAAAATTCGCCGCCTGCGCCGCTGCCGTCTTGGTCAGCGCGTTGAACAGGGTCGACTTGCCGACATTCGGCAGACCCACGATACCCATCTTGAAGCCCATCACGCTCTCCTTGGCAAAACGGTCCTGAAATTCTCGCCCCCTAGTAAAGCGCAGGCGCATTTCATGCAAGATTGACCCGCGCTTGAAGGCAATCCGGCCTTGCGGGCGCTAGACAAGCCCCGCGCCTTGCGCGAAAAGAGGCGCAAAGCTTAGGGAGCATGTCATGACCACCACCCGCATCGATACCAAGTTCGCGGCCCTGAAAGCCGAAGGGAAGAAAGCCTTTGTCGCGTATATCATGGGCGGCGACCCAGATATGGCACACTCTCTCGAGGTCATGAAAGCCCTGCCCGCCGCCGGCGTGGATATTATCGAACTGGGCATGCCCTTCACCGATCCGATGGCGGATGGGGCCACCATCCAGCTTGCCGGCCAACGCGCGCTGGATGGCGGCATGACGCTGCAGAAAACGCTGGATATGGCAACGGAATTCCGCAAAACCGATGATACCACCCCGATCGTGATGATGGGCTATTACAACCCGATCTATTCGCGCGGCGTGGACAAGTTCCTGATCGACGCCAAAGCGGCAGGGATTGACGGATTGATCGTCGTGGACCTGCCGCCCGAAGAAGATGAAGAGCTGTGCATTCCGGCGCAGAAAGCCGGGATCAACTTCATCCGTTTGGCCACCCCCACAACTGACGCGAAGCGCCTGCCCAAAGTGCTGCAGAACACCTCCGGCTTTGTCTATTACGTATCGGTTACCGGCATCACCGGTGCCGCGGCAGCCCAACCGCGCGACGTAGCCCCCGAAGTGGCCCGCATCAAAGCCTCGACCGATCTGCCGGTGATCGTGGGCTTTGGCATCAACACCCCCGATGCCGCCCGCGACATTGCCGCTATTGCAGACGGCTGTGTGGTCGGTTCAGCTATTGTCAAGGAAGTTGCCGCGGGCAAAGGCACTGAAGACATCGCAACATTTGTCGCAGCGCTCGCTGCGGGTGCCCATTCCGCCTGATCCATCGCGTCGGAAAAGGGGGCTCTGCCCCTAGCGCCTGACGGCGCCTCCCCCGGGATATTTCAGGCAGCTGGAAAACAGGAAAGACGCATGGGCGTATCGGCCGCCTAATTGATATATCGGCGGTGCAATCCCATGCGCCTCCCGTCTGTCCATCTGCACGGCCATCGGCGTCCCCGCCTGTTCCGCCTCTCAACTTTGAAACAATAGTCTTAAATTTACCCTAATGTTTCCAGCTGCCCGAAATATCCTCGGGGGATGAATTGCGGCTTCAGCCGCAAGAAGGGGGCAGACAGCCCCCTTTCGCAACATCTCTGCCATGCAGCATTGTTCAATTGCCATCTCCGAGCGGCATTGCTAAGCCATGAGCAAAATTAACTTTCGGAGTGTTTTCCATGGCCGTTATCACTTGCATCGACGATCTTAAACGTCTTCACAAACGCCGCACGCCGAAGATGTTTTACGATTATGCCGAGAGCGGCTCCTATACCGAGCAGACGTTTCGCGAGAACACCACCGATTTCCAGAAGATCCGTCTGCGCCAGAAAGTGGCCGTAGATATGGAGGGGCGCTCGACCGCGACCAAAATGATCGGGCGCGATGTCGCGATGCCTGTCGCCCTGGCCCCTGTCGGGCTAACGGGGATGCAGCGCGCCGATGGCGAGATCAAGGCGGCCCGGGCAGCGGAAAAGGCCGGCGTCCCCTTCACATTGTCGACGATGTCGATCTGCTCGATCGAGGATGTGGCCGCCCATACGACCGATCCGTTCTGGTTCCAGCTTTATGTGATGAAGGACGAAGACTTCGTGGATGCCACGCTGGAGCGCGCCAAAAAGGCGGGCTGTAGTGCGCTGGTGCTGACGCTGGATCTCCAGATCCTCGGCCAGCGGCACAAGGATCTGAAAAACGGTCTGACCGCCCCGCCCAAACTGACCCTGCCCGTTCTGCTGGATCTGGCCACAAAATGGCAATGGGGCTTCGAGATGCTGCAGACCAAGCGGCGCTTCTTCGGCAATATCGTGGGCCATGCGAAGGGCGTGAGCGATGCCTCGAGCCTTGGCAGCTGGACCGCCGAGCAGTTCGACCCCAAGCTCGACTGGTCGAAAATCGCCCGCATTCGTGACCAATGGGGCGGCAAGCTGATCCTGAAGGGGATCCTTGATGAGGATGATGCCCGATTGGCACGCGATTTCGGGGCCGATGCGATGATCGTGTCGAACCATGGCGGGCGTCAGCTGGACGGGGCGCTGAGCGCCATCCGTATGCTACCGAAGATCCGCGAGGCCGTAGGGCCGGAGATGGAAATCTTTATGGATAGCGGCATCCGTTCGGGGCAGGATGTGCTCAAGGCTCTGGCCTTGGGGGCCAATTCCACCTTCATCGGTCGCGCCTTCATTCATGGGCTGGGCGCGATGGGCGAGCAGGGCGTGGCCACGGCGCTGGAGATCATCCGCAAGGAGCTGGATATCACCATGGCCCTGTGCGGCGAGAAGAACGTGCACGATCTGGGGCGTCACAACGTGCTTCTGCCCACGGGCTTCCTGGACGAATACGCCTGAGACGGCCGATTTGGGGCTTGCCATAAAGGGCATTCTCGCCTAATGGCAGGCGCTCATGGGTCGCACCCTTGGAGGCGGCCCTTTTACATTCCATATTCGGAGATAGCAAAATGGCAAAAGAGATCGAAACGATCGAAGCCGTCGTGCGTTCGGGGACGGGCAAGGGGGCCGCTCGCGCAGCACGTCGTGAGGGCAAAGTACCTGCAATCGTTTACGGCGATGGTAAAGAACCGCTGGCACTGAACCTCGAGTTCAACCCGCTTCTGACCCGTCTGCGCAAAGGCCGCTTCCTGTCGACCCTGTTCAACCTGAAGGTCGAAGGTCAGGAAGACGTCCGCGTGATCTGCCGCGGCGTTCAAAAAGACGTCGTCAAAGACCTGCCGACCCACGTCGACTTCATGCGCACCCACCGCAACTCGCGCATCGCACTCTTCGTGCATGTCGAGTTCGTGAACCACGAAGCCGCACCGGGCCTCAAGCGCGGTGGCGTTCTGACCATCGTACGTCAGGAAGTCGAGCTGGAAGTTCTGGCCGGTGATATCCCCGAGCAGATCGTTGTCGATCTGACCGGCAAGAAAATCGGCGACGTGATCCACATCTCCGAAGTCTCGCTGCCCAATGGCGCGAAACCGACCATCGACCGCGACTTCGTCATCGCAAACATCGCAGCGCCCAAAGGCCTTGGCGGTGGTGACGACGAAGAGGAAGCCGAAGGCGAAGCCGCAGCTGAATAATCTGCGCGCAGACATCTGTCTGACGGAACGCGGGGCCAATGGCTCCGCGTTTTGCATTGCAAGAGAAGGCGATCAGGCCAGCGCTGCCTCGCCCGCAAAGGCAAGCCCCTCATATTCCCAGCCCATCAAGCCGCCCAGCATGATCTTCACGGGCCGCCCGAGCCGCGCAATCGCCAGCGCCGCCTGCTCGGCTGCATTGCAATGCGGACCAGAGCAATAGACCACAAAAAGGGTGTCTTGCGGCCAGTCAGCCAGCCGCTCTGCCGTGATCATGCGATGCGGCATGAACACCGCGTTCGGGATATGGCGGCGGGCATAGGTGTCCGGCATCCCCATCACATGCAACAGGACGAAGCCGCCATCGGCGTCGTGCACATCATGGCAATCGGTATGCAGCGCGCATTGGGGTTCCAGCAGCGCCACGACATCGGCGGCAGCAACAGGCGGACGGGACAGAACAGCATTCATTTCGAAACTCCTTTTCTCGATAAGGCCAGATTGCCAGACCCTGCCCCATCGCGTAAGATGGCGAAATGACAACGCAAGACAATATCCTGCCACTTCTGCCTTTGCAGCCGATCGCCAATAACCGTGTCGTGGCGCTGATCTATGACGGGCTATGCACCTTCGAATTCGGTGTCACCGCCGAGATTTTCGGCCTCCCGCGTCCCGAGATGGGCCCGCATTGGTACCGGTTCCGCACAGCGGCGATCGAGCCGGGCCCGCTCCGCGCGCATGGCGGGCTGAGGGTCAGTACCGATGGCGGGCTGGAACTGCTGGAGGAGGCAGGCCTGATTGTCATCCCCGGCTGGCGCGGCGCGCATACCCCCGCCCCGCCCGCACTGACAGCCGCGCTGATTGCAGCCCATGCGCGCGGCGCGCGGATTGCCACGATCTGTTCGGGCGCTTTTGTGCTGGCCCAGACGGGGCTGCTCGACGGCCACAGCGCCACCACCCACTGGCGCTATGCCAAAGATTTTGCGGCCCGCTATCCCGATGTCACCCTGCGGGCCGACAATCTCTATACCGATGATGCCCCGCTTTATACCTCTGCGGGCTCGGCGGCGGGGCTGGATCTGGGGCTGCATATCGTACGGCAGGATTTCGGCGCGGAGGCCGCCAATTCGGTCGCCCGCCGCCTCGTCATCGCCTCCCATCGCGATGGCGGGCAGAACCAGTTCCTGCCCCGCCCTGTCCCGCGCGCCACCGAGGCCGACAGGATTGCGCCCCTGCTGGACCGGCTGCGCCAGAACCTCACCCATACCCCCACCATCAGCGGCCTCGCAAACGCCTGCGCCATGAGCGAGCGCACCTTCCTCAGGCGCTTCCTCGACGCCACAGGCACCACCCCGATCCGTTTCCTCAACGAAGAGCGTCTCAGACAGGCCGCCCTCCTCCTCGAAGCCCCCACCCCAAGCATCGACCAGATCGCCGAGCGCTGCGGCTTCGGCTCCGCCGCGCTCCTGCGCCACCACTTCCGCAAACGCTATGGCGTGGCCCCTGCCACTTGGCGTCAGCGCTTCGGCCAGATAGAAAGCGCCTGACGCTTATTTTCC
The DNA here is from genome assembly GCF_045291555.1 of Thioclava sp. GXIMD4215. Classification (NCBI taxonomy): domain Bacteria; kingdom Pseudomonadati; phylum Pseudomonadota; class Alphaproteobacteria; order Rhodobacterales; family Paracoccaceae; genus Thioclava; species Thioclava sp. GXIMD4215. Next base: position 2,750,639 of record NZ_CP149515.1, on the reverse strand, counting down.
AGCTGCCCGAAATATCCCGGGGGTGAATGGCGCGGGCACCGCGCCAGAGGGGGCAGAGCCCCCAGCCCCGCCACGGCAACGGGCCGCATGAACCGAAGGACAGAACACATGCAACTCTGGGTAGGCCTCGGAAATCCCGGTGCGAAATATGCCGGAACCCGACATAACATCGGCTTCATGGCGCTTGACCGCATCGCCGAAGACCACGGCTTCGGCCCGTGGAAATCCAAATTCCAAGGCCAGATCAGCGAGGGCCGCTTGGGCTCCGAGCGTATCGTGCTGCTCAAGCCCGAGACCTTCATGAACAATTCCGGCCAGTCGGTCCGCGCGGCAGCCGATTTCTACAAATTCACCGTGGCGGATCTGACGGTTTTCCATGATGAACTCGACCTTGCCCCGGGGAAATGCCGGTTGAAACAGGGCGGAGGCCATGCAGGCCATAACGGGCTACGCTCGATCCATGCGCATCTCTCGCCCGATTACCAGCGCGTGCGGCTGGGCATCGGCCACCCGGGCCATAAGGACCGCGTGGCGGGCTATGTGCTGGCCGATTTTGCCAAATCCGAAGAGCAGATGCTGGATGACCTGATGCGCGGCCTCTCCGACGGCGCCACAGCTCTGGCCTCGGGCGACGGGCAGAAATTCCTCAACGCCGTCAGCCTGCGCACTGCGCCCCCCCGCAGTTCAACGGGCACACGCCCCGAAAAGATCCAGACCGAGCGCCCCGCCAAACCTGCCGCCGCGCCGGAAGACACCCGCTCGCCGCTGGAAAAGCTGAAAGACAAGTTCGGGAGATAGTCCTCAGACAAGGACTGCCGTTGATCTATGCTCGGAGCAGTTAGAAAAAAGGATCGCTCCAAGTGCATTTTCTCAAAGCGTTGAAAGACACCCCGCCCTTTGTCAGCGGACTTCTGATTGGCTTTTTGCTGGCCATCACCACCTATGCGCTGGCAGATAGCCATTTCCAGTCAGAACTCTTCTCTCAATGGGCAACCTTCATCGGCGCAGGGGCCACGCTGATTGCGGGCATCCTCGCTTGGCTTTCATTGAAACAGGCTCAGGCAGTTTCAGAAGCGAAAGATCTTCTTAATAACGCCGAATTGCATGTTGAAGCCATTTTATCAGCCAACCACAAAATATTTGTTGCGAACAGCAAAGAGCCTCTGGACACAACGCTTGCCAAGGAATTAGCTCGAGCTTCTCTCAGCAATTCACCAGCGCTTTTAAAAGGTCCAACTGAAAAAATATCCGGCACGCCAAGGGAAGTGGCCTCCCAACTTGCCCTAGTCGAGGCAGCGACGAAGCTATCTACTGGCTACGTGACCCTTTTTTTAGCAGCCTCGCAATACGATAAGATACTTGGGGACGGGAGCCGATACCTAATCCTCTTAAGTCGGCATAGAGCGTTTGCAAACAGGCTCGACGAACTACACTTATTCCCGAAGAAGTTCACATACCTAATGTCACCAATGAAAATTAATCACGAACATCGTATTTGAAAATAGCCCCCGAATATCAGGCCTCCGACGCAACATCCGGAGGCCTTGAGTGTAAACTTACCAATGACCCGTGTTTTCCATACTTGCCCAAGGCTCGGCGGGGGCGAGGGCATCGCCCATTTGTAGCAGCTCGATCGACACATTATCGGGCGAGCGCACAAAGGCCATATGGCCATCGCGCGGCGGGCGGTTGATGGTCACACCCGCCTCTTGCAGCTTGGCGCACATGTCGTAGATATTCTCGACCCGATAGGCCAGATGCCCGAAGTGGCGGCTGTCCGAGGGCAGACCGCTATCACCATCCCAGTTCCACGTCAGCTCGACATCGGCACGGCCATCTTCTTGGCCCGGCGGGCACATGAAGACCAGCGTGAAACGGCCCTTTTCATTTTCGACACGGCGGCGCTCGATCAGACCCAGAAGTTTGAAAAACCCGATCGTCTTTTCCAGATCCAGCACGCGGACCATAGTGTGCAGATATTCGACCTTCATAGCGGCCTCCTTTCGTTTGGATGCAAGGTAATCCACAGCTTTGAAAGAGCAAGCAGTTGCCCCCCGAGGCTTTTCCCGCGATACAGAGAGCCAATCGAATCCGCCTGTAGAGTTTACGGAGACCGCCATGACGCTTACCCCCGAACAGCTTGCCGATATCGAGGAACAGCGCGCGCTGTCGCAGCCGACCCGCCGCGCGGTCTCGCCGGGAATGGAAGAGCGCCTGTATACCGCGCATCCGGTGCTCGATCACGGGCTGATCCGCGTCATCGACTATATGGGCGATGATAATGCTATCACGCAGGCCGCGCGCGTCAGCTATGGCCGTGGCACCAAGAAGGTCTCGGATGACCGCGGGCTGATCCGCTATCTGATGCGCCACTGGCACTCGACCCCCTTCGAAATGTGCGAAGTGAAATTCCATGTGAAGCTGCCGGTCTTTGTCGCGCGCCAGTGGATCCGCCACCGCACTGCCAATGTGAATGAATATTCGGCGCGCTATTCGATCCTCGACCGCGAGTTCTATATCCCCGAGCCCGACCAGCTGGCGGCGCAATCCACCGTCAACCATCAGGGCCGTGGCGCGGTTCTGCAAGGGGCCGAGGCAGCACGCGTGCTGGACATGCTGCGCGAGGATGCGATGCGGTCCTACGACCACTATGAGGACATGCTGACCGCCGATGAGGACGCCGGCAAACAGGGGCTGGCGCGCGAATTGGCGCGGATGAACCTGCCCACCAATATCTATACCCAATGGTATTGGAAGGTGGATCTGCACAATCTCTTCCACTTCCTGCGCCTGCGTGCCGATGCCCATGCGCAATATGAGATCCGCGTCTATGCCGAGACCATGTGCGATATCGTCAAGGACTGGGTACCTGCCGCTTATGAGGCCTTCGAGGATTACCGTCTGGGCGGGGTCAACCTGTCTGGCCGCGCGGTCGAGGTGCTCAAGCGCCGCCTTGCGGGCGAAACCGTCACCGCCGAGACTTCGGGCATGTCCAAAGGCGAATGGCGCGAATTCGAAGCCATCTGGGGCTGATGGCGGGGCTTGAACGCTTTCTGAAAGAACAGGAGCGCGACTTTCCGGTCGCGCTTTCGGAATTGCAGGCCGGTCGCAAGCGCGGCCACTGGATGTGGTGGATTTTTCCGCAACTGGCCAGTCTGGGCATATCGCCGCGATCAAAGGAATTCGGGTTGGCCGATATGTCGGAAGCCCGCGCCTATCTGGACAACCAGACTTTGCAAACACGGCTCAGCGCCGCTTGCAAAGCCGTGCTGCAACATCCAGAAAAAGATATAGACGACATTCTAGGAACGGTCGATGCGCGCAAGTTACGCTCCTGCATGACGCTGTTCGAAATGGCTGAAACCGACGCAAAGTCGGACAGCGGTGCCATATTCACTCGTGTTCTTGTCACTTTTTACAATGGCAGCCGCTGCCCTCGCACGCTCGAGCAGCTTTAACCTTCAGGGGCGATATCTTCCCCTGCACTGGCTACATACACATATACCGGTCTACTCGTGACACACGGCGGAGGCGTTACTCGTTAACACTTGAAACATTGCCTCCGCCGCCGCCCCGATATATTTCCGAGGCATGTTTGTTTTAGCATCTGCAAACAAGTTTTGTAAAATTAAAACAATTAAAATGCTTAATTTTCAGTTACTTATCAGGGTTACGTTAAGCCAGCTTGGCAACCCATGTTGATAGCGCCGCAAGCGATTTTGGCTCGTCCAGAAACGGAATATGCGCCCGATCCGCGACTTCCGCGAAGATCATATCCGGCCTGAGCTGCTGCATTTTTGCTGCGGTCTGCGCGCTCAACAGCACCGAATTCGCTCCGCGAATCAGACAAAGCGGCAGCTCTGCGAAAGCTTCGAAGAACGGCCAAGCCTCGGGCAGATCACCTTTGAAGTCCTTCAGGAAAGGCTCGCGCAACGCAGGGTCGTAACGCAGGCGCAGGCCTTCGGGGGTTTCCAGATAATGGTGACGCACCTCCTGCGCCCAGCGGCTGGCGGGAACATTTGCAAAGCCCACCATCAGATCGGGCAGACGCGCGGCCATAGCATCATAGGTCTTCGCAGCAGGATTGCGCCCGAGATAGTCGAAAATCGCATTCAGCCCCGCCGTTTCAAGCTTTGGCCCCACGTCATTCAGGCAGGCCCCCAGCAGCCGGTCATGCGCGACAGCCGCCAGATACATCGCAATCAGCCCCCCGCGCGAGGTGCCCAGAATCGCCGCCTTCTGCAGCCCCAGATGGTCCAGAAGCGCCAACGCATCAGCCCCCTCCTGCGGCACGGTATAGGTGGTAGCCCCCGTAAACTCCGACTGCCCGCGCCCGCGGTAATCCATGCGGATCAACCGCACGCCCATGTCCAGCAGATAGGGCGCCACATAGTCGAAATCGGCCATATTGCGGGTCAGCCCCGACAGCGCCAGTACCGGCACCCCCTGCCCCTCGTCACGATAGGCCAGTTTCGCACCATCGGCGGCGGTAAAGAATTGCGTCATCGGGAAATCCTCCTGTGTCCTATGCTCAGGATAGGCCTGCGCGCCCCGAGCGCCATGAAAAAGGGGCGGTCCGCCGCCCCTTCGCCTTCACGTTGGCTTCAGACGCCTAGTCGCCGCGCGGGAAGCGCTTGTTGGTTTCCAGCACATTGAGGTCCATGTGATTGCGCATATAGGCCTCGGAGGCATCCTTCAGCGGCTGGTAATCCCACGGGTAATAGCCGCCCTGACGCAGCGCATCATAGACCACCCAGCGCCGCGCCTGAGAGGCCCGCACATCCGCGTCATAGCGGTCCAGATCCCAGCGCGCCTCAGCCTCGGCTTTCATCGCGTGATAGGCCTCAGAATGGGCGGGGTCCTCGGCTAGGTTCACCAGCTCATGCGGGTCGGCGCTAAGGTTGAAGAACTGGTCGGGGTCCAGCTTGCACAGGTTCAGCTTGTAATCTCCCTGCCGCAGGCTGACCAGCGGCGCGTAGGACCCTTCGGCGGCATATTCCATCTTCACCGCCGTCTCGCGCGTGCCGCCTTTGGCCAAGGGCAGCAGGCTTTCGCCATCCAGCCAAGGCGCGATCTCCTGCAGGTCGATCCCCGCCAGATCGCACAGCGTCGGCGTTACATCGATGGTGGAGACAGGCGTCTCGACCAAGCGCGGCTCGACCCCGCTGGCCGCCATCATCAATGGCACCCGCGCCGAGCCCTCGTAGAAGTTCATCTTGAACCACAACCCGCGCTCGCCCAGCATATCGCCATGGTCCGAGACAAAGAGGATGATCGCCTCTTGGCCGGTGCTTTCCAGCGCCTCCATGATCTCGCCGATCTTATCGTCGCAATACGAGATATTGGCGAAATAGGCGCGGCGGCTGTCGCGGATATCCTCTTGGGTGATGTTGAAATTGCGCCAGTCATTGGCGTCAAAGATGCGCTTGGAGTGGTTGTCCTGATTGTCATAGCCCATATCGGGGACCGTGGGCATCAGATGCTCGCATTCCTCATAGAGGTCCCAGTATTTCTTGCGCGCCACGTAAGGGTCATGCGGATGGGTCATGCTGACGGTCAGCATCCACGGGCGGTTGTCCAACCCGCGCGCCAGATCATAGACCTTCATCTTCGCCTCATGGGCGACATTGTCGTCATATTCCAGCTGGTTGGAGATCTCACCCACGCCCGCGCCAGTGACCGAGCCCATATTGTGATACCACCAGTCGATCCGCTCGCCCGGCTTGCGGTAATCCGGCGTCCAGCCGAAATCAGCGGGGTAGATATCGGTGGTCAGGCGTTGTTCGAACCCATGCAGCTGGTCAGGCCCTACGAAATGCATCTTGCCCGACAGGCAGGTCTGATAGCCTGCCCGACGCAGGTGATGCGCGAAGGTCGGAATATCCGAGCGGAACTCGGCGGCATTGTCATAGACCCCCGTCGAGCTGGGCAGCTGCCCCGACATGAAGGCCGCCCGCCCCGGAGCGCAAAGCGGCGAGCCCGTATAGGCATTGGCAAAGCGCACCGACCGTGCCGCCAGCTTCTTGAGATTCGGCGCATGCAGCCACTCGGCCGGACCATCGGGGAACAGGGTGCCGTTGAGCTGATCCACCATAAAGATCAGGATATTCGGTTGCGACATCGCGGGGGCCACTCCTCGTTGATTTGAAAATCTCATCAGACCTGCCCAGAAAGCAGGCTTGAACCGGCTTTCTTTGACCGGATTGCGCAGTTCCACCCATGTGCATGACAAAAACGGATTGCCATGTTAGGGTAGGAATGCACTAATTGACTCGTCAATCAAAAAAACACAAAGCAACCGGGAGTAACAATGAAAGCCAAATTTCTGGGCGGTGTGACCGCCTCTGTCATCGCCCTCAATGCCGCTGCCGCTTTTGCCGATTGTGGCACCGTGCGGTTTTCCGATGTCGGCTGGACGGATATCACCGCCACCACCGAAACCGCGAAAGAAGTGCTGACCGCTCTTGGCTATAAGGTCAATGTCGATGTGCTCGGCGTGCCGGTCACTTTCTCGTCGCTGGCCTCGAATGATATCGACGTCTTCCTTGGCAACTGGATGCCCGCGCAGCAGGCCGCCATCGGCCCCTATCTCGACAAAGGCACGATCGATGTGGTCACCACCAACCTGACCGGCACCAACTACACGCTGGCCGTTCCGACCTATCTTTACGACAAGGGGCTGCATAGCTATGCCGATATCCCGAAATTCGCCGACGAGCTGGATCACAAGATCTACGGCATCGAGCCGGGCAATGAAGGCAATGGCTACCTGATGGACCTGACCGAGAAAGGCAAGGTTCTGGAGGGGTTCCAGATTGTCGAAAGCTCGGAACAGGGCATGCTGGCGCAGGTGGGGCGTCTTTATCCGAAAAAGAAGGCGGTGGTGTTCCTTGGCTGGGCCCCGCATCCGATGAATTCGACCTATGACATCAAATACCTGACCGGCGGCGAGGATTTCTTTGGCGGCGAAGGCACGGTGCAGACCGTGACCCGTAAAGGCTATGCGACCGAATGCCCGAATGTCGGCAAGCTGCTGAAAAACATGACCTTCACCCTGCCGATGGAAAACGAGATCATGGGGGCGATCCTCAATGACGGCAAAGACCCCGACGAGGCGGTTCCGGCATGGCTGAAAGCGCATCCCGATGTCGTCACCCCGTGGCTGGACGGCGTGACAACCATTGACGGCAAAGAGGGCCTGCCGGTTGTGAAAGACGCGCTGGGTCTGTGACCCCGCTCTCAAAACGACAAAGCCGCGCAAGCCCCGCTTTGCGCGGCTTTTTGCGGCCCGCTGTTCTTCCAAGAACTTCAACCGCTTGAGGCGACGCCCCCCTGAGTCGGCGGCACGTGCCAGCCCCCTGCCCGACAGGGTCGATCCTGCAATTTTTACGACAAGTTTTTCCCTTATGTCGCAAATCCCCGTCGCAGGGGTCGCAAATGCGCCTTCGCCAAATCTTAATCGTGACTACTCTGGGTCCATTGAAACCCACAGCCGCGCAGCACTAGCGTGCCATGGAGACAAGGCCATGCAACCCTCCGCTTCCCTTCCCGAGCTTCTCGCCCGCCGCAAACCCGGCCATGCGCTCGAACAGGCCTTCTACACCTCTCCCGAGATCTTCCAGACCGATCTCGACCAGATCTGGTACAAGGAATGGCTTTTTACCGCCTCGCGCGCCGAGCTGCCGAAGAAAGGCGCCTATGTCACCCATAAGGTCGGCGCCTATACGGTGGTGATCGTGCGTGGTCAGGATGATGTCATCCGCGCCTTCCATAACACCTGCCGCCACCGTGGCTCGGTGATCTGCCAGCACAAGAAGGGCACCGCTGCCAAGCTGGTCTGCCCCTATCACCAATGGACCTACGAGCTGGATGGCCGCCTGCTATGGGCGCGCGATATGGGGCCGGAGTTCGATGCCTCGAAACACGGGCTGAAGCCCGTCAACTGCCGTGAGGTCTCGGGGCTGATCTATATCTGTCTGGCCGAGAATGCGCCCGATTTCGACACGTTTGCCGAGACCGTCACCCCCTATCTGGAGGTGCATGACCTGTCCAATGCCAAGGTCGCCTTCCAGTCCACCATCATCGAGAATGGCAACTGGAAGCTGGTGTGGGAAAACAACCGCGAGTGCTATCACTGCGCGGGCAACCATCCCGACCTGTGCCGCACCTATCCCGAAGATCCCTCGATCACCGGTGTCAGCGCCGATGGCACCTTCCCAGAGAAGGTTGAAAACCACTTCAACCGTCTGGAAGGCATGGGTGCGCCCTCGCGCTTCAAGATGGCCGATAACGGCGAATATCGCGTGGCGCGTATGCCGCTCTTGGATGGTGCCGAAAGCTATACGATGAATGGCAAGATCGCCGTGAAAAAACGTCTGGGCCGCGTGCCGGTGCTGGATGCGGGCACTTTGCTGCTGTTCAACTACCCCACCACGTGGAACCACTTCCTGTCGGACCATTCGATCACCTTCCGCGTGACGCCGATCAGCCCGACCGAGACCGAGGTCACCACCACCTGGCTGGTGAATAAAGATGCGGTCGAGGGGCAGGATTATGACATCAAGAACCTCACCACCGTCTGGGAACATACCAATGACGAGGATCGCCGCGTGGTTGAAGACAACCAGCAGGGCATCAACTCGCCCGCCTATGAGCCCGGCCCCTATTCGCCAACCCATGAGGATGGCGTGATCCAGTTCGTGAATTGGTATTGTGACACCATGACTTCGCGGGTGGGCCCCGTGAAGCTCGCAGCGGAGTAAGTTAATGACCCTCATCCCCGGCGAAACCGCGATCAAGATCTGGAACGATTCAGAAGAGCTGGAATGCGTCTCGGTGCTGCCCGAGGTGCCCAATGTGATGACCTTCTGTTTTCAGGCACCTTCACGGGCGATCTTCGACTACCAGCCCGGCCAGTTCCTGACCTTGGAAATTCCGGTGCCGGGTGGGCCTTTGTACCGCACCTATACGATCTCGTCCTCGCCCTCGCGGCCGATGTCGATCACCGTGACGGTCAAGGCCCAGCCCGAGTCCATCGGGACCCGCTGGATGTTCGACAACCTCAAACCGGGGATGAGGATCAAGGCGATCGGCCCCACCGGCAGCTTTACCAACGCCAATTACCCTGCCGAAAAATATCTCTTTATCTCGGCGGGTTCGGGCATCACGCCGATGATGTCGATGACCACGCATATGTATGACCTTGGCCGCGATTGCGACATTGTTTTTGTGAATTGCGCCCGCCGCCCGTCAGAGATCATCTTCCGCGAACGGCTGGAACATATGGCCTCGCGGGTACACGGGATCGACCTGAAATGGGTTGTCGAAGGGGCGGATAAATACGAACCCTGGACCGGATATCAGGGCTTTTTCAACCAGTTGATGCTGGGCCTTATGGCGCCCGACTATCTCGAACGCGAGGTCTTCTGCTGCGGCCCCGAACCCTTTATGACCGCCGTGCGCGAAGCCTTGGCGGGCCTTGGCTTCGATATGGACCACTACCATCAGGAAAGCTTCAGCGCCCCGATCGAGGAAGTGCGCGACATCCCCGAAGACGAGCTGCCCGAGGAAGGGGCCACCGCCGAAATCGAGTTCTCCGGCTCCGGCGTGACACAGAAATGCGCCGAGACCGATACGGTTCTGGCGGTTGCCCGTCAGGCGGGGCTGAATATTCCTTCGGGCTGCACCTTCGGCGTCTGCGGCACCTGCAAGATCAAGAAGGTCTCGGGCGAGGTGCATATGGTCCATAATGGCGGCATCACCGAAGACGATATTGCCGAAGGCTACATTCTCGCCTGCTGCTCCAATCCGCGCGGGCATGTCATTGTTGACGCCTGAAGGCCTGAGGGCCTGAGCAACGGCAGATCAACCTGTCAGGCCGTGCGGCGGTGCCGTGCGGCCATTTCACGTGAATCATCGCAGAAAATGCGACGCCGCGCCCAAAAGATCACCAGCCGCGATCACAATTTCCCTTCCGGTCCGGCGAAAACTTGCCACCTACCCCGAGTTTTTGTTACCTTCTGCTTATACCAAAAGACGATAACAAAACGGACCCGCAGATCTGCCATGCGCGTGGCAGAGATTTCGGCATCATGCCCTGCGCAATCCGTTATCAGGCACGAAGCAACCAGTGAGGCGTTCCATGAACGGACGGACGCTTGCGCGCGGCATTCTTTTGCCCGCGATCATATTCGGGATCATGGCTGCTCCTTTCGGGGCGACAGCCAGCGAGGCCGATTGGCCGACGGCGCGCGAAACCTCTGTCGCGCTTGCGGGATTGCAGAAGATGCGTCAGGACAGGCTTCTGGCGCGCCAGCCCAATGTGCTGGATTTCATGTTTGAAAACAGCAAGGACCGGATCTTCGATGCCCATCTGACCGATGATCTCGGCAATCTGAAATTCAATACCGCCAAGGGGCAGCGCAGCTGGGCGGTGGTCGAGTCCAACTGGACCCGCAGCGATGAGACCGCGTTGCAATACAGCTTTGTCGCCTTTGGCGGGCATACCAAGCTGAACGAGCAGATCTATGTCGGCGCGATGGCCCAGCTGGATGCGGCAGAGCGCCGTATCGATGATGGGGCCTCGGGCGAAGGCTATGGCTTTCTGGTCGGCCCCTATCTGGCGGGCAAGGTGCCACAGACCGAGCTGGACTGGTCGATGCGGCTGCTGCACGGGGCCACCAACAACCAGTTCGCGCCCGACGGTTCGATCCAGCGCCGTGCCCGCGCCGAACGCACGCTGTTTCAGGCCCGTATGGAAGGCCGCTTTGAAATGGGCACAACAGAATTGACGCCGAATATTTTCGCCAGCCATGTCAATGAGGTGGCCCACCAGTTCAAGATTGCCAGCGGTGCGCTAGTGGATGGTGACCGGCTGTCCCTGTCACAGCTTTCGGCAGGGGTGGAGTTCTCGCATCCGCTCGAAAGCAACTGGGCCAAGATGGGGCTGACCGGACAATTCGCGCTTGTGGCCCAGCACAGTGTCGGCACCGGTCTGCTGGACGAGGCCTACCCCTCGACCGACTGGTTTACCTCGCGCGTCGAGCTGGGGCTGGATCTGGACCGCAAGGGGCTGGGCAATCTGAGCACCCGCATCGGGCTGGACGGGGTCGAGGGGGATCTGACCGACCAGATCCACCTCTCGCTGAAATTCGAGCGCAAGCTGTAATCAGACCCCGATCGGGATCAGGTGGTTATCCCATGCCACATCCGAGCGCTTGAGCGGCACGATACCCTGAGCGGTGATCTGCGACACAAGCCCCGCGCCATCGGTTGCGGTGAACCCGCCCTGCTTGCAGACCCCAAGGCCGCAGACATCGGCACGGCGCACCGACCAAAGCGCCTCGCCTTCCGCCGAATAGGCCTGCACCATGCCGCCACGCGGGCTGGTGATCGCCACCTCGCGCCCGCCCTGCCCGAAAGCCACCGATCCGGCATAGCCCTTCATGGCAAATTCCTCGCCCGGCAGGGGGTCGGCCAGAACCACCTTCTGGCCGCGGTCATGCAGGCCCAGCAAAGGCACCGGCTCCATCAGATCGCCCTGCCACTGCATGCAGAACGCCACCCGCCCGTCACCGCGCACCGACAGGTGGCGGATCGAGTTCTGCCACAGCTCGGGCTCAAGCTCGACGACCTCCAGCACCTCCCCCTCGGGCGAAAGATAGCTCAGGTTCGGGCGCATCGTGTCGATATTCAGCGGCGTGCGGTCGCTGGGGTCGGTCTGGATCCCGCCATTGGCCACCACCAGAACCTCTTGGCCGGGAAGGCGCAGGATTTCATGCGGGCCGATCCCGTTCGAGGCGAACTCCCCCACCCGCACATAGCCGCGCGCCACATCCCAGATGCCGATCCGTCCTGCGGAGCCTTCGGCCACCACCTCGGAGGTATAAAGCCGCGAGCCATCCCCCGAAAACGCCCCATGACCGTTGAACTGACGCCCCTCGGGCGGGGTCAGCCGCGCCACAAGCCCGCCCGTCACACAGTCGATCACCAGCGCGAAGGTCCCCGGACGGCGGGCAAACGCCACGGCCTCGGGGCGGTCGGGATGGGCGGTGGCGGCATGACCACGACCGGGCAGCGGTTGCGTGAAAAGCGGTGCGCCTTCTGCCGTCAGCCCCCAGATCGCATAGCTGCCATCGGGCGATTTCGCGGCGGCCAGAAAGGCGGGATTGCCCGCATCGGCCCAGCTCAGACGTGGAACGCTCACCGCTGCGGCAAGGCTTGCAAGAAAATGACGCCGTTTCATCCTAGTCTCCATCCGCTGCGTTAAAGCCCACATTCACCCCCAGCAAAGGCCCCAGCTCGGCCTGCATGGCATCGACCGTCAGCCCGATCTGCTGTTGCACGATCTCGACCTTCAGCCGCGTCATCGGGTCATCCACACCGGCAAAAACCGGATCATCCAGATCCTGCGCCAGCTCGATCGCCCTTGCGAAGGCCGCATCGGTCTTGGGGGTCTCGCCCATGCCCTGCGCCAGTTTATCGGCAAAACCTTTGAGCGCCTCCAGCGACAGGATCACATTGCGCAAAGACCGCCCCGAGGCCAGCATCTCGGCCCGTTCGGGGCGCGGATGCTCGAAGCTGCCCAAAGGACGCCCCAAGCGGATATCCTTGTCAAATTCGAGCCCCGTCACCAGCTGGGTATAGAGCGCCTGCCGCGCCTCGGATTCGGTCAGATACAGGCTGTGCCCCTCGGCACCGGGGGTAAGCAGTTCGTCGGCAAAGCCGTTCTGCCAGCCGACCTCGGTGTCGATCGCCATCTGCGCCAGATCGGAGGCCATCGCGGCGCGCAGCTTGCAGGTATACGCCTCATCGCTTGCCAAGGGGCCATAAAGCAGATGTTCCAACCCGAAGAACCCCCGCACCCCGATCGAGGCCTTGCCCAAGGCGGTGGCATCGGTGAATTGCGGATCCTGCGCCTTGATCAACGCCGAAAGCTGGCGGCGGCCCGTGGCTTTGGCATCGGGCCAGAACGCAAAGGCCAGCGCCCGCCCCTGCTCTTCCACCGGCCCCAGACGCAGGAAACTGACCCCCATCCATGCATCGAAGGCCGTGTTCCAGAGCGGTTGCATCGCCGCAATCGAGCAATCCGCCTCGGCCCCTTTCTGCAGGGCAACCGCCGCATCCGACAGCGCGGCATATGCGGGCAGCACATCATCGGTAACCGTCGCGCGCACATCGGCCACAGCAGGCAGCGCCAAGGCAAGAAACGGCAGGGAAAGCAGGACAGAACGCATTACAGGGTCTCCAGAAAACGGATCAGGTCGGCGCGGGATGCGGCAGGCAGCGCCAGATATCTATCACGGGCAGCCCCTGCCTCGCCACCATGCCAGCGGATTGCCTCGTCCAATGTGGCCGCACGGCCATCATGCAGAAAGCGCGGCGCATGGCCGGTATTTTCCTGTGTCAGCCCGATCCCCCAAAGCGGGGCCGTGCGCCATTCGTGCCCCGAGGCGACCCCTTCGGGGCGGTGATCGGCCAGCTCCTCGCCCATGTCATGCAACAGCAGGTCACTATAGGGCCAGATGAGCTGATGAGAGGTCACCGGATCCTCGCTGGTCGCGGTGACGAATTTCGGCACATGGCAGGCATGGCATTGCGCCTGATAGAAGGCCTGCTTGCCGCGCAGAACCTGCGGGTCCGCCACATCGCGGCGCTTGGGTACCCCCAGCCAAGTCACGTAATCAGTGACCGCTCGCAGCGCCTCGGTGGAGACTTCGGCATTGTCGCGCAGACCCACATCGATGCCGTCGGGCAGCTCCAGACAGTCCGTCTGCGTCAGGGTGCAATCGCCCGAGCCTTCGGGGAAAAGCACGCTCGACAGCCCCATATCCTGACTGAACGCCTGCGCCGTCATATCCACCAGCCGCGCCATGCCTGCCTTATGCCCGAACCGCCCCAACCGGACCGCACCATCGGGGCCAGGGGCATATTGCGCCCGCCCCGAGATCCCGTCGCCATCGGCATCCTCGGGGTCGGCATGCATTAGAATATCCGCCTCGGGGATCGCCTCCAGCAGCCCTAAGCCGATGATCTGCGGTGCCACCCGCAGCGAGGTCAGCACCTCGGGCGGCAGATCAATGCGCGGCGCGGGATAGCGCAGGCCGTGGGCCTCGATCCACTCCAGCTCCAGCCGCCCCTCGGGCTGCAGCGATGGCACCGCCCGATCCTGCAACTGCCAGCCGAAGTCATAATCGGGGATCATCCCGTGCCAGCCCTCGACCCCGAAGGCCCCGTCTTCCGCGCGGTAACGCCGCGAGAGTTTCAGCACCATGCCCGAAATCCCCTGCCCGTCCTCGGGGCGGCCCCGCCCGTTGCCCGGATGGCAGTTGGCACAGGCGCGGGCATTGAACAGCGGCCCCAGCCCGTCCGAGGCGCGCGTGCTGGAGGGCGCGGGCACCCAGAGCTTTTCAAACAGCGCCTCGCCCAAGGTGAAGGTCATGCGCTGCGCAGCGGGCAGACTGGCTGCAGGCCTGTCAAAACGGCGGGTCGCAAGGCTGCCCGCCCCGCCCGGATTGGCCTCGTAACGCTCGGCGGTCGTGAACTGGCGGACAGGCTGCACAACCGATATCGCCTCCGTCCCGCCCGCACAGGCGGCCACCGGCAGACACAGAACGGGCACAAGCACGGCCGGTGCAATAAAAGCGGACAACAAAGACCTGATCATGACCCTCACATCACAAAAGCCCGCGGCATCGCTGCCGCGGGACATTCAGGACCGTGATGCCGGAAAATATGGGCCTATCTTCCGGCAACCCTGCCCTTTTACTGGAACACCGCATCGGGATTATCGAGACTGTCCGACCCTTCGATCTCGACCTCGGCCCCTAGCACCGTCACCGCCCGTTCGATGGTACGGGTCTGGGCAACCAGCGCATCCACTAGGCCGGTCACCAATGCCGCCCCCTCGTCATTGCCCAGAGCGATCATCTGGTCATAGGCCATGCCGCTTTCGGCTTTGGCCTTGATCGCGGCAGCGGCCGCCACCGACGCATCAAGATCCTTGGTCAGCTGCGCATCCACATCCGCATCCTTGGCCGCAACCAGCCCCGAAAGCGATGCCCCTTCCACAACCGAACCATCCACGCGGGTATACTGGCCGGTATAGACGTTACGAATCCCGACAGCATCATAGTAATGCGACAGATGGGTCATATCCGAGAAGCAATCATGCTCTTCTTCCGGATCATGCAGCATCAGGCCCAGCTTGGTCCGCTCGCCCGCCAACTCGCCATAAGACAGCGACCCCATGCCGGTCAGAATCGTCGTGATCCCCGCCTCGGCATCGTCGGTCAGGGCCTTGCGCGCCGCCCCGTCCTCGTCCCAATGACCGACCATCTCTTTCAGATCCGCGACCAGCAAGGCGGAAGCGGCCTGCAGATAATCGGCACGGCGGTCGCAATTCCCCCCCGTGCAGCCCTCGCCCTGAACATAGTCGGTATAGGGGCGCGCACCGGCCCCTGCCTCGGTGCCGTTCAGATCCTGCCCCCAAAGCAGGAATTCGATGGCGTGATAGCCGGTGGCCACATTGGCCTCGACGCCCTCGGCCTCCTGCAGGGTCTCGGCCAGAAATTCGGGCGAGATCGTGCTGGCATCCACCGGCTGCCCGCCAATGGTCAGCGATTTATTTGCAATCACATTGGCCAGCGCCAGATCGTTTTCCTCGTTATTGGCGGCGGAATCCTCATCGACATAATCAATCAGCCCCTCGTCCAGCGGCCAGGCGTTCACACGGCCCTCCCAGTCATCCACCAGCGCATTGCCGAAACGGAAGGCCTCGGTCTGCTGATAGGGCTTACGGGCGGCGATCCACGCCTCTTTCGCGGCGCTCAGATGCGCCTGCGTGGGGGCCTTGACCAGCGTGTCCACAGCCGCTTCCAATGCCTGAGCCGTCAACAAACTGTCTTCATAGCCCGCCTGTGCGATATCGGCATAGGTCTTGATCACCGCCTCCGCGCTTGGCGCGTCCGCATAGGCCGTCACCGGAGCCATAAGAGGGGCCACAACAAGAGCAGTACTGGTGATCAGCGCGTGCAGACGACAGGACATAGGATTCCTCATATCAGTGAAACTTCTACTTCACGCATAAGTGACCTATTTTGTCAGCTTTGTAAATCCGATTATTTTACTCGGGAAGCGCCAGCACCTCCGGACGGAATGTGCCTGCCCCCCGAGGTCGTGCCTCGTAGGGCGTGGCATGGCCCAGCCCCGCCGCCACAATCCGCCGTCCCAAAGCCTAGCCCAGCCAACGCGGCAGCCCCCTCCCCATGAACCACTCCGAAGGATCATAGGCACGGCCAAACCCCTCCAGTTCCCGCGGAATATAGGGTCGCTGCTCGGCCTCACTCACTGCAAATTCTCACGGCGCAGGCAGCACATCCAGCACCTGATGCACGAAAAGCTGCGCCAGCCCTTCGCTCACCAGAGCTTCCTCCAGACTGCGGCCATAGCCCGGACCAGTCCCCGCGTCGGACGTGGTGATATTCATGCAAGAGCACCCGCAAAAGATCGCCCCGCAAGGCCGCAGGATCCTGTAACACTTGGGGATGCAGATAGACCTCGATCAGACCGGACGCCGGAGCAAAGCCACTGCAACGGAATCGCTCCGGCAGCCAGTCAACCACACGCATGACGACATCCGCCGAAGAAACCGGCCGCATGGTGCCAAAAGCGCCTCGGCCTGCACCAGCGCCGATAGAATCGGCTCCCGCGCCGCGCCACACGCATTACGGGCATCCAGAAAATGGCGCAAAGGCGTCGGGCATCCTGCCAGACTGGACCAAAGGCCCGCCCCCGCAAGACCCCGCCCCGCCAAACAGCAAAAAGCCGCCCGAGGGCGGCCTTCGCTTCGTCAGAAAGACAGATCTTACTTGATCTTGCCTTCTTTATATTCGACGTGCTTACGCACAACCGGGTCGTATTTCTTCACGACCATTTTCTCGGTCATGGTACGGGCATTCTTCTTGGTCACATAGAAGTGCCCGGTGCCCGCCGTCGAGGTCAGACGGATCTTTTGCGTCGTCGGCTTCGCCATGTTTCATCTCCTGAGCCAGGCAGCCAGCATCGCGCGACCACCATCGAAATCCTTGAAGCCCGCCTTTTAGTCAGACTCACCCCAGAGTCAACAGCCAAATGCGCGATCTTCCCGAAATTCGACATAACACATCCCCAAAGCCGCTCTCTCACGACATGCCCCCTCTGGCAGACGGCGGAAAAGGGCAGAATTTGCGCAGGCGGTCTATAAGCCGGATTCTGTTCAGGGGTTACCCCCGTCGATGACCATTCCTCTAGGCCTGCAGTTGCCTGCAGGCTCAAGCTGCCAACCCGGATCACTCGGGGCGAAGCTCCCCTACCGTCAGACAGATGCCTGCGGCACGCGATCCCTATTCGGCGTTGCTCCCGGTGGGGCTTGCCATGCCGGTCCTGTTACCAGTCCCGCGGTGGGCTCTTACCCCACCGTTTCACCCTTACCCGTGCCAAAGCAGGGCGGTCTGTTCTCTGTGGCGCTTTCCCTAGGGTTACCCCCGCCGGGCGTTACCCGGCACCGTCACTTCATGGAGTCCGGACTTTCCTCGGCGATCCGGCTGTCTGCAGATACAGAGCTACGTAATCGCCGCGGTCATCCGACCCCCTGCGCAAGCCCGCCATATGCCGGATCGCGCAACAGCGTCAAGCAAAACCGCCTGCGTTCCAGCTGCCCGAAATATCCTGGGGTGAATTCGACGCAGTCGAAGAGGGGCAAAGCCCCTTGCCCCGCCCCCTATCGCCGCGCGGCAAAGAAAGCACGCAACAGCGCCTCTGCGGGTGCCGCCGAAATCCCGTCATAAACCTCGGGCGCATGATGGCATTGCGGATGCGAGAACACCCGCGCGCCCTGCGCCACCCCGCCCGATTTCACATCCGCCGCACCATAATACAGCCGCCCGACACGCGCCGCCGCAATCGCCGCCGCGCACATCGGGCAGGGTTCCAGCGTGACATAGAGATCATACCCCACCAGCCGCTCCGACCCGACGGCATGACAGGCCGCGCGCAAAGCCAGAATCTCGGCATGGGCGGTAGGGTCACAGAGTTCGCGCGTGCGGTTTCCGGCGCGCGCCACCACCTCGCCCGCAGGCGAAACGATCACGGCTCCCACCGGAACCTCGCCACGCAAAGCCGCCGCCCGCGCCTCTTCCAGCGCCTGATCCATGAAACTTCTGAACATATCTCCTCTTGGACGCGAAGCTTCTTATATGCAAGGCTCTTCCCACAGGAGATAAGACACTATAGAGAGGCGCCTTCAAGACCGCCTCGGGAGCCGCCTGCCATGACCAATGATTCCAACAATACGCCGAAACCGGACAATACGCCCTCTGCCGCAAGCTCTGGGGGCGAGCGTATTGCCAAGGTCATCGCACGTTCGGGCGTCGCCTCGCGCCGTGATGCCGAAAAACTGATCCTTGCAGGCCGTGTGGCGGTCAATGGCAAACAGGCCGCATCTCCGGCGCTGGATGTCACCCCCAAAGACAAGGTCACCATCGACGGCACGCCGATCGATGCACCGCAGGAAACCCGCGTCTGGCTCTATTACAAGCCGCTGGGTCTGGTGACCACCGAGAAAGACGAGCAGGGCCGCCGCACTATCTTTGACGAGATGCCCGAAGGCATGCCGCGCGTGCTGAATGTCGGCCGCCTCGATCTCAACTCCGAAGGCCTGCTGCTGCTGACCAATGACGGGGCGCTCAAACGTCGCCTCGAACTACCCGAAACCGGCTGGCTGCGCAAATACCGCGTGCGGGTCAATGGACGCCCCACGCCCGACACCTTCAACCCGCTGCGCGCGGGGATCACCATCGACGGCACCGAATTCCAGCCGATGGACATCACGCTTGACCGCCAGCAAGGCGCGAATGCATGGCTGACCGTCGGCCTGCGCGAAGGCAAGAACCGCGAGATCCGCCGCGCCATGGCCGAAATCGGCCTGACGGTGAACCGCCTGATCCGCGTCAGCTACGGCCCCTTCCGCCTCAACGAAATGCAGCCCGGCGATGTGATGGAAATCAAACGCCGCGTCCTGCATGACCAGCTGGGCAGCCTGCTGGAGGATACGCCCGGCGCACAACCTGCCGACCGCAACAAGCCCGCAGGCCGCCGCGACGACGGCGAGCGCCCGCGTGGCCGGTTCGGGGAGCGGGGCGATCGCGGGGAACGGGGTGGCAAACGCTTCGACCGTGCACCGCGGGACAACGAAGACGGGCGCGGCGACGGGCGCGGCAAACCCGAACGCAGCTTTGGCCGCCAGAAAGATTTCAGCGCCCGTGGGGACCGCCCCGAGCGCGGCGACCGTTTCGAACGCGCGGACCGTGGCCTGCGGGCCGAAGGGGAAGACCGTCCCCGCAAGCAGCGCTGGTCTCCCGACAAGCGGCAGGAAGAGCGGAACGCACCGCGCGAAGACCGCGCCGACCGCCCGCGCCGCGACGGCGATGACCGCAAGTTCGGCGATCGCAAGTTTGGCGACAAGAAATTCGGGGACAAGAAATTCGGGGATCGCCCGCGCCGCGACGGAGGCGAAGGCCGCAGCTTCGGTGAGAAGAAATTCGGCGAGCGCAAGTTTGGCGACAAGACGTTTGAGGATCGTGGCCCGCGCGGCGATGGCAAAAGCTTTGGCAAGCCGCGTCGCGAAGAAGGCGAGGCCCGTTTCGGGGACAAGCCCCGCAAACCGCGTTTCGACAACGGCGACGACCGTGGTCCGCGCCGTGACGGCAACCGCGATGGTGGCAACAAGCCGCGCAGCTTCGGCGGCGGCGACAACGAGCGCGGCGGCTTCAAGGGCGGCCCCAAACGTGACGGCCAGCGCGGCGAGCGCAACTTCGGTGGCAAGCCGGGCGCAAGCAAATTTGGCGGCAAGTCGGGGGGTGGCTTCAAGGGCGGCCCCAAACGCGACGGCCAGCGCGGCGATGGCCCCAAAGGGCCGCGCAAACCGCGTAGCGAATAATCCTGTTACGGCGCCAAACCCGATTTGGCGCCGTTTCTTTTTGGGCAAAGCGCAGGTTCTTTTGAGACAAAGCGCTGGGGCCACGCCGCAATGCCGGTTTCTTGCAGCCCCGATACGCGCTTTTCTGCCACCCCCCTCTGGCAGAGCCGTGCCATTATACCTATTCTTCGCTTAAGATGAG
Organism: Thioclava sp. GXIMD4215; assembly: GCF_045291555.1. NCBI lineage: Bacteria > Pseudomonadati > Pseudomonadota > Alphaproteobacteria > Rhodobacterales > Paracoccaceae > Thioclava > Thioclava sp. GXIMD4215. The sequence continues at coordinate 2,730,483 of NZ_CP149515.1, read as the reverse complement.
CGTCGCTGATGATCGCTTGACCGAACCTGCTGAACCGAAGAAAAGGGGGCCCTATGTCGCACAAAGCCATTCAGCGCATCGCATTCCTGCTGATGCTGGCGCTGACGCTGAAAATTGCGATGACAGGCAGCGTCTGACGATGGCCCGCCGTTTCTCTGGCAAATACAGCCCCGAAGCCCCGCACCATCCCGACCGTCTGAACGGGCAGGAAGACATTCCGACCGAGCGCCTGCCCAGACCGGAACACCCCTATGAGGGCCGTCCGTTCTGGGTGGCCATCTGCGCCCTGCCCTTTTTGTTCGGGGCATTCGGGGCGGGGCCTGTGGCTCTGGCGCGCGCGATCATGGCATTCGGCCTATGTGCAGGCGCCGCGTTCCTGATCCGCGAAGGATTACGGGCGCAGGCCGCCTATGAGGCGCGCCGTGTGGCCCGCCGTCCCGCCCTGCCGCGCAAGATCCTTGGCGCGATGGGCATCGGGCTGGGTCTGGCGCTCGGGGCGCAGGAGATGGGCCTGCTGGGTGCGCTTGGCAGCGGCCTTATCGGCACAGCGCTGGGGATCGTGGCTTTCGGGTTGGACCCTTTGAAAAACAAGGGCATGGATGGTATAGACCCGTTCCAGCAGGAACGCGCCGCCGAGGCGGTGGCGATTGGCGAGGAGCATCTGGCGGCCATGCGGGCGGCCATTGCCCGCGCCCATGCCCCCCAGCTTGAGGCCCGTGTGGAAATGTTTGCCACCCGCGCCCGCGATCTGTTCCGTGCGGTCGAGGAAGACCCCAACGATCTGCGCGCCGCACGCCGCTACCTGACCCTTTATCTGGAAGGCGCACGTGATGCGACCATCCGCTTTGCCGATCTCTACGCCCAAAGCCCCGATCCCGCCGCCCGCAGCCGCTACGAGAGCCTGCTCGACGATCTCGAACGCAATTTCACGGCCAAATCGCGCCAGCTGATCGAAAGCGGGCGCGAAGGGTTGGAGATCGAGATCGACGTGCTGCGCGAACGGCTGGAACGCGACGGCATCGCCCCGACCTTTTCCCGACATCATGACTGACGCTATTACGTCCTGCCAAGGAGACCGATAAGATGAGCGACACGACCCGCGAAGCGGCCGCCAAGAATATCAGCGAGATCGAACAGGTTGCGGCCCTGCGCCTCCCCGATCCGCAAGAGGTCGGTCTGGCGCTCGACAAGGCCGAGGCCCCCACCGCCATCGAGATCCGGTCACGGATGAACGAGGTCGACCTGACCGATTCCAACACCATTCTGCGCTTTGGCACCCGCGCCCAGTCGGAGTTGCAGGAGATCAGTCAGGCGATGCTGGTGGATGTGAAAAACAAGGATACCGGCCCTGCCGGTGATAGCCTGCGCCAGATCGTCACCACGTTGCGCGGGTTTTCGGTCAGCGAGCTGGATGTGCGCCGCAAGCAAAGCTGGTGGGAACGGCTGATGGGGCGCGCGGCGCCCTTTGCCTCGTTCCTTGCGCGCTATGAACAGGTGCAAAGCCAGATCGACAAGATCAGCGATGTGCTGCTTTCGCATGAAACGAAGCTGCTCAAGGATGTCAAATCGCTTGATCTGCTTTATACCAAAACGCTGAAATTCTATGATGAACTGGCGCTTTATATCGCGGCCGGGGAAGCCAAGCTGGCCGAGGCCGATGCCACGATCATTCCCGCCAAAGAGGCGGAAGTGGCGCAGGCCGCCGAGGGCGACAAGCTGATCCGTGCCCAGGAGCTGCGCGACATCCGTGCCGCACGCGATGATCTGGAGCGCCGCGTGCATGACCTGAAGCTGACCCGTCAGGTCACCATGCAGTCGCTCCCCTCGATCCGGCTGGTACAGGAAAACGACAAGGCACTGGTCTCCAAGATCAACTCGACCTTGGTCAATACCGTGCCGCTGTGGGAAACCCAACTGGCACAGGCCGTTACGATCCAGCGCTCGGCGGAGGCCGCAGGCGCGGTGAAGGCCGCCAATGACCTCACCAATGACCTGCTGACCGCCAATGCCGAGAACCTGCGTCAGGCCAACCAGACCGTGCGGCAGGAAATGGAACGCGGCGTGTTTGACATTCAGGCCGTGAAACAGGCCAACGAGACCCTGATTGCCACCATCGAGGACAGCCTCTCGATTGCCGATGAGGGCAAGCGCCAGCGCGCCGAGGCCGAACGGGAACTGGTGGAGATGGAGGGGCGTCTGCGTGACACGCTGGCCTCGGCCCGCAGCCCGCGTCCCGCCGCGCAACAGGGAGCGCGTTAAGAATGACCGGCGGCGCAAGCGAGACCTTCCGGCGCGGTGCCCTATCCCGCCTGCCCCATCCGCTCGGGGCGGTGGTCTCTTCGCGCCATAGCCGCATGTTGCGGGCGATGGGTGTGGGGCTTTGCCTGCTGGCCGTCGCCGGATGTTCGACCCTACCCTTTTCCGGCCCTGCCGCGCAGAGCCCGCGCAAGACGCCCCGCCCGCAAACCGCCCCGCAGGACCTGAACGGCGCGAAGGTCGCCCCGCGGTCCCCCGACAGCATCGCGCTGGCCGCTTATTTCCAGCAGGTGCAGGACAATCTGCTGTCACAAGGGCTGATGCGCACCGATGTGGCCCCCCGCGATGCCCCGTTCCACCGCAGGCAGCTGATCGACAATTTTGTCAATATCGCGCTTTATGATGAATACGAGCATCGCAATGGCGCCTTTGTTGCAAAGCAGACCGCTTCGAAGCTGCGCCGCTGGGAAGAACCGGTGCGGATGGATCTGCATTTCGGGGCCTCGATCCCCGAGGCGCAGCGCCAGAAAGACACCGCCACCGTGCGCGCCTATGCCGGAAAGCTGGCGCAGATCACCCGCCATCCGGTCAGCCTTGTGCCCGATCGGGGCAATTTCTCGGTGCTGGTGCTGAACGAGGACGAACGCGAGGGCTCTGCCGCGCTATTGCGCAAGATGGTGCCGGGCATTGATGACAGTTCGGTCAATGCGATCACCAATCTGCCCACCACCACCTTCTGCGTGGTCTTCGCCTTTTCCGAGGGCGACAAATCCGCCTATTCGCGCGCAGTGGCCATCATCCGCGGCGAACATCCCGATGCGCTGCGCGAGAGCTGCTTTGACGAAGAGCTTGCGCAGGGCCTGGGGCTGGCCAATGACTATCCCCGCGCCCGTCCCTCGATTTTCAATGATGACGAGGAATTTGCACGGCTGACCCATCAGGACGAGCTGATGCTGAAGATGCTCTATGACCCGCGGTTACGACCGGGCATGACACAGGACGAGGCGATGCCCGCCATCCGCGAGATCGCGGCAGAGCTGACCCCGAATGACTGACCTATCGGGGCAGGCCGTTCGCCCGCCCCGTCGATTTTATGAACCGGAGACCGGATAATGGGTATTCTCGATTTCCTCAGCGGCGAATTCATCGATGTCATCTCCTGGGTGGATGACACCCGCGACACGATGGTCTGGCGGTTTGAACGTCAGGGCCATGCCATCAAATATGGTGCCAAGCTGACGGTGCGCGAGGGACAGGCCGCCGTCTTCATCCATGAAGGCCAGCTGGCCGATGTCTTCACCCCCGGTCTCTATCTGCTGGAAACCAACAACCTGCCGATCCTGACCACGCTCCAGCATTGGGATCACGGGTTCAAATCACCCTTCCAGTCCGAGATCTATTTCGTCAATACGACCCGTTTCACCGATCTGAAATGGGGCACCAAGAACCCTGTCATCACCCGTGATCCCGAATTCGGGCCGGTGCGGCTGCGCGCCTTCGGCACCTATGCCGCCAGAGTGAGCGATCCGGGCAAGTTTATCACCGAGATCGTGGGGACGGATGGCGAATTCACCTCGGACGAGGTGAGCTATCAGCTTCGCAATATCATCGTTCAGGAGTTTTCGCGCGCACTCGCGGGGTCCAATATTCCGGTGCTGGACATGGCGGCCAATACGGCGGATCTGGGCCAGCTTGTGGCCGAGGCGATTGCCCCGACCATTGCCGAATACGGGCTGAGCCTGCCCGAGTTCTATGTCGAGAATATCTCGCTGCCGTCCGAAGTGGAGAAGGTGCTCGACAAGCGGACTTCGATGGGCATCGTGGGCGATCTGAACCGTTATATGCAGTTTAACGCGGCCGAGGCGATGGGGCAGCCGGGCTCGGGGGCCGCAAGCGGCATGGGCGCGGCCATGGGGGCGGGCCTTGGCGCGGGAATGGGCATAGCGATGGGCCAGCAACTGGGCAGCCAGCCTTTGGCCGGACCTTGGGGATACGGGCAGGCAGGGCAGCTTCAGGCCGGGCAGCTTCAGGCAGGGCCGGCGCAGACACAAACGGGGCCGTGGGGCCAGATGCCAGTATCGCAGCAAGGGGTTGCGCCCGGGCAAGCCCGCGCGCCCCAGGGCGGAGGCGGCGCGGCTGTCGCCGCGCCGCCTCCGCCCCCACCTCCCGCCGTAGAGAAGGTGTGGCATATGGCCGTCAACGGACAGACACTCGGGCCTTACGGGCGCGGACAGCTGGCCCAGATGAAAACGGACGGACAATTCTCACGCAGCTCGCTTGTCTGGGCCCCCGGACAGGATGGTTGGAAAACGGCAGAAGAGATCGCCGAACTGGCGCAGCTTTTCACGATCGAGCCGCCACCTCCCCCGCCCGGTCACTGAGCGAACGTCCTGCCAAGAGAAAAGGCCCGAGCCGATGAAACTGCCCCGAGTGGCCCGCCCGACGGCAGACAAGCCGCGTGCAAAGCCCCCCCAGATCTATCCCTGCGAGGCCTGTGGCGCGGATCTGCGCTTCAATCCCGGCGAGACACGGATGGTCTGTGACCATTGTGGCCACATGCAGGACATTCCCGCCATTCTCCATCGCGGGGAGAGCGGTCTTCGTGAGCTACCGCTGGCACCGGTGCTGGCCAATGGTCTGCCCGAAACCCAAAGCCATGAAAGCCGCCATCTGTCCTGCCCCAACTGCTCGGCCCAGATCGAGCTGGGGCCGGACCAGCACGCCACGGAATGTCCGTTCTGCGCGACCCCGATCGTGACGGATGCCGGCGATATCCGACAATTCCGCCCACAGGGGGTCCTGCCCTTTGCCGTCACCGAAACGGAAGCCCGCGCAGCCCTGACCAAATGGCTGAAGGGGCGCTGGTTTGCCCCCAATGGTCTGGCCGAATTTGCGCGAAAAGGGCGTAAGATGACCGGCGTCTACGCGCCGTTCTGGACCTTCGATGCCCGCACCCGCACCCGTTATTCCGGACAACGCGGCGATTATTATTACGAGACCCGTCTAGTTACCGTCAACGAGAACGGCCAGACCGTGCGCCGCGAGCAACAGGAGCGCCGTATCCGCTGGACACCGGTGGCCGGTCAGGTGGGGCGCGATTTCGACGACGTGCTGGTCTATGCGGCACGCTCCCTGCCCGCCCCGCATGTGGGAAAGCTGATGCCTTGGAACCTCTCGCATGTAGCAGGCTATGATGCGAGCTTTCTGGCGGGGTTTTCTGCCGAGAATTATACCGTCGAAGTGCCGGAAGCGCATCATCAGGCCCAAGCAAAGATGCTGCAGGTGATCCAGAGCGATATCCGTCGCGATATCGGCGGTGACACACAAAGGATCGCGGCAATGGACCCGCAATTCTCTGACGAGACCTTCAAGCATATCCTGTTGCCAATCTGGTCCGCCGCCTACCGGTTCCAAGGCAAAAGCTACCGGTTCATCGTCAATGGCCAAACCGGATGCGTCTCGGGCGACCGGCCGTGGTCGGTGTGGAAAATCGCGCTTGCGGCCGTCGCGGTTGCAGTGATTGCGGGGCTGGTGCTCTATTTCTCGCGCTAGCCTGTCGCATCCGGCTGCCGAATGCCGCATGCAGGGCACGCGTGACGGCGCGCGCCCTGCAGTATATCCCAGAACACACCTATATGAAGGTCAAACCCATGCGCGCCCTGCTGCAACGTGTCACCCAAGCCAAAGTCGAAGTGGAAGGCCGGATCACCGGCGAAATCGGGGCCGGCCTGCTGGTGCTGGTCTGCGCGATGGAGGGGGACGGCGAAATCCAGGCCGAGAAACTGGCCGCGCGTGTCGCCAAGCTACGGATATTCAAGGACGAGGCGGGCAAAATGAACCGTTCCGTCAGCGATATCGGCGGGGCCTGCCTTGTGGTGAGCCAGTTCACGCTGGCTGCCGATACACGCACAGGCAATCGCCCGGGCTTTTCGACGGCAGCCGCCCCCGACACCGGCAAACATCTGTACGAACATTTCAGCAAGGCACTGCGCGCGTTGGGGCTGCCGGTGGAAAACGGCATCTTTGCCGCCGATATGGCGGTCAGCCTTACAAATGACGGACCCGTTACCATCTGGCTCGACACGGCGGATCGCGGCTGAAACACGCCACACGGGTCACACATCCCTGCAGGGATGTGGCGGGGCCGCGGGGGTTCGATACCCGCGCGGCCCCGCATCCGCCGCCCGGCACCGCCCTGCGTCCTCTTGCCCCGCAGCCCCCACAGGGCTATCCCCCAACTATGGCCAAGCTGTATTTCCATTATTCAACCATGAATGCCGGCAAAAGCACGATGCTGCTGCAGGCCTCCTACAATTATGTCGAACGCGGGATGCAGACGCTCTTGGTAACGGCCAAGCTGGATACCCGCGCAGGTCAGGGCCGTATTGGCAGCCGCATCGGCATCGGCGCGGATGCCGCCTGCTTCACGCCCGAAACCGACATGTTCACCCTGATCCGCGACCGCCTCGAAGAGGGGCCCTGTGCCTGCGTTTTTCTTGACGAAGCGCAGTTTCTTACCCGCGATCAGGTCTGGCAACTGGCCCGCGCCTGCGACGATCTTGACATTCCGGTCATGTGCTACGGACTGCGCGTTGATTTCATGGGGGAGCTTTTCCCGGGCTCGGCTGCATTGCTGGCTCTGGCCGACGACATGCGCGAGGTCCGGACAATCTGTCATTGCGGGCGCAAGGCGACGATGGTGGTGCGGATGGGACCGGATGGACAGGCGCTGAAGGGCGGCGAGCAGGTACAGGTCGGGGGCAACGAAACCTATGTCTCCCTCTGCCGACGCCATTGGCGCGAAAAGATGGGCCAATAAAACAAACGCCTCCGGCAGGTTGCGCGCGAGCGCGGCGAAGCCGCGCCTCGCGCGCCCCGGGGCGCGCCGCTTCGCGGCGCGCAACCCTTTGGCAGACCATGCACTCGAAGCCAAAGATCAGTGGAGACGCCCCCCGAGAGGCACAGCAAGATCCGGCCCGATCAGCACCACGCCGCCCTCCTTATCCGGCACCCCGAGCACCAGCACCTCCGACTTCACCGGACCAATCTGGCGCGGCGGAAAATTGACAACCGCCAGAACCTGCTTGCCGACCAAATCCTGTGGCTCGTAATATTTGGTGATCTGCGCCGAAGACCGTTTTTCCCCGAGCTCTGCCCCGAAATCGATCCAGAGCTTGATCGCGGGCTTGCGGGCCTCGGGGAAAGGCTCCGCGCGGGTAATCTGCCCCACACGGATATCAAGCTTCAGAAAATCGTCGAAGGTCGCGCTCATGCGCCGAGTTCCCGCCCACGGTCGGCAGCGGCTTTGACCGCCCGCTCCAGCAATGCCGGAAACCCCTGCGCCTCGTCCATCAACACAGCCAGAGCCGCCGCCGTCGTACCACCCGGCGAGGTCACATTGACCCGCAACTGGGCCGGATCCTCGGGCGAGTCTTCTGCCAGTTGCCCTGCCCCGCCAACGGTTGCCTTGGCGAGCGTCATGGCCAGCTCCGCCGGAAGCCCTTGCGACACCCCCGCCGCCGCCAGCGTTTCGATCAGATGGAAGACATAGGCCGGACCGGATCCGGACACAGCCGTCACCGCATCCATCTGCCCCTCACTCTCCAGCCGGACGACCTGCCCGATTGCCCCGAGCAACCCTTCGGCAATCCGGAGATCGGCGTCCTGCGTCATCGCATTCCCGCAAATCGCGGTGATCCCCCGCCCGATGGCGGAAGGCGTATTGGGCATCGCCCGCACGATCGGGGTCTTCGCCCCCAGAATCGCCTCATATTTTGCCAAGGTCAGCCCCGCCGCGACCGAGAGAAACAGCGTATGGCCATTTCCCAGCGCGGCCAGTTGCGGCAAGGCCTCACCCATCTTCTGCGGCTTCACCGCCAGCAGCACCACGGCGGGCGCGGCCGGCAGCGGCGCATTGATCCGCACACCGGTGCTTTTGACCCAGTCCGAAGGGCGCGGCGCGATCACGGTGACCGATTGCGGATCAAGCCCGCCTTTCAGCCAGCCCGCCAGCATGGCCGACCCCATCTTGCCACAGCCCAGAAGCACCAGACCACGTTCGGAAATATCGGAAAAATCCATTTTGCCCCCTTCTTTATCGGGGCAAAGATTAGGCGCGTCCGTAGGCCTCTGCAATGGCCACCTGAATGGCATCTGCCGCCGTGCGATTGCCCCAGCACCCCAACTGGAAGGCCGGATAGAAACGCTCGGCCGACATCAGCGCGGTGCCGATCATCTCGTCGAGTTGCTGGATCGAGGCGCATTGCCCGCCGGTCAGCACCAGACCATAGCGCCATGCCATCAGACGCTGTTCGGGCCAATAGACAAAGCCCCCCGACCAGACCTGATCATTGGCACGGTTGAGCATGTCGTAAAGCACCGGCAGACGCTCGGCAGGCGGGTCCATCTCGAAGGTCATGATCAGGCGCAGCATCTCGTCCTGATCGGACCATGCCAGCGTCAGCGAATAGCTGCGCCATTGGCCCTCGACGACCATTGCGATCTGGTCATCCGTCACACGATTGAATTCCCAGGCATGGGCCTCGGCCAGATCCTCGACCACATCGATCGGGTGGGCGTCGTCGCCGATATAATCGTCGCTGAGTGCCATATGTCTGGTCCTTCTGCTCTTGTTCATTCCCCTGCGATGAACCGCAACGGGTTGTCGTGCATACTAGAAGCGGCGGGGCCGTTTCCTATTCATACCAGATATCGTGACTTGTGTGAAACAGGGTGTAAACGAGATAGTAGTGGATAACTTCTGCTCCGCCTACGATATCTGGGGATAAAAACCCTTACCCCCCGCATATCTGGACGAATCCCGGTGCGAACCTGTGGATAACTCCACGCGGCCTTCTCCGGAATGTTTCACGGGACTAGGGATCGCCTGACTCGCGGGGGATTCGCAACCACCGAATCGTTTTTTTATGAAACTTCAAAAGCTTGCCGATTCGCCTGTGACGAATCCGCCACCTCTCCGCCTGACGGAACACGCCAGGGTTCCACGCGGCGCATCACCAGCACGACACAGGATCAGAGCGCCTGTCACTTTTTCGTGCCCCGTTTGAAACATCGCCCCTTTCGGCTTTGGCCGAACGGGACCCGCCCGATGCACAAGGCCGTAGCACATGCAAAAGCCCCCGAAACCTGTTCGGGGGCTTTCAGAAACATCCATGCGGTCGTTACGCTTACGCGCGGGCGCGCACCTTGTGCAGCAGCGGCATCAGCTCGCCCATATCGGGACCATGATCCATGCCGGTGATCGCCTTGCGCAGCGGCATGAAGAGGCCCTTGCCCTTCCGGCCCGATTTCTCCTTCATCGCGCCGGTCCACTCTTTCCAAGTGGTCTCGGTGAAGGGGCCTTCGGGCAGTTCAGCCAGTGCCTCGGCCACGAACGCGCGATCCTCCTCGGCAATCATCGGCTCGGCACCGTTGAGACACAGATCCGCCCAACCCGCCAGATCGGACAGCTTGTCGATATTCTGCGAGGCGACCTTCCAGAACTGCTCAGCCTGCTCGGCAGGAATGCCCAGCGCAAGGATCTGGTCCTTCACATCCGCAAAGGGCAGTTGCTGATTGCGGGCGCGGGTCAGCGGGATCAGATCGGCGCTGTCGAATTTCGTCGGTGCCGACCCGAAATGGCTCAGATCGAAGCCGTCAATCAGCTCTTCCATCGACATTTTCAACTCGACCGGCTGGCTGGAGCCCAGACGCGCCATCATGGACAGAAGCGCCTCGGGGGCCACACCGGATGCCCGCAGATCGCGGATCGACAGCGCGCCCAGACGCTTGGACAGCTCTTCGCCATGCGGACCGGTCAGCAGCGAGTGGTGCGCGAAATTCGGCGGCGTGCCACCGATGGCACGGATGATCTGGATCTGCGTCGCCGTATTGGTGACGTGGTCGCCCCCGCGCACGATATCGGTGACCTGCATATCGGTGTCATCGACCGAGGATGCGAACGTATAAAGGATCTGCCCCGAGGCCTTGATCAGCACCGGGTCCGAGACCGACGCCGCGTCGATCGACAGATCGCCCAAGATGCCGTCATGCCATTCGATGCGTTCCAGATCCAACCGGAAGCGCCAATAGCCTTGGCGGCCCTCGTCACGATAGGCCTGTTTCTCGGCTTCGGTCAGATTCATCGACGCGCGGTCATAAACCGGCGGCTTGCCCATATTGAGCTGCTTCTTACGCTTGAGGTCCAGCTCGGTCGGGCTTTCGAAACATTCGTACAGACGCCCTGCGGCCTTCAGCTCTTCGGCCACGGCATAATAGCGGTCGAAGCGCTTGGACTGGTATTCCTCGCGGTCCCAGGTAAAGCCCAGCCATTCGAGATCTTCTTTCAGACCATCGATATATTCCTGTTTGGACCGTTCCTGATCGGTGTCATCAAGGCGCAGAATGAACGTGCCCCCCTGCTTGCGGGTGATGAGATAGTTCATCAGCGCGGTGCGCAGGTTGCCGACATGGATATAGCCGGTGGGCGACGGGGCGAAACGTGTAACGGTCATTCAAAGTCTCCTGATGCGGCCTCCGTCTTCCATAAAAGTACGAATTTGTCCATATCCTCAAGACAAACCATAGCTCAAACCCGCCCTGCGCCCCACGCCCTAACAGACATCCAGACCACCCAGGGCTAAGCGCTCCGGAAAGGCTTCGCCTTTTTGAATGCGTCACGCAGGCGTGAGTCGCAATTCAGCGCCGCGCCTCTAAGTTGGTCATGCAACTGGTTTTGAAGGAAAAGACCCATGAGCACCCATTTGACACGCCGCAACGCCTTGCTGACGGTCGCGGTAGCGCCGGTTGTTGGTGCAACACTCACCTCCACAACAGCCTTTGCCCAGACAGACGAGGCCAGCATGCCCAGCCAACCTGCGGCCATTCCGGCCTATCGCCGCTTCGTGATCGGCGATCTGACCGTCACCACGCTTCTGGCAGGCACCAAGCTGCTGCCGGAGCCGCATGGCACCTTCGGCCTGAATGCCTCGGATGGGGAATTCACCGCCCTGTCCGAAGCCAATTTCCTGCCCACGGACCGCGCGCTGAACAGCTTTACGCCGGTCGTAGTGGAAACAGGTGATGCAAAGATCCTGTTTGACACGGGGCTGGACGCCGAGGGCCTGACCGGCGCCATGAAGGCCGCCGGAGTTGCACCGCAAAGCATCACCCATGTGGTGATCACGCATATGCATGGCGACCATATCGGCGGCTTGATGGGAGAAGACGGACCGACCTTCCCCGATGCAACCCATATCACCGGTCAGGTCGAATGGGATTACTGGTCGCAGACCAAAAATGCCGGATTTGATGCAAAGCTGCGCCCGCTAGAGGATCGCTTCCAGTTCATCAATCCTGACGATGAATTCCTGCCCGGTTTCAAGGCCGTCAACGCCTACGGGCATACGCCCGGAATGCTGGCCTATTGGATCACCAGCGGCGGGCAGCAGCTTGTCCTGACGGCGGACACGGCCAATCACTATGTCTGGTCCCTGCAACGCCCCGACTGGGAGGTGCGGTTTGATATGGACAAGGAAAAGGCCAAAGAAACCCGTGACCGGCTGCTCAAACGCGTGGCCGAAGCCCGTGTCCCGTTTATCGGCTACCACATGCCCTTCCCCGGCTTGGGCTTTTTACACCCCAAGGACGAAGGCTACGAATTCGTACCTGCGAGTTACCAGTTCAACCTGCCGAAGGACGTCTGAACCCGATGGCCTTGGGGGCAGCCTTATGGGCCGGAATCCCCCGCTCGAAAGGTAAGGGGCACTTCAGGAGCCAATGCGAAAGGCCCGCCAGTCCGGCGGGCCTTCTTTACGTTTTCTCTCAGGCAGCGTCGGTATCGGTGATATCCATACGCACCAGTGTCTGGTTGAGAAGGATATAGGCAATCTCGCCGAAGGTGACCGGACCGGTGAAATTGCCGGTGCGCTGGCCTTCCAGCTCGCCATAGAGATAGTTGAGGATGCAATTACAGGAATACTGCCCCTCTCCCGCATTGCCCGCGCCATCGGCAAAGGCCTGCGCATAGCTGCCAAGCGCATTGGCCATACGGTATTCCACCCCTTCGACCACCGGCGCGTAGAACTTCACCTCGCCGCTTTGCGTATCGACCGACTGGATCGAGACATTGACCATCGCACCGGAATAATTGGCCACCAGAGGCAGACGGGTATCGATTTTATTGTCTTCGATATATTGCGCGAAATCGACCTGCTGACCGTTCACCTCAGCGGTTACCGCCGAGAACCCGTCTTTCTGGAAGCGGAAGGTCAGGTCTTTCTGGTCGCCTTGCGCAAAGATATTGAGGATATCCAGATCGGCCTTGGCATCCGCCGGCAGGCCCACATGCAGCAGCACCGCCCCTTCGTCATAGCCCTTACCCGTCCTACCATCGAAAATCATCGGGGCCTTCTTGCCCAGATCATCCAGATGCACGCCGGTAATCCAGCCCGCCAGAGGCTGGTTGAACAGGTTGTCATAGGTCTGGCCTTCGACGGCAAAGTTCGAATGCGCCACCGAGAAGGCCGGAATCATGATCATCGTGAACCCATTGGGCTTATAGCCTTCGGCAATGGTGTTCAGCCCGTCGACCCCGACATAGCGCACAGCCACTTCGGCGGCGCGATCGAAGGTTGTGCAGAACAGCTTGTCACGCACCACGGCGCCGCCTTGATCGGTGACAAAATACACCGTCGTCCCGCCGATCCAATTCCCCTTGGGCAACTCGCGCAGAAGCTCTTCCGCCCCGGCGATGACCATCGTGGCACCGTCTTCGATCCGTGCGGCAACATCCGCCACAGTCAGCATTTCATTTTTCATGGGAGGCTCCAGCTTCAGAATTTCGCCATATCGGCAGTAGCAAAGGGATTCTTCGCGACGAAATCACGCAGTTCCCCGATTTTGGCCGCCAGAGCAGCGGGACTTGCGGCAACTTCACGACGCAACCGCGAGACCATCAGACGGGTCGCCAACGAGGTCGCAGACAAATCGGACTCGGAAGTCAGAACGCGCTTCCAGCGCGGGTCATTCGTATCAGGGATCATAACGTCTCTCCTCAACCTTATGCCGCCATGTAAACCACACACTCTTAAGTTTTGCTTTCGCAAGGTAAGCTCAGCTATGAATCGCCCCATTTCCCAGAGGGTTTTCTTGTTTTAAGGTAAACGCTTCAATCATCAGGAAATTGCCATGACCCCGATCCTGACCGTGACGCTTAACCCCACCGTGGATCTGTCCATCGCCACGGCCCATGTGCAATCCGAACGCAAGCTGCGCTGCACCAACCCTGCCGAAGATCCGGGGGGTGGCGGCATCAATGTCAGCCGCGCGATTGCCGCGATGGGCGGCCAGAGCACGGCCTTTGTCGCGCTTGGCGGGGCAACCGGCACGAAGGTCGCCGCGCTTCTGGCGGCACAAGGCATCGGGCTGGTGCCCTTTGCCGCGCCGGGGGAAACGCGCCAGAGCCTGACGGTCACGGATGAAAGCACCGGCGAGCAATACCGCTTTGTCATGCCGGGGCCGGACTGGTCGGCGGCGGATGTGGGGCAGGTGCTGGAACAGATCGCCCGAGCCATGCCCGAGAGCGGCATTATCGTGCTGTCGGGCAGCCAACCGCCGGGCTTTCCCGAGGACTTTCCCGCCCGCCTTGCCTCGCTGGTTGCACCACATCATGCGCGCGTGTTTCTGGATACCTCCGGCCCTGCCCTGCGCCAGCTTCTGGACGGGCGGCATCAGGCAGCGGATCTGCTGCGGATGGATGATCTGGAGGCCGAAGACCTTGCAGGCCACCCCCTTCCCGCCCGCACGGATACCGCAGATTTCGCACAACACCTGGTGGCCAAGGGCTTGGCCCATGCGGTTTTGATTGCCCGTGGTGCAGAGGGCAATGTGCTGGCAACGGCCAGCCATCGCTGGTTTGCCACAGCGCCAAAGGTGCCGGTCGTGTCGAAAGTCGGCGCGGGCGACAGCTTCGTGGCAGGTTTCACCCTTGCGCTATCTCGCGGGGCCCCCCTGCCCGACGCCCTGAGATATGGTGCCGCAGCCGCAGCGGCCGCTGTGATGACCCCTGCAACGGAGCTTTGCCGTGGCACGGATGTCGAGGCGCTTCTGGATCTGGAGGTATCGGCCCTCTAGCGGCCATCCGCCTGCACCGCGCAGCAGACCCGAAGCGGACAGGGCGCGCAGGCGCGCACCCTATCGCCTGCTGTCCGTCGGCTACTGGCCCGACTGGTCGCGCCAGCGGTTGACCATCGGATAGCGGCGGTCGAGCCAGAAGGCTTTGCGCGTCAGCTTGGTGCCAGGCGCTGACTGGAAGCGTTTCCATTCGGAAATATACAGCAGATGCTCGATCCGCTTGACCGTCTCGCGGTCATGCCCTGCCGCCACGATCTCGGCCACGGATTGATCGCCCTCGACCAGACGTTCAAGGATATCATCCAGCACCGGATAGGGTGGCAGGCTGTCTTCGTCCTTCTGGTCGGGGCGCAGCTCTGCCGAGGGCGGCTTGTCGATGATGACGGCCGGGATCACCTCGCCCTCGGGCGCCTTCATCCACGGGCGGTGATTGGCATTGCGCCAGCGGCAGGTCTCGAACACACGGGTCTTGTAGAGATCCTTGATCGGGTTATAGCCGCCGTTCATATCGCCATAGATCGTGCAATAGCCCACGGCCATCTCGGATTTATTGCCGGTGGTCAGCAGCATGGCACCGAACTTGTTGGAAATCGCCATCAGGATCGTGCCGCGCAGTCGCGACTGGATGTTTTCCTCGGTCACATCGGGGGCCATGCCCTCGAACACATGGGCCAGCGCCTTGGTCACGCCGTCCCGCGCGGGTTCGATATGCACGGCATCAAGCTTCGTGCCCACGCGCCGCGCCAGTTCCGCCGCATCATCCAGAGACCCTTGGCTGGTATATTCCGAGGGCAGCATCACGCAATGCACATTCTCGGGGCCGAAAGCATCGGCGGCAATGGTGGCGACAATCGCGGAATCGATCCCGCCCGACAGGCCCAGCACCGCCTTTTTGAACCCCGATTTCGCCAGATAATCATGGGTCGCCATCACCATCGCGCGGTAATCCTGCTCCCAAGCGTCGGGCTGCGGGTCAAAGCGGCCCTCGGCGGCGACCCAGCCCGAAGGGGTCTCGGTAAAGGTGATATGGTCGATGATCTCGTCGAAGGGCGCGAATTGCGCCGCCAGCGAACGATCGGCATTCAGAACGAATGTCGCACCGTCAAACACCTGATCATCCTGCCCGCCAACCGAATTCAGATAGACGAGCGGCAGGCCGGTTTCCACGACCCGCGCCACCATATGGTTCAGCCGCACCTCGTGCTTGCCGCGATGATAGGGCGAGCCATTGGGCACGATCAGGATCTGCGCGCCGGTCTCCATCAGCGTCTCGGCGACATCCGCATGCCATGCATCCTCGCAGATCGGCAGGCCGATACGCGCAGGGCCAATCTGCACGGGGCCGGAGATCGGACCCACATCATAGATACGATGCTCGTCAAAGACCTCCTTATGCGGCAGGTCATGTTTGAGAACCCGCGCCGCAACCTTCCCGCCCTTGAGCACCCAATAGGCGTTATAATGGCCGGTCGCGTCCTGATAGGGCGCGCCGATCCCCAGAGCCGGACCATCGGCCAGACGGGCGGCCAGAGCCTCGATCCGCGCCATGCAATCGGCAATGAAGGCGGGCTTCATCACCAGATCCTGCGTCTGGTAGCCGGTCAGGAACATCTCGGGCAGCGCCACGAAATCGGCCCCTGCGGCACGGCCTTCCTCCCAAGCGGCCACGGCCTTGGCGGCATTGGCATCAAGCGCCCCCACCGTGGGGTTCAGCTGGGCAAGGGTCAGACGGAAGGTCGCGGCCATAGGACAGATCCTCATAAAGTACGGGGGATGGTGTATCGGGAAGCGCGCGCAAGGGGAAGAGCATCGGGAAAGAGTATGGGGCAAAATCACAATGGCTTGCAGGCCGCGCCTGCCCTTGTCTCACCATGCACATCCACGTAGTTTGGGCAGGCCGGTCGGGAAACAGACCACCCGAACGCCTATCTTCAGGAGAGCCGCTTCCATGACCCTGCCCCAGCTTCGCAATCTTGCCCTTGTCATCGCGATCGGTCTTGGCACGGCCAGCGTGGTGGTGGCACAGGAAGAGGCAGGCGATGTCGCCACCAAGGAATATGACGATGGCGGCATCTATACGGGGACCTTCCGCAACGGCAAACAGGACGGGCACGGAACATATAGCCTGCCCTCGGGCTATGAATATGAAGGCGCGTGGGTGGCCGGCCAGATTCAGGGCGAGGGTCGGGCGCGGTTTCCCAATGGCTCGGTCTATGAAGGCCAGTTCACCGCCGGAAAGCCCGATGGCACCGGCAAGATCACCTTTATCGACGGTGGCACCTATGAGGGCCAGTGGCAGGCAGGCGAGATTACCGGCGAGGGTGTGGCACGCTATGCCAATGGCACAACCTATAAAGGCCATTTCAGGAATGCCCGCCATGATGGCAAAGGTGTGCTGACCGGCGAGAACGGCTATCGCTACGAGGGCGACTGGGTCAATGGCGTCAAGGAAGGCACCGGCAAGATCACCTATCCCGATGGTGCCACCTATGAGGGCGGCATGAAGGCGGGCCAGCGCGACGGTCAGGGCACGCTGACCATGGCTGACGGGCTGAGCTATTCGGGCATGTGGAAAGCGGGCCAGATGAATGGCACGGGCCATCTGTCACAGGCCAATGGCGATCTCTATGAAGGCGGCATGGAGAACGGGCGGCGCAATGGTCAGGGCAAGGTGACCTATGCCAATGGCGACGTCTACGAGGGGACTTTCGTCATGGACCGCCGTCAGGGCAAAGGGACCTTTCGCGGGACGGATGGCTATGTCTACTCGGGCGATTGGGTCGAGGGCCGGATCGAGGGTCAGGGCCGCGTGACCTATCCCGACGGGTCAGTCTATGAGGGCGCCTTCGTCAATGACCTGCCCTATGGTCAGGGCAAGATCACCTATCCCGACGGGTCCAGCTATGAGGGCCAATGGGCTGCGGGCCAGATCGAGGGCCGTGGGCGCGCCACCTATGCCAACGGGCTGACCTATGAGGGCGATTTCGTCAATGCCCGCAACGAGGGTCAGGGCCGGATGACCTATCCCGACGGCTATGTCTATGAGGGCGCATGGAAAGGCGGGCAACGGCAGGGCCAAGGCCGCGCGACCTATGCCGACGGCACGGTCTATGAGGGGACGTTCGAGAACGGCCAGCGCTCGGGCAAGGGGCGTTTGACGATGCCGGACGGGTTTACCTATGAGGGCGACTGGCGCGAGGGCGAGATCGATGGTGAAGGTGTGGCAAGCTATGCCAATGGCGATGTCTACACGGGCCATTTCGCGCAAGGAAAGCGTCAGGGCGCGGGCGTGATGAAATATGCCGACGGGCAGACGGCCTCGGGCAGCTGGTCGGATAACACTCTGACCGAAGCGGGCGGCGAGGCCAAGGCGGTGCCGGCCCAGCCCAGCACCCCCGCCGAGGAGGCCCCCGCCCCCGAAATGGCGGCCCCGTCTGCAAATGGCCTGCCAGACTGAGACTGCCGCTGAGCCTCGGGCTGCGATGGTGCGAGGGGGAGCCGCGCGCTCGGGGGCATCGAACCCCCTCGCACGCGGATGGGCGGCCTGCGGCACGCCCATCAACCGCCCGTCCCGCGCAAGCGCCTGATGGAATGCGGGCCACGACGATTGAACCCCCTCCGGCCTCCTCCTATATCTACGCGAGATCAATCGCATAGGGGTGCGGATTTTTGGGTATCTCCGATCTTGCAGACGGGCTGACGCGGCGGATCGATGGCTTGGGGTCCTCGGTCAGCGAAAGCCTGTTCGAACCTGTCATCCGCTTGGGGGTGACCGGCCTGTCGCGTGCGGGCAAGACGGTGTTCATCACCTCGCTGGTGGCCAATCTGCTGGACCGTGGGAAGATGCCCGCGCTAACCGGACAGTCGCGCATTCGGGCCGCCTTTTTGCAGCCCCAGCCCGATGATACCCTGCCGCGTTTTGCCTATGAGAGCCATCTGGCCGACCTGACGGGCCAAGACCCGCAGTGGCCCGAGGGCACGGGGGCTGTCTCGCAGCTGCGGCTGAGTTTCCGTGTCGCGCCCAGCGGGATGCTGGCGGGGATGCGGGGGATGCGCACCGTGCATCTGGATATTGTCGACTATCCCGGGGAATGGCTGCTGGATCTGGGGCTGATGGAAAAGAGCTACCGACAATGGGCGGATGAGGCCTTTAACCGCCTCGCCATGCGCGGGGGCGAGGCCTATCTGGCACTGGCCCGTCAGACCGACCCCGACCAGCGCCATGACGAGCCTGTGGCCGATGCTTTGGCACGCAGTTTTACGCAGTATCTACAGGCGGCGAAGGCTGCGGGCTTTTCCGATTGCTCTCCGGGGCGGTTCCTCTTGCCCGGAGAAAAGGCCGGATCGCCCGCGCTAACCTTCGCGCCGCTGCCGCCCGCGGAAGCGCCACGCGGATCTTTGGCCCGCGAGATGGAGCGCCGCTATGACGCCTATAAGCGCGAGATCGTGCGCCCCTTCTTCCGCGACCATTTCGCCCGTATCGACCGGCAGGTGGTTCTGGTGGATGTGCTGAGCGCCATCCATGCGGGGCCTGCCGCCTTGGAGGATCTGCGCCAGACCATGGCCGATATTCTAGGCGCCTTCCGTCCGGGCAGGGCCAGCTGGCTGACCAGCCTGATTGGCGGGCATCGGGTGGAGCGTATCCTCTTTGCCGCGACCAAGGCAGACCATCTGCACCACAGCCAGCACGCGCGGCTGAGCCAGATCATGCAAGCGCTCTTGCGCGAGGCCAAGGACCGTGCCGATTTCGCAGGCGCCAAGACGCAGGCGCTTGCCATTGCCGCCCTGCGCGCCACCACCGAGGCTGAAATCCCCCAAGGTGACAATATGCTGCCTGCCGTGCGCGGGCGGCTGCCCGACGGGCGGAATGTGGCGCTTTATCCGGGGGAGCTGCCTGAAGACCCCGCGCAGCTTCTGTCGGCCGCACGGCGCGGGCGCGAGGATTGGCTGGCGGGCGATTATTCGATCATGAACTTCGCCCCTGCCCCCTTGGCCCTGCGTCCGGGCGATGGCCCGCCCCATATCCGCCTTGACCGCGCCGCCGAATTCCTGCTGGGAGACCGCCTGTGAGAAAACCCGTGATGATCGAGCTGGACGAGGCTCCGCAAAGCCCCGCCGATGCGCCGCCGGTAACGGATCTGCCCGAAGCCACCACCGAACAGCTGGAAGGGCGCGCGATGCAGATTGCGGCACGGCTTGCGGCACGCCCGCCCTCAAAGATCGGGCGGTTCTTCTGGAGGTCACTGGTGGCGCTGATCGGCTTTCTGGCCTCGGTTGCGGCTTGGCGCTTTATCGAGGGGCTCTTTGCCGCCAATCCGCTCCTTGGCTGGGTCGGTGCGGGGCTGTTGGGGCTGTTCGTGCTGGCCGCCCTTCTGGTCGCCATGCGCGAAATCGCCGCCTTTTCGCGGCTGAAACGGCTGGATAC
The DNA here is from genome assembly GCF_045291555.1 of Thioclava sp. GXIMD4215. NCBI lineage: Bacteria > Pseudomonadati > Pseudomonadota > Alphaproteobacteria > Rhodobacterales > Paracoccaceae > Thioclava > Thioclava sp. GXIMD4215. The sequence goes on along the minus strand of NZ_CP149515.1, from coordinate 2,710,670 downwards.
GGTGCATCACGAGGTCACCCAAAGCCTGCAGGCCGAGGATCTGGCCCGCGCCCGCAAGGTCTCGGCCCGCGTGTCCTCCATTTACGCCGCGCGTAAGGAGATGGACTGGTCGCGCGCGCGTCTGGCCGAACAGGCACCCGACCAGCTGGATGTGCAGACGCTTCTGGGCCTGACCGAGACCACGCTGATGGAGCCTCTGGACCAAGCCGTGCGTCTGGAGATCGAGGCCGCCTCGCGCACGGTCGCCGCCACCACGGCGCTGGTGCCGCTGGCCTTGGCGGATGTGGGCTCGGCACTGATTGCCAATGTGCGGATGATCCGCCGCATTGCCGAGATTTACGGGGGCCGCGCGGGCAGTCTGGGATCCATCCGGCTGGCGCGGTCGGTGATGACCCATCTGGTGGCCACGGGCGCTGTGGCCGCAGGCGATGACCTGATCGAGACGGTGGCAGGCGGGCATCTGGCCGCGAAACTCTCGCGCCGCTTTGGCGAGGGCGTGGTCAATGGCGCGCTGACCGCCCGTGTGGGCATTGCCGCGATGGAAGTCTGCCGCCCGATGCCCTTCACCGCTTTGCGCAAGCCGAAAGTCACCAATATCCTCTCGCGCAGCCTGACCGGCCTCTTTGCCCGCGAGAAGGATCAAAGCTGACGGATAAGACGGGCGGGATTGCCTGCGACCAATGTGGCGGGCGCAACATCGCGGGTGACGACCGCGCCTGCCCCCACCACGGCATTCTCGCCAATGGTCACACCGGGGCAGATAATCGCCCCGCCGCCGATCCAGACCCCGTCATGGATACGCACAGGCTTGCCCGATTCCAGCATGGCGCGACGGGGCGCGGCCTCTAGCGGATGGGTCGCGGCATAGATCTGCACATTGGGGCCGATCAGCACCTCCTCGCCGATCGTGACCAAGGCACAATCCAGAATGGTGCAATTGTAATTGATGAAGCTGCGCGCGCCCACGCGGATATGCTGGCCGTAATCACAGCGGAAAGGCGGCTTGATCTGGGTGCCCTCGCCCAAAGCCCCCAGAAGCGGCCCCAGAAGTTCGGCACAGGCACCCGCATCCAGCCGCGCGTTGAAGGCGGCCAGCACCTGCGCCGCCCGCACCATATCCGCCTGTAATTCGGGATCATCGGCGCGATACAGCTCTCCCGCCAGCATCTTCTGTTTCTCGCGTCTCACCGCAGCTTCGGGATACCGCCCGGCAGCTTCTCGCGATCCACCACACCCGCCCGCAGGCTGGTGCCGATCCGGTGCGCCAGCGCCGACCAGCCAGCCGCCGCCAGCGGGTCCAGCTCGCGCCTGAGCGTATCATCAAACAGCCCCAACCAGACAGGAAACATGCCGGGTCTGACATCTCCGGCCTGCCGATGGGCGCGCATGGGGGAGCCGTCATAGCCATCTTCGTGCAGAATGGACCCCTTCCAGAACGCCGCCACCTTGGCCTCATGCTCGGGCCAGTCGGTGACATGGGCGGCAAAGACCGGACCCAGCATGTGGTGGTCGCGCACACGGGCGTAAAAGGCCGTCACAACGCGGTCGATCTCGGGGCCGGTGATCGGGAAACGGGCTAAAGGTTCGGTCATCAGTGCCTCACTCGAACATATCGCTTTGCGCGGGCGGGGCGACCTGCGGCTCGGCCAGCCCCAGATGACGCCACGCGCGCTGCCCCAGCATCCGCCCGCGCGGCGTGCGCTGGATCAGGCCCTGCTGCAGAAGGTAGGGCTCGATCACCTCTTCAATCGCATCACGGCTTTCCGACAGCGCCGCCGAAAGCGTCTCTACGCCCACCGGACCGCCACCGTAATGTTCGGCCATCAGCATCATGTAACGCCTATCCGCCCCGTCCAGACCAAGGTTATCCACCCCCAGCCGCGTCAAGGCACCATCGGCAATCTCGCGGGTCAAACGGCCATCGCCCTCGACCAAAGCGAAATCCACCACGCGGCGCAAGAGCCGCCCCGCAATCCGTGGCGTGCCACGGGCGCGTTTGGCAATCTCGCGCGTGCCCTCGGGATCAGAGGGAATACCCAACAGCCGCGAGCCCCGCGTCACGATCTGGTCCAACTCGTCCTCGGTATAGAATTGCAGCCGCGTCGGAATGCCGAAGCGGTCGCGCAAAGGCGTGGTCAAAAGACCCAACCGCGTCGTGGCACCGACCAGCGTGAAGGGCTGCAACTCGATCCGAACGGTGCGCGCAGCAGGCCCCTCGCCGATCACCAGATCCAGCTCGAAATCCTCCATCGCGGGGTAAAGCACCTCTTCCACCGCCGGATTAAGTCGGTGGATCTCGTCGATGAACAACACATCCCGCGCTTCCAGATTGGTCAGGATCGCCGCCAGATCCCCCGCCTTGGCCAGCACGGGGCCAGAGGTCATCTTGAAATTCACCCCCAACTCGCGCGCCATGATCTGCGCAAGCGTGGTCTTCCCCAAACCGGGCGGGCCATGAAACAACGTATGATCCATCGCCTGCTGACGCATCCTGGCCGAAGCGATAAACACCCGCAAATTGGCCCGCGCCTCGGCTTGGCCGACAAATTCATCAAGCCCCTGCGGCCGCAAAGCGCGATCCGCATCCTCGGGCAGACGGTCGGGGCGTAGGGTGGGATCTGGATCACTCATTTCGTCATTCTCGCGCAACCTCGGAGGTCTGTCCATGGGCGGCCCCGCCGCCCGCGATGCGAAGGGGGCTCAATGCCCGCAAGCATCGCACGCCCCTCAATCTTTCGGGGCCAGCAGACGCAGCGCCAGACGGATCAGCTTGGCGGTATCCACCGCCGCCGGATCCTCCGACGCCTGCGCCACAGCTCCTGCCGCCTCGGTGGGCGAATAGCCCAGATTGGTCAGCGCCGATAGCGCCTCGGCGGTAAAATTCGTCTTGGGCGTGGCCGCCGGTGCGGGACGCGGGGCTTTGGGCACCGCGACCGCCCCCTCCTCCGTCTCGATCACCGGCGCGGCCTCCACCGTCAGATCCCCGCCCATCGCCATGATCGAAGGCGCCTTGTCGCGCAGCTCGTTCACCACCCGCTGGGCAATCTTCGGACCAACTCCGGGGGCGGCCTTCACCGCAGACCAATCCCCCAAAGCAATCGAGCGCCCCAAAGCTTCCGGCCCCAAGGTCCCCAAAATCGCCAGAGCCGCTTTCGAGCCGATCCCCTGCACGGAAATCAGCAAACGGTACCACTCTTTCTCCAGCAGGCTTGAAAACCCGAACAGCTGCAACAGATCCTCGCGCACCAGAAGATCGGTATAAAGCGCACAGGGCTCGCCCACCCGCGGCAAGCTCTGCGAGGTCAGCGCGCTGACATGCACCACATAGCCCACGCCGCGCACATCGATCATCACCTGATCCAACCCGCGATGGATGATGGTTCCGGCCAAACGTCCGATCATGATGCGCTCCTTTTGATCCGCCCGCCCGTTGTGGCGGCACGGGACAGCTGCGCCGCCGTCATGCGGCGCGCCGATTGCAGATGCAAGGCATGACAGATCGCAATCGCCAAAGCATCCGCCGCATCGGGGCTGTCAAAGCTGACCCCCGGAAGCTGGTGCTTCACCATATGCTGCACCTGAACCTTATCGGCATGGCCCACGCCCACAACCGTCTTCTTGACTGCATTGGGGGCATATTCGCCCACCTCCAGCCCCGCCTGCGCCGGAACCAGCAGCGCAATCCCCCGCGCCTGCCCCAGTTTCAGCGTGGCCACCGCGTCCTTATTGACAAAGGTCTGCTCGACGGCGGCGGCTTCGGGGGTATGGATCTCGAAGACCCGCGTCAGCCCCGCATGCAGCTCCATCAACCGGCGCGCAAGCGAATCACCCGCCGAATGCAGCGTACCATTGGCCAGATGGCGCAGGCGCGACCCGTCCACCTCAATCACGCCCCAACCGAGATTCCGCAATCCCGGATCGATTCCGATCACCCGCATGGCCTGCCCTTTTACCATTCTTTTACACTTCCTAGCACGAAACAGGAACATCCGGAAGGGCTTGCGCGCCGTAACGCAATAAATGGCAAGAAATAAAGCCTACAAAGAAGGATTCCTGCCATGCAAAAATCGCATGACGGGACTGCCAAAGCTACGTTTGTTTTCGTAAACCGCCCACATTATGTGCATCCTCGTAAGAGAAAAGATCAACAACTAGCACGAAAAGAAAAGGTGACCCATGTCGCTGCAATCCACCAACCGTATCGAACTGCGCACCGTCCGTCCGGGCTTCTTCCAACAGATCATTGATCTGGTCGCAAACTGGAATGACCGCCGCATGACCCGTATCGCACTGTCGAAACTGACCGACCGTGAACTGAACGATATCGGCCTGACCCGCATCGATATCTCGAATATCCGCTGAGAATGGCCGCTCGGGTGCTCCCCCTCCCGCCGGTCGCCAGCGATACAGAAAGACAAGCCGTGCAACGCTGAGTGCACGGCTTTTTTCTTTGTACCACGGCGGAATAGCCCTGCAGGCCATCAGGCACGCCATTGGCAGAACCTGTGCAAACACTGTCTGTGAAAAAAGCGCCCCGCGCCCGCAATGCTTAGCGCAGAACCTGCGCGAGAAGCCCCGAGAGGTTACGGCTGATCACATCGGGTTCCATCAGCACCGCCACCGCCGCATCAATCCCCCCATCCATCCGCAAATGCGTCAGACGCAGGGCATAGCCATCGGCCCCCGCCTGCATCATCAACGCGGCCTTGAACAGGAAAAAGCCCAGAAGCAGGAACAGGCTGGCCTGTAGCGGAAAGGCCAAACGGCGATGGACCGGCGGTTTGGCGTGGTCCAGCCGCCCCAGAGCGCCTGCGGCCTCGAACCCGCCACCGGCTTTATGGCGGCGGGCGATACGACCGAGGCGATCCTCGAACTCTTTCGAAACATGCGATGCCACGACGCGCTCCATAACCGGCCAAGCGGCGCTGTGCCGCTAAGTCAGTTATGAAGATTGTGTTAAAGCATTGCGAGCATTTTTAGAGAAATGCGCCTTAAATTCTTGGCAATTAGCTCTTCTTCAGAACCAATGTCGTCCAGTCGCCATGTTCGTTTCGATGCTGCAAACCGAAGCCCTCGGCCTCATAGGCCGCGATCACATCATCGGCTTGTTCATGCAGGATACCACTCAGGATGGCATAGCCCGATTCGGCACAGCTCCGCCCCATATCGGGTGCCAGAGCCAGAAGCGGCCCTTTGAGAATATTGGCGAAGATCAGGTCGAAAGGGGCCGCCTGCGCCAAGCTCGGATTGCCGAAACCAGCCGCCTCTAGGCAGACCACCCGTCCGGCAAGATCATTGCTGTCGACATTGGCCTGCGCCGTTTCGACCGCGATCGGGTCGATATCAGAGGCCAGAACCGTCTCCGGCCAGATCTTGGCAGCCGCCATAGCCAGCACCGCTGTGCCGCAGCCGATATCAACGGTGTTCTTGGCATGGAACCCCGCCTTTTCCAGCGCATCCAGCGCCAGCAGGCAGCCCAGCGTCGTGCCATGATGGCCCGTGCCAAAGGCCATCGCCGCATCGATCTTCAGGGCAATCGCCTCCGCGGGCACCTTATCGGCATCATGGCTGCCATAGACGAAGAACCGTCCCGCCGCGACCGGCGCAAGCTCGCGGCGCACATGCGCCACCCAGTCCTGATCGGGCAATTCGGAAACCGCGAAATCCTGCGCGCCATGCACAGCCGCCAGAATGGCCAGCGCGACCTCGTTGGGCTTTTCGGTGAAATAGGCCCCGATCTCGTAGCGGCCCGACCCGTCCTCGATCTCGAAAACCCCTGTCCCATAGGGCGCGGGATCGATCTCGGCCACATGCGCCTCAAGTGCATCGGCCTCGGCACGGTCGGCCAGCGTGGTGAAAGCGGTATATGTCGGCATGGCTGTCTCCTTTCGACCCCTTGCGGGTTTTGTCCTGCTTTGGCGGGGTTTGCGGCCTCCGTCAAGCGCAGGCTCCGCAGGGCCCGCACGAAAGCGCCAAAGAAAAAGGGCGCCCGCGCGCCCCTCCCGTTGCGATCCTATGGCCGGATCAGACCGCCAGACCGATCGGGCAACTGACACCGGTGCCGCCAATGCCACAATAGCCACGCGGGTTCTTGGCCAGATATTGCTGGTGGTAGCCCTCGGCATAGAAGAAGGACGGCGCGGGATAGATTTCTGTGGTGATCGCGCCATAGCCCGCTTTGGCAAGGCGCGCGGCATAAACCGTGCGGCTCTCTTCGGCGGCCTGCGCCTGTTCGTTCGAGAACGTATAGATCCCCGACCGGTATTGCGTGCCACGGTCATTGCCCTGCCGCATCCCCTGCGTCGGATCATGCCCCTCCCAGAACACCCGTAGCAGCTCTTCATAGGAAATCTTGTCCGGATCGAAGATCAGCCGCACGACCTCGTTATGGCCGGTCATGCCGGTGCAGACCTCGTCATAGGTCGGGTTGGGCGTATGGCCGCCCGCATAGCCGACCATCGTCAACCAGACACCGTCCAACTGCCAGAACAGACGCTCGACTCCCCAGAAACACCCCATCCCGAACATGGCGACTTTCATCCCCTCGGGGCGCTGCGCTTCGAGATTGCGGCCCGTGAGAAAATGCGGCTCGGTGACCGGCATCGGCATCTCCCGACCGGGCAGGGCCTCGTTGACGGATGGTATGCGGCTAAGCTTCATGTCTGGTTCCTCCCCTTCTGGTCGCGCTGCAAAGATAGGCATCCTCCCCCCATTTGCCAGCCCTAGCTCACAGTAAGGTTAGCACGCAACGCAACGTCGGGCCAGGTTCCGCCATATCGGTCAAACCGCGCCCTGACCATCACGGCGCTTGCAAGGGCACGCGGGCCTCGCTAGGGAAAGCGCCATGCCCAGATATGCACTCAAGATCGAATATGACGGAAAGCCCTTCGCGGGCTGGCAGCGACAGGCCGACCAGCCTTCGGTGCAAGGCACCATCGAGGCCGCGCTGGCCAAGCTGGAAAAGCGCGACCACACCATCGCCGCCGCAGGGCGCACCGATGCGGGCGTACATGGCACGGCGCAGGTGGCGACCTTCGATCTGGAGAAGGACTGGGACCCTTTCCGCCTGTCCGAGGCGCTGAATTTCCATATGAAACCCGCACCTGTGGCCATTCTGAAGGCCGCGCGGGTGGCGGATGATTTCCACGCCCGTTTCAGCGCGATCGAGCGGCGCTATCTTTTCCGGCTGGTGGTGCGCCGTGCGCCGATGACCCATGAGGCGGGGCAGGTCTGGCGCGTGCTGAACCCGCTGGATCTGGAGGCCATGCGCGAGGGCGCCTCCCATCTGATCGGCCTGCATGACTTCACCACCTTCCGCAGCTCGATCTGTCAGGCGAAATCTCCGGTGAAAACCATCGACGAGATCACCATCGAGGAAATCGCCATCCCCCACGGGCAGGAATTCCGCTTTTTCCTGCGCGCCCGCAGCTTCCTGCATAATCAGGTGCGCTCGATTGTCGGGACATTGGAAAAAGTCGGCAGCGGCGCATGGGAGCCTTCGCGCGTGAAAGAGGCGCTGGAGGCCTGCGACCGCGCGGCCTGCGGGCCGGTCTGCCCGCCGCAGGGGCTGTATCTGTGCGGCGTAGGCTATCCGCAGGACCCGTTCGAGGATTAACCACACGCCGCCCGGGTTCTGACCTGTTCGCGGGCCCGCGCAGGCGGAATGCCTGCTGGCTCAAGTGGCTCAAGAGGAACGAGGGACCGCATCCCGGCAGGTTTCACGCTATCACGCCAGTCCGGTTCGCGCTCGGTCGCATCCGGCGATTACTCCGCCGGCGTATCGCCCGAGCGCTCCTGACGCTTGTCGCGAAGCTGGCGTGCCAGGCGGAGCTGTAGCGCATCCTCGGGCAGGCTGCGCGGAACATAATCGGGCACCGCCTTCAGGATCACCTCCAGCACAGCCGCCGTATCGCCCATATCCACCGCATCGCGCAAATCGCGCAGGGCGGCGGCCATTTCCAGCTCCGAGAGCATATCCTCGCGCACACGGATAATCTTGGGGTGGTCGGTGGTCTGCGCACCTTTGCGCACCATCAGCTCCTCATGCAGCTTTTCGCCCGGACGCAGGCCGGTAAAGGTGATCTCGATATCGCCTTCGGGATTGTCCTCGCTGCGCACGCTGAACCCCGCCGCATTGATCAGCTTGCCCGCCAGATCGACAATCTTCATCGGGCGGCCCATATCCAGCACATAGACCTCGCCCCCTTCGGCAAAGGCCCCCGCCGCCAGCACCAGACGGGCCGCCTCGGGGATGGTCATGAAATACCGTGTCATACGCGGGTCGGTCACCGTCACCGGCCCGCCCCGTGCGATCTGCTCCTTGAACAGCGGAATGACCGAGCCAGACGACCCCATCACATTGCCGAAGCGCACGATGGAATAGATCGTGCCCTGCGACCGTCCGGCCAGATCCTGCACCGTCAGCTCGGCAAACCGCTTGGATGCCCCCATCAGGTTGCTGGGCCGCACCGCCTTGTCGGTAGAGACCAGAACAAAACGCCGCACCCCGCAATCGCGCGCGGCCCGTGCCAGCACCGCCGTCCCCAGCGCGTTATTCGAGATCCCGACCCGCGCATTGCCTTCCACCAGCGGCACATGCTTGTAGGCGGCAGCATGCAGCACGACCTCCACCCCATAGCGCGACAGCGTCTCGGTCACATGCACGGAATCACAGACGGACCCCAGCACCGGCACGATCTCGCAGCCGATCGCCTCGCCCAGAACCCGCATCTCGGCCTCGGCCAGATAAAGCGCGTATTCCGATAGCTCGAACAGCACCAGCTTGGCGGGGCGGCTGGTCATCACCTGACGGCAGAGTTCGATCCCGATCGACCCGCCCGCGCCGGAAATCATCACGGTGCGCCCCCGATAGGCGGTATGGCTGTTGCTGATCTTCTTTTCCAGATTCTCGCGCGGCAAAAGCGCCGCCGTCCCGGCGGGCATCAGCTTGTTCAGAAGGTTGGTCTCGCCACTCAGACGGGCGAATGCCGGCAGGGTCTCGACATCAACCCCGAACCGCGCCAGACGCTTGGAGATAAAGGTCTGCTTCTGCACCGACACCGACGGCATCGCCAGAATGACCTTGTTGATCTTGTAACGGTCCAGCACGCGGTCGGCATGCACCCCCGAAAAGATCGGCACACCATTGAGGTTCATCCCGTCCAGCGTGCCATTATCGTCAAGAAACGCATAGACCATCATGCCGGGACGGTTGCGCAGCTCATGCGCAAGCGCCATGCCGGTGCGCCCGGCCCCGTAGATGGCGATGCGACTGACCACATTGGATTGGCGGTAGATCTGCACCAGCAGATAATACAGCCCCTGCCGCATCCCCAGCGTGCCGATAAAATGGGTGATGGCAAAGAGGATATGCAGCCGCAACCCGCTATCGGCATGGGAAATCAGCGACAGCAGATAGGAACTGACCCCGAGTGCGGCAGAAATGGCGAGGCTGCGCAGCACCGCCTCGCCGTCATAATCCTTGAGCTTGCGGTTGAACATGCCCAGCACAGAGCCAAGCCCCACACTGACCATCAGCAGGAAAGGCAGATAGATCAGCGTCAGCTTGAAGGTCACGGCCGCCTGATCGACACCAAAGCGCAGCAGCAGCGCGACCCAGAAGGTCAGCGGGACCATCAGCAGGTCGATCACTGCCAGAATGCAGAATTTAGTCTTTTGGTCCAGCGCCACGAGGCGCCGAGTGAAAGAAGCCATGCTTGTCTCAGGGTCGCTTTGTGGTAATTTCTACCAATAGCCCTGCCTTTGCACAACAATGTAAGACACGCAGAGGTTAGCTCAACACTTTTTTGATGGTGTCCCATACCAGTTTTGCATCAAAACAGACAGATTGATGGCGCTGATACATCAGATCGAGCCTGGCTTTGGCCGGAATGCAGGTCTCGCAATAGACACGGTCGGTCTGTTCCGGCGTATCACATTGCGCCAGCAGCCATTCTTCGTGACGATGATAATAGAGCGAGGCCAGCCCCGTCGCACCGGGGCGCGATTTGAGAACCTCGCCATAGAGTTCGGGGAACCGCTCCACATATTCCCGCAAGGGCGCACGTGGCCCGACGAAACTGAGATCGCCCTTCAGGATATTCCACAGTTGCGGCAACTCGTCGCCACGGGTCTTGCGCAGGATACGCCCGATGCGCGTCACCCGCGCCGCCTTGTTCCCGCCCGAGACCCCGCTATCGGCGGCGACCACGCTCATGGTGCGGAATTTCCACAGCCGGAAACTCTGCGTGGGGGTTTTCATCCGCTCGGCAACGTAGAAATAGGGGCGCCCCTCGGTGAAAGCCAGCGTCACCAGCACCACAAGGATCAGGGTCAGCAGGATGGGTGCCAGACACAGCGCCAGCCCCAGATCGAAAAGACGTTTGCCAAAGGTCATGACAGTTCTCCGCGCAGTTGGATCACCTCGCCCACCAGACGGTCGGCACGCACGGGCCGCTCGGGGACCAGCCCCAAAGCCAGAGCCCGCGACACATCCAGCTCGACCCGCGCGATCGCCGTGTCGGGGGCCGGACGGGTCTGATAGGAAATCCCGGCTGCGGCCAGCAGGGCCGCCATATCGACCACGCCCGCCTCGGCCAGATTGATCACCTGCGGCACGGAGGCCCCTGCCGCCATGAAACGCGCCAGCCGCAAAATGGCCTGCGCCAGCGTCACGGGGCCGATATAGCTGCGCAAAGGCCCGTGCAGGGCCTCCCCTTCTGCGAAGACATCCAGCACCCGACCGCCTTCCGGCGCGGCATGCCCCAACAGCGCGTCCGCCCCTGCAACATTGCCGATACGCAGGCAACAGCAGGCCGGATAGTCCTGCGCCATCCGTTCCATCGCCTGCTTGGCGCGCCCGTATTCCGAGATCGGAGCCAGTGGCGCGGCCTCCGGAAAAGGCCGTCCGGCCAGCGGCGCCTCGGTGGACGGGCGCCCATAGACCGAAGCCGACGAGGCCAGAATGACAGGCTTTCCCGCCTGCTGGGCCGCCGCACAAAAAGCCTGCGCCAAGGTGACATTCAGCGCCATATCCTCGGCAGATCCTGCCGTCACACCGGCCAGCCCCAGCACCACATCGGCAGCCCCGACCGCCCGTTGCAGGGCGTCCGGCTCGGCCAGCGGGTCAAAGACCACATCGCCGCCCCGCCCTTCACGACGGGCCTGCACCACCAGCTCGACCGCCGCAGCCTGCCCGAATTCCGTCCGCCGCCAGACCGGAACCAGCACCCGACCCAGTCGGCCTGTCGCACCGATGGCCAAAAGCCGGAGCGGGCGTTGAGAAAGCGGGGCTCGTGTCAGTGCCAACTTGTAAATCCCTTTCAGAAAGGCCATTAAAGGCCATGCTCGCCTCTAGCGATTGAAGTCTGCCAAAGCCTTAGCATCCGCCAAGACGATGCGAAACGGGGGAACTGTATGAGTTCGAAAAGTCGTCGCGCTGTAATCATGGTTACAGCCCTCTTTGCCCTTGGTGCCTGCTCGCTCCCAAGAGGCGCTGCGATGCGTTCGGAAATCCTGAAGAACGAAGACAGCGCGAACGCGCAATTTGCCCATTATGCCATTGACCGCGCCCATCTGGCGCAGATCCAGAGCTGGCCTGCCGGTGCCCATGCGCTGCCGCCACGGGCATGGCTGCGCGGCGGTGCCAGCGCACAGGCCGGCACGTTGAGCGCGGGCGACATGGTCGGGCTGGCCGTCTGGGAAAACGGCGACAACAAGCTGCTGACCTCGGAAGGCGCGCCTTCGGTGGCGCTTCAGGCCACACAGATCAATGATGACGGCACGCTCTTCGTCCCCTATGCCGGACCGGTGCATGTGGCCGGCCTGTCCATCGAAACCGCGCGCCAGCGGGTGCAGGATGCGCTGACCGCCCTGCTGCCTGCCGCGCAGGTCCAGCTCTCGCGCCAGCCGGGGATGCGCAATACCGCCGATCTGGTCAGCGGCGTTGCCTCGCCCCGCTCGATCGACCTGTCCCAACGCCCGATGACCGTGCTGAGCGCGATCACCGAAGGGGGCGGCGTATCGACCGCGCTGAAAAACCCGCAAGTGCGGCTGATGCGCGGCAAGACGGTCTACGAGATCTCGATGAAGCGGCTGACGGATGATCCGACGCTCGATACCGGCATCCGTCGCGGCGACAAGCTGATCATCACCGAAGATCCGCGCTACTTCCTGTCGCTCGGGGCGGCAGGCCGCGAGGAAATCGTGCCCTTCCCGCGCGACAAGGTGACAGCCCTCGAGGCCATCACCCTTGCAGGCGGGGTCAATGACAGCCGCGCCGACCCCAAGGGCATCCTGATCCTGCGCGAATATCCGTCAACGGCTGTCGGCCCCAATGGTCCGACCCATACGCGGGTGATCTTCTCGATCGATCTGACCACGACCGACGGCCTCTTCTCGGCGCAGAACTTCTATCTGCAGCCGCAAGATGTCGTGCTGGCCACCGAAAGCCCCGTCGTCAAGGCCCAGACGCTGTTCGGCCTGTTCAATACGACGGTCTCCTCGGCCTATCGCGTCTCGAACCTCTAAACGCCCGCAAACCGTCCGGTCATGTATCGGTCTGGGGTATCTGTCTGGGGCCTCTGCCCCGGACAGAGGCGCAAGACAGATACATGACGGATCGGCAGACAAATTTTACGCCCGCCCGCTCTGGACCTTTCCCGCGCGGGGTGATTGCTTGGGCCCGAAGTTTGGAGACATAGAGACATGGCATTCGGGAAGAATATCCGCACTTGGTTTGAAGGCGCATGGCAGGATGGCGACGCGATGGTGATGCGGGCCGCCGATCACGGTCTGTGGCAGGGGTCCAACGTCTTTGACGGCGCGCGGCTGTTTAACGGGCTGGTCCCCGATCTGGATGCGCATTGCGCCCGCCTGAACCGCTCGGCCGAGGCGCTGATGATCACGCCCACGATGGATGCGGACGAGATGGTCGACATCGTGCGCGAAGGGCTCAAGCCTTATGGGCGCAACACCGCCGTCTATATCCGCCCGATGTATTGGGCGGTGAACGGGTCCGAGCTGGGCGTCGCCCCTGCCCCCAATTCCACGGGCTTCGCGATCAGCCTCGAAGAGGTGCCGATGCCCGGCGAGGATGCCGCCACCACGCTGACCACCACGCAGTTCCGCCGCCCCGTGCTGGCCGATAACGTCTGCAATGCGAAAGCGGGCTGCCTCTATCCCAATAACGCGCGGATGCTGGTCGAGGCCCAGCGTAAGGGCTTTGGCAATGCGCTGGTGCAGGATGCGCTTGGCAATGTGGCCGAGACGGCTTCGGCCAATGTCTGGATGGTCAAGGACGGCGAATTCTTCACCCCCGTCGCCAATGGCACTTTCCTTGCAGGGCTGACCCGCAAACGCCATATGAAAAACCTGCGCGAGGCGGGCTATACCGTGAATGAGGCCGTTCTCACGCTAGAGGACTTCCGTCGCGCCGATGAGGTCTTCCTGACGGGCAACTTCTCGAAGGTGCAATATGTGAAGGCCTTCGACGATGTGACCTATGACTATGGCCCGCTGACCCGCAAGGCGCGCGAAATCTATATGGATTGGGCCACAAGCTGCCCGCTCTGACACTGGCGGTTGCAAAGCCGTTGCAAAGACAGGGCAGGCGGGCAATCATGCACCCGCCTGCTTTACCGGCCAAGCCCGAGAGCTTTCGGCCCAACCTTTCGGAGCCTTCATGCGCAAATTCCTTGTCGTTCTTGATGACACCCGCGAATGCCTGAACGCGATGCGCTTCGCGGCCATGCGCGCCAGCCATACCGGCGGCGGCGTGACCATTATCTCGGTCATCCCCCCCGAGGAATACCAGCACTGGATGGGCGTCGCAGAGCTGATGCGCGAGGAAGCCCGCGAACGGATCGAGGCCCATTTCGAGGTCTTCGCCAAATGGATGCGCGACCGTCAGGGGGTGAATCCCGAACTGGTAATCCGCGAGGGCGAGCCGGTGAAAGAGATCTTCAAGCTGGTCGAGGAAGATCCCGAGATCGGCGTGCTCGTGCTGGGCGCGGGGGCAGGCAAGGGCGGCCCCGGCCCGCTGGTGACGCAGATGGTCAAGAATTCGGGCTCCCTGCCCTTCCCGCTGACCATTGTTCCGGGCGATATGTCGAAAGAGAAGCTCGAACAGATTACCTGAACCGCAAAGATTCATATGAAACATTTTACAACCGCGCTGGCCCTCGGGCTGGCGGTTCTGGCTGCGGGTTGCAGCACTGTCGAACTGCCCCCCGAAGACATGCCTTATTTCGAGATGTCGGTCGCTGGAGACAACCTCTACCCGCTGCAGCGCACCACCTATTATGAAGACGGCAGCGTGGTCTATTCCGAGGCCAAGCACAGCTACAACAACAATCGCGGCGCGCTGAGGTCGCATCAGGAGCCCGGGCTCTATGCGCGGATGATGCAGGCATGGAAACATCCCACACAGGCAGATCGCGCCAATGCCCCCGCACAGATGTCTCTGGAAGAGCTGATGTCCTGCGCCCATTGCCCGAACTACAGCTTTACGTGGTTTGACGGGCAAACCAGCCGAGGCGTGCCGGCTTATGCTTTCACGCCCGCGCTCACCCGAAGCGTTGTAGAATAACCGCCGATGAAGGCGAACGCGCTGTTCTTCGCAGCGGCGCTATCGGCCTGCGCAAATGCTTCGATGGCATTGTCCCTTCGAGCCATTGTCCCTTCGAGATTGACATTCTTGCCTCGCCCGAGGCGGAGATAGCACCCGAAGCCTCTCCCTGCCCGAAGCTGTATCAGCACCTGAAGGCGGCCCTGCCGGACCTCGGGCAGACACCGCAGCCGTCGCGCCCCGATGATTATGGCGTCATAGCCGACGACGACCGGTTTGACGGGCGGCAGAAGCCCCTCTGCCCGAAGGGTTCATCCGCGCATATAGTCCCGCAGATTAGAACCGTTCTAAACATTGACATTTGGCCGATCAGGGCGCATATCAGGTGCCCAAGCGAAGGAGCACGCCCATGTTCATCCAGACCGAGACGACACCGAACCCCGCAACCCTGAAATTCCTGCCCGGCCAGACCGTGCTGGAGATGGGAACGGCGGATTTCCCCTCTGCCGAGGCGGCGGCGAAATCGCCTCTGGCAAAGCGCATTTTCATGGTTTCCGGTGTGACCGGCGTCTTCTTCGGGTCGGATTTCGTCACCGTCACCAAAGATGATGCGACCGATTGGGATCATGCAAAACCCGCGATCCTTGGCTCGATCATGGAGCATTTCCAATCCGGCGCGCCGGTGATGGAGAGCGAAGGCGCCTCTTCGGGTGGCCATGCCGAACATACGGGCGATGCCGAAGACGGGGCGATTGTCGCGCAGATCAAAGACCTGCTGGACACCCGCGTGCGTCCGGCTGTGGCGCAGGATGGCGGCGACATCACCTTCCACGGCTTTGAGCGCGGTGTGGTCTATCTGCATATGCAGGGTGCCTGCGCGGGCTGCCCCTCCTCGACGCTGACCCTGAAGATGGGCATCGAGAATCTGCTGCGCCATTACATCCCCGAAGTGACCGAGGTCCGCCCCGTTGCCGGCTGAGCCTTTGATCCTGTCTTTCGACACATCGGCCGCGCATTGCGCGGCCGCTTTGCTGCGCGGCGACACCCTATTGGGCGCGCGCATCGAAGAGATGTCGCGCGGTCAGGCCGAACGCCTGATGCCAATCCTCGAAGAACTGCTGGCAGATCACGGCGCAAGCTGGGCCGATCTGGACGCCTTGGGCGTTGGCATCGGTCCGGGGAATTTCACCGGTATCCGCATTTCGGTCTCGGCGGCGCGCGGGCTGGCTCTGGCGCGCAAGATCCCCGCGATCGGCGTGTCGAATTTCGAGATCCTGCGCGAAGGCCAGACGCCGCTGCGCGAGCTGGTCTCGGTCGCGGCCCCGCGCGATCAGGCCTATCTGCAACTCTTCGATCAGGGCGCGCCTGCGGCCAAACCCGTGCATTTCGATCCGGCCAACCCCGACACCGGCCTCGCCGTACTGGGGGCCCAACGGGTGCTCGGTGCGCATGCCGAAAAGATTGCGGCCCTTCTGGGGATTGCGCAGGCACAGCCCTGCGAGATGGCGCAGATACCGGAACGTATCGCCCGTATTGCGGCGCGCAAACTGGCCACCCTGCCCGAGCATGAGCGCCCCGCGCCCCTGTATATCCGCGCCGCCGATGCCGCACCGCCTTCGGATGCGCCGCCCAAGATCCTCGATTAAGGTAGCCCCAGATGACGCCCGCCCAGATGGCCGCGATCCATAAACAATGTTTCACGACCCCGCGCCCGTGGCGGGCGGAAGAATTCGCCGAGACGCTGGCCAAAAAATTCTATTTTCTCCTGCATGAAGAGCAGGGCTTCCTGATTGGCCGTGTGATCGCAGGCGAGGCAGAGCTGACCACCATTGCGGTGGCCCCCGCAGCGCGCAGACAGGGCATTGCCCGCCGCCTGATGGCGCGCTTCGATACCGAGATGGTGGCGCGCAAGGCCGAGATCGCCCATCTGGAAGTCGCGCTGGACAATCACGCCGCCCATGCGCTCTATCTGGCAAGCGGTTGGCAAGACAGCTGTATCCGCGACAATTACTACCGCCATCCCGATGGTCGCCGCAGCGATGCCGTGCTGATGATGCGCGACTACGGACCGGATATTTTCTGACCAAACATTCGAAAAATGCCATAGCGCCCCTTATCGGCGGGAAATCCTGCTTGACGGTTCCAGTCGAGTCCGGTCTGAATTGATCACGGGAGCGGGTGGTTTCCACCCCTTTCCCGGCCCTTAGGGGCCGGTCAGACATTTGACCGGGAGTCAGCCATGAGCCTTATGAAATCCATCTTCGGCGCCACGACAGCCCTCGCGCTGACCGCAGGTGGCAGCTTTGCCGATCCGGCGCTAATCTATGATCTGGGCGGAAAATTCGACAAGAGCTTCAACGAGGCGGCCTATAATGGCGCAAAGCGCTGGGTCGATGAAACCGGCGGCAGCTACAAAGAACTGGAGATGCAATCCGAAGCGCAACGCGAACAGGCGCTGCGCCGTCTGGCCGAATCCGGTGCGAACCCGATTGTCACCACGGGCTTTGCCTTCGCGGATACGCTGCAAACCGTCGCCCCCGATTACCCCGACACGAAATTCGCGATCATCGACTCGGTGGTTGACCTCCCCAATGTGCGCTCGGTCGTGTTCAAGGAAGAACAAGGCTCCTATCTGGTGGGGATGCTGGCGGCGGAGGCCTCGAAATCGGATACAATCGGCTTTATCGGCGGCATGGACATCCCGCTGATCCGCAAATTCGCCTGTGGCTATGTGCAAGGGGCCAAGGCCGCCAAACCCGAAATCAAGGTCGTGCAGGCCATGACAGGAACGACGCCTGCGGCATGGAATGACCCTGTGAAGGGGGCGGAGCTGGCCAAGGCGCAGATCGCCCAAGGCGCGGATGTGATCTATGCGGCCGCAGGCGCGACCGGTATCGGCATCCTGCAAGCCGCCGCGGACGAGAAAATCCTGTCGATCGGCGTCGATAGCAACCAGAACATGCTGCATCCGGGTCAGGTGCTGACCTCGATGGTCAAGCGCGTCGACAATGCTGTCTACGATATGTTCAAGGCTGGCCCCGATATGCAGACCGGCACCGTCGTGCTGGGTCTGGCCGAGGATGGCGTGGGCTATGCGATGGACGACAATAACGCCGATCTGGTCACCGCCGAAATGCGCGCGCCGGTGGATGACGCGGCCAAAAAGATCGCCTCCGGCGAAATCGCGGTGCATGATTTCACCACGGATAGCACCTGTCCGGTCGAGTAACGCGATGAGCGGTCCGACCCAGAATGCAACGCGGCAGGCCCCTGCCGCGATTGCGTCCCCGCAGGGCGGTGCTGTGCCCGCAATCGAACTGCGCGGAATCTCCAAGGCCTTCGGGCCTGTGCAGGCGAATAAGGACATCTCCATCAAGGTCATGCCCGGCACGATCCACGGCATCATCGGCGAGAACGGCGCGGGCAAATCCACGCTGATGTCGATCCTCTACGGCTTCTACAAGGCCGACCGTGGCGAGATCGTGATCAACGGGCGCGAGACCGCCATCCCCGACAGTCAGGCCGCAATCCGCGCGGGCATCGGCATGGTGTTCCAGCATTTCAAGCTGGTGCCGAATTTCACCGTAGTCGAGAATGTGATCCTTGGGGCCGAGGATGGCCGCCTGCTGCGCCCCTCTATCGCCAAGGCGCGGCGCGAGCTGAAGCGGCTGGCCGAAGACTACGAGATGGATGTGGACCCCGACGAGCTGGTCGAGAACCTGAGCGTGGGTCACCAGCAGCGGGTCGAGATCCTCAAGGCGCTCTACCGTCAGGCCGAGATCCTGATCCTCGACGAGCCGACCGGCGTGCTGACCCCTGCCGAGGCCGACCATCTGTTCCGCATCCTTGATACGCTGCGTGCCGAGGGCAAGACGATCCTGCTGATCACCCATAAGTTGCGCGAGATCATGATGGCGACCGATACCGTCTCGGTGATGCGGCGCGGCGAGATGACGGCGACGGTGAAAACCTCCGAGACCTCGCCCACCGAGCTGGCCGAGCTGATGGTGGGCCGCAAGGTTCTGCTGAATGTCGAAAAAACCAAGGCCCAGCCCGGCAAACCGATCCTTGAGGTCCGCGACCTTCGGGTGACGGACGAGGCGGGTGTCGCCCGTCTGAAAGGCGTTGATCTGGAAATCCGCGCGGGCGAGATTCTGGGGATTGCCGGTGTGGCGGGCAATGGCCAGACCGAGCTATTGGAGGTTCTGGGCGGCTATCAGGTGGCCAAGGGCCAGATTAAGGTTAATGGCAAAGTGCTGGATCTGACGGGCCGCGCGGATGCGCAAAGCCGCCGCCGCGACGGGATCGCCCATGTGCCCGAAGACCGCCATCACCACGGGCTGATCCTTGATTTCCCCGCGTGGGAGAATTTCATCTTCGGCTATCACGGGGCGCCCGAATACCAGAAGAACGCGCTTCTGATGGATAACGCGGGCATCGTGAAGGCGACCGAAGGCGCGATGGAGCGTTTCGACGTCCGCCCGCCGATCCCGTCCTTGGCCGCCAAGAATTTCTCGGGCGGCAACCAGCAGAAGATCGTGCTGGCCCGCGAGATCGAGCGCAACCCCGCCCTTCTTCTGATCGGGCAACCGACGCGGGGCGTGGATATCGGCGCGATCGAGTTTATCCACAAGCGCATCATCGAGCTGCGCGATGCGGGCGCGGCGATCCTGTTGGTCTCGGTCGAGCTTGACGAGATCAGGTCTTTGTCGGACCGGATCGCGGTGATGTTCGATGGCGAGATCATGGGCTTCCGCGACCCTGCCAGCACCGATGAAAAAGACCTCGGGCTGCTGATGGCGGGGATGCGCGACCCGAGCCCTGACGCCCATGAAGATCTGGCCCATGAAGACAGTGAAGCCGATGATGACGGCGGAGAAGGCGAATGACGAAACTACCGACATGGGCCGATGTGGTTCTTGTGCCGCTGATCTCGATCCTGCTGGCTGCGATCATTTCGGCTATCGTGGTACTGGCGATTGGCGGCAATCCGGTCGAGGTCATCTCGGTGATGTTCGACGGCGCTTTGGGCAGCGCCTATGGCTGGGGCTATACGCTGTATTACACCACCAGTTTCATCTTCACCGGCCTTGCCGTGACGGTCGCCTATCATGCCAGCCAGTTCAATATCGGTGCCGAAGGTCAGGCGCAGCTGGGCGGGCTGGGCGTGGCGCTGGTCTGTCTTGCGCTGCCTTGGCCTGCATGGTGGCTGGCGCTGCCTGCGGCGATGGTGGGGGCGGCACTTTTCGGGGCCGCATGGGCCGCCATTCCGGGCTGGCTTGCGGCCAAACGCGGCAGCCATATCGTGATCACCACGATCATGTTCAACTATATCGCCTATAGCCTGCTGCAATATCTGCTGGTCACCGTCCTGCGCCCCGCGGGCCAGATGGATCCGGCAACCGCGCGCTTTCCCAAGGGTGCCAGCCTGCCGACCTTCCACGATATTCCGGGGCTTTCGGGGCTGTTCAGCCCCTCGGTTCCGGCCAATGTCACCTTCTTCGTGGCTCTGGCGGCCTGTGTGCTGGTCTGGGTGCTGCTGTGGAAGACGAAATTCGGCTATGAAATCCGCGCTTTCGGCCTGAACGAAAAGGCGGCAAGCTATGCCGGGATCTCGCGCACAAAGATCATTCTGGGGTCGATGCTGATTTCCGGCGCGCTGGCGGGGCTGATGTCCATCAACAACGTCATGGGCGAGGCCGAGCGTCTGTTGCAGAACTCTGCCGAAGGGGCGGGCTTTATCGGGATTGCGGTCGCGCTTATGGGCCGCAACCATCCGCTGGGCGTGTTTCTGGCGGCGTTTCTCTTTGGCTTTCTGTACCAAGGCGGGGCCGAGATGGGGCTTTGGACCTCGATCCCGATCGAGCTGCGGCTGCTGATTCAGGGTCTGGTCGTGCTGTTCATCGGCGCGCTGGACGGGATGGTACGGATGATGCTGGCACCGCTCTTCCGCGCCACACAGGGGGTCAAGTAATGGATTATGCGACCCTCATCGCCATTCTCGATTCCACCCTGCGGCTGGCGACGCCGCTGCTTCTGGCATGTCTGGCAGGGCTTTATTCCGAACGCTCCGGCGTGTTCGACATCGGGCTAGAGGGCAAGATGCTGATGGCCGCCATGACCTCGGGCGCTGTGGCCTATCTGACGGGCAATGTCTGGCTGGGCTGTCTGGCAGGCATTGCCGCCTCGATCCTGTTTTCGCTCCTGCATGGGCTGGCCTCGATCACCTTCCGTGGCAATCAGCTGATTTCGGGCGTCGCGCTCAACTTCCTTGCCTCGGGGATGACTGTGCTGATTGCCCAATCGCTCTTCCACCAAGGCGGGCGCACACCCGCCCTTACAGGCACTGCACGCTTCAACGAACTCCACCTGCCCTTCGAGGCCGCCCTCCGCAAGGTCCCCATCATCGGGCCGCTTTATTCGGATGTGCTCTCGGGCCATTCCATTCTGGTCTATGTGGCGCTGCTGGCGGTGCCTGTGACATGGTGGGTGCTCTACCGCACCCGCTTCGGGCTGCGGCTGCGGGCGGTGGGCGAAAACCCCGAATCCGTTGATACCGCAGGAATTTCCGTCATTGGTCTGCGCTATGGCGCGGTAACTATCACCGGACTTCTTTGCGGGCTGGCAGGGGCCTATATGGCCACCGGTCTTCAGGCAGGCTTTGGCCGCGAGATGGTCGCAGGGCGTGGCTATATCGCCCTTGCGGCGCTGATCTTCGCGAATTGGAAACCGTGGTCGGCGCTTTGGGCGACCCTGCTTTTCGGTTTCCTGCAGGCACTGGCGCTGCGTCCCGATGTGCTGCAGAATACGCTGCATATGTCGGTTCCGGGGGCGCTTCTGGATGCGCTGCCCTATATCCTGACCGTGATCGTGCTGGCGGGCGTCGTCGGCAAACCCCATCCCCCGAAGGCCGGAGGCCAACCCTATGTCAAAGAGCGCTGAACTGGCCCAAGTCATCCGAAAGCGGGCGGGCGATACGCCGCCTGCTTTCGGGCTGGTGCTGGGGTCGGGTCTGGGCCATCTGGCCGAAGAGATCGACGGTGTGGCGATCCCCTATTCCGACCTGCCCGGCTTTCCGCATGCAGGCGTCTCGGGCCATAACCCGAAGCTGGTGATCGGAGACCTTGAAGGGGTGCGCGTCGCCGTCTTCGGGGGCCGCGTGCATTACTATGAACATGGCAACCCCGCCGAGATGCGCCTGCCGCTAGAGATCCTGCGCGAACTGGGCTGCGAGCGGCTGATCCTGACCAATGCGGCAGGCTCGCTGCGCCCCGACATCCCGCCGGGGGGGCTGATGATGCTGGAAGACCACATCAATTTCGCGGGCCATAACCCGCTGATCGGCGAGCCAACGGACGCGCGTTTTGTCCCGATGACCGACGCCCATGACGCCCAGATGCGCGACGGGCTGATGGCGGCGGCCAAGGCCGAGGGGATCGAATTGCCCACGGGCGTTTACTGCTGGTTCTCGGGGCCGTCTTTCGAGACCCCCGCCGAAATCCGCGCCGCCCGCATTCTTGGCGCCGATGCGGTGGGCATGTCCACCGTGCCCGAGGTCATCCTTGCGCGGTTTCTCGGGCTGAGAGTGGCCGCGATTTCGGTGATCACCAATATGGGCGCGGGCATGAAAGCCGACGAACAGATCAGCCATGCCCAGACCAAGGCAATGGCACCGCTAGGGGCGGAAAAGCTTGAAAAGATCCTGCGACGATATCTGCAAGCCCGATGACGCCCGCCTGAGTTGGGGTTTGACAGCCCACGCCAAGGCGCTCACATTAAGTTACTGACAGCGCGCGGAAGCCCATGCAAATTTACCTGCCCATCGCCGAAGTCTCGGTCAATTTTTTCGTCCTCTTCGGCATCGGCGGGGTGGTCGGCATCCTGTCGGGGCTGTTCGGGGTGGGGGGCGGTTTTCTGATCACCCCGCTTCTGTTCTTCATCGGCATTCCGCCCACCGTTGCCGTGGCCACGGGCGCTAATCAGGTTGTGGCCTCTTCGGTTTCGGGGGTGCTGAGCCAGCTCAAACGCAAGGCGGTCGATGTGCCTATGGGGTTCATCCTGCTGGTGGGCGGGCTTGCCGGTTCGGTCGCGGGGATCTCGATCTTCAACTACCTGCAGGCCTTGGGCCAGATCGATCTCGCCGTGCAGCTATGCTATGTCGTCTTCCTTGGCGGCGTGGGCCTGCTGATGTTTCTCGAAAGCCTGCGGGCGTTGGGGCGCAGCCGCCGACCCGCCGCCAAGCGCAGCAAACGTCACAGCCACGGCTGGGTCCACAGGCTGCCGCTCAAGATGAAATTCCGTGCCTCGGGTCTTTATATCTCGGTGATCCCGCCCATTCTGGTCGGGTTCTGTGTGGGGGTTCTGGGCGCGGTCATGGGTGTGGGCGGCGGGTTCATCATGGTGCCCGCAATGATCTATCTGCTGGGCATGCCCACCAAAGTGGTGATCGGCACCTCGCTGTTCCAGATCCTGTTCACCTCGGCCTTCACCACGATGATGCATGCCATTACCAACCAGTCGGTGGATGTGATGCTGGCCATCATGCTGATCTTGGGCGGCGTGATCGGGGCACAGATCGGCTCGATCCTCGGGGGGCGGCTCAAAGCCGAACAACTGCGCATCCTGCTGGCCTCTCTGGTGCTTCTTGTGGCGCTCAAGCTTGGCTATGATCTGGTGGTCCAGCCAAGCGAGCTTTACTCGATCAGTCTGGGGGCCAAAGGATGATCCTGCGCCTCCTTGCCTGTCTGTTCGTTCTCTTGGCCCTGCCGGCACAGGCAGCGGAAAAAGTCGTGGCGGGGCTCTCGCGCGAGAGCATCGGGATCACGGCCTCCTTTGACGGGTCCGAAATCCTGATCTTCGGCGCGGTCAAACGCTATGCCCCCGAACCGGAGGGCCCGCTGGATGTCATCGTGACGCTCGAAGGGCCGCAAGGCCCCGTGACGGTGCGCCGCAAGTCGCGGCAGATGGGGATCTGGATCAATACCGGCTCGGTCGAGATCCCGTCGGCCCCCAGCTACTATGCCGTGGCCACCACCCGCCCCGAACGGGATTTCCTTGCCCATGAGGTCGACGAGATCTACCGCATCACCATCCCGCAGGCCTTGCGCAACTACACCAACGCCACAGAGCGGGCCAATGCCGCCCCCTATGCCGAGGCGTTGCAGCGCATCCGTGTGAGCCACGGCCTTTACAAGGACAATCCGGGCGATGTGAAGCTGCTGGATGACACGCTCTTCCGCGCCGATTTCTCGCTGCCTGCCAACCTGATCGAAGGCGATTACACGGTCCGCATCTTCTTGGTGCGCAAATACCGCGTGATCGACGAATATTCCGCCCCTGTCACGGTGCGCAAAGTCGGGCTGGAACGCTGGCTTTTCATGCTGTCACAGACCTATCCGCCACTTTACGGCATCATGTCGCTGGCGCTTGCGGTGTTTGCGGGCTGGGCGGCCAATGCGCTGTTCCGGCGCTTTCTCAGCTGAGATCCACTGCCCCGCGCGATCAGCCCTCGGGCTGGTCCTGCATTTCCAGCTTGAGCGCCTGCGCCGCGCCTTTTGGCAGATCCTCCACCCCAAGCGGACCGCTGGGCCGCGCCAGCCGCGCCCGCGTCACCCATAGCAGGCGATGCTCGGCGCGGGTGATCGCCACATAGGCCAGACGTTTCCACAGCGCAATCCCCGCCTCGACCCGCCCTGCCCTTGCGGCGGCATAGATGTCGGGCGCGAAAACCTGCACATCGCGCCATTGCGAGCCTTGCGCCTTATGGATGGTAACCGCCGCCCCATGCAAAAAGGTGGCCCCCATGCGGGCGGCAAAGGGGATGAAGGGCTCTTCTTCATCCGGCAGCTCGATCTTGACAATCGAGGCCGCAGACAGGCGCGGGTCTTCGGACCCGATCACATGCAGCCGCGAGAAACCGGGCTTCTTGCCCGGCCCCAGATAGATCACCTGCGCGCCCTTGATCAGCCCGCGCGCCTCCAGATCGATCCGGCGCTTGCGATGCTTGGCGGGCAGTTCGATCCCGTCGCAGATCAGCGGCTCGCCGGGCAGAAGCTCGTCCACCGGCGCGCTGAACGCCCCGCGGAAGGCATGGATCAGCCGGATGCGCGTGGCATTGCGCCAGACCAGCACCGGAGAGCGCGCCATCAGGTCGGCCTCGACCCGCCCTGCCCACACCACGCGGTCATCATTGGCCGCGCGATCCTCAATCATCCGCTCGAACCGGTCGAAGGTCAGCGCCTCATCGGCCAGCGCATGGGCCAGATCGAGGATCGGGTTATCCTGCGTCTGGCGGTGGATGCGGTGGAGCACATGTTTACGCTCGTCAGGCAGCTTTTCAAAGCTCATCTGCCCCGACTGGTTCACAGGCGCCAACTGCGCCGGATCGCCAAACAGGACCAGCGTCGGGAAAATCTCGCGCAGGTCGTCGAACTGGCGTTCGTCCAGCATCGAGGCCTCATCGACAAAGCCGATATCCAGCGGGTCCTCGCGCCGTTTCCAGCCCTGAATGAAATCGGACCCCCGCAGCCCTGCCGAGGCCAGCGCCGCCGGCACGGATTTATGCAGGTCGAAAAACGCCTTGGCACGGTCGAGCATCTCTTCCGTCAGCCCGTCGACCTTCAGGATCTCAAGGTTCGGGCGCTCGCCCTGCCCGCTCAGCCATTCGGCAATCCGCTCGTATTCGGGGTCATAGACGGGGGTGTAAAGGATGCGGTGGATCGTTGTCGCAGGCACCCCGCGCGACCGTAGCACCGAGGCCGCCTTATTGGTCGGCGCAAGGATCGCCAGCGTGCGGCGTTCTTTCTTCTTCTTGCCCTCGTAATCGCCCGAGACGACCTCGACGCCCGCTTCTTCCAGCGCCTTATACAGCGCAGACAACAGCATGGTTTTACCCGACCCCGCCTTGCCGATCACCGAATGCACTTGAGCGGTGCTGGTTTCGGGCATGACCATGCCGTCATCCACATCGACCCCTGCCTTACGCAGGGCCTCGGCTACGGCATCCCAGGCCTCGGCCTGATCTTCGGAAAACTGGATTGCGGGCGTATCAGTCATGCGCGCGACCATAAAGAAGCGCGCTGTCTGGCGGAAGAGCGAAAGCCTCCCGCCAGCATTTATTCACCCCAATCCGGAGTCACAGCGGCATCGGGTCATGCCGCCGCATCATCGGGGGCGGCAAGGCCCACGATATCCATCATGATGCGATTGAGCTCGAAGTCCTTGGGCGTATAGACCCGCGCAACGCCATAGCCCAGCAGCCGCTGCGCATCGTCATCGGGGATGATCCCGCCCACGAGCACCGGCACATCGGCAAGCCCTGCAGCCCGCATCCGCTCCATCAGCTCCTCGACCAGAGGGATATGGCTGCCCGACAGGATCGAGACGCCCACCACATGCGCGCTTTCTTCCAGCGCGCGGGACACGATCTGTTCCGGCGTCAGGCGGATGCCCTCATAGGTGATATCCATGCCACAATCGCGGGCGCGGAAGGCAATCTGTTCGGCACCATTGGAATGCCCATCCAGACCCGGCTTACCCACGACAAACTTGAGCCGCCGCCCGAGTTTGCGCGAAGCCTGATCCACCGCGTCGCGGATATCATCGAGCCCCTCGGTCCGGTTGGAGGGGTTGGCAGCCACCCCCGTCGGGCCACGGTATTCGCCATGAACGGCGCGCATGACGCCCGCCCATTCGCCTGTGGTGACACCGGCCTTGGCGGCCTCGATCGAGGCAGGCATGACATTTTCCCCTTTGGAGGCGGCTTGGCGCAGAGCCTCAAGCGCTGCACTCACCCGAGCGTCATCGCGGCTGCTGCGCCATTCGTTGAGACGCGCCACCTGATCAGCCTCAACCGCCGGATCAACAACCATGATGCCGCCATCGCCCGCCGTCAGCGGCGAGGATTCGCCCTGTTGCCAGCGGTTCACCCCCACCACGATGGTCTCTTCCGCCTCGATGCGGCCGATCCGCGCGGCATTGGCCTCGACCAGACGGGATTTCATATAGTCGATAGAGGCAATCGCCCCGCCCATCGTATCGATCTGCGCCAGCTCCGAACGCGCGCCTTCCTTCAGCGCCTCGACCTTGGCGGCCACTGCGGGGTTGCCGTCAAACAGATCGCCATATTCCAGAAGATCGGTCTCGTAGGCCATGATCTGCTGCATCCTGAGCGACCATTGCTGGTCCCACGGACGCGGCAGGCCCAAAGCCTCGTTCCACGCGGGAAGCTGCACCGCACGGGCGCGCGCATTCTTCGACAGGGTCACGGCCAGCATCTCGATCAGGATGCGATAGACGTTGTTTTCCGGCTGCTGCTCGGTCAGACCAAGGCTGTTGACCTGCACCCCATAGCGGAAGCGGCGGTATTTCGCCTCTTCGATGCCATAGCGGTCGCGGCAGATCTCGTCCCAAAGCTCGGTGAAGGCGCGCATCTTGCATAGCTCGGTCACAAAGCGGATGCCGGCATTCACAAAGAAGGAAATCCGCCCGACCATCGCGGGGAAGGCCGCTTCGGGCACCTTGTTTTTCAGGTCGTCCAGCACGGCAATGGCTGTGGCCAAAGCGAAGGCCAGCTCTTGTTCCGGTGTCGCCCCTGCCTCTTGCAGGTGGTAGGAACAGACATTCATCGGGTTCCATTTGGGCAGATGCTCGCGGGTATAGGCCGCCACATCGGTGATCATCGCAAGGCTGGGCTTCGGCGGGCAGATATAGGTCCCGCGCGAGAGATATTCCTTCACCAGATCATTCTGCACGGTGCCCTGCAACCGCGAGACATCGGCCCCCTGCTCTTCGGCCACCGCGATATACAAAGACAGCAACCAAGGCGCGGTGGCATTGATCGTCATCGAGGTATTCATCTGCTCTAGCGGGATTTCGTCAAACAGCGCGCGCATATCGCCTAAGTGGCAGACCGGCACGCCGACCTTGCCGACCTCGCCGCGCGCCAGAATATGGTCGCTGTCATAGCCCGTCTGGGTCGGCAGGTCGAAGGCCACCGAAAGCCCCGTCTGCCCCTTGGACAGGTTGGTGCGATACAGTTCGTTCGACTTTTTGGCGGTCGAGTGGCCAGCATAGGTCCGAAACAGCCACGGCTTATCGCACGCGGGCTGAGCAGTTATGGGCAGATCAGATTTCGATACGGTCTCGGTCATGGGTGGCCTCCCCTCCACGAATCCACGGAACGGCAACATAATTCTCAAAAATAAATACAACACGCAATATTATAATAACAAGAAAATTCTGCATCGCAGAGATTTCTTGTGACTGCCGCGCCTTCGCCACGCAATCACAGGATGCATACTGACGGTTAAGCTCTTCTTGCATTTTACCGGAAAGTTACCGCGCCCGCCGCAAATCATGATATAAGACTTTCAGGAAAAGTCAGCCCTGCAAGGCCCGCCTGCACATTATGATAAAATCTTCCGCGCAGAAGACAGATCTTCTGCCCGCAGGAAGACGAATGCTTGAAAATTCAACGCGACACATAATTACAAAAAATAAATCACAATGGTTGCATTGTTGCGCGACCGATTGTAATCATACCCTATAGCCGCGTGATTCTGCGGCGCGGCATCTTAGGAGGAGGAAGATGGGGATGGCATTGGACAGCGAGAGCAACATGGTGCCCTATACGGCAGAAGAGAAAGAGCTCTACGAGATCGGGGAAATCCCGCCCTTGGGCTTTGTTCCGCCGAAAATGTACGCATGGGCAATCCGTCGGGAGCGGCATGGTGCCCCCGAGGAGTCGTTCCAGAAAGAGGTCGTGGATACCTGGGCCATCGACAGCAACGAGGTTCTGGTTCTGGTGATGGCGGCGGGCGTCAACTATAACGGCGTCTGGGCGGGCCTCGGCGTTCCGATCAGCCCCTTCGACGTGCACAAGGCCCCCTATCATATCGCGGGCTCCGATGCCGCAGGCATCGTCTGGGCCGTGGGCGACAAGGTCAAAAACTGGAAAGTGGGCGACGAGGTCGTGATCCACTGTAACCAGGATGATGGCAATGACGAGGAATGCAACGGCGGCGACCCGATGTTCTCGCCCAGCCAGCGGATCTGGGGCTACGAGACCCATGACGGCTCTTTCGCGCAATTCACCCGTGTGCAGGCGCAGCAGTTGATGCCGCGTCCGCAGCATCTGACCTGGGAAGAAAGCGCCTGCTACACGCTGACGCTGGCCACCGCCTACCGGATGCTGTTCGGGCATCACCCGCACGAGCTGAAGCCGGGCCAGAACGTGCTGGTCTGGGGCGCGTCTGGTGGCCTCGGGTCCTATGCGATCCAGCTGGCCAATACGGCAGGTGCCAATGCGATCGGGGTGATCTCGGATGAATCCAAGCGGGAATTCGTCATGGCTCAGGGGGCCAAGGGCGTGATCAACCGCAAGGAATTCAAATGCTGGGGCCAACTGCCCACCGTGAACAGCCCCGAATATAACGACTGGCTCAAGGAGGCCCGCAAGTTCGGCAAGGCGATCTGGGACATCACCGGCAAGGGTGTGAATGTCGATATGGTCTTCGAACACCCGGGCGAAAGCACCTTCCCCGTCTCCACCCTCGTGGTGAAAAAAGGCGGCATGGTGGTGATTTGCGCGGGCACCTCGGGGTTCAACTGCACCTTCGACGTGCGCTATATGTGGATGCACCAGAAGCGCCTGCAAGGGTCGCATTTTGCAAACCTCAAACAGGCAGCCTCGGCCAACCGTCTGATGATCGAGCGGCGTCTGGACCCCTGCATGTCGGAAGTTTTCCCGTGGGAAGAAATCCCGCAAGCCCATACCAAAATGCTGCATAACCAGCATAAACCGGGCAATATGGCTGTTCTGGTGCAAGCGCCTAAAACGGGCCTGCGCACCTTTGCCGATACGCTGGAAGCCAGCGGTCAGGCCTGAAAACCGCCCCGAGGCAGGGGCTGAACGGAAAAGGCCGCCAGAAGGCGGCCTTTTTTACGCGTGACTGGCCCTCTCTGCCCCCCTGTCAGGGCTGCGGCGGATGCCCTGCAAGCTGGCGCGGTGCGACACGCATCTTGCGCATCGACCAGATCTGCCCCCCCGCCTCCAGCGGCGAGACCACGCGGAACATATCGGCCAGCATGGCGGCATCGGCGCGCAGACCCGCCGCCCAACTGCCCAGTTTGGCATGTTTATAGGGGCTGTCGACATCGGGCCATTCGACCACCGCCAGACGGGCCCCTTTGCGGATCAGCAGGCGGTTCATATGCACCTCCAGCCCGAAATGCGGCAGCGCCTCCAGCCCGTCCAGCAGCCACGCGCGCGGCAATACCCGCTCGCCCGAAATGTAATCCAGCCCGATCATATGCCACAGCGCAGGCGCATTGCGCCGCAGGCTGATCGCCACATCGGCCGCCCCCGAGCGCACGGGGTCGAGTAATTGCGAGACATGCAGCCCCGTAAGCCCCAGAAGATCGCTATCGAGCAGCATGACATGGCTGCCCCGCGCCTCACGGATCCCACGTGCGACCGCCGCCGTTTTACCACCGTTCTGCGTCTGTCGGACCAGCTGGACCGATGGCAGCGCGCCCACGATTTCGGGCGTGCCATCCGTCGACCCGTCATCCACCACGATGACCTCCTCCACCGCCGGATGGCAGAGCACCGCCTCGAGCACATTGCGAATGCGCGGTGCCTCGTTATAGGCGGGGATCACACAACTGACGCTTAGTCCTGCGGACATGACGATTGCCTCTTGTGATGGATATACCAGCCGATGCCGGCAAGGATCAGCACCCCCAGCAGAATGATGGAACCTTTCGAGATCCAGCCATCAATGCGGGTATAGGCCGAGCCCATGAAATAGCCCAAAGCCATCAGGGCAAGGGTTTTGGGAATGGATGCCAGCAGATTATACAGCAGGAACGGCAGCACCGGCATCCGCGAGATGCCCGCGGCCACCAGAATTGCGGCCCCTGCGGAATGGGTGATCTTGCCAACCAGAAGCGTGCGCCCGCCCTTGGCGCGGAAATGGCGCAGCATCTTGCGCAGGCGCTTGCCATCCAGCCCGAGACGATGGCGCCATTTCGCAGGGATAATCCCCAGCCCGCGCCGCCCAAGATAGTAAAACCCCAGATCGCCGATAAGATCACCCGCCAGCAGCACGAAAAACAGCGGCAGCAGATCGAACAGACCATTAGAGGCCAGCCATGAGGCCAGCACCGTCACAATCGGCCCTTCGAGAATAGAGAGTGCGCCAACAAGAACCAGCCCGTGAGCGGCCAGCAGGGAAATGATTTGATCCAGTCCGAACATGATCTTTACTTTACGGCTTTCGGCGGCGTTAGGGAACCACCGCGATCCATGGCAGAACCGCGCCATTCAAAGCCGCGCCGCGTCCATGTGACCGCCCATAGCGCGGGCATCAGGATATCGCGCAGCACCATCGCCGCCACGTCGCGCGGGCCGTGCGGCCAGCCTGCAACGCGCGCCAGCCCCCATTCCGCAAGATACCACAGCCCCCAGAGGACAGGCACCAGCGCCCCCTGCCCCATGCCAAGCACAAGCAGCGCCGGAAGCCACGGGCCCAACAGGATCTCGGCGGCAAAAATGGCCAGAAACCCGTCACGGCGCACCCGCGCCCATCGCAGCTGGCGGTCCCAGACCGCGCGGAAGCTGCGCCGCCCCACAGGCTGGGTGAAGGGGTGGCGCACAAGACGCACCTTCAGGCCCTGCGCCCGCACCGCCTTGGTCGAGGCCACATCTTCGGCCAGATCCTGCCCCAAGGCCACCAGCCCGCCTGCCGCAGCCAGAACATCGCGCCGCCAGCACAAGGTCTTGCCCTGCGCGAAACCGTTGCCCAGCATATCCGCCGAAATCTGCCAGCGCGCCTGAAAACTGTTGAGGAAGGCCGCCTCGACCGCGCCCCAGAGATTTTCCGCACGCGTGCCGATGGGCGGGCTGGTCACAAGGCCGGTATCGGCCTGCACCACCTCGAGAATACGGGTGAAATAATCGGCAGGCAGCAGCAGGTTGGCATCCGCCATCGCCAGCCACTCTCCAACGGCGCGCTGCACGCCCTTCTCAAGATTGTTGAGCTTGGGATTGCCGGTAATCCGGTCATCGCCGATCAGGATCTGTGCCGGAACATGGGGATATTTCGCCACCAGCCCCCGCAAGACAGCCACGGCGGGGTCCTCCTGCTGCGCGGCACAGAAAATCACCTCGTAATCGGGATAGTCCAGCAAAAAGCTGCTTTCCAGCGTTTCTGCGTCAAAACGGTCCAGCCCGCAAACCGGACGCAGAAGGGTGAATTTCGGCTGCGACACAGGGGCCGAAACCTCTGTGCTTCGATAGCGCCACAGACAAAGCGCCACCGTCACAAGCTCTACGCCCAGCAGCACCGCCACAAGGGCAAGCAGCAAAAAGTCCAATGTCGTCACGCCTGTACCTCGGCCCCCTGCGGAAGCTTGCGGCCCTTGCGCTGCGCAGCGGGGCGCAGTTCAAGCAGTTCGAGCCGCCCGTCTTCGGTCTCAATCATGGCGGTATGGCTGTCAATCCAATCCCCACAGTTGGCGTAAACCACTCCTTCGATGGTGCGCAAGGCCGGCTTGTGGAAATGGCCGCAAATGACGCCATCCACCCTGCGCGAACGGGCCAGCTCGATCAGGCGCGCCTCGAACTTATTGCCCGCCGTCATCAGCATATTGGTTCCGGCGATCATCATCTCGACGAGATTGCGCTCGGGGAGGCGATGGAACGACCGCAGCAGAACCCGCCGCGCCCATGCATCCACCTGCCGCAGCCCCGCATCACAACGCGACCCGAGCCGCGTCATGAAATGGAACCGGAACAGCCGCGAATCGCATTGATCGCCGTGCAGCACAAGAAACTGCCGCCCGTCGGCGGCACGGTGGACCAGCTCGTCCACCAGTTCCATGCCCTGAAAGCGGCGGCCCAGCCGTTTGCGCAACTCCGCATCATGATTGCCGGGCAGATAGACCACCCGCACACCGGCACGGATGCGGCGGCGCAGCTCGTCCATCACCGCATCATGTGCCGGCGACCAGAACGGCGTGCCGCCATGCCAGATGTCGAGAATATCGCCGACCAGATAGATGGTTTCGGCATCGGTTTTCTTCAGGAATTCAAGAAACCGTCCCGCCTGACTGCCCCAAGCCCCAAGATGCAAATCCGATACGAAAAGCGTTCTGACGCGCCGTTGCCGGACAGGCGGGGCGAAGCTTTCGGTCATACCCTGATCCTCATACATCTCTTATCGTCTTTGGTGCCAAGCGGATACGAAGTTCCAGTGACACATAGATGAAGCATTCGTAACAGCGGACAAGTGCGCCACGATAACAAACGCGGGAACTTGTTCGGACGCACGGGCGTTAGGCCTTTGATGACGGGTCCCGAACCGGCCCCGCTATGTATCTGTAATTGGAGCCCATGATGAAAAAAGTTCTTCTTGTCCTGCCGATGGTTGCTGCCCTTGCGGCCTGCCAGACCGCCAACCAGACCCGCACGGCTGGCGCGCTGACCGGTGCGGCCCTCGGGGCGAATATCGCGGATAACAACGACACGAATGCAATCTCGGGGGCAGCAGCAGGGGCAGCCGTAGGCCTGATTGCCGGTGAGGTCGTGGCCCAACGCACCAATCCCGATGCCAAAACCTGCCGCTATACGGACCGCTATGGCCGCTCCTATACGGCCGCCTGCCCCGCACGCTGAGCTCTGCGCAGCACTGCCGGTATCAGCCAAGGCCGTCCTTCCGAGGCGGCCTTGGTGCATTGGCCGAACCATGCGTCCTATCTGCACGGCCATATGGCGCAGCCCCCCGTGACCACTTGACCAAATTCGTCGAAGGCCAAATCCGGCGAAGGCTTGCGGATACGGCCCGCCGGACGCTATTGGGACCATCCGAAGGAGAGCTCCCGTGCCCATAGTGTCGCCCCGCCCGCCCAAGCTGCACCGCATTCTCGAAAGGGACGGCCTTGCGATCGACTATTGCGCGGGGCAAGGGGCCGATCTGGTGATCTCCTTCTCCTCGATCGGGCATGATCCCTCCCGCCTGCCCCCGCCGGAATTTGTGGCCAGCGCCACAGGACACAGGGCGCAAGGCACCCCCCGCCCTGCGCTGTTTGTCATGGACCACCATCGCAGATGGGGCAACGCGCCCGAATTCTCCACCAGCCTGCGCGATGCCTTTGCCTATGCGCAGACACAGGGACCGGTGCGGCATGTCACGGCGATGGGGCTGTCGATGGGGGCCTATTGCGCGCTGATCGCGACGCAGATCCTGCCGGTGCAGGCCGTGCTGGCCTTCGGCCCGCAAAGCTCGCTCCAACAGGCCGCAACCGGCTGCGCCCACTGGCTGGACTGGATTGCGCCACTGAAAGAGCCGCGCTGGCCGGTCGCTCCGCAGCCCCCTGCGACATGTCACACGGTGCTGGCGCATGGTCTGGAAGACGACCTTGTGCAGGCGCGTGGCTTCGGTCTACACAGCTCTTGCGACCACCTGCTGTTTCCCACCCAAAGCCATGCCTCCCTTGTGCCCCATCTCAAGGCACGGGGATGCCTTGCAGGCCTTGTCACCGCATTGATTGCCGGAGACAGACGCCGCCTGCTGCGGATCCTGCAAGCGGCAGGTGGCCTGCGCCGCAAGACGGAAGACATCGCCCCACCCGCCGCGTGACGGCACGCCCGTGCCTGCCATCCGTCCCAGCCCTACTCCAGCCCCAGCGCCAGCCCAGTCCCAGCCCAGTGCCAGCCACGAATAACCGGCCGCCCCTGCCGGCCCGACCGCCTGTCACAAAAGCAAAAGGGTTTCGCACTATCATCGGCGCATCCCCAAGACGGTCTTGGCAATGCGCAAGGAGACAAGGCATGCCCCAGCCGTGCGACAGCCCAGCATCCGCTGCCCCTCTGATCCGCGCGGCGCAATATGTCCGCATGTCCACGGACCATCAGCGGTATTCGACAGAAAACCAGAGCGAGGCGCTTCAGGCCTATGCAGCGCGGCGCGGGATGGACATCGTGCGCAGCTATACGGATGCGGGCAAAAGCGGCCTGCGCCTTGAAGGACGGGACGCGCTGAAAGCCCTGATCGAGACCATCACCACCGGTCAGGCGGATTTCACGGCCCTGCTGGTTTATGATGTCAGCCGCTGGGGACGCTTTCAGGATGCGGATGAAAGCGCCTATTACGAATATATCTGCCGTCGGTCCGGCGTGTCCATCCACTACTGCGCCGAGCCCTTCGAGAATGACGGCGGACCCATCGCCACCATTGTCAAAAGCGTTAAACGCGCGATGGCGGGCGAATATAGCCGCGAATTGTCCAACAAGGTCTTCACCGGACAATGCCGCCTGATCGAAAAGGGGTTCCGGCAAGGTGGCCCAGCCGGATTCGGCCTGCGCCGTCTGCTGATCGACCAGCACGGCCTGCCCAAGGGCCCTTTGGCGCGCGGCGAGCATAAGTGCCTCCAGACCGACCGTGTCATCCTTGTGCCCGGCCCTGCGGAAGAGGTCGAAACGGTGCGCCGCATCTATCGCGATTTCGTTGAAAACGGCCTGAGCGAGACCGATATCGCCACCGCCCTCAACCGTCAGGGCCTCAAGACGGATCTGGGGCGGGCATGGACACGCGGGACCATCCACCAACTGTTGATCAACGAGAAATATATCGGCACGAATGTCTGGAACCGCGTGTCGTTCAAGCTGAAGAAAACCCGCATCCGTAACGATCCACAGCAGTGGGTCCGTGCCCCGAACAGTTTTCCCGCGCTTGTTGAGCCCTCCCAGTTTGCGGCTGCCGCGCACCGGATCGCCGCGCGCAGCGCGCGTCTGTCCGATCAGGACATGCTACAGGCGCTGGAGCGGTTGCTTACGGCACAAGGCGCGCTGTCCGGCCTGATCATTGACGAGGCCGAAGGGCTGCCCTCCAGCCATGCCTATGCCAGCCGGTTCGGCAGCCTGCTCAGGGCCTATCGCCTTGTCGGCTATCACCCGCGCAGGGATTATCGCTATATCGAGATCAACAAACGCCTGCGCGCGATGTATCCCGCGCTCGTCGACGCGATCGTCCAGGGCATCCGCGACGCCGGTGGGCAGATCCATGAAACCGCCGCCGGAGAGCTGCGCCTGAACCATGAACTGACGCTGTCACTGGTGATCGCGCGCTGCCATGCCCTGCCCAGTGGCCGGTTGCGTTGGCGGATACGGTTTGACACCAGCCGGATACCCGATCTGACCCTTGTGATCCGGATGGATCCACGCAACCGCCGCGCTCTGGATTACTTCCTGCTTCCCCTGATCGAGATCGGTACTGCCCAGCTCCGGCTTGAGGAAGAAAACGGCCTCGCTCTGGAGGCTTTTCGCAGCGACACGCCCGCCCCGCTCTTCCAGCTTGCCCGAAGACAGCCCCTAGAGGAGATCGCCTGATGGACACCGCCCCCGCACAGCGCGTGCAGATCATCCCGATCGCACAGATCGAGGTCATGAACCCGCGGGCCAGAAACCGCCAGATCCATCAGGAGATCGTCGAGAATATCGATATGATCGGGTTGAAGCGTCCCATCACGCTACGGCGTGCCGCGACGCAAAGCGACCGCTTCGAGCTGGTCTGCGGCGAGGGTCGTCTGGAGGCGTTCCGGATGCTGGGCCAGACAACGATCCCTGCGGTCATTATCGAAGCCGGTGACGCCGAATGCATGATCATGAGCCTCGTCGAGAATATCGCGCGCCGCCAGCACCGCCCCATCGAGCTGATGAACGAAATCGGCGCGCTGCGGCAGCGGGGCATGTCCGAGGCGGTGATCGCGGCCAAAATCGGCTGCGCCCCGAGCTGGGTACATCTGGTCTGCGCCATGCTGGCGAAAGGCGAAGACCGTCTTGTGGCCGCAGTCGAGACCGGGCTCATTCCGGTCACGCTGGCCGCCGAAATCGCGCAGGCCGAAGGGGACAATGTGCAGAACCTCCTGATGGATGCCTATGCCGAGGGGCATCTCAAGGGGAAGAAACTTGCGCAGATCCGTCGTCTCCTTGCCCAACGCAGCGCCCAGACAAACGCCGCCAAATCGCCGGGGGCCGGCCCCGCCCCTGACGCGAAAAGCCGCAAAAGGCGGCTTACCCAGAGCGACCTGCTGAAACTCTACCA
Organism: Thioclava sp. GXIMD4215; assembly: GCF_045291555.1. Taxonomy (NCBI): domain Bacteria; kingdom Pseudomonadati; phylum Pseudomonadota; class Alphaproteobacteria; order Rhodobacterales; family Paracoccaceae; genus Thioclava; species Thioclava sp. GXIMD4215. The sequence goes on along the minus strand of NZ_CP149515.1, from coordinate 2,673,998 downwards.
GCGCGAGGCGGACCGCCAGCGGGTTCTGGTGCGCAAATCCGACATGACACAGGCGCGGCTGCTTTTCGTGATGCAGGCCCTGCGCGACCTCCTGTCCGAAACGGCCTTCCATGCGCTTTTGCGCCAGAAGGGCCTGCATGACCTGCCCAAGGCGCTGGCCGAGCGGCTGCAACCGGCCTCCGCACCATGACAGACACCCTACCCCCTCCGACCGTCAAACTCGGCTTCGAGCCGGAGACCCTTCTGCTGCGTCTGGACCAGATACTGACCCTGAAGCCGCTGCGGCCCGAGACCAAGGAGAGCAGCAAATACAAACAGATTCTGGGGTCTGTGAAGGCTGTAGGGCTAGTCGAGGCCCCCGTTGTGGCGCGTCACCCCAAGGATGGAAACCGCTTTTTCCTGCTGGACGGTGCCCTGCGTATCGAAGCCCTGAAAGATCTGGGACAGACCCGCGTTGAATGCCTGATCAGCACCGATGACGAAACCTATACCTATAACAAGCGCATCAATCGTCTGCCCCCGATACAGGAGCATAAGATGATCAAACGGGCCATCGCGCGCGGTGTCCCCGAGGCGGCCATTGCCACAGCACTGGGGCTGGATATCAAGTCGATCCTGCGCCGTTCCCGCCTGCTTGAGGGGATCTGCACAGAGGCGGCCGAGCTGCTACGTGCCGCGTCCTGTCCGATGGCAAGTTTCGATATCCTGCGCAAGATGGTGCCCCTTCGCCAGATCGAGGCGGCTGAACTGATGCTGGGGCAAAACAATTTCAGCTCGGGATTCGCCAAGGCCCTGCTTGCAGCGACGCCTGACCATCATCTGGCCCAGCGCCGCCGCAAGCCTGCGGGCTCCGACGGGCAGGCCATCACGGCAACGGCGCTTGCCCATATGGAACGCGAACTGCTTAATCTGCAAACGAAAATCCGGACATTCGAAGACAGTTTCGGCATGGACACCCTGCATCTGACCCTCGTCCGCGGATATCTGCGCAAGCTGCTGGCCACGCCCGAGATCGTGCAGTGGCTGGCACAGAACCGAAAAGAATATCTAAGTGAATTCCGCACCCTTCTCGACGCGGACCGCATCTCGTAAACATAACCCGCCCGCCACGCCGGACAGCCCTCTCCCGTCCCGGCATTGAGGAATGGCGGTACAAGGGTCTGTGGATGCCACCGGACCCAGCCCGAATTGAACATGTGGCCCCTGTGACTTCGGCAGTCTCTCGAGAAGAGGCGCCGCTTTTCCAATGCACGGAAGCGAACGCCTCGCCCGCAAACCAGACCGAGAGACAAGGCATCGTATGAAAGCGGCCTCAAGCATAAAGATCTTGCACCCATACAACGGTATGCAATCGTGACATGAGACGCAGTTCTTTGCTGGTGGAGATTGGGGGAATCTTCCGCGACAAACGGGTTGAGCGCAGGAAGCGCGTCAGTACGCATCCGGTAGCCTCGAATGCGACCCGGACAGGTAGACCGTATCCTGTCAGAGCCTGTATGAGACGGTCAAAATCTTCCAGCCGATTGAGAACCGTCAATCTTCTGCGGCGCGACTTGGCGATGTCGATTGCGGCCAAAACAGTCTTCGTGTGTGTAATACTCATCGTGGTCATAGTCGGTCTCCCTCGTGGTGTGGTTCGTACAAACCACTGTAGGGACCTGGCGTCGGCTATGATCACCTGCTGCGCGATTTGGGGGCTGCGCAGGCGATCATAGCATCTCCGACCGATGCGTTCCGAAGGTGTTACGGCTTGGTCTTCACCAGCCACCACTTCACAAAAATTGTCCGTAGTTACGGGCTGAAGCAGGAGTTCGTAACTCCGCACTGCCCGCAACAGAACGGCATGGTTGAACGCTTCATCAGGACGCTGACGGAGCAATGTGTGCAGCGCCACCGTTTTGAGACAATCCAACACGCAATGCGTGTCATCGCCGACTGGATCGCTTTCTACAACAACCGCCGCCCTCATCAGGCCCTTGCCATGCGCACGCCTGCTGAGGCATTCAAATTAGCGGCTTAACCTGAGCAGATTCCGCTGGGTCGATACATAGCAGCCCAATCGAGAAAATTTCGTGAGTCTTTTCAACTGCACGTGTCATTCGGTTCTCGCCCAAACCTCACCCTTGCAAGGAGCTGCTCGACATCTGCGGCATAGGCGTAGCGGAGCGCCGTTCCGAATTTGATATGCCCGATCAGACCTAGCTCCATCATCGCCGTCACCTGCGTTGGCGCGATATTGAGCCTTTGTGCAGTAGTGGTCAGGTTGTGCAAACCCTGCCAGAACGTAATCGCCCTTGCCAGTTGCGCTGGTGTCGTTTCCCGAAGCGCGGCCAATTCCGCCTCGGATAGTAAATCGACATGCGCGATGAGCCGCCGGATCAGCGCCACCCCCAGTCCGGATTGCCGCCGCGCCGTCTCGAAAGAGATCCGCTGGATCTCGGGGGCAGCTTTCCCGAGCACAGTTTTTCCGGGCATCATCGTATAGCTGCGGGTCGCGAATTGATGCACGCAGTCTAGGATGTCCTGCATTTCCGGCTGATCATCGACCGATTGCAGCCAGCTATAGAAAAGTCCGAGATCGGAGGACAGGTAGGAGCGTCGCCTCGCCCCCCTGCCCCGCAGCGCTTCAAGACAATTCTCAAGCGCGATAGGGCCGGAAGACAGAACATTGAAACCCTCAAGACAGTAGTCATCTTCGGCTTGGCTCCACTCTTTCTGACATCCAAGCTGCTTAGAGATCGCGACCTTATTGCGCATCGCCAGCCAAAATGTTGCGAGGGCGATATCCGAATTAGGTTTAAATGCCATTTTGACGGCCAGTACGACGCGTGTCGCACGGTCCAAGGCCACGCAGATCCAGAAGCGTCCGGTTCTCAGCTTGTCAAAACTCGGATGACTGACATCGATGCCACCCCCTTCAAGAAAGGCTAGAAGATCTATCTGCCATTCGTCCATCTCGACGCCTTGCAGGGGAGCCTCACCGCCTCGGCCTTGAAGATGCGTAACCGGACCGCCATTATCGCACCTCCGACAGCGTCAATATGCTGCGCTCGGTGATATGCTGCGACAGATCTGCCTCAACTGCCCCGTCAAAGATCGCCCGAAAGACCGCGCGATAAGCCCGCCCCTTCAGCCTGGTCGCCTCCACGACCTGCTGCACCGGTGTCGATCCGTTCAGCCCGCGCAAGACCTCGGCGACAACAGCATCCGCTTCCGCGTCCTCAATCCCGCGAAACATATGAAGGAGCTCGGCATTCCGCACCTCTGCCTCGGAGTAGCTGTTCTCGGTCACGAGCAGAGCATCATCCGCAAACCGCTTCGGCAGTTGAGCTTTGATAAGCTCGAGCTCCTTATCGAAGCCGTTACGTTCGACCAAGGCGCTTGGCTTTACGGCCAGAGCAAGCTTGAAGCCGGTCTCAAACAGAAGAAGGTAATCAAAGACGTGATACCGAAGCTTCGGCGCAGGCATACGGGGCAGATGCGTATGCGCGTGCGCTGCAGGCTATGGGTCGTCGCGATCTCATCGCGCAGGCGAAAGCGGCTATGACCGAGATGACGGATGGAGACCCGTGCCAGTGTAGAAGCGTCACAGCCTGCAAGCTGCGCAAGCTGAGCGATTGCCAGAGGCTCTCCGCGGAACAGAGGGTCGACAGGAAAGGCCAGGTCGGCGCAGAACTGGTAGACAGAGGGTGCACCATTGCGTGCTGCCAACCGCGTTAGCAGAGACGAGGCCGGTTCAAAGCGTTCGTGCTGCACGGTCAGCGGCAGCGGCGCGAAGTCCGCCTCAGGATCTACAGATCGACTTTTTGCCACGCATGTCTTTCGGGATTGGGCATTGGATTCGCCCTGATCCTACGCCAGCCCGCTCAATCGACCAATACACCAAGCATAGGTCAAAAACACATTCGTGGACATTTATGTGAAAGAAAAGCCAGTTTCGTCTGACATTCGACAACTTCTGTCGAATGTCATCGCTTTGCAGCCCAATCGAGGAATTTTCGTGAGTCTTTTCAACTGCACGCGTCATTCGGTTCTGGCCCAAACCTCAAGCATTTTTGACCCAATCCCAAGATAGCCGTATCAACTAGCGGGCGCAGTATCTGCCGCAAGTCTACTGGGCGACATAATACCCGTTTGAAAGCCAGAGGCAGCTTCGAGCCCGTTGCGGTCATTGCTCGGCAAATACATTGCAGGTAAAAGCTCCGGGATAAAGATTAGTTGAAGGCTAAACGTATGAAGGCCCTATCTATTGTTGCCCCCGGCGGAGCCAGAATTGCGTGTGGCGAAAAAACACTAGAGGTCAGGCGATGGGTTCCAGATCTTCAGCCTGACGAAGATCTCTTGATCGTTGAAAATTCTCGTTTTCTGCACATTGACGGCGAAGAGGATCAAGATGGGAAGGCGGTTGCGGTCGTAAGGGTTGCTTCTGTGAGGCCCTTCCGCAGCACAGACATCGCAGCGGCTTGCGCCAGCTACTACGAAGACGGTTGGCTGGCATGGGAACTCACGAACCTCCGCCCGATATCATGTTCGCTGCCCGTGCTCGCCGCGAGGGGAATCTATGAAGTGCCCGTCGATTTGCAAATGCTGTGAACGCCCACTTCGCCCCGCTGCGCAGAGCTTCAGATGGCCAGAGACTGCTGTCACGCGGCGAAAGGCGGCTTCGGTCCGCATTGCTGACGTTTGCAATGATCGCCGTGCCGCTCACTTCTCGTAAGGCTCCTGTTCTCGCCGGGCACGGCATTTTTGCCAATGCTCGAGGTCGATCCCCCAAGTGTTGCTCAGCTCCGGGTTACGCGCTTCCTCTTCGGAGAGCTCGCTCACTCCACGCATGAAAAGGCCCATCCAGCTGTCCCATTCCGGAATATGGGCGAAGTTGATATTCATCTTGCCCTTTTCCGTGAGTTCGACACGCATATGCGTGAAGGGATCGCGGTCGAAAGGTGGCGTGCGCCGCAGGTTCAGGGCAAGCGTTTCGATTGCGCGCATGGCGTCGAATGGTGTTGCTTTTGAACCCATCGGCCCGATGCGGTTTCCGGCGTCGTCGAGCCAATCCAACCTCGATCCATGCCCCCCAGAGCCGAAACGGGCCCAGAAAACAATTGCCTTTGCCTCTGGCGGGAAGACTTTCCAAAGGAGCTTTCCGATTTCTTCTGTTACTTTTGAGCTCTGGGATTTGCCGCCAGAGATGTGCCGAGACCATTTGAACATGGTAATCCTATAGCTGTGTTGTGGTTTTCGACGGCTACGGAGCGCAACCTTAGCCTGATTTCGCGCCTGTCTCTCTCCGGTTCCATAACATCCATTCCGGTCCAGAACGCAATCAGGGCGGGAATTAGACCCAATCTATGGCTAGGCTGTACGCCCTGAATTTACGACATCAAGAACTTTACAAGCGCGATCAGAACGAGCGCTGCGATCGCACCAACGGGAACCCTATACCAGCGGTTTTGCGCCTGAAGCCGCATCGTCTCGGCAATGAGCGTCCCCGTCACGGAGTTGAGCCGCGCAATATCTTCCCTGATCTTCTTCGCTTCTGTTTCAGTCATGGTCGCGCCGCTCATGAAAATATCTGCCTAGGGTAACCCCGAAACCCTAATAAAGCGAGGAATTCCGCATTCCACAGGCGCTCAGCTGTCAAAACTCACCTACCAGCGCTCTGTCATAGACCCTGATGCGGCCCCCTCCACAGTCGAGTGTTGGCACCCCTGCCCGATCCAGTTGGCGCGCAAGATGAATGGGTGCCTTTTTTACATCTGCCGCCAGTTGGCCAAGCGTAAGATAGGTTTGTTCGAAGGCCGCGATACTGGTCCGGCTAATCAGCTGATGCAGATGATTGGTCTCGGGGTTTCGCTCTGTCACGCCCCGAAGATAACCGGCGTTTCTCAACGACCGAACTGAGCCCGCGCTGATCTTAAGACGCTTGGCCGCGTCCAGAAGCGGCAGGTTACCTTCCCGACAAGCTGGCACCGCTTCCTGCACTTGTTGACCGACCGGCACATAGAGCCCCCGCAGTCCCGCGACATCGGCCGCCCGTGCAATACCGTCAAGCGACCCCGAGCGCCATTGCGCAACCAGATGCGCCACGCTGATCCTCTGCGATCGCGCAAACTGGTGGAGAGACTGAAACCCCTGCAGATGCGGCAGCACTGGCAGTTCTGATACCTGCGAAAGCAGTTGGTCGACATCGGCAGCATAGGCGTAGCGGAGCGCCGTGCCGAATTTGATATGCCCGATCAGCCCCAGATCCATCATCACCGTCACCTGCGTTGGAGCGATATTGAGCCTCTGTGCAGTGGTGGTCAGGTTGTGCAAACCCCGCCAGAACGCGACCGCCCTTGCCAATTGCGCCGGTGTCGTTTCCCGAAGGGCGACCATTTCCGCCTCGGAAAGTAAATCGACATGCGCAATGAGCCGCCGGATCAACGCCACCCCCAGCCCGGATTGCCGCCGCGCCGTCTCGAAAGAAATCCGCTGGATCTCGGGGGCAGCTTTTCCGAGCACAGTTTTTCCGGGCGTCATCGTATAGCTGCGGGTCGCGAATTGATGCACGCAATCGAGGATGTCCTGCATTTCCGGCTGATCATCGACCGATTGCAACCAGCTGTAGAAAAGTCCGAGATCGGAGGACAGGTAGGATCGTCGTCCCACCCCCCTGCCCCGCAGCGCTTCAAGGCAATTCTCAAGCGCGATAGGGCCGGAAGACAAGACATTGAAACCCTCAAGACAATAGTCGTCTTCGGCTTCTGGCGCGAGTTTTGAGAGACTATCGGCGGGATCACCTGCAAGCACCGCACCGAGGGTGAGACAAGCTCCATGCAATTGGCCAAGCTCCAAGCCGCTCATCCAATCGGCCTCCACTTGCCCACGGATCCGGCCCCGTACATAGGTCTCGAAATCCGTAGCAAAATGCGGAGCGGCGTGATCGGCTGCGGATCGCAAAACATCCTGATGACGGCCCAGTTGCGTCACCACATCATAGGTTTCATGCGACGTGGCCGCCCGAGGCAATTCGAGCAGGGCGACCTCATGCCGTTCACATCCCTTCAGACAGAGCACATTCCATTCCAGAAGCTGATGCGCCCCTGACCTGCCGAACTGTGCCAAAGCCTCCTCCAGACAGAGCGGGCAGACCCGCGTAAGACAGCGGTGAAACACCCCCGTTGTGCTGCGCATCTGTCCGATACGATAGCGTCCAATACCGATCTGTTCCGGATTCCAGTGATGAAGATAGGCCAAGTCTACCCCCGAGACTTCGGCCAGCAGCGAGAGCTGATCGGGATGGCCCGAGCAGAGATAGGGCCATCTCAACCCCATATCCGAGCAAAGATCACGCGGCGGGGTCTCATTGCGACAGGCAAGCCGTGCCGCAATGCTGGCAGGTGTCTCGCCATCAAACGGAGAGACCGACAGCGCAAGGTGACGCTCAAGCATCGTCATCCTCCTCGTCATCATTGAAGCTCTGACGCGGGTCGATGCGGTGGAAATCTTCCGCGATAAATGGGTTGAGCGCAGGAAGCGCGTCAGTACGCATCCGGTAAGTTTCTGCGAAATGCTCCTTGCGCAGGCAGCCATTGATCCCGTCCTGACCAAGAACCCTTGTCTGAGCTTCAACGATGAACTGCGCCAGAAGGCCGAATTCATAATCTGCCGCATGCATAAGACGTGATGCGAACTCATCCGACATCACATCCTCCCCCATCTGCAGCCGCGCCCGATCACAGTAGACCGAGACCAGACTGAACACCTCCTCATGGCTCGAATATTGCGACAACCGCTCGATCTCGATGGGATAGATGCGCCGCGCCAACTGTGCGTCCTGATTGATGATCCTTTTAAGGCCAGGCATGCCCGTCAGCATCAAGCCTACGGGCCATTGACTGTTCTCCATGAGAGACTTCAGGGTATTAACAATCGCCTGTCGCTCTTTGATCGTCTGGTGCTGTGCCAAATCCTGCGCCTCATCGAGATGCAGGAAGAGCGTTTTCCGCAGCTTGCAGTGCCGCTTCACGAGGTTCCAGATAACCGCCGAGGATCGATCCTGCTGCAGCTTATATCCCAAGGCATGCAAGATATCGGTCCCGACCACCTTCATCGTTGCCGGAGACGGCACCTTGAGACTTACCAGCTCACTTTCGCCCTCCGGGCCCTCAAAAAGAAGCCGGCTCTGGTATCGCCGCCTCAGTTCCTTGATAGCCGTCGTTTTGCCAGCGCCAGACCGGCCCACCAGCGCGATGCCGCGCAAATCCGCCACAATCCCGTCCGCAAGATCGGCACGGCGTTGTTCAAGCAGCTGATCGAAATACTCCTCAAGGCGACGGAAGGCCGCAGTCGGGATATAGGCAGACCGGATATCCTGAATAATCTGCCGCACGTTCGGGTCATTCATTGTCATCACTGAACCTCCAATTGAATTTGGGTTTTCGCGGGCCGCTGTCGGTACTCGGCGCTAGATCTGGCGGCGCGGGTTGCGCGGAAGCCGCCGGTGTCTTCGAGGCCGCCTGCGAGATTGCATTGCTGAGGCTTGGCAGATCAGAGTGAGGGGTGATTTGTTCCGCCTCGGCCTCACCACCAAAGCTCAATCCGAAAAAGCACTCCTGCTCGGCACGCCGGATGTCGCGCGCCGATACTGTCAGTGGGCCAATCTGCCGCCATGCCCGCTGGGCATCGTCGTTCTTGTTTGAGCGTTCGAGGGCTGCATCCACCACATCGATATGAAGGCGCGCGGCAGCCTTATTGGTCCGCCGGAGATCGCGGATCGTCGCGTCCCAGACCGCCAGAGACACGCCTTGCAGCTTGCTCAGTCCGGCGGGGATGGTGTGCCAGGCATCGTCATACCAAATGGACAGAAACCCCATATCCTCGGGATCAAGCCGCAGGTCCATTTTCTGCGCGCCATAGCGCATGAAATACTCAGCAAGTTCCTGGCTATGGTAATTAACGCCACAGACCAGAGCCCCATGCCGCCCCAGCTGGCGTTGCAGGGGAATACCCAGAATATGGCGCAGATCATGCGGGGACTTAATGGGGCTATGGCCATATTGATCGATCAGGCGGTGCCAAGTGTCCGCCGGCGTCGCATATTCCAAGCCGCGATGCGGCGTATGGTGGTATTCGTCGACAACGAAACTGACGAGCAGTTCGACAATGCTCTCGGCTGTATGGACGATATTCTGATCAGCAGGATAATCACCGCGCTCTTGCGGATTGCCGAATGTTCTCCCTGTCAGCCGCTGCATCAACCGCGTTCCAAAGGTTCGAAAAAGCCGCTCGATACGCGCGCGCAATTTTGGAACCCCAGCGGGTAAAACCGCATAGCCCACACCAAGATCGGCCAAGGCTACCGAGAATTTCGAATCGACGAATGCGCTGCCGTTATCGACGAAAACCGAAAAGATATGCCCGCCTTGGCTCCACTCTTTCTGACATCCAAGCTGCTTGGAGATCGCGGCCTTATTGCGCATCGCCAGCCAAAGGGTCGCGAGGGCGATATCCGAATTAGGTTTAAATGCCATTTTGACGGCCAGTACGACGCGTGTCGCACGATCCAAGGCCACGCAGATCCAGAAGCGTCCGGTTCTCAGCTTGTCATAACTCGGATGACTGACATCGATGCCACCCCCTTCCAGAAAGGCCAGAAGATCTATCTGCCATTCGTCCATCTCGACGCCTTGCAGGGGCGCCTCGACCAATAGACCTTTGGTGTAAGGACCAAACTTATTCTTGGCGACCGTGAGCCCTTCTCTCGCAGCGCAGACTTCGAACTTGTTCAACTCGGAGATCCGTCGTCTGACCGTGCTTTCAGAAACCTCTGGCTCCGGCAGGTCTTCATTCAAGGCGAGTGACCTGTTTAGCTCGCGAATGGCCCTGTTCACTTGCATGGTCACGTAAGGCACATTGACCCGGTTCGGATGCAGGTAAAGCTTGAATGTCTCCTGCATGATGGCCTCGGCCCGCGCAGAGACCCGCTTGGCATTCTGGCTATTGAAACGCGACCTTTTGACAAAGCACATCGGATCGCGCGTTTCCTGCCAATCCCTCAGCCATTTCATCAGTGATGTCCGACAAGGCGCGCGCAGCGCGAAGAGCTTTGCCAGTTCGTCAGCGTTGCGCCCTTGGCGGATCTGCTCCGTCAGCCTCGCTTCGACACGTTCGACCAGTTTGGGCATGTAGGCACACACGGAAGCTTGCGAGCGGCTGACTTCCTTGGCGGCCTCCCCCGCCTCAAATTCTTCCACGAAAAGCTGTTTGCGAAAAACGCGGGCCTGCTCGGCAGCAGGCATTCGGCTGACAAGCATGCTTCCCGCCAAGGCCCGCCGCGCAGCTCTTGAGTTGGAAAAATAGCCATATTCCAGCCGTGCCTTATCATCGTCCAGCATCGTTTTAAGATCCTGATGGCTCAGGCAAAGAGGCTCGGAATTGGCATTTAACGCGCGCAACTCCACAAGCGTCTCGCTCACATTATCGACCATGTGAAGGGTCTTGCCGAGGATCACCGCCTCGGCCTTGGATATGCGTAATCGGACCGCCATTATCGCACCTCCGGCAGCGTCAATATGCTGCGCTCGGTGACATGGTGGGACAGATCTGCCTCAACTGCCCCGTCAAAGATTGCCCGAAAGACCGCGCGATAGGCCCGCCCCTTCAGCCCGGTCGCCTCCACGACCTGCTGCACCGATGTCGATCCGTTCAGCCCGCGCAAGGCCTCGGCGACAACAGCATCCGCTTCCGCGTCCTCAATCCCACGAAACATATGAAGGAGCTCGGCATTCCGCACCTCTGCCTCGGAGTAGCTGTTCTCGGTCACGAGCAGAGCATCATCCGCAAACCGCTTCGGCAGCTGAGCTTTGATAAGCTCGAGCTCCTTATCGAAGCCGTTACGTTCGACCAAGGCGCTCGGCTTTACGGCCAGAGCAAGCTTGAAGCCTGTCTCAAACAGAAGAAGGTAATCAAAGACGTGATACCGAAGCTTCCCCGCAGCATCACGGAAGGGAACGCGGGGCGGCTGGTCCCAGATGTCGACCACTTCCTTTTGCGAGAAGCTAACGAGCAGGCATTTACGCTCCTCATTGCTCTCGAAGATAAACTGACGCCATGCAGCACTCCGATGCAGTTTGGCCAGTAAAAAACCACGCGCGCTCGACTTTGAGCGCGCCGCAAACATACGCGTCGCCCGCGTGCGCTCCGGAGGCACATACGGCCCCCCGCAATCAAATCCATCCATCGGAATTCTTACCCGCGCGACAGATCAATCTCTGCCCACGCCGAGCTCCTCTTTCATTGAGACACAAGGACCCGCCGCGCAGAAAGCTCTGCGCGCTTGACCGGATCCAGAAAATGGGTCATGAAAGAGATGTATCGGGTTGCTACTTGATACATCTCCATAGAGGGCCCTCGGAGCTGCAACTCCGACGGCCCTTCTTCATTTACCGCGTATTGTTACAGATCATCATCGGCCCTCCTGTTGTGACAGGGGAACAGGTCCTCGACGGGCCGCCCCACGGCTTCGGCAAGCGCTTTCTCGATGCGCGCAGACCGGCACATACGTTTTCCAACCAAAGTCAGCGCTGAGTCATTCACGCCAATCTCACGGGCCAGCTGCGCAAGGGATGTTCCCCGGATACGCAGCTGTGCTTTCAGCAGTTCATGGGCGTCTAATTCTTCCTTCGTCGGGGTGCGCATAGAGCCGCCTCCGGGTTCTGCATGAATGAAATCTGGGCAAGCCCCCTTCCAAGCTAAGGAACTCCATCTTTCTGGGTCAACCGCTCAATCAATTGACTTCAAAGGAAAAAGAGACGCGGACTCTTTGGTCCGATCGGACCGAAAAGTCCGACCGTTGTATTTCCAAGATAAATTTCGGTTCCCACACTAAGGTTTCTGAGTAGGCTAGAGAAACCAGCAGCGGAGGTAATCAAAATGGCAGAGGGAGACAGCCCATACGATTCGACGATCAAGCACGTTGGAGCGACCGAGCTGCTGAACTTTCGACTGGAGAGAGGTTGGACCAAAAAGCATCTCAGTACGGAGCTCGGCATATCGACACGAGACTACTACCGCTACGAAAAGGGCGAACGTCCCGTGCCAGCCTCGGTGCGGTGTGCGATGCTTTATAAGTTTCAGCATGATCTGTTGCCCGCAGAAGAACTGGCCCGCCACATGGGCGTAACGTTTGCACCAGCACGCGAACCTGTCCCCACGGTCCTCCCTACTCCATCACCCGAGCCAGAATTGGATTTCTGGGCCAAGCAGAGAGAAGAGCTTCAACGAAATCGAAGAGAGCGATATAGCAAAACTGGGCAGAAGCTGTTGAAAGTGCGCGACAACGCATTCGCCAGCGCTACAGCCTATGTCGGGGTGAAGCATCTCGCCCTGATATTTGATCTTCCGTTTGGCCTTGAGATACATGGAGTTGATTGGGCATTCTTGGCGTCGTATCTGATAATCACAACTGCAGCTTTGGCAATTGTTAGCGAACTCCCCCTTATCAAGATCGCTCGTCATTTGCTGGGGCGCTCTCAGGCATCCTAAATGCTTCAAGTGAGATGTGGCGCTATGAGGCTAATTTACTTGTGCCTCTAACCCTCTCGCGGTACCGCTGATTAAACGGCGACAACTCAGCGAAAATACTGGCTGCGAGCTTCTCCCCCGACACCCTTCATCGGGGAATATGGGCGGATTGTGTTGAAAAACTCCCTCACCGAGCAATCACAGGGCTCCGACGAGAATTTCGTTCTGGTAGAGGTCAGATTTTTCTCTCTGGCGCGGCTTCTTAGCTCCAAGTTAGAACAGGCGTTCCGGAGTTCCGTGCTGTGTTGGAGCCGCCCGAGTTTTTCAACACAATGGGCGGGGAGCCGCCATTCGTAGTGGACCAAAATCAAGAACCTTCAGTATCAAAGGATGTCGGCTGTGGACCAGAACGACGACATACCTATGTAAAGCCTTACATGAGAACTAAGAGGTTCTGCTGGCGATCGCCCCATGAACGCTGAAGCGGTTTCGACAGCGAACCGCATTTCTCTTCGAGATTGCAATTCTTAGCGGAATGGATGTTATGGAATCAGAGATAGACAAGGCCGGAGTAGCGGTAAGGTTGCGCCTGTGGGCGCCTCACAGGTCAACCGGCGGCAGGTGTGCTATGGTCAAATGACTTAATCAATGTTTTTATTTTGTAGATGCATGAACGTACGAGGGATTTCTTGAGCAATAAATTTGAAATCAACCCAGATGAACATTACCAATGCATTGATTTAAATACAGAAAAAGGACACGCATGCACTTTTCGTTACGAGGACAAAGACATACGTGTTCGCGTTCATTCTTTTGCTGAAAAACCCGAATTAAATGCTGAGGAAGTGATATTTCTTCTATCTGAGAAGATGAAAAAAATATCCCTTTTCAATAATGTTGATCTAGGAACGCCGCGGGTCTTTGGGCTGGATGACCAGATTTATTATTGTCAAAATATACTGTCGAACTGTGCAGTAATTGGAGATGAAATATGGCCTAGTGATCAGAAAATAAAAAGGATTCTATTCAGGTTACCTAAATCTGACATTCTATTTAGACACTCTGAAAAACTCTCTGCATTGGCCAGTGGCGACATCGAAGAAAAACACTTCAATCTTTTGGACGTCAAAACGCGCAACCTCAATGTCAAAATTGGATACACGGCAAAGGGTAATGCTTATGGCGGCGGCTGGACTAGTACTGGATGCATATTTGATATTGAGTTAGATAATCCCGTGAAAATGGGAGATCACCTTACCTATCAAAATGATATTAACTGCTTCTTTTCAGGATGCCTAGGCGTCTTAATTATAGAGGATGAGCAATGTATTAGTCCTGACTCTAGCGCTGAGTTAGACGCTCGTCTGAAACAACGCAAGACTGCCCGTATTTATAGAGAATTGCGGCTTAAGAATCCCAAAGACATCACAGATTTCGAAGGCAATTTTCACGGTTCGCCAGCGTGGGGTGTTTCCGACACGGAATTATCTAACACAGCACGCTGCTTAAAGGCTTGGATCGAAAGAGCGGATGACTGGCGTAATGCCTATTTACATATGCAGAATTGTTTACGTCAAAGATCTGAAGTATCCGCGGAACGCTTAATTTCTGCTTGTCGATGGCTTGAAAACATACCGACCGCAAAATTTGAGAAAGTGATCAATGATAGCAATCTCGAAAACATCGCAAGCTATGCCAGAGAAAAATCTGAAGAGCTGCATCTCGACATACCTCTAAAACGACTGACAGGATGCTTATCGTCCTTAAAAAAAGAAACTCATGAGCAAAGATTCTCACGCTTAATATCTGAGTTGCCAAGAAGCGGTCTTACTAAAAAACCTTCTGCAACATTCGTAGAAGATCTTAAAAAATCTCAGTCCTTGAGAGGGGCTGCCGCTCACAGCCATGTGGATGCGAAGACACCTGAAGCATTCAACGACTTTTATCGAGCGCTGCTATCTTTAGAAGCGTTATGCTTTTTGCTCACGATGAATGAGTTACCATGGACAGATGAGGCTAAACGTCGACTACAAGGCCATCCTCTAATCCAAAACTACAATCATGCACCCTAAATGCGGATCGGCATGTACATCACCATCTCAAACTATGACCGCGAAACGGGTGTTATGTCGCCTACTGCGGGCCTTCATTATCTAAACTTTCGGCGTAATGTCACGAATGGCGGCTTCGGAGAAGCTGCGCTGCAGCAGAACAGAACCTAGCGAATGACCGCAGGGGGCCGAGAGCTACAAGCCCACGTATTTCGCTATTGCCTAAAGAGTAAAACGACTAATCTTCGCTTCGCGCTCGGCCAACAAACCAGACATGACCAAGTCGGCGCGCCAATAGATGCGGCTTAGATCAGGTGGCATAGGAAGCGTGGTTACACCTGCGTTTCTCAAACGAGTGGACAGCGCCCCTACAGGGCTCCGTGTGTGATCAGCGAGTTCGCCGAGGGACATGAACCTTAGACGGAAGGCCTCAAGGCTTTTGAGAGATATCTGCTGCGCGCCACTGCGAGCCTCATTGTTGGAAGAGGCGAGGCTTAGTAATCCAGCATGCGCCAAATAGCGGACGGTCTTATCAGTGATCCGCAAATATCCAGCCGCGCCAGCGACCGGATGGGCCTCAGCGCCCAGCTCATCCGCTTCACTCGGGTCTTCAGTTGCTTTGGTATGCTCCCCTAGTTCCCGCCCGAAGGCAGAAAGCATAGTCTCGGTGACAAAGCTTTTAGCGACGACCGTTCCATCTTCTTGCCTATAGGCCAGCGCCCTGCAGACAAGCAGTTCTTGCTCTTTAAGGGAGAAGCCCTGGATTGACGGAACAAGCGCCTCATTGCGCGCAGCTATACCCTCAGAGGGCACACCAAAGACCTGAACGCCTTTGCGGATCGAGAAACGAGCAAAGATTTCTCGCCGCATCAAAGCACGTAGCGGCTCGACTTCATTTCCTAGTCCCCTGCCCTGAAGCCATGTCACCAGCGGCCCGTAAATACGCCCGAAGAAGCGCTTCTCGGCATGTTGCCCAGCCAGCTCTTGCAAGCAGCTTGAGAAGGCCAGCTCACCCCCTTTGAGCACCCGATAGCCTACGTCTCCATACTGTGCCCATTCGTGCTCACAATGGCCGCTGAGCGTCGCCTCTGGCCCCTTCTCTAACAGCAGACCAAGAACCTCACAGAGGCGCGCTGCGATATTGAGCTCGAACTCATCAAGCCACGCATCGCCCCGCCCGTTGAGAATACGTCGCAAAAGATAGCGCTCGAATGAGCCCGTCGCTGCGGGAACAATGTCTTGCGACAAAACCCAGTTGAAGTGTTTCCGGATCTGCGCCGTAAAATCCCGCCCATCTTTCGTGAATTTCTCGGGCGGCAATGTCACCAGCAGACAGCCATGATCGGCACAGCTTCGTACCGAGGTAAACTTCCACGGCAGCCTGCGGGGCATCCGCCACGCTTCCTCCGCCGAAGGTACCTCTTGGCGCAGGCATTCGGGGCAGATGCGTATGCGCGTGCGCTGCAAGCTATGCGTCGTCGCGATCTCATCGCGCAGGCGGAAGCGGCTATGGCCGAGATGACGGATGGAGACCCGCGCCAGCGCAGCCGCGTCACAGCCTGCAAGCTGCGCAAGCTGGGCGATTGCCAGAGGCTCGCCGCGGAACAGAGGATCGACAGGAAAGGCCAGGTCGGCGCAGAACTGGTAGACAGAGGGTGCACCATTTCGCGCGGCCAACCGCGTTAGCAGAGACGAGGCCGGCTCAAAGCGTTCGTGCTGCACGGTCAGCGGCAGCGGCGCGAAATGGGCATCGGGATCTACAGGTCGACTTTTTGCCACGCGAGTCTTTCGGAAGTAGGCATTGCAATCGCCCCAACCCTAGGCCAACCCGACCAATCGACCAACATACCAAGCATAGGCCCCAAACACATTCGTGGACATCTATGTGAAAGAAAAGCCAGTTTCGTCTGACATTCGACAACTTCAGAAATGGCGGACCCGGAGCGATTCGAACGCCCGGCCCCTTGATTCGTAGTCAAGTGCTCTATCCAGCTGAGCTACGGGTCCGCAATATCTGCACCTGAATGATCAGGCTATGTCGTATCTGGCAGAGCCAGAAGTAGTGGCGGACCCGGAGCGATTCGAACGCCCGGCCCCTTGATTCGTAGTCAAGTGCTCTATCCAGCTGAGCTACGGGTCCGTCGTGGGGGGCTATCTATTGGGTATGTCGGGGGGGCGCAAGAGGGAAAATGAAAGTTTTTCATTCCGCCCGCGATTCCCTACGCGACGAACGCCCCAAATGCCTTACATGGAAAGCTCCTGCGGCAAATGCAGCAGGAATTGTGTTCCGGTTTCGTCGCTGCGCATCAGCTCCAGCCGCCCGCCATGACCACGAATCAGCTCGGCAGAAATCGCCAGCCCCAGACCGGTGCCGCCTTTTCGCGAGCCGCCCGTAAAGGGCTGGAACAGATGCTCGCGGGTTTTCGCAGGCAGGCCCGGACCGGTATCCTGCACGCGGATCCACCACTCGTCACGGGTCTCCCCTGCTCCCACCTCGATCGTGCCATGTTCGCCCGTGGCCTCCAGCGCCTGCCGCGCATTGCGCACAAGATTGGAGATCACACGGTAGAGCTGTTCGCGATCGGCCCGGATCGTCAGATTCGGCGCGATATCCACGATAAAATCGACAAGCCCCGCCCCTTCCAGCGACTGCTCGCTTTCCACCACCTCGGCCACCAGCGGCGCCAGCATGAAGCGCGACAGCGAAGGCGGCGGCTCTTCGGCCTTCCCGAACGCCAGCGTCGTCTCGCAAAGATTGACCGCCCGCCCGATGGAATTGATCAGCTTCGGCGCGGCGCGCTTTACCACCGGATCCTCGGAAAATTCCATACGGTCGGCAAAGAGCTGCGCCGTCGTCAGGATATTGCGCAAATCATGGCTGATCTTGGCCACGGCCTGCCCAAGCTGGGCCAGCCGCTCTTTCTGGCGCAGGGCGGCGGTCAGCTGGGTCTGCATATCCGCCAAGGCATCCTCGGCCACGCGAAGCTCTTGGATGCGGGCATTGGGGGCAATGATACGGCGATTGTCTTCGGGAGCCTCGGAGTAAGACGCCATATGCGCCACCAGCCGCTTGATCGGGGCGACCATCAAACGCTGCACCAAAGCGAACAGAAGCACCGCCGTGATGCCCGAAATCACAGCAGACAACGTCAAAAGACGCAGACCATATTCGATCATTCCGATCCGGATCGGACGCGTATCGAGCGTGATCTCGATCACCTGCCCCCCCTGCTGCACCGGCTCGCCCACCACGCGGATGATATGGTTCTCGGGGTCGATCAGAATCTTCAGCGCATCCCTGATCCGCGTCCAATGCGACGCATCACGAATGTCGTAGGTGCCCGAGATGGCCTCGGGCAGCGGCGAGGACAGCACCAGCTGCCGCACCGCATCGCGGCGCAAAACGACGTTATAGACGCCCGCATTCGCCAGAAGTTCGTTTTCCAGATCCGGATCGATGGTCGACTGGTCGGTCGCCAGCAGCGACAGGGACGCGATCTGGGCGCGCTCCAGCCGTGTCAAAAGATAGTTTTCTCGATAGGTGGCAATCCCCGGCAAGAGAATCAACAACTCTGCCAGGACAACGAAGATCGTCGTCAGGATAAGAAATCGGCCAGAAAGCGAGTTGATCTTCATACCTGTCTCGGGTGACTCCGCGACGATTACACCAGGAAACGTCTGCAAATATTGTTGCTTTCTTGCGATAAATAGGGCGTGATTGCCAAAGACAAAAGAGACCAAGCCCCGAAATCTCGTGATTTCGTCATCAACTTCGCTGCTATCGGCAAAAAACTGCCCCGGGTGAATTGACTTGTGGTCCTATCCTGACTAAAGACCGGGCCTCGAATATGAGCGGCAGCCGAATCCGTTTGGCGTCGTGTTGCCCTACCGTATCAGAACCCGGAGTTAAGCGATGAAACGCACTTTTCAGCCCTCGAACCTCGTTCGCGCCCGTCGCCACGGGTTCCGTGCCCGCATGGCAACCAAAGGTGGCCGCAAGGTCCTGAATGCACGCCGTGCAAAAGGCCGGAAGTCGCTGTCGGCATAAGCCGCAGCGACTGGTAACAGGCTAATCCTATGACACCGTCGGACGCTTCCGTGACAGACCCCTCAGGTCAGCGCGCGGGCACAGCTCCGGCGGTTTCTTCATGCGCAGCCGATGCGCTTACCCCTGTGGCGATCCTGCGCAAACGGGCGGATTTCCTGCGTGCGGCGTCCGCACGGCGGCAGGGCATGGCCGCAGGCCTGCTTCAGGCGCGCGAGCGTACGGAGGAGCCCGTCTCCCCCCTGTTGGCGCGCGTCGGATTTACCTGCTCCAAAAAGGTCGGCAATTCGGTTGCACGCAACCGCGCCAAGCGCAGGCTGCGCGAGATTGCCCGACTGGTGCTGCCGGTGCATGGCAAGCCCGGCTGGGATTATGTGCTGATCGGGCGCGCAGACGCCACGGCAACCCATGATTTCCAAGCGATGCAGGACGACCTGATCCGCGCCCTCGCACGGGTCCATGCCGAAGATTACCGCCCGCCCAAGCCGCGTGGCCCGAAGCCCGATATCCCGCGCGGCCCGCGCCGCGGCAAAGGCAGATCCGCCTCCGGCCCGTCGACGACCGGTTCGGACGGATGAGCCCTCTGGCCCATCTCGTGGCGCTGCCGGTACGGGCCTATCGGCTGGTGGCCAGCCCGTGGGTCGGTAATGGCTGCCGATATCAGCCGACCTGTTCCGCCTATATGCTGGACGCCCTCGCCCTGCATGGCGCGTTCAAGGGCAGCTATCTGGGCATCAGGCGTATCCTGCGCTGCCATCCGTGGGGCGGCTTCGGCTATGACCCCGT
Source organism: Thioclava sp. GXIMD4215 (assembly GCF_045291555.1). Classification (NCBI taxonomy): domain Bacteria; kingdom Pseudomonadati; phylum Pseudomonadota; class Alphaproteobacteria; order Rhodobacterales; family Paracoccaceae; genus Thioclava; species Thioclava sp. GXIMD4215. The sequence goes on along the minus strand of NZ_CP149515.1, from coordinate 2,654,609 downwards.
GCCGGGCGCTGACCCCGACCATGACGCAAAATGCCATTGTGCAAAGGAGCATGACCATGCTGGACGATGACGACGCCCCGATCCATCCGCTCTTTGCCGACGCCCCCTCGACGACGGCCTTCAAGAAGCTGCGCAAGCGTATCGTGCGCCAGACCCGCGAGGCGATCGAGCAGTACGGGATGATCGAACGCGGCGCGCGCTGGCTGGTCTGCCTGTCGGGCGGCAAGGACAGTTACACCCTGCTGGCCGTGCTGCACGAGCTGCAATGGCGCGGGCTTCTGCCGGTCGAGATCCTTGCCTGCAACCTCGATCAGGGACAGCCGGGCTTTCCCGCGACTGTTCTGCCGGAATTCCTTGAAAAAATGGGGGTTCCGCACCGGATCGAATATCAGGACACCTATTCCGTGGTGATGGACAAGGTGCCGCAGGGCAAGACCTATTGCGCCCTGTGCTCGCGCCTGCGTCGCGGGAACCTGTACCGCATCGCGCGCGAGGAAGGCTGTTCGGCCGTTGTGCTGGGCCACCACCGCGACGATATTCTGGAAACCTTCTTCATGAACCTATTTCATGGTGGACGCTTGGCGACCATGCCGCCGAAACTGGTCAATGAGGAAGGCGATCTTTTCGTCTACCGCCCTCTGGCCTTTGTCGCCGAAGAGGATTGCGAGAAATTCGCCCGCGATATGAATTACCCGATCATCCCGTGCGACCTCTGCGGAAGTCAGGACGGGCTGCAACGCCAGCAGGTCAAGCAACTCCTTGATAGCTGGGAGAAAAACAGGCCCGGACGGCGTCAGGTGATGTTCCGGTCGTTGATGAATGCGCGCCCTTCCCACCTGCTGGACACGGGGCTTTTCGACTTTGCCGGATTGGCCCTCAAACCGCAGGATGGTTCAAATTTGAACGATAACATCCCCGATTTACGCCACCACGATTAACCGAACACTGACAAAACCGACCTAAGACTATGGCCATTAATTTATGCGCCGTTTGACGAGGTATGGTGATGTCGAAGGAACAGAATCGCAAGTCCGCCCCCAAAGGTGGCCCGATTCTCATGCGACGGGAAATGATAGCCTTTGCTCCGGCTATCCTTCTCGCAGGCTACTGGATCGGGCTTGAAGCGATGGTCCTGCTTGGCGTCACCGCTCTGGCTGTGGGCTGGATGACCCGCCCCATCACGCCCGGCGAGGAGATCGAGATGAACACGCTCGATCCGGCCACCGGCCTGCCGCTCCGCGAACTGGCCCTGCCGATGATGGACAAGATCATGATTGAAGCGCGGCAGAGCAACCGGCTGTCGACCTGCTTCGTGATCTGCGTGGACGAATCGCAAAATCTGGTTGCCAATACCAGCACCCGTGAATTCGACGATGTGATGCGCCGTTCAGCAGAGCGTTTGCGCTCGGTCTTGCGGGATTCGGATTACATCGCCCGCCTTGGCGGCGCGCGTTTCATGGTGATGCTGAAACCCACGCCCAATCCGGATCTGGAAAGCATGATCCAGCTTTCGGTGCGCCTGCAAAGCACGCTCGAAGAACCTCTGTCGATTGCCGGTCGCAGCCTGTCACCGACATTCCATCTGGGCTTTTGCCAGATGAACCGTAGTCCCGGATCCGATGCCGAGTCGATCCTGGAAGCGGCCGAAACCGCTGCAGAGGAAGCCTCGCGCAACGGGCCTTCGGCAATCCGTGCCTATTCGAACGAGATCCGTCGCACGGCAGAAATCCGCACGGCTTTGTCGGCAGAGGTCGGGGATGCGCTCGAGAACGGTGAGATCGTTGCCTATTTCCAGCCGCAGATCTGCACGGATACCGGCCTGATCTCCGGCATGCAGGCCATGCCGCGCTGGCTGCACCGCGAACGAGGCGTGCTGGGTGAGACCGATATCATGCCCGCCGTCATCGCCGCCAATCTGCGCACGCGCTTTTACGAAGTGATGATGTTTCAGGTGTTCCATGCCCTGAAAGAATGGAATGCCCGCGAGGAACTGGTGGGCATCATCTCCCTGCCGATCAATGAAGAGCTACTGACCAATCCGAAAATGCCCGAACGCCTGCAATGGGAATTCGACCGTTTCGAACTGCCCGCCGACCAGATCCGTCTGGTGCTAGAACAGGACATCGTCTCGAAGCTCAATGACGACATGATCTCGCATACACTCAGCGCCTGTCGCAAAATGGGGTGCAAGATCGAACTGGCCGGATTTGGCAATGGCCCCGCCTCGATCAATTCGGTACGCAATGCCTGCGCGGGCCGGATCCGCATCCATCGCAGCTTCGTCGCCCATGTGGATCACGACGCCGAACAGCAACGCCTTGTCGCCGCCATCATTTCGCTGGCCGAGGGGCTGGGCATCCAGACGATTGCCGAGGGTGTCAGTTCGATCGGCGAACATGCGATGCTCTCGCAACTGGGCTGCAACCATGTGCAGGGCCGCGGCATTGCCACCCCCATGCCGCTGGAAGACACCCATGACTGGATCAGTCGTCACATGGCCAAGCTGGAACAGACGCCGCGCCTGAATACCCGACGCGGCAGCTAAAAACCGGTGTCGTCATCACGAATTCCGTCTGGAAGTCACGGAACGGGGGGAAAGGGCTTGACCTTTTGCCCCCCCTTCTGTTGAACCGGAGCGACTTCCCGAAAGGCAGACGGATCCCATCGCCCATGGAAAACCAGAACAAGAACCTCATCATCGCAGCCGTGCTTTCTGCGCTCGTGCTGATCGGCTGGACAGTCTTCTTCCCACCGGAGCAGACGACAAATCCGGAGGGTGGTGAAACCGTCTCGGATCAGGCCGCCTCGGCCACCGCACCGAGCATCGCCCCCACGCCGGAGGCACTGGCGCAAGCGACGCAGGATGCCAATGCCGTGGCCACCGCCACCAGCGACCAGTTGGCCCAGATCCCGCGGATCGCCATCGAGACCCCCGACCTGAAGGGCTCGATCTCGCTGCTGGGTGGTCGCTTCGACGATCTCTCGCTTGAAAAGTATAAAGAAACACTCGACAAGAATTCGCCCGATGTGCGTCTTCTTGCACCGGTTGGCGGCGACGACACCAATGCTGCCAAACCCTATTACGTGGTCTATGGCTGGCTTCCCGCTGGCGGCTATTCCGCAGATAAGGTGCCCGGCCCGCGCACGGTATGGTCCGCTCCGGACGGAGCCAAGCTGACCCCCGAAACGCCTGTGACCCTGACATGGGATAACGGAGCCGGTCTTGTCTTCCACCGCACGATCTCGGTCGACAAGGATTACCTGTTCACCATCCAGCAATCGGTCGAGAATACCACCGATCAGGAGGTGCGTCTGGCGCCCTATGGCATCATCGCCCGCCACGGTCTGCCGCCGTCGAAATCGACCTATGTGCTGCATGAAGGTGCCGTGCGGATGAGCGATGGCAAGCTGGAAGAGATCAAATACAAGAAGTTCAAGGATCTCGAACAGAGCGCCGGTGAAGGTCAGGCAGAGCTGATCTCGGTCGCCGATAACGGCTGGACCGGCTTTACCGACAAATACTGGATGACGACGCTTGCGCCGAAAACCGGTCCTTTCACCTCGGTCGTGAAATATTCCGGCGAGCAGTCGGACATCTACCAGACCGAAACCCGCTTGCCGGTTATGACGGTTGCCGCCGGGGCCACCCAGTCGGCAGATACCTATCTCTTTGCGGGCGCAAAGGAATATGAGGTCATCAAGCATTATCAGGACGATCTGGGGATCGTGAAGTTCATCGACTCCATCGACTGGGGCTGGTTCTACTTCCTGACCAAACCGATCTTCTGGCTGCTGCACTGGCTGCATGCCGCGATCGGCAATATGGGCTGGGCGATTATCGCACTGACCTGTATCATCAAGCTGATCGTCTTCCCGCTGGCGCGCAAATCCTACATCTCGATGGCGAAGATGAAGGAACTGCAACCCGAGATGGAAGCGCTGAAAGAGCGCGCAGGCGAAGACCGCCAGAAGCTGCAGCAGGGCATGATGGAGCTTTACAAGAAGAACAAGGTCAATCCCGCTGCGGGCTGTCTGCCGATCCTGCTGCAGATCCCGATCTTCTTCTCGCTCTATAAGGTGATCTATGTCACGATCGAGCTGTATCACGCGCCGTGGATCGGCTGGATCCATGACCTCTCGGCCCCCGATCCGACCTCGATCCTGAACCTCTTCGGCCTTCTGCCGTGGGGCACGCCAGAGCCGGGTAACTTCCTCTTCATCCTCAGCCTCGGCATCCTGCCGATCCTCTTGGGCGTGTCGATGTGGTTCCAGCAAAAGCTGAACCCCGCCCCCGCCGACAAGAGCCAAGCGATGATCTTCGCGTGGATGCCGTGGATCTTCATGTTCATGCTGGGCAGCTTTGCCTCGGGCCTCGTGCTCTACTGGATCGCGAACAACACGATCACCTTCATCCAGCAGTACACGATCATGTCGATGCACGGGAAACGCCCCGATATCTTCGGCAATATCAAGTCGAGCTTCGCGAAGAAGTCCGGCGGAAAGGCCAAATGATCGGCACTCTAAGCAACATATTCCGCCATCCGATCAAATCGATCGGGGCGGAAGCCATCAGCAGCGCGTCCCTCACCGAGGGGCGCGCTCTGCCTTTGGACAGGGTCTGGGGCGTGCTGCATGAAGGCTCAAAGATCGAGGCCCATGCGGGCCGGACGGATTGGGCGCGGAAGATGAACTTTCTCGTCGGGGTTTCCGCTCCCGATCTGATGGCCGTCACACATGAGACCCTTGAAAACCAGTTCTGCCTGCGCCATCCGGCAAAGCCAGAGATATGTTTCAATCCGGAAACACCCGAAGGACAGGCCGCGTTTCTGGCGTGGATCTCCGATCTCTGGCCCGAGCACCGTCCCCGCCCGACCGTTCTGGCCAAGGCCAAAGACCAGCCGCTGACCGACCAGAGCACGCCCGTGCTCTCGCTGATCGGGACCGCGTCGCTCAGGGAGGTCTCGGAGGCCTGTGGCTGCGATCTGGATATGCGTCGTTTCCGCGCCAATCTCTGGGTGTCGGACTGGGCCCCGATGTATGAGCAAACCCTGATCGGCCAACGGCTGCGCATGGGCGAAGCAGAGCTGGAAGTGGTCGAGCCTGTGGGCCGCTGCCGTGCCCCCGACGGCAATCCTGCAACCGGAGAACGCGACCAGGATCTTCTCAAACTGCTCAAAGACCAGTATGGGCATACCAATCTAGGGGTTTTCGTGCGTGTCACGAAATCCGGTGAAATCGCGACCGGCAGCACAATCGAGGTGATCTGATGCAAATCCAATTCAAGGAAGCCCCCGCCCCCGAGCAATTCGCGGCCGAGCGTGGCCGGTTGATGTTTGCCGCCCCCGTCGAGTTTCTCAAGGGCGTTGTGGCAATGTCGGGCATGCCACCTGCCGACCGGATCGAGGTCTGTTTTGCAGGGCGTTCCAACGTCGGGAAATCGTCTTTGATCAACGCGCTAACGGGTCGTAAGAACCTTGCGCGCGCCTCGAACACGCCGGGCCGGACGCAAGAAATCAACTTCTTCACCACGCAGGACGGCCCCTATCTGGTCGACCTTCCCGGCTATGGGTTCGCGCAAGCGCCGGTGCCGGTCGTGAAGAAATGGCAAGAGCTGCTGCGCGCCTATCTGGCGGGCCGCCCCACCCTGCGCCGCGTCTTCGTGCTGATCGATTCGCGTCATGGGGTGAAAGCGGTGGATGAAGAGATCCTGACGCTTCTGGATAGATCCGCCGTCACCTTCCAAGTGGTGCTGACCAAGGCCGATAAGATCAACGCCAAAGATCATGAGGCCCTGTTCCAACAGGTGTCGGGCGCTTTGGCCAAACATCCGGCGGCTCACCCCGAGATCATCCTGACATCGTCTGACAAAGGCGTGGGCATCGAGACCCTGCGCGCGATCATCGCAGGTCTGGATTAAAACGCGTCCTGCGCGATCTTGTTCAGCATGACTTCCGCCTGCCCGAGGATCGTTTCACGATCTTCGGGCTTTCGTTTGTCCCATGATCGATAAATGACAGCCATACGGGGGTTATTGGCAAATTTCTCTCGGTTTCTGTCGAGAAAGTGCCAATAGAGCAGATTGAACGGGCAAGCCCCCTCGCCCGTTTTTGCCTTCACCGAATAGGCGCAAGACCCGCAATAATCCGACATCCGGTCGACATAGGCGCCCGAGGACACATAGGGTTTGGAGGCAATCACGCCGCCATCGGCAAACTGGCTCATGCCTGCGGTATTGGGCGCCTCGACCCATTCGAACGCATCGATATAGACCGCCAGATACCATTCCTGCACCTGCGCGGGGTCCACCCCTGCCAGAAGCGCGAAATTTCCGGTGACCATCAGCCGCTGGATATGATGGGCATAGGCCAGATCGCGGGTCTGGGCCACGGCATGGGACAGGCAGTTCATCTTGGTTGCGCCGCCCCAATAGGCCCAAGGCAGCTTGCGGTGTTGGTCCAGATGGTTGCGCGACGTATAGTCGGGACCCTCGTGGAAATAGATGCCCCGCACATATTCGCGCCAGCCGATGATCTGCCGGATGAAGCCTTCCGCCGAATTGAGAGGCACTTTGCCGCCCGCATAGGCGCGCGCCGCCGCCTGACAGACCTCCAGCGGCCCCAACAGCCCGAGGTTCAGATAGGGCGACAGAAGCGAGTGATACAGCAGCGGGTCATCTTCCAGCATCGCATCCTGATAGGTGCCGAAATCCGCCAGATTATGCGCGATGAAATGATCCAGCGCCTCAAGCGCCCCTGCCCGATCCACCGCCCAGTTGAAGCCTTCCAGCCGGCCGAAGTTATCCGCAAACTCCCGCGCCACCAGATCAAGCACCTCCTGCGTGGTCTTATCGGAGGCAAACTGCGGCGCCTTCACCCGGAACAGATCGGCCTGCGCGGGCTTGCGATTCTCGGCGTCGTAATTCCACTTGCCGCCCTCGGGGGCATCGCCTTCCATCAAGAGGCCCGTCTTGCGGCGCATCTCGCGGTAGAAATACTCCATCCGCAGGGACTTGCGACCCTTGGCCCAATCGGCGAATTCGGATTCGGAACAGAGGAAGCGGTCATCGGGCAGCTGCACCACAGGGATCGGGCCATCCTCCAGCGCCTGCCGCAAACGCCATTCTCCGGGCGCAATCGTCACCGCCGATTTCGCGCCAAACTCCTCGGCGCGGCGCAGAAGCTCGCCCGTGATCGAGCCAGAATTGCCCGCATCCTCCAGCGCCGTATAGGCGACCTGCCAGCCCTCCGCCCGCAGGGTTTCGGCAAAATGGCGCATAGCAGAAAAGACCAGCGCGATCTTCTGCTTGTGATGGCCGACATAATCGGTCTCGGCGCGGACCTCGGCCATCACGACAACATCGCGCGCCTTGTCGGCGGCACGCAAGGCCGCGCCCTCAAGCGTCAACTGGTCCCCCAGCACCAGAACCAGACGCGGGTTATTCTTCATAGATCATCCGACGCGTCATACCACCATCGACCGGCAGAACCTGCCCTGTCACAAACCCCGCCCCCGCCAGATAGAGCACCGCCTCGGCGATATCGTCGGGCGTGCCCACACGGCCCGCCGGATGCTGCAGATGATCGCGCGCGGACAGCGGCTCGCCCACCGTATCGATCCAGCCCGGTGCGATGGCATTGACCCGCACATCCGGCCCCATGCCGACCGCCAGCGCATGGGTCAGCGCCACAACGCCCCCTTTGGCGGCAGCATAACCATAGGTCTGCGGCTGCGACTGGATGGCACGGGTGGAGGCCATATTCACCACAGCCCCCCGCGCCGCGCGCAAGGCGGGCGCACATTCGCGCACCATCAGGAAGGTGCCTGTCAGATGCGGTTCGATCCAGTGATCCCAATCGGCCAGCGTCATAGTTTCGATCGGGCCGGAAAACGGATCGGCGGGACCACCATTATTCACCAGCAGATCCAGCCGGTCGAACCCCGCCTGCTCCACCGCCGATTTCACCGACGCCTCATCGGCCAGATCGCAGGCAAAATCCCAAAGCGCCATCTCATGTGGTAAGGTCGCAAGCGCGGCCTCGTCGATATCCAGCGCCGCAACCTGCCACCCCTCCTTGACCAGACGCAGCGCAATCGCCCGTCCGATCCCCGAGGCCGCCCCTGTCACGATCGCCGTCTTCATATGTTCACCACTCTACTGATTTGCCGGAATAATCCCAGAAACCACCGCTTTGTTCCGGCGTCAAACCCTGAAGCACCGAAAGCAGCCGTTCTGCCGCCTCATCCGGCGAAACCTTATCCATCGTGTAATTGCTGGTGAAGGCCGTGGCGACCGTACCGGGATGCAGCGCCGCCACCACGAGTTCGGGAAATTTGCGCCGCAATTCGATAGAGGCCGTGCGCACAAGCTGGTTAAGCGCCGCTTTGGAGGCACGATAGGAATACCACCCGCCCAGATAGTTATCGCCAATCGAGCCGACCCGCGCCGACAGGACTGCCAGATGGGCGCGGCTGTCTTTCGGCAAGAGGCGGGTGACATGTTTCATCACCAAGGCAGGCCCCATCGCATTCACCGCGAAAAGGCGCATCATCTCGTCGGCTTTCAGCGTCGCAAGCGACTTTTCCGGTGTGCCCAGAATGCCCGAAGCGATGACCACCATATCGAACGTGCCATCCAGCCCCGATATGACCGCCTCGATCTTGGCCTCTTCCGAGATGTCGAAACCGTCACGGGCGCGCGAAAGGCCCAAGACCTCGTGCCCGCCCCGCTCCAGACGGTCCCGCAGGGCCTCGCCTATCCCGCCCGTATCGCCGATGATCAATGCGCGCATCGCTGTCCCCTACTGCTCCCTACCTGAAATTGCCGCAGTGCAGCATGAATTCAACCCTAAAAAAGGACCGATACGGCCATTTTTCGCTTTTCAATACGGATCTGATGCCTATAGTCCAGCCCATGATGACATGCAGCGCAAATACTCTCACCTCGCAGGCCGCCCAAGGGCGTGGCCCGACGGTTGGTGCCGGCGCGCTGCGCGGCCTTCTCCTTCTTCTTACGCGCCTCTGAGCGTGCCCTTGGGCGCGACCGCTCGGAGGTAGCCAGCGCCCAAGCCACCCGATGCCCAAGCGGATTGCTGGCCATCGGGGTCCAATCGCGTTAAGAGCCGTTTACGAGGAGACAACCATGGCTGCGAACATGACCGATAATTCCCAAGTTCTGATCTTTGACACCACCCTGCGCGACGGCGAGCAATCGCCGGGTGCGACGATGAGCCATAACGAAAAGCTCGAAATCGCCGGTTTGCTCGATGAAATGGGCGTGGATATTATCGAGGCAGGCTTCCCGATCGCGTCCGAAGGCGATTTCGCCGCTGTCAGCGACATTGCGAAAAACGCCAAGAATTCGGTGATCTGTGGCCTCAGCCGCGCCAATTACAAGGATATCGACCGCTGCTGGGAGGCCGTGAAACACGCCGCCCGCCCCCGTATCCATACCTTCATCGGCACCTCGCCCAGCCACCGCGAGATCACCAAGCTCAATCAGGACGAGATGGTCGAGCGGATCTTCGAGACTGTCACCCATGCCCGCAACCTCTGCGAGGACGTGCAATGGTCGGCGATGGATGCGATCCGCACCGAGCGGGACTATCTGTGCCGCGTGGTCGAAACCGCGATCAAGGCGGGCGCCACCACGATCAACATCCCCGATACCGTGGGCTACACCCTGCCCGACGAATCGGCAGAGATCATCCGCATGCTCCTGGAAAAGGTTCCGGGCGCGTCGGATGTGATCTTTGCGACCCATTGCCACAATGACCTCGGCATGGCGACGGCGAACAGCTTGGCCGCTGTCTCGGCAGGGGCCCGCCAGATCGAATGTACGATCAACGGCTTGGGCGAACGTGCGGGCAATACCGCGCTGGAAGAGGTCGTCATGGCGCTGCGCGTCCGCCGCGACCTGATGCCCTATCAGACCAAGATCGACACCACCAAGATCATGAACCTCTCGCGTCGTGTGAGTCAGGTTTCGGGCTTTGCGGTGCAGTTCAACAAGGCGATCGTCGGCAAGAACGCCTTCTTGCATGAATCGGGCATCCATCAGGACGGCGTGCTGAAAAACGTCGAGACATTCGAGATCATGAAGCCCGCCGATATCGGCATCACCGAGACCAATATCGCGATGGGCAAGCATTCGGGCCGTGCCGCGCTGCGCTCCAAGCTGAAGGAACTGGGTTACGATCTGGCCGATAACCAGTTGCAGGACGTGTTCGTGCGCTTCAAGGCTTTGGCCGACCGCAAGAAAGAGGTCTATGACGAGGATCTGATCGCGCTGATGACCGATAGCGCCGCCAATACCGGCGAAGACCATCTGCAAGTGAAGAAACTGCGCGTGATCTGCGGGTCGGACGGCCAAGAGGCCGATCTGGTGATGACCGTGAATGGCGTTGAGAAAACCGCGCATTGCCAAGGCGATGGCCCCGTAGATGCCTGCTTCAACGCGGTCAAGCAGATCTTCCCGCATGGCGCGCGCCTGAAGCTCTATCAGGTGCAGGCCGTAACCGATGGCACCGATGCACAGGCCACCGTTTCGGTGCGTCTCGAAGAGGATGGCCGCATCGTGACCGGCTCGGCCGCCGATACCGACACCATTCTGGCCTCGGTCAAAGCCTATGTCGGCGCGCTCAACCGTCTGATCGTGCGCCGCACCAAGACAGCACCGGATGCCGATATGAAAACGGTGTCGTTCAAAGAGTGACCTGACCGATTGCCACAACGGATGACGGCGCGGAGTTTTCCGCGCCGTTTGTCTTGCGCCCTAGCCCTCTAAAGCACGGGCACCGCCCGATTGATCCGGCGCAACAGCGGCACAGAGGCCAGAGATAGCGCGATCACCGCCACCCCCTTGGCCAGATAGGGCAGATCCGGCACGATCAGCGCCAGAATATCGATCCACAGCACATGCACCAGATAGATCCCCGTGGACCACGCGGAGGATATCTGCCCCCTTCCGCCCCAATTCCGGCTTTGCAGCGTCAGGAACAGGAACGGGATGAAGGCCGCGCTGGACAGGAAGATATCGAACGGACCAACGGCATTGAACAAAAAGTCGTTTACCCCGACTTCCAGCACGAACAGGCCCGCCGCCGCCCAGAAAATCACGCGTTTTCTTGTCTTTCCCAATCGGGCCCAAGCGCCCGAAAAACGCGCGGTCACATCTCCCAATGCCATGAACGGAAACGCGAAAAACAGGAAGTTACGCGCCAGCGCCCCGTCTGCCGAAATGGGCAAGCTGCCAAAGGCGGGGCTTTGGTCCACCCGCTGCCCATATTGCAGCACCGCCCCCAGCGCCAAAATCGCCAAGGCCAGCGCCAGCAGCATACGGGCGGAAAGCCCCCGCAAAAGAGACAGCATGACCGCGCTGATCAGGGCGGCCAACAGATACCAGAGCTGCCAGTAGCCCACCACAAGATTGGTGACGAAAAGCTGCATATTGGCCTGCGGCAACCAGAACGGCATATAGACCAGCGTCCAGATCACATAAAGCCCCGCCATCCGGCGCAGCAATCCCGTGATCCCGCGTGCAACCTGCGTCTGGAAATAGAACCCCGTTACGAAGAAGAAAAAGGGCACACCCAGCCGTGCGAAATTATTCCCGATCAGGATATTCAGCGGGCGGGACAGGTCGGCAAATATCCCCGTATGCAGGCAGACAATCGACAGTGCGAAAGCGATTTTCGCCCATTCGATCGCAGCGATACGTCCGGTGGTGGCGGTGGCGGGCCGGATCTGCGCGGTCCCTGTCCAGATCATGCTATTGGTCATGTCCCCTCCTGCCCGACCCCAACCCGCAGCAAAAGCCCGAGGTCCGACACCATCGCGTGATTTTCAGGCATGTTCGGAAAGTGACAGTTTTCGCGCGGAATCCTGCCCTTTTACCGGCTGAATATCGCGTATAGGCCACTCGCAACCATGTGATGGGCGGATAGGTGCATCATTGCAATGTCGTGAGGGCAATTAGACTTTCCGCCCTCGTCATCCTTGACTATACGGGCTTGGGGGCGACCACCTGAGTCGCCAAGGCATTTACAGGGCAGTGCAGGACGAAACATGGTTAGCTTGGGCGGAATCTTTTCATCGGACATGGCGATCGACCTCGGGACGGCGAATACGCTTGTCTACGTGAAAGGGCGTGGCATCGTACTGAACGAGCCCTCCGTTGTAGCCTATCACGTCAAGGACGGCAAAAAGCAGGTTCTGGCCGTGGGCGAGGATGCCAAGCTGATGCTGGGCCGGACGCCGGGGTCCATTGAAGCCATCCGGCCGATGCGCGAAGGCGTCATTGCCGATTTCGACAGCGCCGAAGAGATGATCAAGTATTTCATCCGCAAGGTGCACCGCCGTTCGACCCTGTCCAAACCGAAAATCATCTGCTGTGTGCCCCAAGGTGCAACCCCCGTTGAAAAACGCGCCATCCGTCAGTCGCTGATCTCCGCCGGTGCCCGCCGCGCCGGTCTGATTGCCGAACCGATTGCGGCGGCCATCGGCGCGGGCATGCCGATCACCGATCCCACCGGCTCGATGGTGGTCGATATCGGCGGCGGCACGACCGAAGTCGCAGTGCTCTCGCTGGGCGATATCGTCTATGCCCGCTCGGTGCGTGTGGGCGGCGACCGGATGGATGAGGCGGTCATCGCCTATCTGCGTCGCAATATGAACCTGCTTGTCGGGGAAGCCACCGCAGAGCGGATCAAGACCACCATCGGGTCGGCCCGTATGCCCGATGACGGGCGTGGCGCATCGCTTTCGGTGCGCGGGCGCGACATCCTGAACGGCGTGCCGAAAGAGGTAGAGATCACCCAGGCCCAGATCGCCGAAGCACTGGCCGAGCCGGTGCAGCAGATCTGTGATGCCGTGATGCAGGCGCTGGAGACCACCCCGCCGGATCTGGCAGCCGATATCGTGGACCGTGGCGTCATGCTCACGGGGGGCGGCGCGCTGCTGGGCGAACTGGATCTGGCGCTGCGGGAACAGACCGGCCTGTCGATCTCGATTGCCGACCAGTCGCTGAACTGTGTGGCCCTGGGCACCGGCAAGGCGCTGGAATATGAAAAACAACTGCGTCACGTGATCGACTTCGACAGCTAAGGCTGCCTCGCGTGCGAATGTGATCATGGGCGGGCGTCTGCTGCGTTGAGCGGGGCGCCCGTTTTCGTTATATACCTCGCCTGATCGGCATGAGATACGGCCAAGGCTCACCCAGCTTCCGGAGAAGGACGTGGCAAGACACCGCGACGAAGAGGACTATCTCGGCCCGCTGCGCCGGATTGTCATTGCCATTCTCGCACTCGCCCTTGTGGCGACGGTCATTCTGTGGCGCGTGGATAACCCGCGAGTCGAGCGGCTGCGTTCGGCTTTCATCGACAGATACGTTCCGACCTTTGACTGGGCGATGGTGCCGGTGACCAAGTTTCTGGATATGGTCGAGGGCTTCCAGTCCTACGCACGGCTTTACGACCAGAATCAGGAACTGCGCCGCGAGTTGCAGCAGATGAAGGCGTGGAAAGAGGCCGCCGTCCAGCTCCGGCAGGAAAACGACAAGCTTCTGGCACAGAACAATGTCCGGCTTGATCCAAAGCTGACCTCGGTGTCGGGCGTGGTGCTGGCCGATAGCGGCTCGCCCTTCCGGCAGTCGGTGCTGCTGAATATCGGCTCGCGCGACGGGATCGTGGATGGCTGGGCGACGATGGATGGTCTGGGGCTTGTGGGGCGTATCTCGGGCGTCGGCAAGACCACCTCGCGGGTGGTGCTGCTGACCGATTCCTCCTCGCGCATTCCGGTGACCTTGCAGCCTTCGGGCCAGAGAGCGATCATGTCGGGCGACAACTCGCCTTTCCCGCCGCTTGATTTCCTTGAACATCCCGACCGTATTCAGGCCGGTGACCGCGTGGTCAGCTCGGGCGATGGCGGTGTGTTCCCTGCCGGTCTGCTGGTCGGACAGGTTGTCGAGCGCAACGGTCGGCTGCGCGTCCGGCTGTCTGCCGATTACGAGCGCCTCGAATATCTCAAAGTGCTGCGGTCGCATCCGGCAGAGCAGCTGAAAGGCGTCGGGGCGCTGATCCCGCCCCCGATCGGCAAGATCGACAGCGAACAGCAGGCGCTGCCACCGGCCCCGCAGGCACAGAACGGGCAAAGCAATGGTTGACCCGCTGACCTCGCGGATATGGATGCACCGATGCCTGTTTTTGGTGATCGCCTCGGCCATCATCTTCATCCGGCTGCTGCCCGTTTCGCCCACCTATCACGGCATTCCCGGCCCCGACCTGACCCTTGCCTTCGCTCTGGCATGGGTTCAGCGCCGCCCCGATTATGTGCCCGCTTTGCTGATCATCGCGGTGTTTTTCGTGCAGGATCTGGTGTTCTGGCGGGTGCCGGGGCTGTGGACCCTGATCGTGCTTCTGGCCACCGAATGGCTGCGCAAGCGCGAATTGCGCCTGCGCGAGATGCCCTTTGCCGTCGAAATCGCGATGACTGCGGTTATTCTTGTGGCGATGGTCTTGCTGGAACGTCTGGTCATGACCGTGTTGATGCTTGACCAACCGCCGCTCGGGCGTGTCCTGCTGCAGGCCCTGACCACGCTGATCGCCTATCCGGTCGTGATCGGACTGTCGCGGCTGGCCTTCGGGCTCAAGCGGGCGGTTCCGGGCGAGGTTGATGATCTGGGCCATAGTGTCTAGCCCGCAAGGCCGCCTTCCCCCGGGCACGCGCCCCGTGCCCGCACCGATATTCCTGTCAGGATTTTCTGAAAAGGACAGCGCATGAAACAGACCGAAAAGACGATCCGGGAAAGTCAGGGCCGCATCACACGGCGCGGTCTCATGCTGGGCGGCATCCAGCTTGGTGTGATGGGCATTCTCACCATGCGGATGCGCAAGATGCAGCTGGAGGATTCCGAGAATTACCGGATGCTGGCCGAGGGCAACTCGGTCAAGTTCCGGCTGATCCCCCCCACGCGCGGTCTGATCTACGAACGGAATGGCCTGCTGATTGCCGGAAATGAACAGCTTTACCGGATCTCGATCACGCGCGAGGATGTCGATGACCTTGATCGGGTGATGGCAGATCTGCGCGAGCTGATCCCGATGACCGATGAACAGGTCACGGATATGCTGGCCGAATTGCGCAAACGTCCGCGCACCGTGCCGGTGACCGTGGCCGACCGTGTCAGCTGGCAGGAGTTTTCGCGCGTGGCGGTAAATGCGCCGGCCCTGTCGGGTGTCACCCCCGAGGTGGGGCTGTCGCGCATTTACCCCCGCCACGAGGATTTCGCACATATTCTGGGCTATGTCGGGCCGGTTTCCGACTATGACCTGTCCAAGATCGAGAACCCAGACCCCGTTCTGATGCTGCCGGGCTTCCAGCTTGGCAAACTGGGCGTTGAAGCCAAACTGGAAGACGAATTGCGCGGCAAAGCCGGTCAGCGTCAGGTTGAGGTCAATAGCGCGGGCCGCGAAATGCGCGAGCTTGGCCGCCGCGAGGGCACGCCGGGCGAGAATGTGCAACTGACGCTGGATTACAAATTACAGAATTTCACCCTGCAACGGATGGGCGATGAATCCGCCGCCTGCGTGGTGATCGACGTGACCAATGGCGATGTGCTGGCCTGCGCCTCGGCCCCGTCTTTCGATGCCAACCTCTTTGTGCGTGGCATCTCTGTCAATGATTACAAGACCCTGACCCAAGATGACCACCGCCCTCTGGCCGACAAGACCGTGCAGGGCCTCTACCCGCCGGGCTCCACCTACAAGATGGTCACGGCGCTGGCCGCGCTGGAGGCCGGTCTGGTGACGCCGGACGAGAAAATCTATTGCCGCGGCTTTACCGAAATTTCCGGTCGCCGTTTCCACTGCTGGAAACATGCGGGCCACGGCTATCTGAACATGATGCAGAGCCTCGAACAGTCCTGCGACTGCTATTATTACGAACTGGCCCAGCGGGTCGGGATCGACCGAATGTCGGCCATGGCCGAACGGCTTGGCTTCGGGCAGAAACCGGACCTGCCGATGTCGGCTGTCAAAGACGGTATCGCCCCGACGCGCGCCTGGAAACGCGACCGTTTCGGCAAGGACTGGCAGGTGGGCGATTCTGTCAACGCCTCGATCGGTCAGGGCTATGTGCTTGTCTCGCCGATGCAACTGGCCATCATGGCGGCGCGCATCGCCTCGGGCAAGGAAATCACGCCCCATATCATCAAGTCCAAGAACGGCATCGAAGTGCCCCGCCCCGAGCCCGCACATCTGAACATGCCGGACGCCATGCTCAATAATGTCCGGCGCGGGATGGACGCGGTGGTCAATGGTGTCCATGCCACGGCGGCCAAATCCAAAGTGGTCAAGGCCGAATGGCGTATGGCGGGCAAAACCGGCACCAGTCAGGTGCGGAACATCACCGCCGCCGAACGGGCGCGCGGGGTGATCCGCAATGACCAGCTGCCGTGGAAGCGCCGCGATCACGGGCTGTTCGTATGCTACGCACCGGTCGATAATCCGCGCTATGCGGTCTCGGTGGTGGTCGAACACGGGATGGGCGGCTCGACCGCGGCAGCCCCGATTGCACGCGATGTCATGCTGTTTGCACTGGCAGGTGGCCTGCCGCCGCTGGATGCCTACCCCAAAAGCCAGCGCGCCCAGATCGAAGAGCGGTTCTCGAAGCTGAATCTGGTTGATCCCGATCTGGCCAAACCCTCCGGCACCAGCCGCGCCTGAGATGTGAGGACCATTGCATGAGCTATCTTGAATCCAATCTCAAAACCGTCCCCACGGGTCTGCGCAAGATCCTGTTCATCAACTGGCCGCTGGTAATCCTGCTTTCGGCGGTCGCTTCGGTGGGCTTTCTGATGCTTTATTCCGTGGCGGGCGGGGATATCCACACATGGGCCGAGCCGCAGATGGAACGTTTCGGCATCGGCATCGCGGCGATGTTCATCGTGGGCTTCACGCCGATCTGGTTCTGGCGCAATGTCTCGGCGCTGATCTATCTGGTGGCACTGCTGCTGCTTCTGGCGGTGGAGCTGTTCGGGGCGATCGGCATGGGGGCGCAGCGCTGGCTGGAAATCGGGCCGGTCCGTATCCAGCCTTCCGAGTTGATGAAGATCGCCGCTGTGATGCTGTTGGCGGCCTATTATGACTGGTTGGACGTCAAGAAGGTGTCGCGCCCGATCTGGGTGCTGATCCCCGTGATCCTGATCCTGTTGCCCACCTTTCTGGTGCTGACCCAACCCGATCTGGGCACCGCCGTGCTGCTGGTTGCGGGGGGCGGGCTGGTGATGTTCTGCGCCGGTGTCAGCCTTTGGTATTTCGGCACGGTTATCGCCATTGTCTGCGCGCTTGTCTTTACCGTCATGGAAAGCCGCGGCACCGACTGGCAGCTTCTGCATGACTACCAGTATAAACGCATCGACACCTTCCTTGATCCGGGTGCCGACCCTCTGGGGGCGGGCTATAATATCATGCAGGCCCAGATCGCGCTGGGGTCGGGCGGGCTGCACGGGCGCGGCTATATGCAGGGCACGCAATCGCGGCTGAACTTCCTGCCCGAGAAACATACCGACTTTATCTTCACCACACTGGCCGAGGAATTCGGCTTTGTCGGTGCTTTCTCCCTGCTATGCCTTTATGCGGGGATCATCGGTTTTTCGGTGTATTCGGCCTTGCGGAACAAGGACAGGTTCTCCTCCTTGCTGACATTGGGGATCGCAGGCACCTTCTTCCTGTTCTTCGCCATCAATATGGCGATGGTGATGGGGCTGATGCCGGTGGTGGGTGTGCCGCTTCCGCTTGTATCTTATGGCGGAACCGCGATGATGATCCTGCTTGCCGCCTTCGGCCTTGTGCAAAGCGCCCATATCCATCGCCCCCGATAGGAGCCTTTCATGCCCCGTATCCTCTTTGCCGCCACCGAAGACGACTGGCACGATTACCGCCACTGCCTTCCGAAAGCCTTGCAGGACAAGGGCCTCCACGCCGAGCTCATCCCCTATCACGAAGGGCTGGACCCTGCGCTGGTGGAGTATATCGTCTATGCGCCCGCAGGCCCTTTGCAGGACTTCAGCCCCTATACCAAGGCCCGCGCTGTGCTGTCGCTTTGGGCGGGGGTCGAGAAGATCGTGGGCAATACCACTCTTACCCAGCCCTTGTGCCGGATGGTCGATGAGGGGCTGGAAAAGGGCATGGTGGAATGGGTGCTGGGCCATGTGATGCACCACCATCTGGGTTTGGGCTTCTTTGCCGCCCATCAGGATGGCGTCTGGCGCAATGACCGTGCGGCCCCTCTGGCATCAGACCGCAAAGTGACCGTGCTGGGCTTGGGGGCTTTGGGGCAGGCCTGTGCAAGAATGCTGGCGCAGGTGGGCTTTGATGTGACCGGCTGGAGCCGCAGTGCCAAGGCCATTGACGGCCTCACCTGCCTACATGGCGAGGCGGGTCTGACGCAGGCGCTCTCCAGCGCCGAGGTGCTGGTGACGATCCTGCCGCAAACGCCCGAGACCACCAATCTGCTGGATGCCGCGCGTCTGGCGCTTCTGCCCGAGGGGGCGGTGATCCTGAACCCCGGACGCGGTACGGTGCTGGTGGACGACGCCCTGCTGGCCGCGCTGGATGCAGCGCAGATCGGCCATGCGGTGCTGGATGTCTTCCGTGTGGAACCCCTGCCCGAGGCGCATCCCTTCTGGGCGCATCCCCGCGTGACCGTGACCCCGCATATCGCCGCCGCTACCCGCCCAGAGACGGCGTCAAAAATGGTGGCCGAAAACATCGCGCGGGCCGAGGCCGGACGGCCCCTGCTGCATCAGGTCGACCGGACACGCGGCTATTGAAAAAGGCGCCCTAGGGCGCCTTTCCTGTCACAGATCCTGCGTCTCGACCTGTAGCTGCGCCGCAAAGCGGGCGAAATTGTCAGAAACCGAACCCCAGTCCGCCGAGCGGGAGGCAAAGAGCGTTGCCTGCGACTGGTGGATCATGCCGTCCGACAGGATCTTGAGGTGGTTGGCACGCAGGGTCTCGCCCGAGGAGGTGATATCGGCAATCGCCTCGGCGGTGAGGTTCTTCACCGTGCCCTCGGTCGCGCCTTGGCTATCGACCAACTGGTAATCCGCCACACCCTCGCGGGTCAGGAATTCGCGCACCAGACGGTGGTATTTCGTGGCAATCCGCAGCCGCATGCCGTGGGTCACGCGGAAAGCATGGGCCACCGCATCAAGGTCTTCCAGCGTATCGACATCGGCCCAGCAATCGGGCACAGCGATGATCAGGTCGGCATGGCCAAAGCCCATCGGTGCCAGATCGACCACCTGCTTGTTCCAATCGACCAGCTTGTCACGCACCAGATCGGACCCCGTGACGCCCAGATGGATGCGCCCTGCCGCCAGTTCACGCGGGATCTCGGAGGCCGACAGCAGCACCAGTTCAACGCCCTCGGCCCCTTCCACAGCACCCGCATATTCGCGGTCGGACCCCGTGCGTTTCAGCGTCACGCCGCGCTCCGCGAACCACGCAAAGGTCTTTTCCATCAGCCGCCCCTTCGACGGCACACCCAGCTTGATCATGCTCATCGGCCTGCCTCCAGATCTGCCAATACGCCCGGACGGATCACGCCGCCCACAGCCGGAATCTCGGCGCCATGGCCCAAGATTCGGGTTAGCGCGTCATAGCGCCCACCGGTGGCCACGGGCGGCATATCGGGGTTCTCGGTGGCAAAGCTGAACACGAAGCCGTCGTAATATTCCATCGTGGAACGCCCGTGGCTTGCGTCAAAGCGCAAAGCCCCCAGATCGATCCGGCGGGCCTTGAGGGCCGCCAGACGCGTTTCCAGCCGCTCGATCGCCGGAGCAATCGCCGGAATATCCAGCGCCCGCAATGCGGCAGGCGCATCCTCGGCGGCGCAATTCAGCGCAAAGAGCGCATCCAGCTTATCCACATCGGCGCGGGAAATCGGCGCGGCCTCGGCCTCTTCCTTCAGCACGGAAATCCGCAGCTCCATCTCGCCCGAGGACCGCAACCCGATCCAAGGCGCCTCGGAACGCATACCGCCCAGCGTCTCACGACGCGTCTCGGGCACGGGCACAAGCCCCGCATAACGCTGAAGCAGCTTCTGGAACCGCGCGGGCCGCCAGATATGACGCGAGAGCGCCGCCTTACGGGCGGGCATCGTATCAAGCCCGTCGACCGCTGCGCGCAGAATACCGAGATCACCGATGGTGGCCGTCAGACCCAGACGCGACAGAAGCCCGTTGAAGAGCGCGAAAACCTCGGCATCGGCGGTCTCGGGGTCCTCGCGGTCGAAAACCTCATAGCCCACCTGCTGGTATTCCACCGCGCGGGCGGACCCAAGATGATCCTGACGGCGGAAGACCTCGCCCAGATAGCAATAACGCGCAGGCTCGGCACCGCCCGCCATATGCGCCTGCACCACGGGCACGGTGAAATCGGGGCGCAGCATCATCTCGCCCTGCCCCGGATCATGGGTGACATAGGCGCGGGCGCGGATATCCTCGCCGTAAAGGTCCAGAAGCACCTCGGCGGGTTGCAGGATATCGGGCTGGATCTCTTGCGCCCCTGCCGAAAGGAAGGATTGCAGGATGCGCTGGCCGGTGGCGCGGGCCTCGGTCTTGGTCGCCATTATTTCACCTCGTAACGGGCCAGCATCTTACGCGTCTCGGCCACCAGATCGGCACGCGAGACCTCGACCTGAGCGGGCTGCGATTTCCATTCCTCAAGGCTGGCTTCCTGCGCAAGCTTCGCGCCAAGCACCAGATCCTTAAGCTGCAGCACGCCACGATCCGCCTCATCCGAGCCTTGGATCACCGCCACGGGGCTTTCGCGTTTATCTGCGTATTTCAGCTGGTTACCGAAGTTCTTGGGGTTGCCCAGATAGACTTCGGCGCGGATACCGGCGGCGCGCAGCTCTGCCGCCATCAGCTGGTATTCGCCCATCCGGTCGCGGTCCATGACCGTGATCACAACGGGGCCCTGATGGCTGGCACCGATCCGGCCCTTGGCACGCAGCGCGGCCAGCAGGCGGTCCACCCCAATCGACACACCCGTCGCAGGCACCTCTTGGCCGGTGAAGCGTTTCACCAGATCATCATAGCGTCCGCCGCCCGAGACCGAGCCGAACTGACGCTTGCGGCCCTTTTCGTCAAGGATTTCAAAGGTGAGTTCGGCTTCAAAAACGGGGCCGGTGTAATAGCCAAGACCGCGCACGACGGACGGATCAATCTCGATGCGGTCCGAGCCAAAGCCCTGAATATCCAGCAGTTCCGCGATCTGTTCGAGTTCATTCACGCCCTCGGCACCAATCACCGAGCCGCCGACCAATTCGCGCAGACGCGCCGCCGTGGCCGTGCCGGTCGCGCGTTTGGCGGACATGAAGCCCATGACGATATCGCATTGCTCGGGGGTCAGGCCTGCGCCCTTGGTGAAATCGCCCGACTCGTCCAGACGACCGGGGCCCATCAGAAGGCGCACGCCCTCTTCGCCGAATTTGTCGAATTTATCGATGGCGCGCAGGACGGTGCCGCGCTCTTCCTCGAAACGGGTCGGATCAGACGGGTCCAGCACGCCCGCGACCTCCATCACGCCGTTCAGCACCTTGCGGTTATTCACGCGCACAAGGTAGTCGCCGCGTGGAATACCCACAGCTTCGAGCGCGGTGGAGAGCATGCCGCAGATCTCGGCATCGGCGGCCACAGTGCCCGAACCAACCGTATCGGCATCGCATTGATAGAACTGGCGGAAACGGCCCGGACCGGGTTTTTCATTGCGCCAGACGGGGCCCATCGTATAGCGGCGATAGGGGCTGGGCAGGTCATTGCGGAACTGCGCCGCGACTCGCGCCAAGGGGGC
Organism: Thioclava sp. GXIMD4215; assembly: GCF_045291555.1. Taxonomy (NCBI): domain Bacteria; kingdom Pseudomonadati; phylum Pseudomonadota; class Alphaproteobacteria; order Rhodobacterales; family Paracoccaceae; genus Thioclava; species Thioclava sp. GXIMD4215. Next base: position 2,632,755 of record NZ_CP149515.1, on the reverse strand, counting down.
GGTCATATCATAGCGCAGCGCCAGCCATTTGCCGTCGTCTTCTTCCTGCCACGCGAAAACACCGGCATTGGGGCGGTCCACATCGGGAAGGAATTTGCCAAGCGCCTCGACGGTTTCCACAGCCGAGGTTTCCAGCGGGTCGAACCCATGGGAACGATAGACCTCGGCAATGGTTGCGAGCATCTCCTGACGCTCGGTCACTTCCGAACCGAAGTAATCGCGGAAGCCTTTCGGCGCTTCGGCCTTGGGGCGGGGCTGTTTCTTCTGCTTGGCCATGGTCTTTCCCAATACTGGTTGTGGCCAAGGCAATAGCGGCTTGCGCCAAAGGGGGCAAGGCTTTGGGGGGCGGTTGGAATGATGATTTCCCTTCGCGCGCAGGCATGGCATAAGCGCGCCAGACCTTTCGGGTGGCTCGGCCACCCTTGGCAGTGGAGAGCGGAATGGATCGCAGCACGCAACTGGAAGAGAAACTGGCCCATCTGACCCGCATGGTCGAGGACCTGTCGGATGTGGTGGCGCGTCAGGACGGGCAGATCACCAAGCTGGAGCATCGGGTGTCGATGCTTCTGGAGCGCGAGGCGCAGCGCGAATATGACGACAGCAGCGCGATCCCGCTGGCCGACCAGCGCCCGCCGCATTGGTGATTGTTTCTGGGGGCCTCGGCACATCGGGGCATCGAGCCCCTTGCGCCTCGCGAAGACCGCCCCTTTGGCCGGCTTCGGGCGCCCTGTTCAGACGTGTTGGCCGCCATTGACCTCGATCTCGGTACCGGTGACATAGCTTGAGGCCTCCGAACAGAGATAATAGATCAGATCGGCCACTTCGGAAGGCTGGCCCAGACGGCGCATCGGGATATTCTCGACGATTTTCTCGGTGCCGGGCGACAGGATCGAGGTCTCGATCTCGCCCGGGGCGATGGCATTGACACGCACCCCCAGAGGCCCGAAATCATGGGCCATTTCGCGGGTCAGTGCCTTGAGGGCTGCTTTGGACGTGGCATAGGCCGCCCCCGCAAAGGGATGCACCCGCGAACCCACGATCGAGGTCACATTGACCACCGAGCCTTTCGCCGCGCAGAGTTCCTCCTTCAGCCCGCGTGCCAGCACGATGGAGGCGAAGAAATTCACATGGAACACCTGCCCCCATGTCCGCAGATCGGTTTCCAGCGCGGAAAGCCGCCCGCCCTCTTTGGTTTTGGGCGAGATCCCCGCATTATTGACCAGCGCATGTAGCTTGCCATCGAGACGGTTATGGATTTCGGCAATGGCATTCATCGTCTGCTGGGGGTCGGCCAGATCCAGCTGGATATGGTCATCCTCGCCGCCCCAGGGACAACGCGGGTCGAAAGGCTGCCGCGAGCAGGTCAGCACCCGCCAGCCTTCACGGTCGAACCGTTTCACGGTGGCATGGCCGATCCCGCGGCTGGCTCCGGTCAGTAGGATCACCTTGCGTTCGTCCATGATACGACTCTCCTGATAGATACAGACAAGACCTAGTAGTTCTGTCGGGAACCGCAAGGCCTCACGTTCTGTCGCATGCTCTTCACACTTCGCGCAGAACGTCCTAACAAGGTTCATCTTCACGGAGACAGCGCATGAGACCCCAGACCATGAAACAAGACTGGCCCGCCGCCGCCCGCACCCTTTCCGAAGCCCTGCCCTATCTGCAGCGCTATTCCGGAGCCGTCGTCGTTGTGAAATTTGGCGGCAACGCCATGGGCGATGATGACGCCATGGCGCAATTCGCCCGCGACATCGTGCTGATGCGACAGGTCGGCGTGAACCCCGTGGTGGTGCATGGCGGTGGTCCGATGATCAACGAGATGCTCGACAAGCTGGGCATCAAATCCGATTGGGTGCGCGGCAAGCGTGTCACCGACAAGGCCACGGTCGAAGTGGTCGAGATGGTGCTGACCGGCCTTGTAAACAAACGCATCGTTCAGGCGATCATGGATGAGGGCGGGCGTGCCGTAGGGATCTCCGGCAAGGATGACGACCTGATGGTCTGCGAGGCCGATGACCCCGAGTTGGGGTTTGTGGGCCGCCCCGTCGAGATGAATGTGCAGGTGATCCGCGATCTGTATAATGCGGGCATCATTCCGGTGATCGCCCCTGTTGCCACCGGCATGAAGGATAACGAGACCTTCAACGTGAATGGCGATACCGCAGCCGGTGCCATTGCTGGCGCGCTGAAGGCCGACCGCCTACTTCTGCTGACCGATGTGAAAGGCGTGAAAAACAAGGCCGGTGAGGTCGTCACGCAGATGACCCCCGAGGAAGTACGGGCCATGATCGCCGATGGCACGATCGCAGGCGGCATGATCCCCAAGACCGAAACCGCGCTGGCCGCCGTGGAGGCAGGTGTGCGGGCGGTGGTCATTCTGGATGGGCGTGTGGACAATGCCTGCCTACTGGAGCTCTTTACCGAAGGCGGCGCCGGATCGATGATCCGCTCCAGCACGCCGCGCGTAAAGCCGCAAACGGCCTGACGCGCCGCGACGGAAATCGCAAGCTCCCTTCCGAGGGGGCTTGCCGCATCAGGGCAGGCTTGGCACAGTGAGCCTGTGATCCGGACTGCCAAGTGATCACAATTTCACCTTAGACAGAAGGGCTTGCCTTATGACGACTCCTGCCGGGTATCGCCGCCTGATCCTGACGCGACATGCCAAGTCCAGCTGGGACGACCCGACCCAAGATGATTTTGACCGGCCCCTCAATCAGCGAGGCCGCTTTGCGGCAACCGAGCTGGGGGATTTTCTGGCCTCGCGCGGGTTGGAGCCGGAAGAAGTGCTCTGCTCGCCTGCGGCGCGCACAAAAGAGACATGGGCGCGGGTCAAAGGCGCGGTTCTGGAGAGCCTGCCAGCCGAACATTTCATCCCCGAACTCTATCAGGCCAATGCCGCACAGCTGCTGGCCACGCTCCGGCAGGCACATATGCCGACGGTCATGATGCTGGCACATAATCCCGGCATTGCGGATTTTGCTGCGAGCCTGCCCGCGCGGGTGCCGCTCTCCTCGGATTTCCGCCGCTATGTGACCTGTGCAACGCTGGTGGTGGATTTCCAGATCGATAGCTGGGCCGAGCTGAAACCGGGCGGCGGGTCGGTGATCGATTTCTTCACCCCCAGCCGCCGCGGCTAAGCCGCCATATCAACTCTGCGGTGACCTCTTCGGGCCTGCAGGCCGAAGCCTCTGTCGCTGGCGGCTTCGGCAGGTTTCGGGGCGCTTTTCTTTCAGGCGGTTGCCCGACCGGGATGGATTTACCCGCGGCGCCTGCCGCCTGCTGCCATGAGCAAGGGCATGGAAAAGGGCCGATGGGAACGCGCCCCACGGCCCTGAGGGTATCCGACAGTGGGAGCCGGATCGGCTTGGGGCATTGAACCCCAAGCCGATCCGGTCGGGGGCGATGCCCCCTCCGCGCCCTAACCGACGCCAGTCTCAGTGATTGAGGATCTGGCTCAGGAACTGCTTGGTGCGTTCCGACTGCGGGTTGTGGAAGAAGTCATGCGGGTTGTTCTGTTCCACGATCTGGCCATCGGCCATGAAGATCACGCGGTCAGCCACGGATTGCGCGAAGCCCATCTCGTGGGTCACGCAGAGCATGGTCATCCCCTCTTCCGCCAGTTCGATCATGGTGTCGAGCACCTCCTTGATCATCTCGGGGTCAAGCGCCGAGGTCGGCTCGTCGAACAGCATGATCTTCGGCATCATGCACAGCGAGCGGGCAATCGCCACACGCTGCTGCTGGCCGCCCGAAAGCATGCCCGGATATTTATGGGCCTGATCGGGGATCTTCACCTTTTCAAGGAAATGCATCGCGGTTTCTTCCGCCTGCTTCTTCGGGATCTTGCGGACCCAGATCGGTGCCAGCGTGCAGTTTTCCAGAATCGTCAGATGCGGGAAAAGATTGAAGTGCTGGAACACCATCCCGACTTCCGAGCGCACCTTGTCGATGTTCTTGAGGTCATTGGTCAGCTCGGTGCCGTCCACGATGATCTTGCCCGACTGGTGTTCTTCCAGACGGTTGATGCAGCGGATCATGGTGGATTTCCCCGACCCCGAGGGGCCAGCGATCACGATCCGCTCGCCACGGGTGACGGTCAGATTGATGTCGCGCAGAACGTGGAACTGGCCGTACCACTTGTTCATGCCCTCGATACGGATTGCGACCTCGTCGGAAGCCTTCGGATTAGCAGCAGGTGCCATAGTCATATCAGCCATTAGTCTCTGGCCTCCTTATCGGTGGTCACGTTTCAGCTTGCGCTCGAGATACATCGAGTAGCGCGACATGCCGAAGTTGAAGAGGAAGAAGATCACCCCCACGAAGATGAAGGGTTCCCAATAGATGCCCTTCCATTCGAAGTTGTTGCGGATTGCATCGGGGATGGATTTCAGCGGATCATAGAGGCCCACGAAGGTCACCAGCGTCGTATCCTTGAACATGCCAATGAAGGTCGACACGATGCCCGGGATCGAGATCTTCAGCGCCTGCGGCAGGATGATCAGCCGTTGCGCTTTCCAGTAATCCAGACCCAGCGCATCGGCGGCCTCGTACTGGCCACGCGGCAAGGCTGCCAGACCGCCACGGATCACCTCTGCGATATAGGCCGCCGAGAAGAGCGTCACCAGGATCATCACCCGCAGGATGATGTCGAAGCTGGTGCCCGGCGGCAGGAAGTAGTTCAGCAGGGTCGAGGCCACGAACAGCAGCGTGATCAGCGGAACGCCACGGATGAACTCGATGAAGATCACCGAGAGCGTCTTGATCAGGAACATATTCGACTGGCGGCCAAGCGCCAGCATGATGCCCAAGGGCAGCGACAGGCCGATGCCCCCTGCCCCGATCACGATGGCCAGCAGGAAGCCCCCGAACTGGTTCGAGCCTACCGGCGTGATGGCGACGGGCAGCACTGCGGACAGCGCGGCATCGACCGGATCGGTGGCATAGAGCCAGAACAGCACCGGCAGCACAATGGCCGCCGCCACCGCCAAGACCTTGTTCAGCGGCGTCACCAGACGCAGCGCGGCAAACCCCAGCGCAAAGCCCACGGCGATCATGATCACCGGCCAGAGAGAGCCGCCCCACAGCAGCCATAGGGCCAGCAGCGGATAGGCCGCCGAGAAGGCCAGCAGCATCCGCGGCAACTGCGAGAACAGCACCGGCGCAATCGCGACGAAAAGCAGCACGAAGGTCAGGGTCGGACGCCAGTAGAGATCGCTCGGATAGAAGCCGAAGATGATCTGGTTCCAGCGATGCTTGATCACCGCCCAGCAGGCACCGTTCGCGCCCTCGCCCCATGTATCGGCAATGATCTTGCGACATTGCGACAGGCTATCGGCATTCCAGACGCCATGCAGGAACCACGCATAGAAATGCATAACAAACATATAGACGACGGCCAGCCCCAGAAGGGTCAGGACGGTGTTGCTCCAGCCGGAGAACAGGTTCTCGCGCAGCCATTTCACCGCGCCGGACTGGGCCGAAGGCGGCTCTTGCTGCGGCAACATGGTGTCGCGCACATAGGCCACGGTTTGTGCATGTGTATCGCTCATCTCACCGCTCCTTCAGCTTTACAGACCGGTTATAGAGGTTCATCACGCCGGAAATGGCCAGCGAGACAGCAAGATAGATCAGCATCATCAACAGGATGGCCTCGATCTCGCGACCGGTCTGGTTCATCGTGATCCCGCCCAGCGTTCCGCGCAGGTCCATATAGCCTACGGCAATCGCCAGCGAGGAGTTCTTGGTCAGGTTGAGATATTGCGAGATCAGCGGCGGCACGATCACCCGCAGCGCCTGCGGCAGGATCACCAGCTTCATCGTGCGGTTCGGACGCAGCCCGAGGGCAAATGCCGCCTCGGACTGCCCGCGCGACACCGACATGATGCCCGCACGGACGATTTCCGCGATGAAGGCACCGGTGTAGAGCGTCAGACCCAGCCACAGCGCGACCAGCGCGTTCGACACATCCACCCCACCGGTAAAGTTGAACCGCTCGAGCACAGGCGGGTTCAGCGTCATGCCGAGCGCCGCCAGCAGGACGATGGCAGGCACGAACAGGACCAGAGCCGATTTCCACCATGTCGCAGGACGCAGACCCGTGGCGCTTTGCACGCGGGCCGCATGGGCGCGCAGCTTGCGATTGGCCCAGAGCGACAGCAAGACCACAGCGGCGAAGGCGAGGAAGTTCAAAGAGATCGGCGCAAGCGGTGTGTCGATCACGCCCAGACCGCGGGAAAATTCGACCCCCGGAATATGGGTGCCGCGATTGGTGAAGGCCACCGTATCAAACAGTAGCATCGAGGCCGCAGGATGCTCGCCGCGATAGGCCGCAGGCGACGGCGTCAACTCGGTCAGCACGGCCACAGCCACCAGAATCCAGAGCAGCACCGGCACATTGCGGAACGCTTCGACATAGATCGTCATCAGGCGCGAGATCAGCCAGTTTTTCGACAGCCGCAGGATCCCCGCGACCACGCCGAGGATGGTGGCCGCCACACAGCCAAGGAACGAGACCCAGAGCGTGTTCAGCAGCCCCACCAGCGCCGCGCGGGCATGGGTGTCGTCATTGCTATAGGGGATCAGGGTCTGGGCGATGTCATAGCCCGCCCGCTGCCCCAGAAAGCTGAAATTGAAATCCTTGCCCAGCAGCGCGAAATTCGCGATCACGTTATCGACGAGCCAGAGCACGCCAAGCATCACGAGGATCAACGTGATGATCTGGATGGTCAGAGACCGGTAGCGCGTATCGTATATGAGATCGCTGAGCCGGAAGCCACGCTCCGGCCCATCATGCGCATTTGACATGAATTATACCCCTGTATCCGGCAGAGCGGCGGATTGGTCGCCAATGAGGTCGTTGCCTCGCCTGCAGGCTTGTTTTTATTGGAATGGAAAAGGGGCGCCCGGTTGCCCTGCGCCCCTTCTCGCGTTGTGCTTAGCGGAAGGGCGGCGCGTAAAGCAGACCGCCTTGGGTCCACTGTGCGTTCAGCCCGCGCGCCAGACCGATCGGCGTGGATTCACCGATGGTGGCCGCGAAGATCTCGCCATAGTTGCCGCCCGCCTTGATGGCGCGCTTGGCCCATTCCGCGTCCAGACCGAACATCTTGCCCAGATCGCCCTCGGTACCCAGAATCCGGCGGATTTCCGGATTCTCGCTCGAGCTGGCCAGCTCGTCGGCATTGGTCGAGGTGATGCCGTATTCCTCGGCGGCGATCAGCGCGTTCAGCGTCCAGCGGACGATGTCGCCCCACTGGTTATCGCCATGACGCACCGACGGGCCAAGCGGCTCTTTGGAGATGATTTCCGGCAGGATGATGTAATCGCCCGGATTGGCGAAAGCGGCACGGGTGGCAGCCAGACCCGACGCGTCGGTGGTATAGGCGTCACAGGCCCCCGCGAGGAATTGCTGTTCGCCTTCCGAGTTGGTGTCGACCGAAACCGGATTATAGGTCATGCCATTGGCTTTGAAATAATCGGCAAGGTTCAGCTCGGTGGTGGTGCCGGTCTGGATACAGACGGTCGCACCATCAAGTTCCTTGGCCGAGGTCACGCCCAGATCCTTGCGGACCATGAAGCCCTGACCGTCATAATAGTTCACGCCCGCAAAATCGAGTTTCAGGTCGACATCGCGCGAGAAGGTCCAGGTGGTATTGCGCGACAGCAGGTCGATTTCGCCCGAGCTCAGCGCCGTGAAACGGTTCTGGCTGGATACCGGCACATAGGTGACCTTGCTGGCATCGCCCAGAACGGCGGCAGCAACGGCTTTACAGATCGCGACGTCGAAGCCGGTCCAGTTGCCATTCGCATCCGGCGTTGCAAAGCCCACCAGACCCGAGTTCACGCCACAGTTGAGCGTGCCGCGCGCCTTCACATCATCCAGCGTCGAAGCGGACGCGATGCCGGCGGTCAGACCGGTCGCGGCCAATGCGCCGAGAAGTGCAAGTTTAGTCATTATTACCTCTTCCTGAGTTGCCACTCTTTTGAGCGGTTCTTAAGCGGTTCTATTCCGGTCATGTCTCCGCAAGAGACTGTGAGGTTATCCCCAGTGCCAGAATTGTGAGCGAGTTACCGCGCGGAGGTCAAGGGACCAATCCACTTTCAACCAAGAAAATCGCTCAGCGAATAGGCAAATGCTCAGGAAGAAATCGAAAACCTAGCCATTTAGACAGGCTTATTTACCATGTAATAAAAGCCAAAACCGCTCGGCATCCAGTAGCGCCTGTTTTTTGACCATATCTGCAAGATGGGCCTCTTCGTCCTGCCCCCACTCTTCGGCCTGAAAGCTTTCGTCGATCCGCGAAAGCGTGAAGGCAGATTCTGCCTGCAGATGGCCCTCGATGACTGCCAGCCCGAGAATCAACGACCCCGTGATTCCGACCAGATCATGCAGCGCCGAAAGCTGGAAAGGCGTCAGAGCCGCCACATGGGCACGCAGAACCTGCAGATCCGCCTCCGGTTGCGCCACCGGCAAAAGCCCCTGTGTCACGTTCAGCACGACCCCGAAACGGTCTTTGGCCCATGCCAGAAGCGGGTCCCAGCCCTGCGCCTGACGCTCGGCCAGAACGGCGGGCGTCGTCGCACGATAACACAGCAGATCGGTGCCGCCATATTCGGCGATATAGGCCGCAACTTCGGCATGCTGGCTGGCAACCTTGTCGATTGCGGCATTGGCAGCACGGGTCAGCGGCATGGTTTCGGGCCGGATCTCGCCCTCCTGCGCCTCCCATTCCGCAGCGATCGCCTGCGCCAATGCGCGGCTTGGCACGGCAAACGGTGCCTTGGCGGGGGTTTTCACCGCACGCCCATCCAGCGCCACGCCGAAGCCGTCATCCTGCGCCGTAACGGTGGTCTCTTTCCAGAAACGTTTCGCAGTCCAGGTGCTCATTTTTGCGCCTCCGCCATATTGCCCAGAAGCTCCTCAAGCTCGTCAAAATCCGTCACGATACGGTCGGCCCCCACCTCGCGCAGCGCCTCGACAGGATGATAGCCCCAGGACACACCGATGGTCCAGACGCCCGCTGCCCGCCCCATCTGGATGTCATAGCTGGTATCGCCGATCATCACCGCCTGATCCGCCCTCATCCCCGTCTCGAGCAATGCCGCCTCGACCATCGAGGGATGCGGCTTCGACGGGTGGTCATCGGCGCATTGCAGCGACTGGAAATGCGTCTCCAGCCCGTGATATTCCACCAGCGCCCGCAACCCGCGACGCGACTTTCCGGTGGCCACAGCCAGAACGGTATCCTCGCGCCGGTGGAGACGGTCCAGCAGCTCCCGCGCGCCCGGATAAAGCGGGGCCGGACTGGCGGCACGGGCGGATTTGTAACTGGCTTTATAGCCCGCAACCACCGCATCGCGGATCTCCTGCGAGGCCTCGGGCAACAGTCGCACCAGCGCCTCGGGCAGGGACAGCCCGACGATCGACAGCACTTCGGATGTCGGCAGCGGCGTCAGCCCAACGGCTTCGAACCCCATCGCCATCGCATGGGTGATATGGTGCTGACTGTCCGATATCGTGCCATCGACGTCGAAAATGGCCAGCATCACATCATATCCTCGAAGGGATCGGCGGGCACGTCATTCTCGTGCCAGTCCAAGAGCTTCCATGTCCGCTTCATATGCTCGGGCAGAGGCGCCTGAAGGGTGATGCGCTTGCCGGTGATGGGGTGATCGAAACTGATCTGGCGGGCATGCAGATGCAGTTTGCGCGACACTTCGCCGCCCAGCTGCGCCCCCCAGCCATCGCCCATATTGTCCTGCCCCGAGCCGCCATATTTGCCATCCCCCACGATCGGGTTGCCCAGCTCGGCCATATGCGCACGCAACTGGTGGGTGCGCCCCGTGATCGGCACCAGCGCGACCCATGACAGGCGCTGCCCAAGGATATGCAGCGTGAAATAATCGGTGGTGGCGCGCTTGGCCTCGGGATGTTCGTTCATCTTGGCCGGATGCACGCAGATCATCTTCTCGCCCGCACCATGCGGCCCGTGCCCGCCCTGCTTTTCCAGACCATAGCGGATGGTGCCGAATTTCGGCTGCGGCGCACCGGCCACGGCAGCCCAGTAGATCTTGCGGGTGGTCTTGCGGCGGAAGGCCTCGGACAGGCGGCGCGCCACGCGGTCGGTGCGCGCCAGCAGCAGCACCCCCGAGGTATCCTTATCCAGACGGTGCACCAGCTTGGGGCGCTCCTTGTAGCCGAACATCAGCGCCTCAGCGAGGCCGTCCACATGGACATGCCCCTGCCCCGAGCCACCCTGCGACGGCAGCCCCGGCGGCTTGTTGAGAGCGATGATATGCTCGTCTTTCCAGATCACACAGGACTGGATCATCTTCTCCTGCTCGGGCGTGATTGGCCCGCGCGCGGCGCCATCGATCTTCGGCTCGGGACGTTCCTCGGGCAGCGGCGGCACGCGCACCTCTTGCCCTTCCTCCAGACGATGGGCCGGTTTCACCCGCCCGCCATCCACGCGGATCTGCCCCTTGCGGCAGAGCTTTTCGACCATGATCTGTGTGATCTGCGGGAAGCGCTTCTTGAGAAAGCGGTCCAGCCGCATCTCTGCCCCATCCGCGTCGACTTTGATGTTTTGAACCTTGCTCATGCCAGCACCCAGCGCATTACATGCACTCCGAAAATCAATCCAAGAAGAGACGCGATCAGCGAAATCGCGACATAGACACCCGCCAGACCGGTCTCTCCGCGCTCGATCAGCGTCCAGGTCTCCAGCGAGAAAGAGGAGAAGGTGGTGAACCCGCCCAGAATACCGGTCGCCAGAAAGGCGTTCCAGTGGGTCAGTTCCTTCTGCCCCAGAAAGGTGATCAGCGCGCCCATCAGAAACGAGCCGACGATATTGACGAAGATCACCCCCAACGGGATCTGTTGCGGCCCGATCAGCCGCAAGATCGCCACGCCGGACAGATAGCGCCCCGATGCCCCGATCGCGCCACCCAGCGCCACTTGTACTACCGTCATCAACATCCGCGTCTCCTGTCGTGGGCGCTCAAACCCCGCATACGGGCCGATGTCAACCGGTCGGCCCGCGCCTTGCCTGCGCGCTTGTGCCATATTCAAACCGTCAATGCACCGCAAATCCCGTATTCATCTCGTGCAATATCGGGATTACTGTGCCGATATGAGTGATCTGTTCGACAATAGCCCCGAGATGCCCGCCTCCACGCCGCCCGCCCGCGCCAGCGAATCGCGCGACCGGCCTTTGGCGGATAGCCTGCGCCCGAAAGACCTGAGCGAGGTGATCGGCCAGACGCATATTCTTGCCCCCGATGCGCCTCTGGGGCGGATGCTGGCCACTGGCAAACTGTCCTCGATGATCCTCTGGGGGCCGCCGGGGGTGGGCAAGACAACCATCGCGCGGCTGCTGGCGGATGCCTCCGACCGCCACTTCGTCCAGATCAGCGCGATCTTTTCGGGTGTGCCCGAATTGCGCAAGGTGTTTGACGCCGCCAAGACCCGCCAGCGCGCGGGTCAGGGCACGCTGCTATTCGTGGACGAGATCCACCGCTTCAACAAGGCCCAGCAGGACGGCTTCCTGCCACATATGGAGGATGGCACCATCGTGCTGGTGGGAGCGACCACCGAGAACCCCAGCTTCGAGCTGAACCGCGCCCTTCTGTCCCGCGCGCAGGTGATGGTGCTGCACCGGCTGGATGCAGCCGCGTTGGGCGAGCTGCTGACCCGCGCCGAAGCCGCCCGCGGGACGCCCCTGCCCCTGACCGAGGAGGCGCGTGCCACGCTGGTGGCTATGGCCGATGGCGACGGGCGCGCGATGCTGAACCTTGTCGAACAGGTGGCCGCCATCCGCACCAGTCAGCCGATGGATGCCAAAGAGCTGGCCCAACGCCTGCAACGCCGCGCGGCTCAATATGACAAGACGGGAGACGAGCATTACAACCTGATCTCGGCGCTGCATAAATCGGTGCGCGGCTCCGACCCTGACGCCGCGCTCTACTGGTATGCGCGGATGCTGGAGGGCGGCGAAGACCCGCGCTATCTGGCGCGGCGGTTCGTGCGCATGGCGGTGGAAGATATCGGGCTGGCCGACCCGCAGGCGCAAAGCCACGCGCTGCATGCATGGGAAATCTACGAGCGTATCGGTTCGCCTGAAGGCGAATTGGCGCTGGCGCAGACAGTGATCTATCTGGCCTTGGCCCCGAAATCCAATGCGGGCTATGTGGCCTATAAAGGGGCGCGGGCGCTGGCGAAGCAGACGGGGTCGGCCCCGCCGCCGAAACATATCCTCAATGCGCCGACCAGCCTGATGAAAGAGCAAGGCTATGGCGAGGGCTATGCCTATGACCATGATGCCGAAGACGGGTTCTCCGGCCAGAACTACTTCCCCGACAACGTCCCGCGAACGCAGCTTTACGACCCGCCCGACCGCGGGTTCGAACGCGAGATGCGCAAACGGATCGACTGGTTCGCCAAGCTACGCGCCAAAAGGACCCCCTAGATCAGGCGATGTTCACGCGCCTTGCGGATCGCCTCTGACGTGGTGCGGGCACTCAACCGGATACGCGCCGATTTGAGCCGCGCCTTGAACGCGCTTTCGGTAATGCCCAGACGCGCCGCCGCCGCTGTATGCCGGTCCCCTGCGGCCAGAAGGCGCAGCGCCTCTGCCTGCGCATCGGTCAGCGAAAGACTTTCCTCGTGATGCTCGTGCAGGATATGGGTGATGCGCTCTAGCGTGGCCAGCTCGTCATCGGTAAATTCACGCCCGGTATGGGAAATCCCGACGATCGAACGCGACGACATCGGCCCGACCCCCGCAACCGCACCGTAATTCAGCCCGAAACGGCGCGCCTGCTCGAAGATGCCGAAAGGATCGGGAAACCGGATCTCGCTCCAGCGGACCCGCCCCGTATGGGAAATCCCCCAGAAGACCACGGGATCGCGCAGATAATAGGACCGCTCGTTGTAAAGCTGGATCCATTTGGGATCATAACTCGTATGATAAATGCGTGCCTGCGCAAAACGGACGTGCAAACCAACCATAAATCCGGCTGGCGCGAGCTCGTTGAGCTCATCAAGCAGACCTTGCGTTTTAGAATCAAAAGACATGGCAGCCTAACGTTTAACTAAAAGAAGCAGCCAGCCCAAGCCAAAGGCCTACCGGTCTGCCAAGAAATCAAACAGCGCACCAAATAATGCGCCACTTCACCAGTTGCGGCGCCCCCTATTTCAGCTTTCCACTAAAATCTTAAATAAACCATTGAAAAACCCCGCCCAAACGGGCGGGGTTTGATCTTATCAGACCGAAAGGTCCGATTATTCTGCCGCTGCTTCTTCAGCTTCGAGGCGCGCACGGTCTGCAGCACCTTTTGCCGAGGAATCGCGCTCGACGAACTCGATGATCGCCATCGGAGCCATATCGCCATAACGGAAGCCGGCTTTCAGAACGCGAACATAGCCACCTTGACGGTCTTTGAAACGCGGGCCGAGAACTTCGAAGAGTTTGGCCACGTCTTTGTCCTGCTTCAGCTGGGCTGCTGCCTGACGACGTGCGTGCAAGTCGCCGCGCTTTGCCAGCGTGATCAGCTTTTCGATCACCGGACGAAGCTCTTTTGCTTTCGGCAGGGTGGTTTTGATTTGCTCGTGCTCGATGAGCGAGCCAGCCATGTTCGAGAACAGCGCCTTGCGGTGTTCATGGGTACGGTTGAGACGGCGGTAACCGCGAGCGTGACGCATGTGAATTCTCCGTAATTGCGTTTTGCTTTGTCAGGGCGACCGATGCGTGCCGGTGCCTCAGTTGGGGCGGAGCCCGATATTCCCAGCCTGTGCTGGCATTGAATGGGGGGCGTGTAGCCCACGCCCCCCTATCCGTCAAGCCTGTAAGCGGAAGATCAGAACTGATCTTCGAAACGCTTGGCCAGATCTTCGATATTTTCCGGCGGCCAGTCTTCGACTTCCATCCCGAGATGCAGCCCCATGCCCGAAAGCACTTCCTTGATCTCGTTCAGCGACTTGCGGCCGAAGTTCGGGGTGCGGAGCATCTCGGCTTCGGTTTTCTGGATGAGGTCGCCGATATAGACGATATTGTCGTTCTTGAGGCAGTTTGCCGAACGGACCGAGAGTTCCAGCTCGTCGACCTTCTTGAGAAGGAGCGGGTTAAACTCGAGGCCGTCTTCCGCGTCCTGCTTCGACGCCGATTCGGGCTCTTCGAAGTTGACGAAGATCGACAGCTGGTCCTGCAGGATACGCGCAGCAAAAGCCACGGCGTCTTCCGGCGTGATCGAGCCATCGGTTTCGATCTTCATGGTCAGCTTGTCATAGTCCAGCACCTGACCTTCACGGGTCGGGGTGACTTCGTAGGCGACCTTTTTCACCGGCGAATAGATCGCGTCGATCGGGATCAGACCGATGGGCGCGTCTTCCGGACGGTTCTTATCGGCAGCGACATAGCCTTTGCCGGTATTGACGGTCAGCTCCATGAACAGGTCGGCACCATCATCAAGGTGGCAGATGACATGCTCTTTGTTCAGAACTTCGATGCCTGCGGTCTCGGAGATGTCGCCAGCGGTCACAACGCCCGGACCTTTGGCCGAGATCGACACGCGTTTGGGGCCTTCGACATCCATACGCAGCGACACGCCCTTGAGGTTCAGCACGATGTCGGTGACGTCTTCACGCACACCGGCCACGCTGGAGAACTCGTGGAGCACATTGTCGATTTGTACGCTGGTGATGGCCGCGCCTTGCAGCGAGGACAGCAGAACGCGGCGCAGCGCGTTCCCCAGGGTGAGACCAAAACCACGCTCAAGCGGTTCTGCAACGAGCGAAGCCTGACGCTCCGGATCGTTACCCGGTTTTACTTCCAGCTGCGTCGGCTTGATCAGCTCGGCCCAATTCTTGTGGATCATGCAGTGCCTCCATACCTGTTCCCAGCCCATGTCCTAAGCAGGGAACGCCCGAGGATAGAATGCGGACACGATTGGGCCGCGCGGGAAATCCCACACGGCCCAACCGGAATTCAGAAATCAGACGCGGCGGCGCTTCGGCGGACGGCAGCCGTTATGCGCGATCGGGGTGACGTCACGGATCGAGGTGACAGCCAGACCGACAGCAGCCAGTGCGCGCAGAGCCGATTCACGACCCGAACCGGGGCCTTGAACTTCGACGTCTACGGTGCGCAGACCGTGCTCTTGTGCTTTGCGTGCAGCATCTTCTGCAGCCATCTGAGCGGCGTAGGGGGTCGATTTACGCGAACCCTTGAAGCCCATGGTGCCCGAGGACGACCACGAGATGGCGTTGCCCTGAACGTCAGAGATCAGGATCTTGGTGTTGTTGAACGACGAGTTCACATGAACAACACCAGCGGCGATGTTCTTGCGCTCTTTACGCTTCGTGCGGACCTTATCACGTGCCATGTGTCAAGCCTCCCCTTACTTCTTCTTGCCAGCGATGGCTTTTGCCGGGCCCTTACGGGTACGAGCATTGGTATGGGTACGCTGACCGCGAACCGGCAGGTTCCGGCGGTGACGCAGACCGCGGTAGCAGCCCAGGTCCATCAGACGTTTGACGTTCATTTGAACTTCACGGCGCAGGTCACCTTCAACGGTGAGGTTTGCGTCGATATATTCGCGGATCGAAAGGACTTCCGCATCCGACAGCTCGTTCACACGACGGGTCACGTCGATGTTGACGGCTTCGCAGATTTTACGGGCGGTGTCGTTGCCGATACCGGTGATGTAGGTCAATGCGATCGGGACGCGTTTCCCGGTCGGAATGTTGACGCCAGCAATACGTGCCAAAGCGTTCTTCCTTCACGTTGCGGTTCCGTAGTACCAGAACCTTTTTTCACAACAGATGGCCCGAAACCTCATGTTCCGGACCCTGATTCCGACAGACCGACTGACCCATCGAAAAATTGATTCTCATAAGAGAGACTTGCACCTACGAGGTATCCTCCTTCAGGTCAAGCCTCTCTATGCATTATTCTTGCTGATCAAGGATCGCCGCGATCTGCGCCGAGACCGTGCCGATTTCAGCCAGACCATCAACGCGGAACAGATCGCCCGCGTGATAATAATAACCGATCAGCGGCGAGGTCTTTTTGTAATACTCGCGCAGGCGGTCGCCGAAGACTTCGGCATTGTCATCCTTACGGACCGGCTGACCTGCCGCACGGGCCTCTTCGGCGCGCCCGACAATGCGATTCACCAGAACGGCATCATCGACAACCAGCTCGATCACGGCATCCAGCTTCTGCCCCATACGCGCCAGAAGCGCGTTCAGCGCATCCGCCTGCCCCAACGTGCGCGGGAAGCCGTCGAAGATGAAGCCGTTGCCCTCGTCCGAGGACAGCTTCTCTTCGATCAGGCCGATCACGATATCATCGGTGACCAGCTCGCCACGATCCATCACCTCGGCAACCTTGTTGCCCATCTCGGTGCCGGAGGTCTTAGCCTCGCGCAGCATATCGCCAGTGGACAGCTGGACCATCCCGCGATCTGCGACAAGCTTACCTGCCTGGGTGCCTTTGCCGGCCCCGGGCGGGCCAAGCAAGATGATATTGGTCATGATGTCTTTCCTTTCAGCGGCGCGCGGGGGCCTTACGACCGGACTTCTTGCGCTTACCACGAAGTTGAGATTTTTCGATCAGACCTTCGTATTGGTGCGCAAGAAGATGCGACTGCACCTGATTGATCGTGTCCATCGTCACAGAAACGATGATCAGAACCGAGGTGCCGCCAAAATAGAACGGGATCGAAAGCGAAGAGCGGAGGATTTCCGGCAGCAGGCAGACCGCCGCCAGATATGCCGAACCGATCACCAGCACACGCGAAACCACGTAATCAAGGTAATCTTCGGTTTTCTTGCCGGGACGGATGCCCGGGATAAAACCGCCTTGGTTCTTGAGATTGTCCGCGACTTCATCCGATTTGAAAGAAACGTTCGCCGTGTAGAAATATGCGAAGAACACGATCATCGCCACGTAGAACAGCAGATAAAGCGGCTGACCCGGCCCGAAATAAGCCAGAATGGTCGACATCACGGGGCCGGTATTCCCGCCCGAGAATGTCGCAATGGTGGTCGGCAGCAGCAGAAGCGACGAGGCGAAGATCGCAGGGATAACACCTGCGGGGTTCACCTTGATCGGCAGGTGCGACGAGCCGCCATCATAGATTTTCATCCCCACCTGACGGCGCGGATATTGAATATGGATCTTGCGCAGAGCGCGTTCCATGAAGACCACGAAGCCGATGACAGCAATGATCATGACGATCACGGCAATGGTTGCCGGAAGCGAGATCGCCCCCGCACGGCCTTGCGCAAGGAAGCTGGCGAAATGCGCAGGAATCTCGGCCACGATGCCGACGAAGATGATCAGCGAGATGCCGTTACCGATACCGCGCGACGTGATCTGTTCGCCGACCCACATCAGGAACATGGTGCCGCCAACCAGCGTGATCACCACAGCCGCTTGGAAATACATGCCCGGATCATGCGCCAACCCACCGGCTTCCAGCGATTTTGCCAGACCGAAGGCCTGGAAGGTCGCAAGGGCCACGGTGCCATAGCGGGTAATCTGGTTGATCTTCTTGCGGCCCTGTTCGCCCTCTTTCTTCATCTGCTCCAGCGCCGGAACCATAGCGGCCAGCAACTGAACGATGATGGAGGCCGAGATATACGGCATGATGCCCAGAGCAAAAATACCCATGCGGCCAAGCGCACCGCCGGTGAACATCGACAGGATGCCCCCGAGACCCGAGCCTGCGTTCTCCATAAAGTCGCGCAGGGCCTGTGCGTCGATCCCCGGCACAGGGATATAGGTCCCCAACCGGTAGATGATCAGCAGACCGATGGTGAAGAAAATCCGTTGGCGAAGCTCGGTGGCCTTGCCCAGGGCGCCCCAAGAGAGGTTCGCCGCCATTTGCTCTGCAGCAGATGCCATATGCCTGTCTCTTTCATGTCAGCGCCGCCAGACCGGGTTCCCGATCGGCGGCGCCAGAAAACCTATGCCTATGTAAGCGGGCACGCGCCCGCTCACAACAGCTTATTCAGCCTTACTCGGCAGCGGCAGCCGCAACGGTGAGTTTACCGCCTGCTTTTTCGACAGCCTCAACAGCCGATTTCGAAGCACCGGTGACGTTCAGGGTCAGAGCGGATTTGACTTCGCCTTTTGCCAGAACGCGCACGCCGTCCAGTTTACGACGCACGAGACCCGAAGCAACCAGCACGTCTTCATTGATCTCTGCTTTCGCATCGATCTTGCCCGCTTCGATGAATTTCTCGATCAGGCCGAGGTTCACAACCGCGAAATGCTTGGCGTTCGGCTTGGTGAAGCCACGCTTCGGCAGACGACGGTAGAGCGGCATTTGGCCACCCTCGTAGCCGTTCAGTGCAACGCCCGAACGCGACTTCTGACCTTTGATACCGCGACCAGCGGTTTTACCTTTGCCCGAGCCCGGACCGCGTGCAACGCGTTTTTTCTTCTGGGCTGCGCCCGCGTTATCGCGGAGTTCGTGAAGTTTCATATCGCTTCTCCTCTCGCCGGACATGACCCCAGAAGCGTAGCTGGGCCAGACTCGGCATTTCTTGTTTTGCTTACGCAATTGATTCGAGGCCCCCGAAGGAGCCACGGGTCGCTATAGCAGAGGCCCTGCCCTGCAAGCAACCGCTTTGCATCACGTGCGACACTGAATTGTCACGTCATAATTGAATTGGGTCCCGCCCCCGATCTGGTAGACACTGGCCAGCACGCGACCGATTTCGCGATAGCCCGCAGAGCCACAGCTCTTTGTAGCCCTTCGCGCAATCTGCCGCTCCATCACCGCGTCCTGATCCCAAAGCGGGCTCGACCCTTTGGAGACGCTCACCCGATGCACCGCACCGCCCGCCAAGACAGGAACCGCCGAGACAGGCACCGCCGACGCAGGTGCGGACGACCACGCAGGCACCGCGCTGACGGCATAGGTGTCGCGTGTGTAGGTCTCGGGTGCCTGCGATGCCATACAGCCACCAAGCAGAACTGCCGCCGCCAAACCAGTAAGGAATGCCCTCATCTGTCAGCGTCCCGAAAAGGCCCAGCCATCCGGCGCGAAACCATGAATGGACGCCAGAAGCGTCAGCTTTTCCTCATGTGCCCAGAGGGTCTCGGCATCCAGCGTGATAACCGGCGTCGTGATCTCGGCCACGGCCTCATCCTCGTCATCCTGCGCCTCGTAAAACTCGACGCCATACCCAAGGGCCTCGGCCGCATCGGACAGGTCGTCCCAATTCGCCCCGTCATCATCCATGACAAACTGGAACGCCACGACGCCTTCGGCGGGCACAGCATCCATCTTGGCAATCTCGGCGAAAATCTGGAAGGTCTCGGCCTTCTGGTCTTTCATATCCATCTTCATACCTCTGGAAAGGGAGACAGGTACAAAAACGCCCCGGACGATGCCGGGGCGCTTTGTCAAAAACTCTGAATAAAATCAGGCTTTTTCTTCGATGATCGCAACGAGGTGCGGGATCGAGTTCACCATGCCGCGGACGGCGGGGGTGTCTTCGAGCTCGCGGGTGCGGTTCATCTTGTTCAGACCGAGGCCTTTCAGCGTAGCGCGCTGAGAAGCGGGACGGCGGATCGGCGAACCGATTTGTTTCACAACGATAGTAGCCATGTCCTGATCTCCTTACGCGTCAGCCGATTCGGCTTCCGGCTTCTTCAGGATGTCAGCCACTTTCTTGCCACGGCGAGCCGCGACGTTACGGGGGCTTTGTTCCTGACGAAGCGCATCAAGCGTCGCACGGATCATGTTGTAGGGGTTCTGCGAACCGGTCGACTTGGCAACCACGTCCTGAACGCCCAGCATTTCGAAGACGGCACGCATCGGACCACCCGCGATGATACCGGTACCGGCAGGTGCGGTGCGCATGATCACGCGGCCAGCGCCGTGACGGCCTTCGATATCGTGGTGCAGGGTACGCGCATCACGCAGCGGAACACGGAACATGTTGCGCTTTGCTTGCTCGGTCGCCTTACGGATTGCCTCCGGCACCTCTTTCGCTTTGCCTTTGCCGAAACCGACGCGGCCGCGCTGGTCGCCAACGACGACGAGTGCTGCGAAGCCGAAACGTTTACCGCCTTTGACGGTTTTCGACACGCGGTTGATCGCGACAAGACGATCTGCGAATTCCGGGGTCTCTTCGCGCTCGCGGCGATCCCGGCGGTTTTCACGTTCTGCCATGAAAACATCTCCTGATATGGACCGAAGTCCTTTTCCCAATCCAAGTGGATTTGCATCCCTGGATCATCGAGGGGTTGCCCCCTGCTCTAAAATCGAAGGGCGCATTGCGGCGCCCTTCGCAAGATTTCGATCACCCTGCCCGAAGGCAGAGAGGATCAGAACTTCAGACCGCCTTCGCGAGCTGCATCGGCCAGTGCCTTGATTTTCCCGTGGAACAGGAAACCGCCACGGTCGAAATAGCACTCTTCGACGCCTGCAGCCTTGGCACGTTCCGCGATGGTTGCACCGATCTTGGTCGCTGCTTCCACGTTGTTTTTGCCAACGAGGCCCAGATCCTTCTCGAGGGTCGAAGCCGCTGCAAGGGTCACACCGTTCAGATCGTCGATCAGCTGGACGCTGATGTTTTTCGACGAGCGGTGAACCGACAGACGCGCACGGCCATTGGCCATTTTGCGCAGTTTGTTCCGCACGCGCAGGCGGCGCTTCAGGAACAGTTCTCTTTTCTTGTTCGCCATTTTCGCGCCCCTTACTTCTTCTTGCCTTCCTTACGGAAGACATACTCACCCTTGTAGCGGATGCCTTTGCCTTTATAGGGCTCGGGCGCACGCCACTCGCGGATATTCGCAGCAACCTGACCAACGAGCTGTTGGTCGATGCCTTCGATGACGATCTCGGTGTTTTTCGGCGAGGTGATGGTCACACCAGCCGGAACAGCGAAGTCCACATCATGCGAATAGCCCAGTGCCAGCTTCAGAGTGTTGCCCTGCATCGTGGCGCGGTAACCCACACCCTGAATTTCGAGCTCTTTCTTGAAGCCAACGGTGACGCCGGTCACAAGGTTCGCGATCATCGAGCGGGCCATACCCCACTGCTGACGCGCACGTTTGGACAGGCCACGCGGGGTCACGGAAACCGAAGAACCTTCAACCGAAAGGCTGACATCGTCGGTGGCGGTGAAGTGACGGGTCCCTTTCGGGCCTTTCACTTCGATGGTCTGGCCGGACACCGAAGCGGTCACACCGCTCGGAAGTTCCACTGCCTTCTTACCAATACGAGACATCGGCTACCTCCTTAGAAGACGGTGCAGAGGACTTCGCCGCCAACATTGGCGTTGCGAGCATCTGCATCCGACATCACGCCCTTGGACGTGGAGACGATGGAAACGCCGAGGCCCTGACGGACCGACGGGACGTCTTTCGCAGCCATGTACACACGACGGCCCGGGGTCGATACGCGCTTGAGTTCGCGGATGACCGGGGTGCCTTCGTAGTATTTCAGGCTGATGGTGATTTCAGGCAGACCGCGCGAGTCGGTGGTCGACTCGTAGCCGCGGATGTAGCCTTCCGCTGCAAGCACGTCGAGAACCCAAGCGCGCAGTTTCGACGCGGGGGTTTTGACGGTGGACTTGCCGCGCATTTGCGCGTTGCGGATGCGGGTCAGCATATCGCCGAGAGGATCGTTCATAGACATACGAGACCTCCTTACCAGCTCGACTTGACCATGCCGGGGATCTGACCGAAGGAGGCCAGGTCACGCAGCTTGATACGCGAGACTTTGAGCTTACGGTAGTAAGCGTGGGGACGACCGGTCAGCTGGCAACGGTTGTGCAAGCGGACAGCCGAGGAGTTGCGCGGCAGTTCTGCCAGCTTCAGGGAAGCTTTGAAGCGCTCTTCCATCGGACGATCCTGATCGGCGATGACTTCTTTCAGTGCGGCGCGTTTCGCGGCGTATTGTTTAACAAGACGCTCACGCTTCACTTCGCGCGCAACCATGGATTTCTTAGCCATTGTTCACTCTCCTCGCGATCAGGCCGAGAACGGCATGTTGAAGTGCTTCAGAAGCGACTTCGCCTGCGCGTCATCATTGGTCGTGGTCACGATGATGATGTCCATACCCAGAACTTCGTCGACTTTGTCGAAATCGATCTCGGGGAACACGATCTGTTCTTTGAGACCCATTGCGAAGTTACCACGCCCATCGAAGGACGGCTTCACGCCGCGGAAGTCGCGGACGCGCGGCAGTGCCACGTTGATCAGGCGGTCGAGGAATTCGTACATACGGGTGCCGCGCAGGGTCACCTTGCAGCCAAGCGGCATCTCTTCACGAACGCGGAAGCCTGCGATGGACTTCTTCGCTTTCGTCATGACAGCCTTCTGACCGGCGATGAGCGTCAGCTCTTCAGCGGCTTGCTTGACTTTTTTGGTGTCTTTCGTGGCTTCGCCAACGCCCATGTTGATCACGATCTTTTCGATCTTCGGGATCATCATGTCGTTTTTCAGACCAAACTCTTCCTTCATGGCAGCACGGATCTTGGATTCGTACTCGCCTTTCAGGCGCGGAGTGTAAGTTGCGAGGTCGAGCATCAGATAACGTCCCCCGTGGTCTTGGCGAAACGAACCTTTTTGCCGTCTTCCATGCGGAAGCCGACGCGGGTTGCTTTACCGTTTGCATCCAGCAGAGCGAGGTTCGACAGGTCGATCGGCATTGCCTTCGGCTGACGGCCACCTTGGCTCGTTTGGGTTTGGCGCGTGTGACGGATCGCGACGTTCACGCCATCGACCACGGCTTTGTTCGAAGCCGGCATAACCGAGGTGATCTCACCCTGTTTGCCTTTGTCCTTACCGGACAGAACAACAACCTTATCACCTTTGCGGAGTTTAGCAGCCATTACAGCACCTCCGGAGCAAGCGAGATAATTTTCATGAAGTTCTTGGCGCGCAGTTCGCGAACAACCGGTCCGAAGATACGGGTACCAACGGGCTCGCCGTTGTTGTTCAGGATAACTGCTGCGTTCGAGTCGAAACGGATGGCGGTGCCATCTTCACGACGAACTTCTTTGGCGGTGCGAACGACGACGGCTTTACGCACGTCCCCTTTTTTCACACGGCCACGCGGAATGGCTTCCTTGACGGAGACGACGATAATGTCGCCGACCGACGCATAGCGACGGTGCGAACCACCCAGAACCTTGATGCACTGAACTTTCCGAGCACCGGAATTGTCAGCAACATCCAGATTGGTCTGCATCTGGATCATAGGGTTACTCCCGACCTTTGGAGACGACCATGCAGTTGGCGCCCCAGGGTTTCGATAAACTGGTGTTTATCGCCGGGCCTGAATTCCTTGCGGAAATCAGGCTTCGACGACGACCGTCCAGCGCTTGGTCTTCGAAATCGGCGCGCACTCTTCGATACGAACAGTGTCACCTACCTTGAAAGCATTGTTCGCGTCATGCGCACGATACTTCTTGGATTTACGAATGGTCTTTTTCAGAACGGGGTGCGTGAAACGGCGCTCGACAGAGACGGTGATCGTCTGTTCGTTCTTGTCCGAGGTCACGACGCCTTGAAGGATACGTTTGGGCATGGGAAGATTCCTCAGTTCGCAGCAGCTTCAGCAGCTTTTTGGGTCAACACGGTTTTCACGCGAGCAACGTCACGACGGACGGCGCGCATGCGAGCGGTGTTTTCCAGCTGGTTGGTGGCTGCCTGAAAGCGGAGGTTAAACGCTTCCTTTTTCAGCGCGACAAGCTCGTCACGGAGCTCATCGGCCGTCTTGGCCTTGAGTTCTTGGGCTTTCATGCCTTTGGTCCTTTAAATGGCACCAGAGGGCCCCGCTTGCGTGCGTATACACGCTTGGGGTGACCCTGATTCTGGTGGGTTATGTCGATCCTGTTGCCAGGAACACCGGCCAACTACCATCATCGAGCCAATCTGGCAAGGGGTGTTGGAATAAAACAAGGCGCGGGAGAGAAATCCCCCGCGCCTTGCTTCAATTTAGGTGGACCGGACTTACCAGTCCTGACGCTCGACGATGCGGGTCGCGACCGGGAGCTTCGCAGCACCAAGGCGCAGGGCCTCACGTGCGATGGTCTCGTTCACGCCGTCGATTTCGAACATCACGCGGCCGGGCTTCACTTTCGCTGCCCAGAAATCCACGGAACCTTTACCTTTACCCATACGGACTTCGGTCGGTTTCGCGGTGACCGGGGTATCCGGGAAGATCCGGATCCAAACGCGGCCCTGGCGCTTCATGTGACGGTTGATTGCACGACGGGCAGCTTCGATCTGGCGTGCGGTAACACGCTCGGGCTCAATCGCCTTCAGACCAAAGTGACCAAAGTTCAGATCGGTGCCGCCTTTGGCTTCACCGTGGATCCGGCCTTTGTGCTGTTTGCGGAACTTCGTCCGTTTCGGTTGCAACATGGTCTAATACCCCTCAGCGCTCGCGCTCACGGCGCGGACCGCGCGGTGCCGGACCCTCTTGGGCTTCAGCAGCTTTGCGCTCACGTGCCTGCGGATCATGTTCCATGATCTCGCCTTTGAAGATCCACACTTTGACGCCGATGATCCCGTAGGGGGTCATTGCCTCGCAATGTGCATAGTCGATATCCGCACGCAGCGTGTGCAGCGGAACGCGACCTTCACGATACCATTCGGTACGCGCGATCTCGGCACCGCCCAGACGGCCGGCAACGTTTACACGGATACCAAGTGCACCCATGCGCATCGCGTTCTGAACGGTACGCTTCATCGCACGACGGAAGGACACACGACGCTCGAGCTGTTGGCAGATGGACTCTGCGGCCAGTTGCGCGTCGATTTCCGGCTTGCGGACTTCAACGATGTTCAGGTGAAGTTCGCTGTCGGTGAAGTTTGCAAGCTTCTTGCGCAGAGCTTCGATATCGGCGCCTTTTTTACCGATGATCACACCCGGACGTGCTGCGTGAATGGTCACACGGCACTTTTTGTGCGGGCGCTCGATGATCACGCGCGAGATGCCAGCTTGTTTCGCTTCGTGCTTGATGAACTCGCGGATCTTGATGTCTTCCAGAAGAAGATCACCGAAATCCTTGCTTTCAGCGAACCAGCGGCTGTCCCAGGTGCGGTTGACCTGGAGACGCATACCGATCGGATTTACCTTATGACCCATTATGCTTGCTCCTCAACCTGACGCACCTTGATGGTGAGCTCCGAAAACGGCTTCATGATCTTGCCGAAGCGACCACGGGCACGCGGGCGACCGCGCTTCATGACCAGGTTCTTACCAACCCATGCTTCCGCGACGACCAGCTCGTCAACGTCCAGACCGTGGTTGTTTTCCGCATTGGCGATAGCCGATTGCAGGCACTTCTTCACGTCGATCGCGATACGCTTCTTCGAGAAGGTCAGATCGGCCAGAGCCTTGTCGACCTTCTTGCCGCGGATCATCGCTGCAACGAGATTCAGTTTCTGCGGCGAGGTGCGAAGCATGCGCGATTTTGCCATTGCTTCGTTATCCGCCACGCGGCGCGGATTCTTTTCCTTACCCATGACGATTACTTCCTCTTGGCTTTCTTGTCAGCAGCGTGACCGTAATAGGTACGGGTCGGCGAATATTCACCGAACTTCTGACCGATCATTTCCTCGGTCACAGCGACCGGGATGTGCTTCTGACCATTGTAGACCCCGAAGGTGAGGCCAACGAATTGCGGCAGGATGGTCGAGCGACGCGACCAGATCTTGATCACTTCGCTTTTGCCCGACTCGCGCGCTTTCTCTGCTTTTTTCAGCAGATAGGCATCGACGAAGGGGCCTTTCCAAACAGAACGAGACATATCTTAACGACCCTTCTTCTTCGCGTGACGCGAGCGCAGGATATATTTATCCGTCGACTTGTTCGTACGGGTGCGTTTGCCCTTGGTCGGCTTGCCCCACGGGGTAACCGGGTGACGGCCACCGGAGGTCCGGCCTTCACCACCACCATGCGGGTGGTCGATCGGGTTCATTGCAACGCCGCGAACGGTCGGGCGGACGCCCATGTGACGCTTACGACCTGCTTTACCGAGGTTCTGGTTCGAGTGGTCATGGTTCGACACGGCACCGATGGTGGCCATGCATTCCTGACGCACAAGACGCAGCTCGCCCGAGGAAAGACGGATCTGAGCGTAGCCACCATCACGACCCACGAACTGGGCATAGGTGCCAGCTGCGCGTGCGATCTGACCGCCTTTACCCGGCTTCAGTTCGATGTTGTGAACGATGGTACCGATCGGCATACCCGAGAACGGCATTGCGTTACCCGGCTTGATATCGACCTTCTCGCCCGACACAACTTTATCGCCGAGAGCGAGACGTTGCGGTGCGAGGATATAAGCGGCTTCGCCATCTTCGTAGCGGATCAGCGCGATGAACGCGGTCCGGTTCGGGTCGTATTCGATGCGCTCGACGATAGCCGGAACGTCAAATTTGCGACGCTTGAAGTCAACGATACGGTAGAGACGCTTCGCGCCACCACCCTTGTGCCACATCGTGACGCGTCCGGTGTTGTTCCGGCCACCAGTCTTCGTCAAACCCTCGGTGAGGGCTTTGACCGGACGGCCTTTCCAAAGCTCCGAACGGTCGATCAGAACCAGCCCACGCTGGCCCGGCGTAGTCGGTTTATACGACTTAAGTGCCATGCTTTCTGTCTTCCGTTAGCTGAAGGCGGGTTGTACCGCCTTATGTGAAGGGCCCCTAAGGTCCCCAGATAACAACGCCAACCGGCCCCGGACGAATCCGAAGCCTCTGGCGATGCGCGTAGCTACCAAAAAGAAGCCAATCCGTCTACTGCTGAATTGGCCCATTTGGCGCTTTGTGACCTTATATTTAAGGCCACAAGCCAAGCCCTTGATGCAAGACGCTATTCTCTAGCCCCCTGCCCTATCGCGAAAAGAAAAGCCCCCGCAAATGCAGGGGCTCTCCGAAGTCATAAGGATCAACAGATCACAGACCGGTGGTCACGTCGATCGTGTTGCCTTCTTCGAGGGTCACATAGGCCTTCTTCACGTCCGAGCGCTTGCCCGCGATACCGCGGAAACGCTTGTTCTTGCCTTTGGTGATCGTCGTGTTGACGGCTTTCACCTTGACATTGAAGAGGGTCTCGACCGCTGCCTTGATCTCGGGCTTCGAGGAGTCTTTGGCGACTTCGAAGACAACCGCACCGTTTTCCGACGCCAGCGTCGCTTTTTCGGTGATGATCGGCTTGACGATCACGTCGTAATGTTCGGGTTTCGCGCTCATTTCAGGCGAGCCTCCAGTGCTTCGACGCCCGCTTTGGTGAGAACCAGGGTCTCACGCTTGAGGATGTCATAAACGTTGGCGCCCATCGACGGCAGAACATCGATACCTTCGATGTTACGAGCTGCTTTCGCGAAGTTATCGTTCACGTCAGCACCGTCGATGATCAGGACCTTTTTCCAGCCCAGTTCCTTAGCCGCTTTAGCCAGCGCTTTGGTTTTCGATTCGCCGAGGTTGATATCCTCGAGAACCACCAGATTGCCGGTTGCCGCTTTGGACGACAGAGCATGCTTCAGACCCAGAGCGCGGAACTTCTTCGTCAGATCGTGCGCGTGCGAACGCGGGGTCGGACCCTTGTACACACCACCGTGACGGAAGATCGGAGCCTTCTTGGAACCGTGACGTGCGCCACCGGTGCCTTTTTGGCGGTAGATCTTCTTGGTCGAGTAGGACACGTCCGACTTGCCGAGCGTCGAGTGCGTACCGGCTTGTGCTTTCGCACGCTGCCAGCGAACAACGCGGTGCAGAATGTCTGCGCGCGGCTCGAGACCGAAGATGTCGTCTGCCAGTTCGATATCGCCAGCTTTGCCAGCGTCGAGCTTGATCACATCAAGTTTCATGCTTCACCCCCTTCTGCCGGAGCTTCTTCGGCAGGAGCAGCCGCGCCTTTCAGAGCCGCCGGCATCGGAACGTTCTCGGGCAGCGGTTTCTTGACCGCGTCCTTGATCGTGACCCAACCGCCTTTGGAACCCGGAACCGAACCTTTAACAAGGATCAGGCCGCGCTCTGCATCGGTGCGAACGACTTGCAGGTTCTGGGTGGTCACACGAACGGCACCAAGATGGCCAGCCATCTTCTTGCCTTTGAAGACCTTACCCGGATCCTGACATTGACCGGTCGAACCGTGCGAACGGTGCGAGATCGACACACCGTGCGATGCACGCAGACCGCCGAAGTTGTGGCGCTTCATCGCACCCGCAAAACCTTTACCGATGGAGGTGCCCGCGATATCCACGAACTGGCCTTCATTGTAGTGGTTTGCAGCGATTTCCGAACCGACTTCGATCAGGTTTTCTTCGGATACGCGGAATTCAGCAACCTTGCGCTTGGGCGCAACGGAAGCTTTCGCGAAGTGACCACGCTCAGCCGCGCTCACGCGCTTTGCTTTTGCGTCGCCTGCACCCAGCTGCACTGCAACATAACCATCGCGATCGGTGGTACGTTGAGCAACGACTTGCAGGTTGTCGAGTTGAAGAACGGTAACAGGAACCTGCTTGCCGTCTTCAAGGAAAAGCCGGGTCATGCCCAGCTTCTTGGCGATAACACCAGTCCGCATCGTGACTCTCCCTTAGACCTTGATCTCGACATCCACGCCAGCGGCGAGGTCGAGCTTCATCAGTGCGTCAACGGTTTGCGGGGTCGGGTCGACGATGTCGAGCATACGCTTATGCGTACGGATTTCCCACTGGTCGCGCGACTTCTTGTCGATGTGCGGACCACGGAGAACCGTGAATTTCTCAACTTTATTCGGCAGCGGGATGGGACCGCGAACCTGTGCACCCGTACGCTTTGCGGTGTTCACGATTTCCTGCGTGCTGGCATCCAGTACGCGGTAATCGAACGCCTTCAGCCGGATGCGGATGTTTTGACCGTTCATATGTCATGCCTCTCGCATGGCGTGAAGGTTGAGAGGCAGACAGCACCGTATGTGGTGCCTGCTTCGAACCTTTAGATCTTATGGATAGATCAGGCTGCGCCAATAGGCCCGATAAAGGATTCTGTCAACCCGTACTGGCCCGTTGCCGTATTTTTTCTTGGCTCCTTCGTGCCACGGGCCGGAAGGGGGGCGCGAAGGGCCGTCCACCTCCATCGCGCGTGAGGCCCAGCGGAACAAGCCTCGCGCCCTTGCGTTGGGTCGGCAATCAGGGCCCGCGCAGCACCCGCTGCAAAACGGCCCACCCATCGCAACACCCATCGCAAAAGGAATAGACCATGCCCAAGATCACCGACAGCAAAATCCTTATCATCGCGACGGACGGGTTCGAGAAGTCCGAACTGATGGTTCCACGGGATGCGCTCCGCGAGGCAGGCGCGCAGGTGGTGGTGGCCTCGCCCGACGGGGCCGCGATCCGCAGTTGGGACGAAAAGGATTGGGGCGAAACCGTTGCCAGCGATCTTGCGATCAGCGATGTCAAACTGGAAGAGTTTGATGCGATTGTGCTGCCGGGTGGTCAGATCAACCCCGATATTCTCCGAACGAAGCCGGAGGCGGTAAATCTGATCCGCAACTTTTTTAACGCCAAGAAAATCGTCGCCGCCATCTGTCACGGACCTTGGCTCCTGATCGAGGCGGGGGTTGTTGCGGGGCGCCACGTCACCTCCTACCCGTCAATCAAGACAGACCTTCTCAATGCCGGTGCGCAGTGGCGCGATGCGGAGGTGGTGAATGATCTGGGGCTGATCACCTCGCGCAATCCCGGTGATCTGAAGGCTTTCGTGGGCAAGATCATCGAAGAGGTGGAGGAAGGCCCCCATCACCGTCGCGCCGAAGCCGCCTGAGCCAATCGCCGTTGCCGCCACGGGCAACGGCCGACCCTCCCTCCTATTGATGGCCCGCCTATTGACGGCCCAGCGTGAACAGCCGCCACATGAAGACCAGCTGCACCAGCACCAGCCCGATGCACCACAGGCAAAGCCACATGAAGGCATTATCGTCATTCAACCCCGGCATTCCGCCGATATTCACCCCGAAAAGCCCCGTCAGAAACCCGAGCGGCAGGAAAATTACCGACACCACGGACAGCACGAACGTATTGCGGTTCACCCGATCCGAAAGCTGGGTCGAAAGCTCTTCGCGCAGCACCTGCGCCTGATCGCGGAGCTCGTCCATATCTTCCGAAATCCGCGTCATTTTCACGGCTTCTTCTTCCAGTTCCCGCCGGACCTCGGATGTCACAAGGGGGCAATTCGACTGTGCCGCCTTCAACAGCGCATCGCGTTGCGGCCCGAGATAGCGCCGGATCGCGATGACCTGCAGCCGCAGATCCAGCACATCGCGCCGCAAATGGTCCCCGCCCTGTCCATAGACCTTATCCTCCAGCGTCTCGGCATGTTCGTCCAACTCGCTCTGGAACGTGCCGATCCGTTCGACGATATCCTCGGTCAGGCGCACAACGAACAGCCCTGCATCACCAGGCACCCGCCCCGCCCTGATCGCATCATCCATCCGCTCGATCGCGCGGACCCGCTTGCGCGCAATGGTCACGATCCGCCGTGCATCGGCATAGATACGGACCGACACCATGTCCTCGGGATCTTCCCCGTCATTGAAGTTGATCCCACGCAGGATAAGCAAAATGCCCTCGCCGATCACCGTGGTGCGCGGGCGCGTATCTCGGTCAAGCAGGGCCTCCACCGCTTGCGGTTCAAGATAGTCCAACTCCTGCCGGATCCAGTCCTGCGCTTCGGGATGGGTGCCATCCAGATGCACCCAGGCCAGGCGCTCGTCGCGCAGGGCTTCAACGATCTGTGCCTCATCCGCCCCTTGCAGATCAGTGGCCGCCGCAGGACCGGTCAGGATATGCGAGAGTTTGATCGGGCTGGCAGGCATCGGCGCGCTCCTTCGGGGACTGCCCTCTATCTAGCGCGCGTCGCGGGCAGGAACAACGCTCAGAAGGGCATCGACCAAATGCAGCGCCCCTCCCCCGCCAGACCACAAGGGGCGCAAAGCAAAAGGGCGGCCCAAAGGCCGCCCTTCCGTATCGCGCATTCTCCCGAAGGATTATGCGAGGATTTTCGACACAACGCCTGCGCCAACGGTACGACCGCCTTCGCGGATTGCGAAGCGCAGACCGTCTTCCATTGCGATCGGTGCGATCAGTTCGACTTCGAACTTCAGGTTGTCGCCCGGCATAACCATCTCGGTGCCTTCCGGCAGCGTAACGGTCCCGGTGACGTCGGTCGTGCGGAAGTAGAACTGCGGACGGTAGTTCGCGAAGAACGGCGTGTGACGGCCACCTTCCTCTTTGGTGAGGATATAGGCTTCTGCTTCGAACTTGGTGTGCGGCTTGACCGAACCCGGCTTACACAGAACCTGACCACGCTCAACGCCTTCACGGTCGATACCGCGCAGCAGGGCGCCGATGTTGTCGCCTGCTTCACCACGATCCAGCAGCTTGCGGAACATTTCCACACCGGTGCAGGTCGTTTTCTTGGTGTCGCGGATACCAACGATTTCCAGTTCGTCGCCAACGTTGATCACGCCGCGCTCGACACGACCGGTCACAACGGTACCACGGCCCGAGATCGAGAACACGTCTTCGATCGGCATCAGGAAGGGCTGGTCAACAGCACGTGCCGGGGTCGGGATGTATTCGTCGACAGCTGCGATCAGCTCACGGATCGAGTTCTCGCCGATTTCCGGATCGCGACCTTCCAGAGCGGCCAGAGCCGAACCCTTGATGATCGGAATATCGTCGCCGGGGAAGTCGTAGGACGACAGAAGTTCACGAACTTCCATTTCCACCAGTTCCAGCAGCTCTTCGTCATCCACCTGGTCAACCTTGTTCAGGTAAACGACCATGTACGGGATGCCAACCTGACGGCCCAGCAGGATGTGCTCGCGGGTCTGCGGCATCGGGCCGTCAGCTGCGTTCACAACCAGGATCGCGCCGTCCATCTGTGCCGCACCGGTGATCATGTTTTTCACATAGTCAGCGTGGCCGGGGCAGTCGACGTGCGCGTAGTGGCGGGTTTCCGACTCGTACTCGACGTGTGCGGTCGAGATGGTGATGCCGCGTGCTTTTTCTTCCGGTGCGCCGTCGATCTGGTCGTAGGCTTTGAAGTCACCGAAATATTTGGTGATTGCAGCGGTCAGCGTGGTTTTACCGTGGTCAACGTGGCCGATGGTGCCGATGTTGACGTGCGGTTTGTTACGTTCAAACTTTTCCTTTGCCATAATGGCCTCCTGTCACAGGGTACTGATCTAAGGGGTGCGCCCGCGGGGCTACCGCGGACGCATATAGATCAGGCGTATTGTTTCTGGATTTCGTCCGAGATGTTCTGCGGAACGGCTTCGTAATGCGCGAAGATCATCGTGAACACTGCGCGGCCCGAAGACATGGAGCGCAGGTTGTTGATGTAGCCGAACATATTGGCGAGCGGGACGAAGGCGTTGATGACATTCGCGTTGCCGCGGGTGTCTTGCCCTTGAACCATACCACGACGCGAGGTCAGGTCGCCGATGATCGAACCGGTATATTCTTCCGGCGTCACGACTTCCACTTTCATCATCGGCTCGAGCAGCTTTGCACCGGCCTTACGAAGACCTTCGCGCATTGCGGCACGGGTTGCGATTTCGAAGGCCAGAACGCTCGAGTCGACATCGTGGAACGCGCCGTCAAGCAGAGCGACCTTGAAGTCGATAACCGGGAAGCCTGCCAGCGGACCGGAGTCCATAACCGACTGGATGCCCTTCTCGACGCCCGGGATGTATTCCTTCGGAACAGCACCACCAACGATTTTCGATTCGAACGAGTAACCTTCGCCCGGCTCGGTCGGAGTGATCGCCAGTTTCACGCGCGCGAACTGACCGGTACCACCGGTTTGTTTCTTGTGCGTGTAGTCGATCTCTGCCGGCATCGAGATGGTCTCGCGATACGCCACCTGCGGAGCACCGATATTCGCCTCGACCTTGAATTCGCGCTTCATGCGGTCAACAAGGATGTCGAGGTGAAGTTCGCCCATGCCCTTCATGATGGTCTGACCGGATTCGAAGTTGGTCTCGACGCGGAAGGACGGGTCTTCTGCTGCCAGGCGAGCCAGGGCGATGCCCATTTTCTCTTGGTCGGCTTTGGACTTCGGTTCCACGGCGATCTCGATCACCGGCTCCGGGAAGGTCATCGTTTCGAGAACGACGGGCTTGGATGCATCACAGAGGGTGTCACCGGTGGTGGTCTCTTTGAGGCCAGCCAGTGCGATGATGTCGCCTGCGAATGCTTCTTCGATCTCTTCACGGTTGATCGCGTGCATCATCATCATACGACCGATGCGCTCTTTCTTGCCCTTCGTCGAGTTCAGGACAGAATCGCCCTTCTTCAGCACGCCCGAGTAGATACGGGTGAAGGTCAGCGAGCCCACGAAGGGGTCGTTCATGATTTTGAACGCGAGACCCGAGAAGGGTTCCTCATCGGACGCATGACGTTCGATGTTACGCGTTTCGGTCTCGTCGTCGGGTGCGAAGCCGGTATAGGCGGGCACGTCGAGCGGCGAGGGAAGGAAGTCGATAACCGCGTTCAGCAGCGGTTGGACGCCCTTGTTCTTGAAGGCCGAACCGGCGAAAACCGGCACAAACGAAAGCGACAGGGTGCCCTTACGGATCAGTTTCCGCAGGGTGTCCTCGTCGGGCTCGTTGCCTTCGAGATAGGCTTCCATCGCATCATCGTCTTGCTCTACAGCAATCTCGATGAGGTTGGCGCGCCACTCGTCTGCCATGTCCTGAAGATCGGCACGGATCGGTTCACGAGCCCAGCTTGCGCCGAGGTCTTCACCTTTCCAGACCCATTCTTCCATCTTGATCAGGTCGATGATGCCTTCAAGCTTATCTTCTGCGCCGATCGGCAGACAGACGGGTGCCGGGGTGGCACCGGTGCGGTCCTTGATCATTTTGACGCAGTTGAAGTAATCCGCACCGATCTTGTCCATCTTGTTGACGAACACGATCCGCGGAACCTTGTAGCGGTCAGCCTGACGCCAAACGGTTTCGGTCTGCGGTTCAACGCCTGCGTTGGCGTCGAGAAGGCAAACTGCGCCGTCAAGCACGGCCAGCGAACGTTCCACCTCGATGGTGAAGTCCACGTGGCCGGGGGTGTCGATGATGTTGAAGCGGTACTTGGTGTCCGAGGTGCCTTCTGCGGTCGGATCTTCCTGACGCTGCCAGAAAGTCGTGGTCGCAGCAGACGTGATCGTGATGCCGCGTTCCTGCTCCTGCTCCATCCAGTCCATGGTTGCGGCGCCGTCGTGGACTTCGCCGATTTTGTGGGACTTGCCGGTGTAGTAGAGGATCCGCTCCGTCGTGGTGGTCTTGCCCGCATCGATGTGGGCCATGATCCCGAAGTTGCGGTACCGCTGAAGGGGATAGTCGCGTGCCATAGGGCGTCCTTCCGTTGGGTTTACCAGCGATAATGGCTGAACGCTTTGTTCGCGTCGGCCATTTTATGCGTGTCTTCGCGTTTCTTAACTGCCGTACCGCGCGAATTCACCGCGTCCAGAAGTTCGCCTGCAAGACGCTCTTCCATGGTGTTTTCATTGCGACCACGTGCAGCCGAGATCAGCCAGCGGATTGCCAGCGCCTCGCGGCGTGCCGGACGAACTTCGACCGGAACTTGGTAGGTTGCACCACCCACACGACGCGAACGGACTTCAACAGCCGGCTTCACGTTGTCGAGGGCTTCGTGGAACACTTCGATCGGCTCGCGCTTGAGCTTGCCTTCGACGCGATCCAGTGCGTTGTAGACGATGCGTTCGGCGGTAGATTTCTTACCGTCGATCATCAGGTTGTTCATGAACTTGGTCAGAACGCGGTCACCAAATTTGGCGTCCGGGAGAACTTCGCGCTTCTCAGCGGCGTGACGACGAGACATATGTGTATCCCTTTCCTACGATCACTTCGGACGCTTCGCGCCGTATTTGGAGCGACGTTGACGACGATCTTTAACACCTTGGGTATCCAGCACACCGCGCAGGATGTGGTAACGGACACCCGGAAGGTCTTTCACACGGCCGCCGCGGATCAGAACAACAGAGTGCTCTTGCAGGTTGTGCTTTTCGCCCGGGATGTAGGAAATGACCTCGAAGCCATTCGTCAGACGCACTTTGGCGACTTTACGCATAGCGGAGTTCGGTTTCTTCGGCGTGGTGGTGTACACACGCGTGCAGACGCCACGTTTTTGCGGGCACTGCTGGAGGTGCTGCGACTTAGAGCGCTGCACTTTCGGCTGACGCGGTTTGCGGATCAGCTGCTGGATTGTCGGCATTCGGTTCCCCGTTCGCTTTCTATCAGGTTGTCAATACTCGCCACCGGGATGATGGCGCCACTTCTCGACAGCGTCATGCGCCCATTCGCACAAACGCCAAATCGCAATCTCCGTCCGCATGTCGCTTCGGAAGACTGCGTGCGAAACACGGGAGGACGGACATGGGTCCGGAGTGATACCACCGATGTTTCAGTCTCCCACACGGTTTTCAGGCCCGTGGGGATGGGCGGCGTATAGGCTCTTGCCCCGCCTTTGTCAACTCTGCACGGCGTTGGCCGCCGTTCTGCAAAAGCCCCCAGAGCGCCCAGGCGATTGTCAGCGATATCAGCGCCGCAAATGTCAGATCCGACAGGAAATGTCGTCCTGTAACAAGGCGTTGTAGCAGCACAAAGACCGAAAGCCCCCACGCCCAGCCTGTCGCGCGGGCCTGACCGCGCGCGCCACACCAGCGCCGCCCGACCAGCCAGAGCCCCAAGGACAGAATCACGACCGCCGCCCCCTCGCCCGAAACGAAGGAGCAGTTACTTGTGCATTGATCCGCGAATTGCCACGCCCGTGTAAACAGGTGTTCGCCGCCGAAAGGCAGGATCTCGGCAGGTCTGGCGCGCCCCGAATAGGCTTTGAACAGGCCATTGACCAAGATCACCGGCCCGATGAGATAGCTGAGCATGATCCATGCCCAATCGCGCAAGGTCAGGCGCAGCAGCGGGCGGCGCAAGACGGCGCAGAGCCCGACCATGACCAGCGAGACCACGGCCAGAAGGACCGAAAGATCCCAGATCCGTTGCCGCAGATATTCCAGCACCGGATCCAGCCACCCCGCCGTAAACCCGAGCTTTGGCGTGTAGAATAACGCCGTCACCCAGAGATCAATCTGCGGAAAGGCTTCGAACAGACAGACCGCCACCGTCCACATGATCAAAAGCCAAAGACCGGTCCGGCGATAGGTATTAGCGCGCATACAGACACTCCGCCTCAACATACCACGCCCGCATATCATAGCGCGCCCAGTAGCCGCTGCGCGGAAGTGCCGCGCTTTCGCCCCCCTGACAGGCTGCGGGTGGTTGCGTAGCAATCAGAAGCACTGGCCCTAACCCCTCGGGCATGGCGCGCATCTGTTCGTAATAGCTGCGTGGACGTCCCTCGGGCGGCACGGCATAGATCGGCACCTGACCATCGCGCCCCTGATAGAACAGATCGGCCAGAACATCGCGATTGTCCGACAGCAGTGGCAGACCGGCGCTATGGGCCAGCGATAATGCCGCCTTGCTCAATTCGGCGCGGCCAAGATAGCGCTGCAGAAGCGGCTTGCCGCCAACCTCCGGCCAGGGGGCCAGCAGTGTCAGGACAGGCAGCAGCACACAGGGCACCAGATTGACGGCAACGGCGATCCTGCGCCAGCGCGGTGCCAGCACCGAAACCGCCAGAATGGTCCCCGCGAAATAGGCACCGACCGCCCAATTCGCATAGGCACGGTCCAGCAACGCCTGCACCAGAACCACCGCCAAGGCAGGGATCGACAGCAGCGCCAGCGCCTTCTGCGGGCCATTGGCCGGACGCAGATAGCCCCATAGCAGGGCCAGCATGGACACCGGCCCGAACACCCCGAACTGGCCGGCAAAAAATTCCCCCAGCGACCCCCAGTTCAGATGGGCCCCCGTTCGCACCCAGCCCGCATTATCCATCGTATGTTCGACGGTCGTCAGGTCATGGGTCAGGTTCCAGAGCACATTGGGCGCAATCACCCCCCCGAAGGCCACGACCATCAACAGACTGTTGCGCCAGCCGGGGCGGAAGTCGCGCAGGACAAGCGCCGCGAGTAGCGCGCCGGGGATCAGATAGATCGCGGCATATTTCGCCATGAAGCCCGCACCGGCACAGAGCCCCGTCAGCACCGCGCTCCCTGCCCCGCGCGTCTGGCAGGTCCGGACAAAGAACAGGATCGCGCCGACAAAAAACGGCGCCATGACGGTATCGGTCGATATCAGCAACGACCCGAGCGCCACGAATGGCAGGGTCACATAGGTCAGCGCGGTCCAGAAGGCCGTGCGCGCATCGAAGAGCCGCGCGGCCGTCAGCCCGAGGATCAGCGCCGTCAGCCCGTGCAGCACCGCTCCGGGCATCCGCACCCAGAACGGGCTGGAACTGCCAGCCAGATCGGTTACCGCACGGATCAGCCAGCCGATCAGCGGCGGCTTGGAATAGTACCCGAAATCGAAATTCTGGCCCCAGAACCAATATTGGGTCTCGTCAACAAAGAGCTCTGCCTTGTTGAAGGCCAGCGCCAGCAGCCGCAGCGCCGTAATCAGCGCGACAACCGCCAGCGCGCGCGGCCACCATGCCTTCTCAGCTGTCACGACGGCGTTTTGCATGGATCAGCCATAGATTACGTGAATAGATCACCACCCCAAGCGCCTGCCCGAGCACGAAGACCGGATCATGGCGATAAAGCGCGTAAGACAGCAGCATCACCCCGCCCAGAAGCGAGAAATACCAAAACGCCACCGGCATCACCGAATCCTGTGCCTTTTCAGAGGCGATCCATTGCACCAGAAAGCGCGCGGTAAACATCAGCTGTGCCGACAGGCCGAACAGCACCCACGCCAGCTCTGTGCCATTCTCGACATGGAACAGCTTCAACAGATGGTCGATCATAGGCCGGTCTCCTTGACCAGAATCTCGGTCGGGCGGGCGGTCTTTTTCCGGCGCAGCAACCATGCCACACCGCACAGATCGACAATCCCGACCATCGCACGCTGGAAATTGTTATAGTTGGACTGCCCGCCAAGACGCGGGCGATGGCTGACATCGACCAGAAGCACCCGTAGCCCTTCGCGCGCGAAGAGCGCGGGCAGATAGCGGTGCATATGGTTGAAGAAAGGCATCAGCAAAAACGCATCGCGGCGGAACGCCTTAAGGCCACAGCCCGTGTCGCGCGTGCCATCCTGCAAAACCCGCGCCCGCAGCGCATTGGCAAATTTCGAAGCATAGCGCTTCGACCATGTATCCTGCCGCCCGACCCGCTGGCCCGCAACAAGCCCCGCCTCGGGATCGGCCAGCAGCGCATCGACGAGTTTCGGAATGTCGGGGGGCGGGTTCTGCCCGTCGCCATCCAGCGTGCAGCAGATCCGCCCGCGCGCAGCAAGCACACCGCTATGGACGGCCGCACTTTGCCCACCAGACTGCCGGTTGGACAACAGCCGCAACCGCGCATCGCTTTGCAGGCGCTCCGCGAGGATCTGTCCGGTCGCATCGGTAGAACCGTCATCAATGACGATCACCTCGTAGTCATACCGTGCCTCACACACACTATGGATCTCATCGACCAGCGCCGCAATATTCTCGGCTTCGTTCTTGGCGGGAATTATTATCGTCAGCTCTGTCATCTACCGCAGCATTCGTTTCTTGATCGCGCTCTTGCCATTCCCCTGTAACACTGGGGTGACAGCCATGTCATGTATATCTTGCGCTGTCTCTAACGGGGACGCAGCCCGACCGCTATACACGTTCACGACAAAGGGCCCCGCTGATGCAGCGAGGCCCCATGCCAGTTCAGTCAGACCGGTCTCAGTCGCGGCTTTCCGGCGTTTCGACAACACCGAAATCGGCACCGCTATCGGTGTTCGACGGTGCAGCAAGCGCAACCGCCTGCTCTGCCTCGGCGCGCTTGGCTTCGATCACGACGCTGTCGCGCTCGCTTGCCACACGACGGACCTGGCTGGTGGCCCCGCCCGTCCCTGCCGGGATCAGACGACCCACGATGACGTTTTCTTTCAGGCCAACCAGCTTGTCGCGCTTACCTTGGACGGATGCCTCGGTGAGAACGCGGGTGGTTTCCTGGAAGGACGCCGCCGAGATGAACGAACGGGTCTGCAGCGAGGCTTTGGTAATCCCCAGCAGAACCGGCTCGCCATGCGCCGGACGAACCCCACGGGCCTCTGCCTTGGCATTGACCTCGTCGAACTCGACCTTGTCGACATGCTCGCCCTTGAGAAGCGTGGTGTCGCCGGAATCCAGCACCTCGATCTTCTGCAGCATCTGGCGCACGATCACTTCGATATGCTTATCGTTGATCTTCACACCTTGCAGACGATAGACGTCCTGCACTTCGTTGATGAGGTATCCGGCCAAAGCCTCGATCCCCATGATGCGCAGAATGTCATGCGGTGCCGGGTTACCGTCCATGATGTAGTCACCCTTCTGCACGAAGTCGCCTTCCTGCACCGGGATGTGCTTGCCTTTCGGCACCATGTATTCGACGGCATCCAGACCTTCTTCACGCGGTTCGATCGCGATGCGGCGCTTGTTCTTGTAGTCTTTCCCAAAGCGCACATAGCCATCGATCTCGGCGATGATCGCGTGATCCTTCGGACGACGGGCTTCGAAGAGTTCGGCCACACGCGGCAGACCACCGGTAATGTCCTTCGTCTTCGCGCCTTCGCGCGGGATACGGGCGACCACGTCACCGGCACGGATGTCCTGCCCCTCGTCAACCGAAAGGATCGCATCGACCGACATCGGATAGATCACCGGGTGACCCGCATCATTGCGGACCGGCTCGCCATCCTGATCAACGATGAAGATCTCCGGCTTGAGGTCTTTTGCACGCGACGACGAACGCCAGTCGGACACGATCTTCTGCGTCATACCGGTTGCTTCGTCCGTGTCCTCGCGCAGCGACAGACCCGCGATGAGGTCCACGAGCTTCGCTTTACCGGCCTTCTCGGCGATGATCGGCAGGGTATAGGGGTCCCATTCGAACAGCTTGGTGCCGCGCTTGACCACATCGCCTTCTTTCACAAAGACATGGGTACCATAGCCGACCTTGTGGCTTGCCAGTTCCTCGCCGTGGTCATTGACGATCACGATCTGCATGTTCCGGCCCATGATGATCTGCTCACCATTGGCGTTTTCCAAGAGCGACGGATTGCGGAACTCGATCTTACCCTCTTGGCTTGCCTCGAGGAAGGATTGCGAGCCACCCTGAGCCACACCGCCGATGTGGAAGGTCCGCATCGTCAGCTGGGTCCCGGGTTCACCGATGGACTGTGCCGCGATGATACCGACGGCCTCGCCCTGGTTAACCATGGTACCGCGCGCAAGGTCACGACCATAGCAGAGTGCGCAAACGCCCTCTTCCGCCTCACAGGTCAGCGCCGAACGGATACGGATCGACTGCACGCCGGCCGCCTCGATCTGATCGGCTTTACGCTCGTCGATCAGTTCGTTGCGGCGCACCAGCACCTCGTCCGAGCCCGGAACCAGAACGTCATCTGCAGCCACACGGCCCAGAACACGCTCGGACAGCGGCGCAACCACTTCACCGTCATTGATCGCGGCCGAAGCCGTGATCCCCTTATCGGTACCGCAATCATGCGCACGCACGATGCAGTCCTGCGCCACGTCCACCAGACGACGGGTCAGGTAACCCGAGTTTGCCGTCTTCAGTGCCGTATCCGACAGACCTTTACGGGCGCCGTGGGTCGAGTTGAAGTATTCAAGAACGGTCAGACCTTCCTTGAAGTTCGAGATGATCGGCGTCTCGATGATCTCGCCGTTCGGCTTGGCCATAAGACCGCGCATACCGCCCAGCTGCTTCATCTGCGTGACCGAGCCCCGTGCACCGGAGTGGGCCATCATATAGACCGAGTTCGGTTCCATCTCGGCACCGTTCTCGTCATATTTCGCAGCCGAAATGGTCGACATCATGGCTTCGGTGACCTGATCGTTACATTTCGACCATGCATCGACAACCTTGTTATACTTCTCGCCCTGAGTGATCAGGCCGTCCATATACTGCTGTTCGAAATCCTTCACCTGATCGCGGACATCATTGACGATGGTCCATTTGGTATCCGGAATCACCATATCGTCCTTACCGAACGAGATCCCTGCCTTGAACGCTTCCTTGAAGCCCATCGACATGATCTGGTCACAGAAGATCACCGACTCTTTCTGGCCGCAATAACGGTAGACGGTGTCGATGACATTCTGCACGTCTTTCTTCCGCAGAAGACGGTTCACCAGATCGAAGGGTGCTTTCGCGTTCAGCGGCAAGAGCGACCCAAGGCGCAGACGGCCCGGAGTGGTCTCGAAGCGGATGAACACTTCGTTGCCGGTCTCGTCGATCTGCTTCACGCGGGCGTGGATCTTGGCATGCAGATGCAGCTCACCCGCGTTCAGCGCGTGCTCCATCTCTTCGATCGAGCCGAAGACCATGCCTTCGCCCTTCATGCCTTTGCGCTCCATGGTCAGGTAGTAAAGACCAAGGATCATATCCTGCGACGGAACGATGATCGGCGCGCCGTTTGCGGGCGACAGAACGTTGTTCGTCGACATCATCAGGACGCGCGCTTCCAGCTGGGCTTCAAGGCTCAGCGGGACGTGCACAGCCATCTGGTCACCGTCGAAGTCCGCGTTGAACGCCGAGCAGACAAGCGGGTGCAGCTGGATGGCCTTACCTTCGATCAGCGTCGGTTCGAACGCCTGGAAGCCAAGACGGTGCAGCGTCGGTGCGCGGTTCAGGAAGACGGGGTGTTCGCGGATGACCTCGTCGAGGATATCCCAAACTTCCGGACGCTCTTTTTCGACAAGCTTCTTCGCCTGTTTCACGGTGCTCGACAGGCCTTTGGCCTCGAGGCGCGAATAGATGAAGGGCTTGAAGAGTTCCAAAGCCATCTTCTTCGGCAGACCACACTGGTGCAGCTTGAGTTCCGGACCGGTCACAATAACCGAACGACCCGAGAAGTCGACGCGCTTACCGAGCAAGTTCTGACGGAAGCGGCCCTGCTTACCTTTGAGCATATCCGACAGCGATTTCAGCGGGCGACGGTTGGTGCCCGTGATCACGCGGCCACGACGGCCGTTGTCGAACAGCGCATCGACCGATTCCTGCAGCATACGCTTTTCGTTACGCACGATGATATCGGGCGCACGCAGTTCGATCAGGCGCTTCAGACGGTTATTCCGGTTGATCACGCGGCGATACAGATCGTTCAGATCCGAGGTCGCGAAGCGGCCACCATCCAGCGGCACAAGCGG
Organism: Thioclava sp. GXIMD4215; assembly: GCF_045291555.1. Lineage (NCBI taxonomy): Bacteria > Pseudomonadati > Pseudomonadota > Alphaproteobacteria > Rhodobacterales > Paracoccaceae > Thioclava > Thioclava sp. GXIMD4215. The sequence continues at coordinate 2,590,454 of NZ_CP149515.1, read as the reverse complement.
ACGCAGTTCCGGCGGGATCACCGGAAGAACGGTCAGCACCATCCACTCGGGACGGTTGCCCGACTCGAGGAAGTTCTCGACGATCTTCAGACGCTTGATGATCTTCTTCGGCTTCAGCTCGCCGGTCGCTTCTTTCAGCTCTTCGCGCAGGGTCTCTGCGGTGGCTTCCAGATCGATCCCTGCCAGCATCTCGCGGATCGCTTCAGCACCGATGTTGGCGGTGAAAGCATCTGCGCCATACTGGTCCTGCGCGTCGAGATATTCGTCTTCGGTCATCAGCTGGCCATACATCAGGTCGGTCAGACCCGGCTCGATGACGACATAGTTTTCGAAGTAGAGAATACGCTCGAGGTCACGCAGCGTCATGTCCAGCATCAGGCCGATGCGCGAGGGCAGCGACTTGAGGAACCAGATATGGGCGCAGGGCGCGGCCAGTTCGATATGGCCCATACGCTCGCGACGGACCTTTTGCAGTGTGACTTCCACACCGCATTTCTCGCAGACAACGCCGCGATATTTCATGCGCTTGTATTTGCCGCAAAGACATTCGTAGTCTTTGATCGGGCCAAAGATACGGGCGCAGAACAGACCGTCACGCTCGGGTTTGAACGTGCGGTAGTTGATGGTTTCCGGCTTTTTGATCTCGCCGTAGGACCACGAGAGGATCCGTTCCGGCGATGCCAGCGACACCTTGATCTCGTCAAACTGCTTGGGCTGTGCCAGCGGGTTGAACGGATTGGTCGTGATTTCCTGGTTCATCTGAAAATCCTTGTTAGGGGGCAGCAGAGGCGGGGGAAAGTAAGGGGGAAGCCCCCTTACTCGTCATCCTCCGCATCCAGGAGTTCCATGTTGAGGCCAAGGCCCCGGACCTCTTTGACGAGAACGTTGAAGGATTCCGGCACGCCGGCTTCAAAGTTGTCCTCGCCTTTGACGATCGATTCATAGACCTTCGTCCGGCCTGCCACGTCATCCGACTTGACGGTGAGCATCTCTTGCAGGGTGTAGGCGGCGCCATAAGCTTCCAGAGCCCAGACCTCCATCTCCCCGAGACGCTGACCACCGAACTGCGCCTTACCACCCAGCGGCTGCTGGGTAACAAGCGAGTACGGACCGGTCGAACGCGCGTGCATCTTGTCGTCGACGAGGTGGTGAAGCTTCAGGAAGTACTTCACGCCCACGGTGACCTTACGAGCGAATTGCTCACCGGTCCGACCGTCGAAGACCACCGACTGACCCGAAGTGTCGAAGCCCGCACGACGCAGCGCGTCGTTGATGTCTTCTTCCTTCGCACCGTCGAAGACCGGCGTGGCAATCGGAACCCCCGTGCGCACGGTCTCTGCCGCTTCCACGAAACGCTCGTCTTCCATCTCGGCGAAGGCGTCCTCATAGGTCTCGTCGCCATAGCCATAGCGCATCGCTTCGCGCACCGGCGTCAGGTCGCCCGACTTGCGATAGTCTTTCAGCGCCTCGTCGATGCGAAGGCCCAGACCGCGCGAGGCCCAACCCATATGGGTTTCAAGGATCTGACCGACGTTCATCCGCGAAGGCACGCCCAGCGGGTTCAGAACGAGGTCGACCGGCGTACCATCGGCCAGGAACGGCATGTCTTCAGCCGGAACGACTTTCGACACAACACCCTTGTTCCCGTGGCGGCCTGCCATCTTGTCGCCTGCCTGAAGCTTGCGCTTCACAGCCACGAAGACCTTGACCATCTTCATCACGCCCGGAGGCAGATCGTCGCCCTGACGGACTTTCTCGACCTTGTCTTCGAAACGCAGATCCAGCGCCTTCTTCTGCGCCTCGTACTGGTCGTTCAGAGCCTCGACTTCTTTCGCGTCGGCTTCGTCTTCCAGTGCGAGCTGCCAGTATTGGCCGCGCGACAGGGTTGCCAGCAGGTCAACCGTGATCTCGGAACCCGGCTTGATGCCTTTGGGGCCCTTGACCGCAGTCTTGCCGATGATCATCGAACGCAGACGGGCGTAGATGTTGCGCTCGAGAATGGCGAGCTCGTCATCGCGGTCGCGACCCAGACGTTCGACTTCCTCACGCTCGATCTGCAGCGCACGTTCGTCCTTGTCCACACCATGACGGTTGAAGACGCGGACTTCCACGATGGTCCCATAGGCACCCGGCGGCAGACGCAGCGAGGTATCGCGCACGTCAGACGCTTTCTCACCGAAGATGGCGCGCAGAAGTTTTTCTTCCGGCGTCATCGGGCTTTCACCCTTCGGCGTGATCTTACCGACAAGAATGTCACCCGGGCCGACTTCGGCACCGATATAGACGATGCCGGCTTCGTCGAGGTTGCGCAGGGCTTCCTCACCGACGTTCGGGATATCGCGGGTGATCTCTTCCGGACCAAGCTTCGTATCGCGGGCCGCAACTTCGTATTCGTCGATATGGATCGAGGTGAACACGTCGTCTTTGTGGATACGCTCGGAGATCAGGATCGAGTCTTCGTAGTTGTAGCCATTCCACGGCATGAAGGCCACGACCACGTTCCGGCCGATGGCCAGATCGCCGTGATCGGTGGAGGGACCGTCAGCGATAACCTGACCCTTCACGACCGACTCGCCCACTTTCACCAGCGGGCGCTGGTTGATGGTGGAGGATTGGTTCGAACGTTTGAACTTGCGCAGACGGTAGATGTCAACGCCCGGATCACCCGGCTCGAGGTCTTCGGTCGCACGGATAACGATACGTGCCGCATCGACCTGGTCGATGATGCCCGAACGGTCCGCCGAGATCGCAGCCCCCGAATCGCGCGCCACGGTCGCTTCCATACCGGTACCCACGAAGGGCGCTTCGGCACGGATCAGCGGCACGGCCTGACGTTGCATGTTCGCCCCCATCAGGGCGCGGTTCGCGTCGTCGTTTTCAAGGAACGGAATCAGTGCCGCACCGACCGAAACAAGCTGCTTCGGCGAAACGTCGATCAGATCGACCGCTTCGTTCGGGTTGAGCATGAATTCGCCGCCCTGACGGGTCGAGACGAGTTCGTTCTTGAAGCGGCCTTCCTCGTCGAGGTCAGCGTTTGCCTGAGCCACGGTGTGGCGCATCTCTTCGGTAGCCGACATATAGACCACGTCATCCGTGACCTTGCCGTCTTCAACCTTGCGATACGGGGTTTCGATGAAACCGTATTTGTTCACACGGGCGAAGGTTGCCAGCGAGTTGATCAGACCGATGTTCTGACCTTCCGGTGTCTCAATGGGACACATCCGGCCATAATGGGTCGGGTGAACGTCGCGCACCTCGAAGCCTGCACGTTCACGCGTCAGACCGCCCGGGCCGAGGGCCGAGAGACGACGCTTATGCGTGACTTCCGAGAGCGGGTTGGTCTGGTCCATGAACTGCGACAGCTGCGAGGAGCCGAAGAATTCACGCACAGCCGCCGCTGCCGGTTTCGCGTTGATCAGATCCTGCGGCATCACGGTGTCGATCTCGACCGAGGACATACGTTCCTTGATCGCACGCTCCATGCGCAGCAGACCGACGCGATACTGGTTTTCCATCAGCTCGCCGACCGAACGGACACGACGGTTGCCGAGGTGGTCGATATCGTCGATCTCGCCCTTGCCGTCGCGCAGCTCCACAAGACCCTTGATGCAGGCCACGATATCTGCCGGACGCAGCGTCCGTTGGGTATCGGGGGCATCCAGATCCAGACGCATATTCATCTTCACGCGGCCAACAGCGGAAAGATCGTAACGCTCGCTGTCGAAGAACATCGAATCGAACAGGTTCGACGCGGCCTCGACGGTCGGCGGCTCACCCGGACGCATGACGCGGTAGATATCCATGAGCGCGCCATCGCGGTTCATGTTCTTATCGGCTGCCAGCGTGTTACGGATATAGGGACCGACATTGACGTTATCGATGTCCAGCACCGGAATCTCGGTGATGCCATTATCGATCAGGGTCTTGACCGAACCACCCACCAGATCGCCATCGCGGTCATATTCCGCGGTCAGCTCGTCGCCTGCTTCGATATAGATGAAGCCGGTCTGGTCATTGACGATATCCTTGGCGCAGAAGCGACCCAGAATATGGTCGAAGGGCACCAGAAGATCGGTGATCTGACCTTCGTCCTTGATCTTCTTGACCATACGCGGGGTCATCTTGTCGCCCGCTTTGCAGATCACTTCGCCCGAATCCGCATCGACCAGATCATAGGTCGGACGGGTGCCACGCACACGATCGGGGAAGAATTTGGTGACCCAGCCCTGACGCCCTTTGGAGGTGTAGGTTACAGTGTCATAATAGGCATCCATGATGCCTTCCTGATCCATACCAAGCGCATAGAGCAGCGTCGTCACCGGCAGTTTCCGGCGGCGGTCGATCCGTGCGAACACGAGGTCTTTGGCGTCGAATTCGAAATCGAGCCACGACCCGCGATACGGAATGATCCGGCATGCGAACAGCAGCTTGCCCGAAGAATGGGTCTTGCCGCGGTCATGGTCGAAGAACACGCCCGGGCTACGGTGCATCTGGCTGACGATAACCCGCTCGGTCCCGTTCACGACGAAGGTCCCGTTTTTGGTCATCAGGGGCATGTCGCCCATGAACACGTCTTGTTCCTTGATGTCCTTCACGGAACGCGCACCGGTGTTCTCGTCGACATCGAATACGATGAGGCGCAGGGTGACCTTCAGCGGGGCGCTGTAGGTCATGTCGCGCTGCTGGCATTCCTCAACGTCGTATTTCGGCTTTTCGAGCTCGTATTTCACGAACTCCAAAATCGCATTATCATTGAAATCTTTGATCGGGAAAACCGACTGGAAAACACCCTTGATGCCTTCGCCATCCAGATGCCCCTCCCCTTCGCCGGAGCGCAGGAACAGATCATAGGATGCTTTTTGAACCTCGATGAGGTTCGGCATTTCGAGGACTTCGCGGATCTTACCGTAGTAGCGGCGAATGCGCTTTTGACCAACGTAAGCTTGAGCCATGCTCGTCGTCACCTTTCGTCTTTTCGCGTGCGGCGCAATGTCGGGGCCCATTGCGCAACGCCTGGCGATAAGGGGGGCGGCTCCATACCTGCCAACCGTCCCACCGGTCAGCTCCCGAGCCGCGAACGCCGCCTTGGAGAACACTTTTCAGCAAAAGCACTCTCCGAGACAGGTTCGGCTGGGCCCGGAAACTCCGGACCCAGCCTAGTGTCAAACTCGATGCATACGCACCGAACCCAATTACTTGAGTTCGACTTTTGCGCCTGCTTCTTCGAGCTTTTTCTTGATTTCTTCAGCTTCCGCTTTGTTGGCGCCTTCTTTGACTTTGCCGCCGCCTTCAACGAGTTCTTTGGCTTCTTTCAGGCCAAGACCGGTGATGCCGCGAACTTCTTTGATGACGTTGATTTTCTTGTCACCAGCGTCAACCAGAACGACGTCGAATTCGTCTTTTTCTTCAGCCGCTTCAGCAGCTGCTGCCGGGCCAGCCATCATCACGGCGCCACCGGCTGCCGGCTCGATGCCGTACTCGTCTTTCAGGATGGTTTTCAGCTCTTGCGCTTCCAGCAGCGTCAGAGCAACGATTTCTTCGGCGAGTTTTTTCAGATCAGCCATTTTACTCAGTTCCTAAGATTTGGGTTTTCCAACGTCGGGCTTCAAGCCACAACGAAGGCCATAACAGTTTGCTTACGCAGCTTTCTCTTCGATGGTCGAGAGAATGCCCGCGATGTTCGAAGCAGGCGCGCCAATGGCACCGGCGATGTTCGAAGCGGGTGCACCCAGGCACGACACGATCTGAGCGATAAGCTCTTCACGCGACGGCATAGCTGCAACGGCTTTAACACCGGCGACGTCAAGTGCATCATTCCCCATAGCACCGCCGAGGATCGAGAGTTTCTCGTTCCCTTTGGCGTATTCCACGATCACTTTCGCAGCTGCGACCGGATCTTCGGAATAGGAAAGCACAGTCATGCCCGTGAGGTACTGAGCGATGCTTTCGCACGGCTTGTCCGCAAGGGCGATCTTGGCGAGCTTGTTCTTGGCAACGCGCACAGACCCGCCCGCTTCACGCATTTTCGCGCGCAGGTCCTGCATTTCAGCAACCGTCAGGCCTTCGTAGTGGGCAACCACCACGACGCCAGAGCTTTCGAAGATCTGGCCGAGCTCGTCGACCACTTTCTCTTTCTGGGCTCTATCCACAGTTACACTCCAAGTTGGGAGGTTTGACCCTCCGGCTCATTTTGCCGGGGCAGCTGCCCCGACTCGGGGTCCGCAACGGTCCGTCCAAGATCACCTTTGGGGCTTCATGCAAAGCACCTTGGAAATCTGGTCCTTCCCGTCTCAGGCAGGATTTATCAGGTTTGCACCCCACCCACCGTCTCGGACGAATCGTTCCACCATGACCATCAGGCCAGAGGTGCAACAGGCTGCGTTCCTACACCGTCACGCAACACTTGTGAAGCTTTAATTTTCGCTCAACATATAAAAAGAAAGGGCGGCCCGAAGACCGCCCCTCCCCTATCTTTCCGGACCGTGCTTAGTTGCCGGTTGCCGAAGTCAGGTCGATCGACACGCCCGGACCCATGGTCGAGGAGATCGAGACCTTTTTCAGGTAGTTGCCTTTTGCACCAGCCGGTTTGGCTTTTGCAACAGCTTCCACGAACGCGCGAACGTTCTGTGCCAGCTGCTCTTCCGAGAAGGACACCTTGCCGATGCCGCCGTGGATCACACCGGCTTTTTCGACTTTGAACTGGACTTCACCACCTTTGGCAGCTTCCACGGCCGCTTTCACGTCCATGGTCACGGTGCCGACTTTGGGGTTCGGCATCAGGTTGCGCGGGCCGAGGATCTTACCCAGACGGCCGACGATCGGCATCATGTCCGGGGTCGCGATGCAGCGATCAAATTCGATCTTGCCCGACTGGATGGTTTCCATCAGGTCTTCTGCGCCAACGATGTCCGCGCCTGCAGCCTTGGCTTCGTCAGCTTTCGGGCCACGTGCGAAAACAGCAACACGAACCGTTTTACCGGTGCCGTTCGGCAGGGTCACAACGCCACGGACCATCTGGTCTGCGTAACGCGGATCAACGCCAAGGTTCATTGCGATTTCGAGCGTCTCGTCGAATTTTGCTTTTGCATTGGTTTTCACCAGTGCAACTGCGTCCTCGACGGTGATCAGTTCTTTGCCTGCGAATGCTTCGCGTGCGGCTTTGGTGCGTTTACCGAGCTTTGCCATGACTTAGCCTTTCACCTCGATACCGATCGACTTCGCGGAGCCGAGGATGATGTTCATCGCGCCTTCGATGTCGTTGGCGTTCAGGTCCGACATTTTCGCTTCCGCGATCTGACGGACTTGGGCTGCGGTGATGGTGCCTGCAACTTCACGACCCGGTGCAACCGACCCCTTCGGGCGGTTACGCTTGCCAACCGGCTTCAGGCCAGCAGCTTGCTTGATGAAGAACGACGCGGTCGGTTGCTTCACTTCGAAAGTGAACGACTTGTCGGCATAGTAGGTGATGACCGTCGGGATCTTCGCCTGCTTGTCCATCTCCTGCGTCTTGGCGTTGAACGCCTTGCAGAATTCCATGATGTTGATGCCGCGCTGACCCAGTGCGGGACCGACGGGCGGGGACGGGTTCGCGGAACCCGCTGCGATTTGCAGCTTCAGCTGCCCAACCACTTTCTTAGCCATTTGGCTGCTCCTTCATCACTCTGCCCCGAAGGGCAAGTTTAGTGGTCACGGCGCGGGCTCATTCCCGACACCTCCCACACTCGCTCAGGCGATTTTCTGCACCTGAGTGAATTCCAACTCGACCGGGGTCGGACGACCGAAGATCGATACCGTCACTTTCAGGCGGCTCGCAACGTCGTCAACTTCCTCGACCATACCCGAGAAGCCCTCGAAGGGCCCGTCGGTCACATTCACATTCTCGCCCACCTCGAAGGTGATCAGGCTGCGCGGCTCGGCCTTCTCGGCCGAAGCGCTCCCACCGCGGTTCAGCATGCGGTTCACTTCCGCATCCGACATCGGCATCGGCTTGCCCTGATGGCCAAGGAAGCCCGTCACACGGTTGGTCGAGTTGATCAGGTGATAGCCCTGATCGGTCATATCCATCCGCACCAGCACATAGCCTGGCATGAAGCGGCGCTCCGAGGTGACTTTCTTGCCACGGCGCACTTCGATCACTTCTTCGGTCGGAACGAGAACTTCTTCGATCTCGTCCTCAAGGCCCTTCTCGGCAACGGACTGCCGGATCTGCTCGGCAACCTTCTTCTCGAAATTCGAGAGAACCATCACCGAATACCAACGCTTCGCCATGCTCGAGCCTGCCTTTTCCTCATTCGACGCCCAAGACGCCGCGAATTCCCATTTTGTCGCGCCGTTGCCTTGCGGCCCGACCCCGACACCGAAACAAAACGAGCGCGCACGATCCGAATCGATGCACGCCCTTTTCCGGAGAGTCATGCTCCCATACAGACGTCGCAGGGCTTTTTCAAGCCCGCTCCACCCTATTGGAAGATCAGCCGATCAGCTGGCCGACTCCCAGTCGAATTACGAAATCGACCCCCGAGAAGAACAACGCCGTCAGCGCCGTCAAGACGAGAACCATAACCGAGGTCAGCACCACCTCGCGACGCGACGGCCAAGAAATCTTGCCGGTTTCCGAACGCACCTGCTGCAAGAACCGAAGGGGATTTGCCATTATGCCATCTTCCTCTAGTCGCCCGAAACAGGCTGGCTACATTCACGCGCCGCTACACTCCTGTAGCGCCGACCGTCACCAGCCCGCCAACATGAGCACTTCATCGAAGGAAAGGACTGGCAGGGGCAGAGGGACTCGAACCCGCGACCCTCGGTTTTGGAGACCGATGCTCTACCAACTGAGCTATACCCCTAGGCCGTGAGCGGGAGATACAGACCCCCAAGAGGGAAATCAAGAGACATTTTCAAGGAATCGCCCCTCGGTGTCATTTTCTTCCCCGCCACAGGTCAACCCTTTCCAGCTGCTTGAAATATCCCGGGGTGAATTGGGGCCGCCCCGGCCCCAAGAGGGGCAGCGCCCCTCCCCTGCCAGACCACAAGGGGCGCAAAGCAAAAGGGCGGCCCAAAGGCCGCCCTTCCGTATCGCGCATTCTCCCGAAGGATTATGCGAGGATTTTCGACACAACGCCTGCGCCAACGGTACGACCGCCTTCGCGGATTGCGAAGCGCAGACCGTCTTCCATTGCGATCGGTGCGATCAGTTCGACTTCGAACTTCAGGTTGTCGCCCGGCATAACCATCTCGGTGCCTTCCGGCAGCGTAACGGTCCCGGTGACGTCGGTCGTGCGGAAGTAGAACTGCGGACGGTAGTTCGCGAAGAACGGCGTGTGACGGCCACCTTCCTCTTTGGTGAGGATATAGGCTTCTGCTTCGAACTTGGTGTGCGGCTTGACCGAACCCGGCTTACACAGAACCTGACCACGCTCAACGCCTTCACGGTCGATACCGCGCAGCAGGGCGCCGATGTTGTCGCCTGCTTCACCACGATCCAGCAGCTTGCGGAACATTTCCACACCGGTGCAGGTCGTTTTCTTGGTGTCGCGGATACCAACGATTTCCAGTTCGTCGCCAACGTTGATCACGCCGCGCTCGACACGACCGGTCACAACGGTACCACGGCCCGAGATCGAGAACACGTCTTCGATCGGCATCAGGAAGGGCTGGTCAACAGCACGTGCCGGGGTCGGGATGTATTCGTCGACAGCTGCGATCAGCTCACGGATCGAGTTCTCGCCGATTTCCGGATCGCGACCTTCCAGAGCGGCCAGAGCCGAACCCTTGATGATCGGAATATCGTCGCCGGGGAAGTCGTAGGACGACAGAAGTTCACGAACTTCCATTTCCACCAGTTCCAGCAGCTCTTCGTCATCCACCTGGTCAACCTTGTTCAGGTAAACGACCATGTACGGGATGCCAACCTGACGGCCCAGCAGGATGTGCTCGCGGGTCTGCGGCATCGGGCCGTCAGCTGCGTTCACAACCAGGATCGCGCCGTCCATCTGTGCCGCACCGGTGATCATGTTTTTCACATAGTCAGCGTGGCCGGGGCAGTCGACGTGCGCGTAGTGGCGGGTTTCCGACTCGTACTCGACGTGTGCGGTCGAGATGGTGATGCCGCGTGCTTTTTCTTCCGGTGCGCCGTCGATCTGGTCGTAGGCTTTGAAGTCACCGAAATATTTGGTGATTGCAGCGGTCAGCGTGGTTTTACCGTGGTCAACGTGGCCGATGGTGCCGATGTTGACGTGCGGTTTGTTACGTTCAAACTTTTCCTTTGCCATCTCGCGGGACGCCTCTGGTTTGGGGGGCCGGCTGAAGGCCCGTGACAATATCGCGGGCTAGATATTTCCCCACAGCAGAAAAATCAAGCGGGATAAGTGCATTCGCGCTGCTTTCAGCCATAGTTTTCCTGCCGGAGCATACAGAAGCTTCCCGCGCCGTCTTCCCAACGGGGTCCGCCGTCATCGGCCAAGCGCGACAAAAGCGCACGGCAGGGCCGAACCCTGCGTCAGGAAGATTGCACAAAATGCGAAATCCGGCATGATATTTGTGCAAATTGTTCATTTCATACGCTCGAGTGGCGAATTCTTGCGTAGCCCGCAAGTCACAGTCCCACAGGAGAGGAACCCCTCCCCCTGACTTTTCGTAAGCTACGTCATACACTCGTCATATCTGATACTGCAGGAGGCCATCATGTCATTCGTCGGAACACTCGCCAAAGTTGCCTTGGGAATGTCCCAAGCAAAAGGCGGCTCCAATCTTGCCCGTGCGGGCAGGGGGGAGATTGGTGGCTCTGGTGGTCTCTTGAATGGTGACGTTGACGGCACCGGCGAAGAGCGCATTGCCAATCTGCTGGGCGGCAAAGTGAATCACCTCGGCCAGTTCAGCGGCAACAGCATGGGCGCCATGCTGGAACGTCTGGGCCGCAGCGCCTCGCTGGTGCGCCATCGCTCCAGCTCTGCCGGCAGTGGCGGAATGAGCGATGCGATCTCGCAACTGTCGCGCAATATGTGCGGCGCGCGTGGCGGGCTTGGCAAATTGCTGGAACAGCTCTCCGATGCGACCAGCAGTGAATGTCTGGGCAAGACACCGGCGCAGCGCGTCACCTCGGAACGATCCTTCGGTGAAGAGCTGAACTCGGCTTTCGCCAGCGGTGCAGAACCGTGGAAAAAGCCCTCCCCCGCGCAGAATGTCGCGGCCGCTGTTCTGGTGAAAGCACTGCTGCAATCCGCCAAGGCCGATGAGGTCATCGACCAGACCGAGCGTGAAAGACTTCTGTCCAAACTTGACGGCATGCATGGCGAAGAACGCGCCTTTGTCAAACACGTGCTGGAGGCCCCTATCGATATCGAGCGCCTGACCTCGAAGATCCCGTCGGGTCTGGAGCCGCAGGCCTATGCCGTGTCGGTAATGGCCGCAGACCCTGACTGTGCGAAAGACACCGCTTACCTCGAAGAATTCGCAAATGCGCTCGGTCTGCCCGAGGCCGTCATCGAAAAGGTCCATACCGAGCTGGGCGTTGCCCCTCTGGCCGTGGCCGCCTGATCCACCGGACATCAACGAAAAGGCGGCCCGAAAGGCCGCCTTTTTTATGGCTCATGCGGTCAAGGGGCACCGTGACGCCCCCTCCCCGATCAGTTGAACTTATTGTCGCGCGGGAACCCGCGCGGGGCCATACGCCCCGCCGTCGCCCGTTTGGCTTCCCATTCCGAAAGATCTGTCTCGGTACGGGTGCGCCCTGCCGGATCCTTCCAGCTCAGGCCCTCGGCGGCTGTGAACGTGCGGATGTCGGACAAGCCGCCATCCTTGTATTTCTGCAGGCGCACGCCCTTGCCCTTCGCCATTTCAGGCAGCTCGCCCAGCGGGAAGACAAGCACCTTGCGGTTCTCGCCCACCACGGCCACCATATCCCCAGACACCGGCACACAGGCCGCGGTCTGGTCAGGGGCTTTCACATTCAGCACCTGCTTGCCGCTCTTGGTCTGGGCGATCAGCTCTTCTGCCGGACAGATGAACCCGTCCCCCGCCGTCGAGGCCAGCAGATATTTCTCGCCCTCTTTCGGCACCAGAACATGGGTGATCTCCACCTCGTTCGGGATATCGGCCATCAGACGGACCGGCTCGCCCATACCCCGCCCGCCGGGCAGATTGGCCCCCAGCACGGTATAGGCGCGACCATTCGCGCCCAGCATCACAATGCGGTCGGTCGTCTCGGCATGCAGCGCAAAGCGCGGGCCATCGCCATCCTTGAACTTCACTTCGGCATCAAGCGCATTATGGCCCCGCATCGCGCGGATCCAGCCCATCTGCGACAGGATCACGGTGATCGGCTCGCGCTCGATCATCGCTTCGATCGGTACCTCCTCGACCTCGCCCGCATCGGCAAAGCTGGTGCGGCGGGCGCCAATCGCAGTCCCCTTGCCGAATTGCTTGCGCATATCCTTCAGCTCGGTGCCGATGGCCTTCCACTGCAGCTTCTCCGAGCCCAGAAGCTCTTCAAGACCTGCCCGTTCGGCCAGAAGGTTATCGCGTTCCTGCCGCAGCTCCATCTCTTCGAGGCGGCGCAAGGACCGCAGGCGCATATTCAGGATCGCCTCGGCCTGCACTTCCGTCAGGAAGACAGGCGCGCCATCGGTCACGGCCCAATTCTCGCGCATAAGCGCGGGCTTGGCCTCATCCTCGGTGCGGATGATCTCGATCACGCGGTCAAGGTTGAGATAGGCGATGATATAGCCGTTCAGGACCTCAAGGCGGTGGGCGATCTTGTCGAGACGATGCTGCGAACGACGGCACAGCACATCGCGGCGGTGATCCAGAAACGCCCGCAGCACCTCCTTGAGCGAGCAGACCTTGGGCACCCGCCCGTCGATCAGCACGTTCATATTCATCGAGAACCGGACCTCGAGATCCGAATTCTTGAACAGCATCCCCATCAGCATCTCGGGCGCGACCGTCTTGGTCTTGGGCTCGAGCACAATGCGCACATCCTCGGCGGATTCATCGCGCACATCGGCCAGCGCCGGCACCTTCTTGGTCTGGATGACCTCGGCCAGACGCTCGATCAGCTTGGATTTCTGCACCTGATAGGGGATCTCGGTGACAATCACCTGCCATTGGCCGCGACCAAGGTCCTCGACCTCCCATTTCGCCCGCAGACGGAACGCGCCGCGCCCCGTGCGATAAGCGGTCAGGATATTCTCGCGCGGCTCGACGATCACGCCGCCGGTCGGGAAATCCGGGCCCGGGATAAAGTCGATCAGCGCGTCATCCTCGATCGCGGGCTTGGCAATCATCGCCAGACAGGCCTCGACCAGCTCGTCAAGGTTATGCGGCGGGATATTGGTCGCCATCCCTACGGCAATCCCCGAAGCCCCATTGGCCAGCAGGTTCGGGAAGGCGGCGGGCAGAACCACCGGCTCTTCCAGCGTGCCGTCATAATTGGGGCGAAAATCAACGGCGTTCTCGGCCAGCCCTTCCAACAGGCTTTCCGAGGGCTTGGCCATCCGCGCCTCGGTATAGCGCGAGGCGGCGGGGTTATCGCCGTCGATATTGCCGAAGTTACCCTGACCGTCGACCAGCGGATAGCGCATGGCGAAATCCTGCGCCAGACGCGCCATCGCATCATAGATCGCCGCATCGCCGTGAGGGTGATAGTTGCCCATCACGTCACCGGAAATCTTGGCCGACTTCCGGAAGCCCCCCGTCGAGGACAGTTTCAATTCGCGCATCGCATAAAGAATGCGGCGATGCACGGGTTTCAGCCCGTCTCGTGCATCGGGCAGCGCCCGGTGCATGATCGTGGATAGCGCATAGGTCAGATACCGGTCGCCGATTGCACGGCTTAACGGCTCGGAGGACAGCGCCGAAGGAATCTCATCATCATGCTCGCTCATGGGCCAAATCTCTAAAGCGGCAGCGGCTTTCGGTCCAGCCGCAATTTCAAACTGCTGCGGAACCCGAACGGCCTTGACGCGTTAGCCCCGAAAGCGCAATCACGGGCATGTTATCATCCGTGGGTCCTGCCAGACCCGCGGACAGGGGGAATTGTTAAATGTTGAAATTGACGTTCAATACGTTAGTCGCTCTTTTTTTAGTCATGGTGATTGCGGGCCGCGAGGACAAACCGGCACAGATCGCACAGGCAAAGGCACCGGCCACAGGCGCGCAGGCTGCAAGCGGGCTGATCCAAGCCGCCGTGTTGACCGATGAAACGGTGAATGCCGCGCTTGTCACCCCTGCGGCGGCAGCCACGGTCCCGCAAGACGCCGCCGCGCCGGTACATACGCCGAAATCCGCCGCCATTACCCGCGCCTTTCCGAAACCGATGCCCGGCCCTGCCCTGCGCAGCTCGCCCGAGTATCGCGACCTCCACGCCGAGGCAGCCAGCACCTTTGGTCAGGAGACTCCGGCCGATATGCAGGTCTGGCGGGTGACGGCTGGCGCGCTCAATGTGCGGTCGGGGCCTGCGGCCTCGTATCAGCGCGTCGATGGGGTCACACGCGGCGAGGAAGTCCAGATGATTGCCCAGAACGGCGGCTGGGCAAAAATCCGCATCGAAGGCGATGGCATCGAGGGATGGGTGTCCAAACGCTTCCTCTCGCCCGCCAATTAATCCGCCGTTCCAGACAGCAGGCGCAAGGCCGCAGTCCCACAGGCTGCGGCTTTTTCTTGCGCCCCTGTGCAGGAGTGCCTACGCAGTTTCCGTCATTTCAAGGAGAACCGGCATGGCCAAAACCATCCTGATCACAGGCTGCTCTTCCGGCATCGGCTATGATGCGGCGCATGGGCTGAAAGCGGCAGGCTGGACCGTGATCGCCAGTGCCCGCAAACCCGAAGACTGCGACAGGCTGCGTGCCGAGGGGCTGCAATGCGTGCAACTCGACATGGCCGACCCCACCTCTATCGCACGCGGTTTCGCACAGGCCCTGGAGCTGACCGGCGGGCGGCTGGATGCGCTTTACAACAATGCGGCCTTCGCCTGCCCCGGTGCCGCCGAAGACCTGCCCGCAGGGGCACTGCGCGAGATTTTCGAGACCAACCTCTTCGGCCTGCATGATCTGACCTGCCGCGCGATCAAGGTGATGCGCCAGCAGGGCGAGAATGGCGAGGGGCGTATTCTGCAATGTTCCTCGGTGCTTGGCCTAGTGGGCGTGCGCTGGCGGGCGGCCTATGTGTCAACAAAATTCGCCCTTGAGGGGCTGACCGATGTGATGCGGCAGGAAATGAAGGACACCGGCATCAAGTTCGTGCTGATCGAACCCGGCCCCATTACCTCCCGCATCCGCGCCAATTCGATCCCGCATTTCGAACGCTGGATCGACTGGCGCGCCTCGCCGCGCCGCGCACAATATGAAGCGAGCCTGCTCAAACGCCTTTATGAACCCAAACAGGGCCCCGACAGATTCGAGCTTCCGGCCTCTGCCGTTACACGGAAAATCCTGACCGCGCTCACCGCACAGCATCCACGCGCACGCTATGCGATCACGGTTCCGACCCATATTATGGCCATTGCCCGCCGATTTTTGCCGGTGCGTGCCCTTGATTGGCTTGCAAGCAAAGGTTGACGCCCTAAGATGCGCCCGACGTAACACCCTGTTCGGAAAGAGGAACCAGATGGTCGTCTTGAACAAGATTTACACCCGCACCGGCGATGGCGGACAAACCGCGCTGGTCGACGGGCAACGCGTCGCGAAATCCTCTGCGCGCGTAAACAGCTATGGCACGGTCGATGAGCTGAACGCCGTGCTCGGGCTGGCGCGGCTCCATGCCCAAGGCGATCTGCAGGACCAGATTGCGCGCATCCAGAACGACCTGTTCGACCTCGGTGCCGATCTGGCGCGGCCCGATCCGGAGCGCGATGAGCAAGCGGGCTACGAGGTCTTGCGTATCCTCCAAAGCCAGACCGACCGGCTGGAGACCGAAATTGACGCAATGACCGCCGTGCTGGAGCCCCTGCGCAGCTTCATCCTCCCCGGCGGCACGGCCTGCGCGGCGCATCTCCACCATGCCCGCACCGTGGCCCGCCGCGCGGAACGCGAAGCCGTGGCCCTGATGGAGGTGGAACAGGTCAACCCACATTCTGTCAAATATCTCAATCGTCTATCGGATTGGCTCTTTGCCGCAGCGCGGATGGCCAATGACGAAGGGCGCAGCGATATCCTCTGGGTTCCCGGCGCGAACCGGTAGCAGAAACATTCCGTATAGCAGACGCGACTCCATGCCGCAGCGAGACTAAGGTGGGTCGGTTTTCCCCTGTTTCTCTGCAGCGCCGCGTTGTAACAATAACCCCGAACTCCAATTTAAGCCCCGTAAGGGCCAGAAAACTAAGGGAGCACCACGCATATGAAGGTCCTCGTACCCGTCAAGCGCGTGATCGATTATAACGTGAAAGTCCGTGTAAAAGCGGATGGGAGCGGTGTCGATCTGGCGAATGTGAAAATGTCGATGAACCCGTTCGACGAAATCGCCGTGGAAGAGGCGATCCGCCTGAAGGAAAAGGGCGCGGCGACGGAGATCGTCGTGGTGTCGATCGGCGTCAAGCAGGCGCAGGACACGCTGCGCACCGCACTCGCCATGGGCGCGGATCGTGCGATCCTTGTTGAGGCCGCCGAGGATGTTCACACCGATATCGAGCCGCTCGCTGTCGCCAAAATTCTGGCCAAAGTGGTGGCCGAAGAGGCCCCCGGCTTGGTGATTGCTGGCAAACAAGCCATTGATAATGATATGAATGCTACGGGCCAGATGCTTTCGGCCCTGCTGGGCTGGTCGCAGGCCACCTTCGCGTCTTCGGTGGAAATCACCGGTGACGAGGCACAGGTGACGCGCGAGGTCGATGGCGGCTTGCAGACCATCAAGGTCAAGCTTCCCGCGATCATTACCGCCGACCTGCGCCTGAACGAGCCGCGCTATGCGTCGCTGCCCAACATCATGAAGGCAAAGAAAAAGCCGCTGGAAGCGAAAACCGCGGCCGATTACGGCGTCGATGTCGCGCCGCGTCTCGAAATCGTCAAAACTGCCGAGCCCGCAGGCCGCGCCGCAGGCGTGAAGGTCGGGTCGGTCGACGAGCTGGTGACGAAACTCAAAGAAGCGGGGGCTCTGTAATGGCTGTTCTTCTGATTGCAGAAATCGCAGGCAAAGAGGTCGCGCTGGACGCCACCGCAAAGGCGCTTTCGGCGGCTGTGGCCTTGGGCGACGTGACCGTTCTGGTCGCGGGTGAAGGTGTGGATGCCTCCACCGTGGCCGGACTGTCGGGTGTCAGCAAGGTCGTGAATGTCGATGATGCGGCCTATGCCCACGGTCTCGCCGAACCGCTGGCCGATCTGATCGTCGCGATGGCGGGCGGGTTCAGCCATATCGTTGCGCCCTCGACAGCCTCGGCCAAAAACGTACTGCCGCGCGTGGCGGCCCTGCTGGACGTGATGGTGCTCTCGGATGTGACGGCCGTTATCGATGCCGATACGTTCGAACGCCCCGTCTATGCCGGAAACGCCATCCAGACCGTGAAGTCGAAGGATGCGACCAAAGTTCTGACCGTGCGCACCGCATCTTTCGAAGCGGCTCCGGCAGGCGGAGCAGCCGCCATCGAAGCCGGTGCGGCAACGGGCGACAAAGCCCTGTCCGCTTGGGTCGAGGACCGCGTTGCCGAAAGCGACCGTCCCGAACTGACCTCTGCCAAAATCGTGGTCTCGGGTGGCCGCGGCGTTGGGTCGGAAGAGGATTTCGCGATCATCTCCGCATTGGCCGACAAGCTGGGCGCGGCAGTTGGTGCATCGCGCGCCGCCGTCGACTCGGGATTTGCGCCGAATGATTGGCAAGTGGGTCAGACCGGCAAGGTCGTTGCCCCCGATCTTTATATCGCCTGCGGTATTTCGGGTGCGATCCAGCACTTGGCGGGGATGAAGGATTCCAAGGTGATCGTCGCGATCAACAAGGACGAAGAAGCACCGATCTTCCAAGTGGCCGATTACGGTCTGGTGGCGGATCTCTTCACGGCTGTTCCGGAACTCACCTCGAAAATCTGATCCACTAGATCAGCGAAAGCTAGAAAGGGGGGCCTTACGCCCCCCTTTTTGCATCAGATCATCTTTGCCAGAACCGGGGCAAGCGCCTCGGCGATTTCGTCATGCACCTGCGGTCCCGGCATGGTCAGAGCTGCGGGCTCTTCCATCGCGGCGAAATGCATCCCCTCGGTCCCCGAGCGGCGCGCCTGCATCGACGGCTCGATCTCGACCACGACATCGGCGCGGGCACGCACCTGATCCAGCATATCTTTCGTCACCATCAACGGCTCTGGCCCCAACGGATCATTCTGTGCCGGATCGCCGTAATCATGCAGCGATAGCAGCACCTTGCGTCCCGGAATGCGGTCCAGCAGCTTGTTCATCCGCGAGACCCACGCCATCTGCAATTCCTGCGCCAGCGAGTCGAACCGGTCGGGTGCGCGGCGTTGCAGGGCTGTCAGCATATGGCGCGTAAAGTTGAATTCGGTGAAATCCACATCGTTGAAGACCGCGCGCATCAGATTTGAAGCGCGCAAGAAACGGTCATTCCGGCGCGGATGCACGGCGTAGAACCGGTTCGACATATTCTGCGCGCCCATCAGCTGGATCACGCTGACATGCGATTTTTGCAGAATTTCGGTCATCTGCGGCTCGTGTAGAAATACGTCGATACCGGCATTGAGGTAGCCGAAATTCACGACCTGCATACCGATCTTCTGTTCGACCAGTTCCGGCCAAGGCGTCTCTACGAACTTACCATAGGTTTCGGACCCGCCAATCGCGGATACGAACGGAACGTCAAGCCGACGCCGCGGCCCACGAAACAACAACTTGGACTTTCCGTATCTGCACGGGAAGTAATCAAGGGCTCCATCGCCCGGATATTCGAAGGCCATCTCCCACCTCAGTCTCTAATCACCCGAGAGCAGTCTGCTACAAACCCCTTACCAAACCACTAAGGTGAAAATTTGGCACACCGGATTGACCATAAGCTTTCCCCTTGCGGCGAAAGCCTTTGGCACCCTACTGTGCAGTTGCAGAAATGAGAGGGGGATCGCCATGACGATTCAGACAGTTGGCATCGTAGGTGCAGGGCAGATGGGCAACGGGATTGCCCATGTCTTCGCGCTTGCCGGGTTTGAGGTTCTGCTGAACGATATTTCACAAGACGGGCTGGATAAGGGCCTTGCGACGATTCGCAAGAATCTGGACCGGCAGGTTTCACGTGAAAAAATCACGGCCGAAGAACGCGACGCGGCTCTGTCCAAGATTTCGACAACGCTCACCCTGACCGATCTGGGGCCGATGGATCTGATCATCGAGGCCGCAACCGAACGCGAATCGGTCAAATCCGCCATTTTCGAAGATCTGCTACCGCATCTCGCGCCGCATACGATTCTGGCCTCGAACACCTCGTCGATCTCGATCACGCGCCTCGCCTCGCGCACCGACCGGCCCGAGAAATTCATGGGGGTCCATTTCATGAACCCTGTGCCGGTGATGCAGCTTGTCGAGCTGATCCGCGGCATCGCCACCGATGATGTCACCTTCAGCGCACTGAAGGAAGTTGTTGAGAAGCTTGGCAAAACCCATGCAAGCGCCGAAGATTTCCCGGCCTTCATCGTGAACCGCATCCTGATCCCGATGATCAATGAGGCGGTTTATGCGCTTTACGAGGGCGTGGGGAATGTGATCTCGATCGACCAGTCGATGAAACTGGGCGCGGCACATCCGATGGGGCCGCTGGAGCTGGCGGATTTCATCGGTCTCGACACCTGCCTCGCCATCATGAACGTGCTGCATGACGGGCTGGCCGATACCAAATACCGCCCCTGCCCGCTGCTGACGAAATATGTCGAAGCCGGATGGCTGGGGCGCAAATCGGGTCGCGGTTTTTATGATTATCGCGGCGAAACGCCGGTCCCGACACGCTGACACGAAGCCCGGGTCATGCCGGGCTTTTTTTACCCGCGCAGGGACAGCGTCTCCTCGCGCATATCCGCAAGCCATTGACGCGGATTGCCAAGCGCCTCTGCCATCTCGTCGGGCTGTTTGACATGCCCGATGATAGGGCGCTGCGGCTTGTGAAACGCCGCGCGGATCTCGTAAAGCAGCAAAGACTGACGCAACGTCGCGGAAAGCTGATTGGCAATCTGGTAAAGCCGCGAATTATGCGTCGGGAAACGGACCGGCAGCACCTGCGCTTTCGAACGCGCCACCATTTTCGCGGTAAAGGGGTTCCACTCTTTCTCGACCACCGGGCCGAAGAAACTGTCGGAGGCCGCCACAGACCCTGCCGGAAACAACACGATACAGCCGCCACGCTTGAGATGGAGCATGGCGTCGGCCCGCATCTTCAACCCCTCCTCGCGCGCATTCGGTTCATGGGCGAAGGGCACGGGGATCATGAATTGCGCGATCTCGGGAAGACCGGTCAGCAAATTGCGTGTCAGGATCTTGTAATCCCCGCGCACCCGCCCGATCACCTCGGCCAGCACCATCCCGTCCACCAGACCATGCGGATGATTGGCCACGATCACCAAGGGCCCCTTGGCCGGAATACGCGCGATCTCCTCGGCGGGCGTCGTCACCGTAATCCCCATGATCTCCAACGCCTGCGCCCAGAAGGCCTGCCCCGCGGGGATACCGCGCGCTTCGAACTGCCGTATGACACGCAGGATCTGCACCTTGGCTGTGGCCCACTCGACAAGCCGGATCACCAGACGTTTGAACGGATTGGTGAAGGTGCCCGCATAGGACAGGCGGCGCTTGTCATAGGGCTTCTGAACCGTCTGGAACCCTTCGTCCGTCCGGATGTCTTCGGCAGTCCTGTCGCGCTGCAAGACAGAAGACTGCCCCGTCACCCCGGCCCCTTTCAACTCAGATTGCGGCATCTGGTTCATGACAGACCTCTTGGTTTGCACTGCGCGACGCGCGGGCTAGAACCCCTCGCCGAAATAGTCGCCCACAAGGGCGGAAAGCGCCTGGATCAGCGCGTCGGCTTCCGGTCCGCTTGTCTGAACCTCGATGGACGTTCCACGTGAAGCAGCCAGCATCAACAGCCCCATGATAGAATCCCCCGAAACACTCATCCCGTCTTTCGAGACCTCGGCACGGGCGTCGAACCTTTCAACGACCTCAACGAATTTGGCAGAGGCACGCGCATGCAGCCCCTTCTCGTTTATGATCTTAAGCTCCTGATGCGCCATGCATTCCTTCCCTGCTCCCATAGGCAGAGTAACTATTGATATATTTACGCCCTGCATCAAGAGCCGCTTCGACAGCGGCATGCACACCAAGGCTTCTGGACTTCGCAAGCTTGATCAATAGTGGCAAATTGGCACCATAAATGATCTCGCGCTCGCAATTCTCGCAGGCTTTCAGGCTCAGATTGGACGGGGACGCGCCGAACATATCGGTCACCACGACAACTCCGTCGCCGCTATCCACAGAATCCGCCGCAGCCCGAATCTCGATCTGCTTTTCTGCGCGGTCATGGCCATCCTCGATCGTGATGGCGCGGATGCCCATCTGCGGCCCCACGACATGCTCCACCGCCGCGAGATACTCGCGGGCCAATCCACCATGAGCGACAATCACGATCCCGATCAAGCGCCGTTTCCCGTTCCAGATGCGGGCAGCTCTACCCCCCGCCGTTCCAATTCTCTGTGGCGTTTAGACACGTGCCACCCCGCCTCTGCAAGAGCACCAGAGACAGCTTCCGTCAGGGCAACCGAGCGGTGTTTGCCCCCTGTACATCCAAAGCCTACGGCCAAATGTGTTTTCCCTTCCTCAACATGGGCAGGCAAAGTGAAAAGAAGAAGCCCCATCACCTTGTCGAAGAAGTCACGATAGCGTGGATCTGCGGCCACATGTGCGGCCACAGACGGGTCACGCCCGTCCTTGGGCCGCAATTCCGGTTGCCAATGCGGATTGGCCAGAAAGCGGCAATCGAACATCACATCAAGCCCGCGCGGCACCCCACGCTTATAGCTGAAACTATGCACCGAGACCGCCAATCCTGCCGACTTACGCTGATCGAACAGGCGATTGATCTCGGCGCGGGCATCATGGACCGTCATCGTGGAACTGTCGATCAGGATATCCGCCCGCACACGGATCGGCACCAACAGATCAATCTCGCGCAGGATGCCTTCTTCGGGCGCATCATCGGGCGACAGCGGATGACGGCGGCGCGTCTCGGAGTAACGGCGCTGCAGAACGGCTGCGTCCGCATCCATGTAAAGCACTTCGAGCTGGATCTCGGGTTCGCGCGTCAGGCGGTCGATCAGCTCGATCAAACGGGTTGCACTGAACTCGCGGTTCCGGACATCGATTCCCAACGCAATCGGCTGGAGCACCGGCCCGTCCAGCACACGCGGCACCATCGAAAGCGGAAGATTGTCGATGGTCTCGTAACCAAGATCCTCAAGCGCCGCAATCGCAGTCGAGCGCCCCGCTCCCGAAGGGCCGGTGACCAGCACAACACGCTGGCTTCGCTCGTCTGTTCCACAATGGGCCGCTTCGGTCACGCCACTCTCCCGGCTTTCAGAAATTGCCAGATCGCTGCATCAAGATGACTATGTTGCGCCTGCAGCACAAGAGGCAGAGAGACCCCGTAGAGAGAGATATTGCGCTGCGGCGGAAGCCTTTCTGTCTCGATCCGGTCGAGATCCACAACCAGAGAGAGAATTGCATCACTCAAAGCATCCGCAGATAGAATCCCGACGCCGCGCGCCTCTATGCGCCCGCGGATCGCCAACGGCGCCGATGCCAGTATCTGTCCAGATTCGCATCGGAGGTCGGTTCTGTCATCCGCGACAAGATGTGCCCCGAAGGCCATAAGCCGCAGTGCGAGCGTCGATTTCCCGCTGCCGGACGCGCCCATAATCAGCACAGCGTGCTGCGCATCAAGGGCCACACAGCTTGCATGCAGATTGTGGCGAACACTCATCTGGGCTTAGAACGGCAGGCCGACAACGAAGCGCGCGCCCAGAGGCTCGGAGGTGACATCGGCATCGGTGGGACGGATATTCTCGGCCCAGATCACACCGCCATGCGCCTCCACGATCTGCTTCGAGATCGCCAGCCCAAGACCGGAATGGTCGCCGAATTGCCCCTCGGGCCGCTGCGAATAGAACCGCTTGAACACTTTCGACAGCGCCTCTTCCGGAATACCCGGCCCCGTATCCTCGACCACCACCAGCACGCGGTTGTCACGCTTGCGCGCCCAGACCCGCACGGCATCCCCCTCTTCGCTGAAGGAAATCGCATTGGTGATCAGGTTGACGAAGACTTGCGCCAGACGCCCTTCGAGACCATTGATAATGATCGGGTCCGACGGCAGGTCGGTGATGAAATCAACCCCTTTTTCCTTCGCCTGAGCCCCGAGATACTGCGCGAGGTTATCGACCGTATGAATCAGGTCGAAGGCTTCTTCTTCCTCTTTCACCAATTCGGAATCAAGGCGCGAGGCATTGGAAATATCGGAAACCAGCCGGTCCAGACGACGCACGTCATGGTCGATCACATCCAGAAGCTTCTCGCGATGCTCTTCCTTTTTCACCATGCGCAGCGACGCCACGGCAGAGCGCAGGCTGGCAAGCGGGTTCTTGATCTCGTGGCTGACATCGGCGGCGAATTGTTCATTGGCGTCGATACGGTCGTAAAGTGCCGTGACCATGCCGCGCAACGCACCGGAAAGGCGACCGATCTCATCGGGGCGGGCCGACAGATCGGGGATGCGCACGCGCGACGGGCTCATCTTGCGGGCATGACGCTCGCTGCCGATCTCGGCGGCGGCGGCAAGATCGGAAATCGGGTTGGCAATCGTTGACGCCAGCACCAGAGACAACCCGATCGACACGATGATCGCGATCACGAACATCTGCAGAACCTGCTCGCGCTCGACCCGCACCAGATGGTCGATTTCGCCCGCAGCCGAGGTCAGCGCGATCGACCCCACAATGCGGTTATCCTGATAGATCCCTGTTGCCACAGAGAAAATTGTCGCGCCACTGATATCACGACGGGTATCCATGCGGGTCACACCGGGGCTCAGCTCGGCATTGAGATCCTGCGCGATGACCTGCGTGCTGACCGGCGCGCCGCCCTCCCCGCGATGGATCAGCGAGGAGGCCAGCTCCCAGCCGCGCCCGAGAATATCGGTGATCAGCGTCGAGCGAGTATCGTCGCGCCGCCCCGTTACATCCGCCGCAGGCGCAGTGGCCACGTCATCGGAACTGATCAGAAGATTCCCAGCAGCATCAAAGACATACAGCGCAGACCCCGCCGGAAGCTGGACCCCTGAGAGCGTATCGACAACATCGATACCATCCCCCGCCGCCAGATTGACCGGCGCAGTCTTCGGCAGTCTCGCCTCGAACACATCGGCGATCAGCTCGGCCTCGACAACAATCGCATTTTCGCGCTGCACAACGAGACTGTCACGGAACGGGTTCAGATACAGAACCCCCGCCACCAGCACGACCATTGCCAAAAGGTTGAAGGTGATGATCTTGCGCGCCAGAGGCGAGCGGTTCAACGAGATCAGGCTCCGCTTCTCGCGTCGCTTGGCAATGCCATCATCGACAGCGCCACTGCCCGCGACCCAGTCCTCCCCCAGATCGACCGCCGTCGTTTCCGTGTTCCGTTTCTTGGTACTCATCCCAAGGCTCAACCCGATCCGTCCCGCGATGCTCATTCTTCGTTATAACGGTAACCGATGCCATAAAGCGTTTCGATGGCCGAAAAATCCTCGTCAACGCTACGCATTTTCTTGCGAAGGCGCTTGATATGGCTGTCGATCGTGCGGTCATCGACATAGACCTGATCATCATAGGCCACATCCATCAACTGATCGCGCGATTTCACAAAGCCCGGGCGCTGCGCCAGAGCCTGCAACAGCAGGAATTCTGTGACGGTCAGGGTAACGTCCTTCCCCTTCCAGCTGACCGAATGGCGCAGCGGGTCCATCACCAGCGCACCACGCGTAATCACCTTTGTCTCTTCGGTTACAGCCGTTTCCGTCCGCCCCTCAAGCGCGTCCTGACGCCGCAAAAGCGCGCGG
This sequence comes from Thioclava sp. GXIMD4215, assembly GCF_045291555.1. Taxonomy (NCBI): domain Bacteria; kingdom Pseudomonadati; phylum Pseudomonadota; class Alphaproteobacteria; order Rhodobacterales; family Paracoccaceae; genus Thioclava; species Thioclava sp. GXIMD4215. Next base: position 2,565,395 of record NZ_CP149515.1, on the reverse strand, counting down.
ATCCGCTCGACCAGAAGGCGCTGGCTGAAGGGTTTTTTGACATAGTCATCCGCGCCCATACGCAGCCCCAGAACCTCGTCGATCTCGTCATCTTTCGAGGTCAGGAAAATTACGGGCATCGTCGTTTTCTGGCGCAGACGCTGCAACAGATCCATCCCGTCCATACGGGGCATCTTGATATCCAGCACGGCCATATCGGGGAGACGTTTATTGAACGCATCCAGTGCTGCCTGACCGTCATTATAGGTCTCGACATCGAAGCCTTCCGCCTCAAGGGTCATGGCTACCGATGTAAGAATATTGCGATCATCATCGACCAAAGCAATTCGCGACATGAGCCTGCCCCCTCATTCTTCCGGACGGTTATAGTTATTCGACATCATCGGCATCCATAGGGGAAGAATCAACACGAAGCTGAAACGCGCATCGTTTCCGCCTGCGATTGCATCCCAAAAGCCTCAATTTAGGGTTAACTGACAAGATTGTGTCACTATGTCTCAGGTTTGGTTGCGCTAAAGTGCAAATGATAACGCTAACGGTAGCGCACCCTGTGTTCCCTAAAGATTTTAGCGTGGTATATGGTCGATTATCCGGTGCACTTCTGGCACCGAAGGCGATCCGTCCAAGGCCCGGATGGATCGGGAGGATTCCATTGAACCGCCGCACTACGACGGCATTCGGGAGCTACAGATGATCATCGGACACGTGAACCCGGCACAGCGCCTGGAAGATCAAGGCATTTCTGGACTGGGCAATGTCTATTACAACCTGATCGAGCCGGCGCTGGTCGAAGAGGCGCTCAAACGCAATGAAGGCACCCTTGGTAAGGGCGGCGCATTCTATTGCACGACCGGTGCGCATACCGGCCGCTCGCCCAAAGACAAGTTTGTTGTCCGCACCCCCGAAGTTGAGAACACCATCTGGTGGGAAAACAACAATCCGATGGACGAAGACAAGTTCGATCTGCTGCATGCCGATATGCTCGCGCATATGGCGGGCCGCGACTACTTCGTGCAGGATCTGTTCGGCGGTGCCGATCCGGCGCATCGTCTTGATGTGCGCGTGGTATCCGAACTCGCATGGCACAACCTCTTCATCCGCACCATGCTGCGCCGCCCCGAGCGTTCCGAGCTGGACAGCTTTGTGCCGGAATTCACCATCGTGAACTGCCCGAGCTTCAAAGCCGACCCCGAACGCCACGGCTGCCGCTCGGAAACGGTGATCGCGCTGAACTTCTCGAAGAAGCTCATCCTCATCGGCAACACCGAATATGCGGGCGAAAACAAGAAGGGCGTGTTCTCCCTTCTCAACTACATCCTGCCCGGCAATGGCATCATGCCGATGCACTGCTCGGCCAACCACGCCATCGATAATCCCGATGATGCGGCCATCTTCTTCGGTCTGTCGGGCACCGGCAAGACCACGCTTTCGGCAAGCCCGTCGCGCACGCTGATCGGCGATGACGAGCATGGCTGGTCGGACGAGGGCATCTTCAACTTCGAAGGCGGCTGCTACGCGAAAACGATCAACCTCTCGGCCGAAGCCGAGCCCGAGATCTACGCGACCTGCTCGATGTTCGGCACCGTGGTCGAGAACATGACCTTCGATCCCGAGACGCTGGATCTCAACTTCGAAGACAACTCGATCACCGACAACATGCGCTGTGCCTACCCGCTGCATTACATCTCGAATGCGTCGGAAACCTCGGTCGGTGGTAGCCCCAAACACGTGATCATGCTGACCTGCGATGCCTATGGCGTTCTGCCGCCCATCGCACGTCTGACCCCTGCACAGGCCATGTATCACTTCCTTTCGGGCTTCACCTCGAAAACTCCGGGCACGGAAATCGGTGTGGTAGAGCCCATCCCGACCTTCTCCACCTGCTTCGGTGCGCCCTTCATGCCGCGTCGTCCGGAAGTCTACGGCAAGCTGCTGGCCGAGAAGATCGCAAAGAATGGTGCATCCTGCTGGCTGGTGAACACCGGTTGGACCGGTGGCAAGTTCGGCGAAGGCTCGCGTATGCCCATCAAGGCTACCCGCGCGCTTCTAGATGCCGCACTCGACGGGTCGCTGGATGCGGTCCAGTTCCGCAAAGATCCGAATTTCGGCTTCGAAGTTCCGGTTCTGGTGGCTGGCGTTGACACCAAGCTTCTGAACCCGCGCGACACGTGGGTCGACCCGAACGCCTATGACGCGCAGGCCGCCAAACTGGTGAAAATGTTCTCGGACAATTTCGAGCAATATGTTCCCTATATCGACGACGAAGTGAAAGCCGTCGCGATCGGCTGACCCCCGAGCGAAGACCGTTAAGAAGGGCCGGGATTTCCCGGCCCTTTCCATTTTTGCCCCACGCGCTAGCTTTGCACTGTAACAGACCGTGGTGGCCTATGATTTTCGGTATTCTCGTCCTTGGCCTGATGGCTTTTCTCTGGCTCTGGACACGCACGCGCCTCCCCGAACGCCCCGACCTGCCCCCCGAGGTTCTCGCCTTGCCGGAAAAGACGCGGTTGGCAGGGATCTGGCCCGATCTCTCGATATCCGGTGTGCTTCCGCTTCCGGATGGCATCGAGGCCTTCGCGACCCGCCTCAAGCTGATCGAGATGGCCGAACATAGTATCGAGGTGCAATACTATCTCTGGCGTCCCGACACCTGCGGAAGCCTGATGTTGGAGGCCCTGCACAAAGCAGCGGAGCGCGGTGTGCGGGTGCGCCTTCTGATCGACGATAACGCGACCAAACCGATTGACGCGCGGATCGCGTGGATGAATGCCCATCCTCGGATCGAAGTGCGGCTTTTCAACCCCTTCCCGCTGCGCGGCATGCGGCTTCTGGGCTATGCAATGGATTTCCGGCGCCTGAACCGGCGCATGCATAACAAGGCGCTGGTGGTCGATGGGCGCGCCGCCGTGGTTGGCGGGCGCAATGTGGGGGATGAATATTACAATGATCTCGCCCGCATGGGCACCTTCATGGATTTCGACGCGCTCGTGATGGGCCGCGCCGCATGCGAGGCCCGCGAGGAATTCGAAACCTACTGGAATTCCGAACCGACATGGCCCGCAGACACCATCCTGCCCGACCGGCTGTTAGAGGACACCCGAACAGGCGCGGCGCAGAATGCAGAGCGCGTCAAAAGTGAGGATGCGCAGAACTTTCTGGCGCTTCTGGCCGAAACCCCGACCACGGAGGAACTGGAGGCAGGCCGCCCCAATCTGCGTGAAGCCGAGGTGAAGCTGCTTTATGACGCCCCCGAAAAGGTTCTGGGCCGCGCCCGTCGCCGCAATCTGCTGTTTCCCAATATGCATATGGCGATGGGCACGCCTACCACCCGTTTCGATATAATCTCGCCCTATTTCGTGCCGCGCAATGCGGGCCGCCGCCAGTTGATCAAACTGGCCAAAGCAGGGGTGAAGGTGCGGGTGCTGACCAATTCGCTGGCCTCCTCGGACAAGCCCATCGTCCATACCGGCTATTCGGGCCAGCGCCGCAAACTGCTGTCGGGCGGGGTGGAGATCTATGAATTCGCCCATGACGAACATGTCAAGTTCCGCCGTGGGCTGATCGGGCATCACCGCCGCGGGACCTCGCCCTTTGCGCGCACGAAACTGCATGCCAAGATCCTGTCTGTCGATACCGAGAAGGTCTTTATCGGCACCTTCAACTTCGATCCGCGTTCGCTTCTGCTGAATACCGAAATGGGGATCGTGATCCACGATAAGGACTGGGCGGAGCACCTGCATAAAGGCTTTGAAAGCGTCATTCCCGCTGCGGCATGGAAACTGACGCGCGAACACAAGCGCATCCGCTGGGAACGCACCACCGATCAGGGCACGGAAATCTGGCACCACGAGCCCTATACCTCGTGGTGGCAGCGTTTCCTGATCGTGGCAGGATCGTTCCTGCCGATCGAGTGGTTACTTTGACTTCCGCTCGCGCTTGACCTTACGGGCTTTGGCGCGGGTTTTGGCCTTCAGAGCGCCAATCTTGCGCGGGGCCGATGTGCCGGGCCGCCCCTTGCGCCGTGCCGAGCGGCGCGACGAGGGCAGCTCGGCCCCTTCCAGTTGCAACAGATCCAGCAACAGCCCACCCGTCACCGGCACGGCCTCGACCAGACGCACCAGAACCCGCATGCCTGCGGTGATCTCGATGCCGGTGTCGGCACCGGTCAGCGTCTGGGCCTCGCGGTCGAAATGGAAGAACTCGTTGCCGATGGCACGGATCGGGATCATCCCGTCGGCACCCGTCTCATCCAGCCGGATGAACAGGCCAAAGCCCTGCACGCCCGACACGCGGCCCGTGAACTCGTTGCCCACACGTTCCGACAGATAGGCCGCCAGATAGCGGTCGGTCGTATCGCGTTCCGCCGCCATCGACCGGCGCTCGGTATCGGAAATCTGCTTGGCCGTCTCTTCGAGGTGCTCGATATCCCATTGGCTCAGCCCATCATCGCCCCATCCATGCCCCGAGATCAGCGCCCGATGCACGATCAGGTCCGAATAGCGGCGGATCGGCGAGGTGAAATGCGCATAGGATTTCAGCGCCAGACCGAAATGCCCGAAATTCTGCGGGTAGTAATAGGCCTGCGTCATGGTCCGCAGCGTAGACATATTGATCAGCTCGTTGAAATCGCTGTTCAATGCCTGCTCCAGCAGGTGGTTCAGATGCGAGGTCCGCAGAACCTGCCCCTTGGCCAGCTTGAAGCCTGAAGCCTGCGCGACCTCGCGCAAGGACTCCAGCTTGTCCTGACTGGGTTCTTCGTGCACGCGATACAGAAGCGGGCGTTTCAGGCGTTCAAGTTCCTCGGCGGCGGCCACATTGGCCAGCACCATGAATTCTTCGATCAGCTTATGCGCATCCAGCCGTTCCTTGAACTGGATCGACAGCACCTTGCCGCTGTCGGACAGCACGATCTTGCGTTCGGGCAGGTCAAGGTTCAGCGGCTGACGACGCGCCCGCGCCCGCAGAAGGGCGGCGTAGCAATCGTAAAGCGGCTCGATCACCTCCTCCATCAGAGGTTCGCATTGCTCGTCGGGATTACCATCCTGCGCGCGCTGCACTTGACCATATTCCAGCGAGGCGACCGATTTGATCATCGCACGGTGGAAGCTGTGGCGGACCTTGTTGCCATCGGCATCAATAGTCATTTTCGCCACCAGCACCGCGCGCGACACACCCTCATGCAGCGAGCATAGATCGCCCGACAGACGGTCGGGCAGCATCGGCACCACGCGGTCGGGGAAATAGCTCGAATTGCCGCGCATCCGCGCCTCGCGGTCGAGTTCGGAATTGGGCGTCACATAATGCGCGACATCGGCAATGGCGACCCAAAGGATCGTGCCATCCTCATTGGCCGGATCGCGGTCATATTCGACGAAACAGGCGTCGTCATGGTCACGCGCATCACCCGGATCGATGGTGACAAAGGGCATATGCGTCAGGTCTTCACGGCCCTCCATACCGGCGGGCCTTGCGGCATCGGCCTCGGCGATCACCTCATCGGGGAAACGGTCGGGGATACCATGCTGATGGATCGCAATCAGCGACACGGCCTTGGGCGCGGTCGGGTCGCCTAAACGCGCGATAATGCGCGCCAGCGGCAGGCCCATGCGGCCACGCGGGGCGCTTTGTTCGGCCTCGACCAGCTCGCCGTCGCGGGCCTCCATAGCGGCGGCCTGCGGCACATGCCATTCCTTGTCCTGCCCCTTGTCGATCGGCACGATCCGCCCGCCCTCGGCGGTCTTGCGGAAGATACCCACGACGACCTTCTTCGCCGCCGAACCGATCTTGCGGATGGGGCGGGCCTCGTAATCATATTGCTCGTCGGGTGTCTCGGTCAGCCGCGCCAGCACGCGGTCATGCGGCCCCAAAGCCTCTTCGCCCGCCTTGGGGATCATCAGGATCAGAGGCTCGGCCCCCTCGCCTTCCCATTCCAGGGGCTTCGCCCAGAGATCGCCCATACTGTCGGGGCGCAGCACCTCAAGCACCGTCACCGGCGGCAGCTTGGACGGCTCGCGGAAGGATTTGCGGCGGCGCTCGACCAGCCCTTCGTCCTCCATCTCGCGCAGGATGCGCTTCAGCTCGATCTTGGCCTGCCCCTTGATGCCGAAGGCACGGGCAATATCACGCTTGGAGGTCGTGGTCGGGTTATCATTGAGCCAATCGAGGATTTGCTCACGGGACGGAATCTGTGTTGTCATGATTTTTGCCTATCACGGCGCGCGATTTCCGTCACGCGGGAAAGATCAAAGCGGCGCCACCATATCGCGATGCGGCACATGGCCGTCGGGATAGGTCTCGCCATAGGCGGTGTAGCCCAGTTTTTCATAGAAGGGGATCGCCTGCACCTGAGCGCTAAGCATCGCCTTGGCGCAGCCCTTCGCCTTGGCCCGCGTCATCGCATCGCGCAGGATCTCGGCCCCAAGCCCCAAGCCGCGATGTGATTTCGCCACGCAGATGCGCCCGATCTTGGCGGTCTCGCCCTCGATAAACACCCGCGCGGTGGCAATCGGCTGATCGCCCTCGCGCATCAGGATCTGCAGGGCGTCGCCGTCACGGCCATCGAATTCCTCGGCCTCGCTATAGCCCTGTTCCTCGATGAAAACGGCGCGGCGCAGCGCGTGGACCTGCGCCAGATCAGTGACCTCTTCGCAGGTTCTCATGCGAAATAGCCCTGAAGGATGCGGGTATAAACGGCCTTCAGCTGCGTGATCTGAGAGGTTTCGATCCGCTCGTCGACCTTATGCATGGTTTTCCCGACCAGACCGAATTCCAGCACCGGACAATGGTGTTTGATAAACCGCGCATCCGAAGTGCCACCCGAGGTGGAGAGCTCCGGCCGGAGACCGCATTCGGCCTCAATCGCATCAGAGACCAGCTCGACGAAAGGACCCGGCGCGGTATAGAAGCTTTCGCCCGAGATAGATGCCGTCAGGCCGATCTTCACACCCGTAGCTGCCGCGACCTCTGCCACCAGACCTTCGGCCCATTCGGTCAGCGAGGCCCCGCTATGGGCATCGTTGAAGCGGATATTCACCTGCGCCGTCGCACGAGCAGGCACGATATTGCTGGCCGTATTGCCGCAATCGATGGTGGTCACCTGCAAGGAAGACGGGTCGAAATGCGCGGTGCCATTGTCCAGCGGCTGGGCATTCATGCGCCCCAGCAGATCCACCAGCGCATGCAGCGGGTTCTTGGCCCGATGCGGATAGGCGACATGGCCCTGAACGCCCTCGGCCACAAGATCAAACGTTACCGAGCCCCGACGCCCGATCTTGATCATATCGCCCAAGACTTCCGGAGAGGTTGGCTCGCCCACCAGACAGACCGACATCGTCTCGCCTTCAGCCTCCATCCAGTCCAGAACGGCCACGGTGCCATCCTTGGCGGGGCCTTCCTCATCGCCGGTAATCACGAAGACAATCGCCCCATCAGGTGGCGTGTCCTTCACGAAATCCACCGCAGCGGCAACAAAGGCCGCCACGCCGGTTTTCATATCGGTGGCCCCGCGCCCCCAAAGAACCCCATCCTCGATCAGGCCGGAAAACGGCGGCTTGGTCCAAGCGGCCTCGTCGCCCACCGGCACGACATCGGTATGGCCGCCAAAGCCGAAAGACCTGGCCGCGTTTTTCGCCCCCCAGCGGGCGAAGAGGTTGGACACGCCGCCGCGGTCCACGCGCGTGCAGGCAAAGCCCGCCTCGCTCAGCATGCCCTCCAAAAGCACCAAAGCGCCCCCCTCCTGCGGTGTGACAGAGGGGCAGCGGATCAGCTGGGCGCTGAGGTCGACGGGATCAATAGGCATGGGCTGGGCTCCTGTCAGGGGTTTCCCCTCGCATAGCGCGAAGGCCGCACAGGCACAACACTAGCCCATAAACGCCTTGCGCAGCAGATTGATGCCCGTCAGCAGCAACACAAACAGGGTCGCACGCCGGAACAGCACCGCATTCAGCCGGTCATGCGCCCAGAATCCCAGCCACAGCCCAGCAAAAGACGGAATCACCAGAAGCGCCGACATCGGGAAGGTATGGGCATTCATCACTCCCGTCATCAGATGCGCGCCCGTCAGCATCACCCCGCCCGCAAAGAAGGACACGCCCATGATCCGCATGGCTTCGGTCTTCTCGACCTTCATCGACATCAGATAGGCAATCAGCGGCGGCCCCCAGATGCCGGAGATCCCGCCAAACAAGCCGCCCACAACGCTGGACCAGAACTCGAAGCGTTTCGCATGGCGGGTGTGCAAGCGTAGCCCGTAGCCCAGAATTTCCGACGCCGTGTAAAGGATGATCGGCACGCCCAACAGCGCATAGCCCAACGCCTTGGGCAGCACCGTGACGAAATTGGCGCTGATGGCGATACAGACCAGCAGCGTGACCAGATGCAGCCGGTATTGCACCGCCGTCTCCCAAGCCGCCCGCCAGCCCTGCCGCAGCGCCTGCGCCACATTGGTGGCCGTCACCGGCAGGATCAAAAGCGCAAGCGCCGTATCTGCGTCGAAGATCGAGGCATAGGCCGAAAGCATGATCATCGGCAACGCAAAGCCGATGGCACCTTTTACAAAGCCCGCAATCACCGCCACCCCGACGGCCACCGCAAGCTGCCAGATTTCCATCCCGAACATTGCACCCCTCCTCGCAATCTTGTGACCATGCTTACAGCCCGTAGAAGCGCTTGAATAGTCGAGACTATATTTTCCAAAGGGTAACATTGGATCAAATTGTAACTCTATTTTGGTTTTTTATTGCGCTGCGACCGCAAAAGGATTACAAGGAAGTCCACTCAGGGAGGACTGATTCATGGCGCATGATGGGGCGGAGATGAGCATGACTGGCATTCTGGCGGATCTGACGACAGTGACGGGGGCAACCCTGCCCGAGATCGCCACACTGGTCTCGCAGGCCAAAGAGGCGCTGCGCCACAAGGTAACCGTTGACGGGCGCGTATCGGGTGCCGCACTGGAGGCGCACCAGTTTCAGGCGCATGCGCTGGCATGGCTGGCCACCTATGAGGAAAGCCTCAAACAGCTTCAGGCATGGGCGCTGCGTTCCAGCGAGAACGGTCTGGGTGTGATCGACAGTCTGCTGCTGCAGATCGGCTTTGGCGAATATCTCAACCAGATCGCGGGTGGCATCCCGATGAGCCAGGGCGAGATCGCGCGCCTGTCGGATCTGGAGATCAGCTGGACCCCGTCGGCAGAAGCCCGCGAACTGATGACCCGCGGCAACAGCCCCGAGGCCCGCCAGATGCTGGTTGCCGAGTTGCGCGAGCTGCAGGGCCGTTCGATCTTCGGCACCTCCGGTCTGGACGAAGAGCTGGAGATGGTGCGCGAGCAATTCTACCGCTACGCCGAGGAAAAGGTGAAACCCTTCGCCCATGAATGGCACCTGAAGGACGAGCTGATCCCGATGGAGACCATCGAGGAACTGGCCGAGCTTGGCGTCTTCGGCCTGACCATCCCCGAGGAATATGGCGGCTTCGGCATGTCGAAGGCGGCGATGGCCGTGGTCACCGAAGAACTGTCGCGCGGCTATATCGGCGTGGGCTCGCTGGGCACGCGCTCAGAAATCGCGGCAGAGCTGATCCTTTGCGGCGGCACCGAAGAGCAAAAGCAGAAATGGCTGCCCGGTCTGGCCTCGGGCGAGATCCTGTCCACCGCCGTCTTTACCGAACCGAACACCGGCTCGGATCTGGGGTCTTTGCGGACCCGCGCGGTAAAGGAGGGCGACGATTGGGTGATCACCGGCAATAAGACATGGATCACCCATGCGCAGCGCACCCATGTGATGACGCTTCTGGCGCGCACCAATCCCGAGACCAGCGACTATAAGGGCCTGTCGATGTTTCTGGCCGAAAAGACGCCGGGCACCGATGACAACCCCTTCCCCACCGAGGGCATGACCGGCGGCGAGATCGAGGTCTTGGGCTATCGCGGCATGAAGGAATACGAGCTTGGCTTCGACGGCTTCCGCGTGAAGGGCGAGAACCTTCTGGGCGGCGAGGAAGGCAAGGGCTTCAAGCAGTTGATGGAGACCTTCGAATCCGCGCGCATCCAGACGGCGGCCCGTGCCGTTGGCGTGGCGCAATCGGCCTGCGAGGTGGCGATGCAATATGCCATCGACCGCAAGCAGTTCGGCAAATCGCTGATCGAATTCCCGCGGGTGGCAGGCAAGCTGGCCATCATGGCGACCGAGACGATGATCGCCCGCCAGCTGACCTATTTCTCGGCGTGGGAGAAGGACCACGGCCACCGCTGCGACCTTGAGGCAGGCATGGCGAAACTGCTGGGTGCGCGCGTGGCATGGTCGGCCGCCGACAACGGGTTGCAGATCCACGGCGGCAATGGTTTCGCGCTGGAATACCAGATCTCGCGCATCCTTTGTGACGCTCGCATCCTGAATATCTTCGAAGGTGCTGCCGAGATTCAGGCGCAGGTGATCGCCCGCCGCCTGCTGGGCTGATCTTGCGACATCGGGGCCTTCGGGCCCCGATTCTGATTGCATAGCCCCATAATCCGCGCAATCTGGGCGGAAACATTAGGGGGATGCGATGATCCGTGACGCGCGTGCGAGTGATGCCGAAGATATTCTGGACATCTACAATGACGCGGTGCAGACTACGACCGCCATCTGGAACGAGGTTCTGGTTGATGCCGAGAACCGTCGCGCATGGATTGCCGAGCGTCAGGCTGCGGGCTTTCCGGTCTTTGTGACCGAGCTGGACGGCAAGGTTATGGGCTATGCCAGCTATGGCCCCTATCGCCCCCATGACGGCTATGCGCTAAGCGTCGAACATTCGGTCTATGTGCACCCGTCGATGCGCGGGCGCGGGCTTGGGACGCCGCTGCTTGAGGCGGTGATTGCCCATGCGCGGGATGCGGGCAAACATGTGATGGTGGCGGCGATTTCCGAAGACAACCCCGGATCAATCAAGCTGCATGAGCGGCTGGGCTTTGTTGAAACGGGCCGGATGCCCGAGGTTGGGCGCAAATTCGGGCGCTGGCTCAATCTGGTGCTGCTGCAGCTGAAGCTGGACGACCGTCCCGCACCCTGAAGCCGCGCCCTAAAGCCGCGCGAGCGCCTCGACCAGACGCGCCCGTGCCGCAGGCAAAGGGCGGTTGCCCAATGTGGGGGCCAGATGGGTGTTCAGGAAATAGCCCGTGAGCCCCAGCCCCTCTTCGACCTCGGCCAGAGAGGCAGGCCCCTGCCCCAACAGGAATTGCGGCAAGGGCAGAAGGCGCGGCGCCCAATCGCCCGCACCTGCGCGGCTGACCGCACGACCCGTTTTGGGGCTGACATAGGCCAGATCGTCAAAACTGCCGGTCACCGCACAGCGCGTCAGATCCAACCCGTAGCCCAGATCCTCCAGAAGGGTCATCTCCCAGCGCAGGTAATCCAATATCCAGCCCTCATGGGCCTGCCCGATCACATCGAACAGCGGCTCGGAGCGATGATAAAGGGCGGGATGCGCCTCACGGTCGGGCAATGCGAAAGCCAGCAGAGCGCAGGTGGAATTCAGCCCCAGCAGCGCCAGCCTGTCCTGCATCGCCCCCGCACGCGATTTAAGCGGCTCGACAGTGAAGGCCCCAAGCTGATCGGCCAGACGCGCCCGCCACCGGACGGACACATGGCTTCCCGGTTGCAGATGCGCCGCCATCTTGCGCGAGGCCCCGCCCCGCACGATACCCGCGTGGCGGCCATGGGTTTCGGTGAATACCTCGATAAGGCGCGAGGTCTCGCCCTGCGGACGGCTGGTCAGGATGGTGCCTTGGTCAACCCAATCCATCTCAATCCATCAAACCGTCTTCATCCAGAAGGGTCACGCCCTCGCGGCTTTCGATCTCGATCACCCAGAGGTCACGGTCAAAGCTGCGCTGTTTGCGGATCGAGGCATCGACATCGGCCTCCGGCCCCGCCACCAGAGACATCCATTTGCGCGCACCCGTCATCAGATCGAAACTGCGCTGGAAGGCCTCGGCAGTGCCATCAAGGCGGGTGCATTTCACCAGCACCGCGCCCGAGGCATCATTGCCATGCGCCGTCACATAGGCCGGAATATTCGCAAGTTCGAGCCGTTTGAGATAGGCCTTCACCCAGAATTCCGCCGTCAGCATCAATCGCCGTCCTTGAAATCCAGACCCATCTCGGAATAGCGGTCACGCTCTTCCAGCCAGTTCGGACGCACTTTCACCTGCAGGAACAGATGCACGGTCTTGCCAAGGAATTCGCAAAGATCGGCGCGGGCCGCGGTGGATACGCCCTTGATCGTTTCGCCACCCTTGCCCAGCACGATGCCCTTATGGCCGTCACGCGCGACATAGATCACCTGATCGATACGGGTGGTGCCATCCTCACGGTCGGTCCAGTGCTCGGTCTCGACGGTCAGCTGATAGGGCAGCTCCTCATGCAGACGCAGGGTCAGCTTCTCGCGGGTGATCTCGGCGGCGATCATGCGCATCGGCAGATCGGCGATCTGATCCTCGGGATAGAGCCACGGACCGCTAGGCACCTCGCCGGCCAGCCATTCGCGCAGGTCTTCTACGCCATGACCACGCTCGGCAGAGATCATGAAGGTCTTCACGAAGGGGAAAGCGTCGTTCAGCTTCTGGGTCAGCGCCAGAAGATCCTCGGATTTCACCTTGTCGATCTTGTTGATCGCCAAAGCCACCGGCTGGTCACCACCGCGCTCTTTCAGCGCCTCGATGATCGCCTCGACACCTCCGGTCAAACCACGATGGGCCTCGACCAGCAGAACCACCACATCGGCATCTGCCGCCCCACCCCAAGCAGCCTTCACCATCGCGCGGTCCAGACGACGGCGCGGGCGGAAGATACCGGGGGTATCCACGAAGACGATCTGGCTTTGACCGGCCATCGCCACACCACGGATACGCGCGCGGGTGGTCTGCACCTTATGCGTGACGATCGACACTTTCGCGCCCACCATCCGGTTCAGCAGCGTCGATTTACCGGCATTGGGCTCGCCGATCAGGGCGACAAAGCCTGCGCGGGTCTCTTCGGTCATGCTTTTTTCTCCATCCGGTCGAGCAGGGCTCGGGCTGCGGCCTGTTCGGCCTGACGTTTTGCGCGGGCCTTGGCACGGGCGGTCTCGCCATTTTCAAGTTGCGCTTCGATCTCGAAGACGGGGGCATGGTCCGGCCCGTCGCGCGAGATGGTCACATATTTCGGCGGGGCAAGATGGCGGGCCTGCGCCCATTCCTGCAGGGATGTCTTGGCATCGCGGCTATCGGCATCCACGGATTCGACCCGCTCGCCCCAAAGGCGCAGCACCAGATCGCGGGCGACCTCGAAACCGGCATCCAGATAGACGGCGGCAATCACCGCCTCCATCGCATCGGCCAGAAGCGCCTCCTTGCGGCGGCCTCCGGTCATCATTTCCGACCGCCCCAGCTTCAGCACCGCCCCCAGATCGATTTCGCGCGCGACCTCAGCACAGGCTTCCTTGCGCACAAGCGCGTTGAAACGCGGCGCAAGCTGGCCTTCGGTCGCGGCCTTATCGGCAGAAAACAGCGCCTCGGCCATCGTCAGCCCCAAAACGCGGTCGCCCAGAAACTCCAGCCGCTGGTTATCGGGGCGGGTCTTGGTCGAGATCGACGCATGGGTCAATGCACGAATGATCAGCTCGGGCTTATCAAACTGATGCCCGAGCCTCTCCATGAAGTCTGTGATGTCGCTTGAGAGTTTCACTCGATTGCCTTGAAGAAACGATCCGGACGCCAGGTCCAGAAGAAGAAGAGCGACCGCCCTGCCGAAGAGAACATGATCCGGTCGGCACGGCCCACCAGATATTCTGCCGGTACGAAGCCCACGCCACCGGCGCGCAGCGGCACACGGCTGTCTTCGGAGTTGTCGCGGTTATCCCCCATGAAGAAATACTCGCCTTCGGGGACGGTGAAGACTTCGGTATTATCCAAGAAGCCCTGATCTGTGATATTGAGAATGTCATGGGTCACGCCATTGGGCAGCGTCTCGCGCTGGCGCTCTTTGACACAGGTGCCCCCCTGCCCGACCGGATCATTCGCACAGCGCGGCACCAGACCTTGCGGACCCTGCTGTTCCTTGATCTCGGTGAAATCGGGTGCATTCTCCAGTTTGACGGCCTTATCGTTGATATAGAGCACACCTTCGCGCACCTGGATACGGTCTCCCGGCAGGCCGATCACCCGCTTGATGAAATCGACCCCCTTGGTCGGGTGACGGAACACCACCACATCGCCGCGCTTGGGATCATGCGCCAGAATGCGCCCCGAAATCGGGCAGGCCGCGAAGGGGCAGGAATAGCGCGAATAGCCATAGGCCATCTTGTTCACGAAAAGGAAATCGCCGATCAGTAGCGTATCCTTCATGGACCCCGACGGAATCCAGAACGGCTGGAAGAAGAGCGTGCGGAACACGCCCGCAATGAGCAGGGCCCAGAAAACCGTCTTGATCGTCTCGATGATACCGTTCTGGGACTTCGTCTTGTCTGCCATTCGGGGCTTGCTCCTTTGTGGGTTGCGCCCTTCCTTCGCGCGATGCGCGCGCGCTGTCAAGAAAGGCCAGCACCGGAAGGGGTGGAAAGAGGCCGTGCCTCGATCACAACAAAGGCTTGCGCCCAAGGATGATCATCCGTCAATGTCACATGGATCACTGCCTCGTGACCGGCAGGCGTGATCTGCAAAAGCCGTTCGGCGGCCCAGCCGGTCAGTTCCATCACGGGCTGGCCGGTGGTCAGGTTTGTCACCGCCATATCCTTCCACGAAATTCCCATGCGCAAGCCCGTGCCAAGCGCCTTGGAACAGGCCTCTTTCGCGGCCCAGCGTTTGGCATAGGTGCCCGCCACATCCGCCCGCGCATCGGCCTTGGCCTGCTCTACCGGCGTAAAAACGCGATTGCGGAACCGGTCCCCGAAACGGTCGAGCGTATTCTGGATACGCTCGATATTGGCCAGATCGCTGCCGATGCCGATAATCATGCCTTCGCCTGTCTCTTGGCCAGCTTCTGCGCCTTTTTCTCCATCGCTTTCAGATAGTTCTTCGCACTGGTGCTAAAGAAGAAGCGCGAGATGAGAACCACCAGCAGAAACGTCAGCCCGAAAATGATCGCCAGAAACAACGGCAGTTGCCCAGCAGAAACGCCCGCCTGTGCCCCGGGCAGGAAAAACCATGCCAGCGTGCCCAGCCCCAGTTCGACAAGCGCCACCAGAACGAAGGCCTTCAGTGCAAAACCCCACGCCTCGCCCGCACGGGGACTGCGCTGGTATTTACGCGCAAAGCCCTGCCCCTCGACCATCGCGGCGACCAGGATCGGCACCGCACCGAAAGCCGCCCCCGAAAGCGGCACACCAGCCGTCCGAAGCACCGCAAGCAGCACCGAGGCCAGAACCGACACGCCCACAAAACAGGCAAGGTAACGTAGATAATTCATTGAATGATTTCCGCAAAAACTCGTTTATCCGCGCGCCGCATCCATCAGGTGGCGCATATGTTCAACGGCGGGACGTAGCCCGAGAAACACCGCTTCGGCAATAAGGAAATGACCGATATTCAGTTCGCGGATCTGCTTGATCGCGGCCACCGGCGAAACCGTGTCATAGGTCAGCCCGTGGCCGGCATGCACCTCCAGGCCCAGCTCGGCCGCATAGGCCGCCCCTGCCGCCAGCGCCTCCAGCTCGGCATCGCGTTCGTCAAAGCGGCCCGCGAAATGCATATCGCAGTAATGGCCCGTATGCAGCTCGATCACCTGCGCGCCGATGCGGGCCGAAGCCTCGATCTGGGCGGGTTCGTGGCCGATAAACATCGACACACGGATCCCCGCATCGACCAGCGGCTTCACATATTCCGTCAGCCGCGCCTGATCTGCGGCCACATCCAGCCCGCCCTCGGTGGTGACCTCTTCGCGCTTTTCGGGCACAATGCAGCAGGCATGCGGGATATGACGCAGCGCGATCGCCTGCATCTCGGGCGTGGGCGCCATTTCGAAATTCAGCGGCGTGCTCAGTTCGGCCCGCAAAGCTTCGATATCACTGTCGCGGATGTGGCGACGGTCTTCGCGCAGATGTGCCGTAATCCCGTCGGCCCCCGCCGCTTCCGCCAGCTTCGCCGCCCGCACCGGGCTGGGATAGGACGATCCACGCGCGTTACGGATTGTAGCGACGTGATCAATATTCACGCCAAGACGTAGTTTCTTCGACATTTCAGGGCCAACCTTCAAGGCAATCATCCGGCGCAGAGTATGGCGTGTCTATGCGCCAGATTGAACCCCAATCTGACATGGGCCGATCAGCCCTCGTGCTTGGCAGCCGTGTCATTCGTGCGCCCTGCGACACGCCGTTCACTGCGTTCGCGCGAGCGGGCCGCCAGTTTCGCACGCGCCTGCTCAAGGCGCTCTTTCAGCTTGGCGCGGCGGCGGTTCTGATAGGCCGAAATGAACGGCAGGGTGACGTAATACATGACCACCGCCGCAATCAGCCCCGGCAGCAGCCCGCCAACCAGATAGGGCAGCCAGACATCGGAGAAAAACTGGTGCAACCCGCCCCATTCCGGTCGCGCAGGTGTAAACAGCGCCCAGAAGTTATGCACCAGATCATGGCCTGCCCTCGCGAAAACCTCGCCCAGCGTGCTGGCCGCCTGTGGATCGGGGGTCAGGATAGAGCCGCCCTGCCCCAAAGCCTGACGCGGACGGTCCTGCCCGAGAATCAGCCGCCCGAATTGCGTCGAGAAAACCGCGATGATCGGGAAGGTCAGAGGATTGCCGAAAAACGTCCCCAGAATGGAGGCGATCATATTGCCGCGCAGCAGCCACGCAATGGCAGCCGCCCCAAAGAAATGCAGCCCGAAAAACGGCGTAAACGAGATGAAAACACCTGCCGCAATCCCGCGGGCAATGCGCTGGGGACGGTC
Source organism: Thioclava sp. GXIMD4215 (assembly GCF_045291555.1). Classification (NCBI taxonomy): domain Bacteria; kingdom Pseudomonadati; phylum Pseudomonadota; class Alphaproteobacteria; order Rhodobacterales; family Paracoccaceae; genus Thioclava; species Thioclava sp. GXIMD4215. The sequence continues at coordinate 2,548,501 of NZ_CP149515.1, read as the reverse complement.
GGGAAGACGGTTTATGCGGTGCTTGACATACTGGAACGCACGGGACCATCCCGTGCGCGGCCACAAAGCATCCCGCGCGGCGATCAGGATCGGTTTTTTCTCACGCCGCTTGAACACGTCTGAAATACTTCCTTCTATCCGCAGGGAAACGCCCGATGCGGACACTCATGACCCCATGAACGCCTTCTTATAGGTAAGACGCAACCGCCAATCGTCACGGTTTGCGCGATAAATCGCGCCAACGTTCCACCTGTGCCACATCTGTTTCCGCTTCAAGCGCGGTCAACAGGCGGTGCAGATGTTCCATATCCCGCAACTCCACCTCTATAATCAAAGAGTAAAAGTCCGGTTTCCGATCGACAAAATTCAGATCGGAAATATTCGCCCTCTGCTGGCCAACCAGCGTGCAGATATGGCCAAGCACCCCTGCGTCATTGGAAATCGTGACCTTCAGCGAGGCCGTATAGACCGGCGGATGCTGCCCCCCCTGCCAATGCAGATCGACCCAGCGTTCGGGTTCGCTTTCAACATCTTCCAAAGCGGGGCAGTCGATCGAATGGATCACGACCCCGCGCCCGCGATAGGTAATCCCCACGATCCGCTCGCCCGGCAGTGGCTGACAGCATCCCGCACGGGTAAAGCTCTGATCGGCCCCGAGCCCGATCACGGCACGCGTCGGTTCGACCGTTTCTTCACGACGGTGCACAAGCTCGGGATAGAGCACGCCAATCACATCGCCCGAGGCAATCTCGGCCGAACCCAGACGGGCCAGAACCTCGGTCTCGTCGGTCAGCCCGAGCGACCGTGCCGCCGTGCGCAGCGCCTTATCAGTGACTTTACGACCGACATGTTCAAAGGCCACACGCGCAAGCTCGGCCCCCAGTTTGACAAAGCGTGTCCGGTCTTCCTCGCGCAGCGACTTGCGGATAGCCGCACGCGCCCGACCGGTGCCCACGATATCCAGCCACGTCGCCTGAGGCCGCTGCCCCGAAGCGGTAATCACCTGAACGGACTGACCATTTTTGAGCCTTGTCCAGAGCGGCACACGGATACCATCCACCTTCGCCCCGACGCAGGAATTGCCGATCCGCGTGTGGATCGCATAGGCAAAATCGATCGGCGTCGCCCCTTTGGGCAGCTTCACGACATCGCCTTTGGGCGTGAAACAGAAGACCTGATCGGAATACATCTCGAGTTTGACATTCTCGAGGAATTCCTCGTGATCCCCCTCCCCGAAGCGTTCGGTCAGGGTGGTGATCCATTGTGCCGGATCAACCGCGAAGGGGTTCGAGGACCGCTCGCCATCCTTATAGGCCCAATGCGCGGCCACCCCCGATTCGGCGACCTCATGCATCTGGCGGGTGCGGATCTGCACCTCGACGCGCTTGCCATCACGACCCGACACGGTGGTATGGATCGAGCGGTAGCCGTTGGTTTTCGGCTGGCTGATGTAATCCTTGAACCGGCCCGGAACGGCGCGCCAGCGGTGGTGGATCAGCCCCAGCACACGGTAGCATTCGGCCTCGGTCTTGGTGATCACGCGGAACCCGTAGATGTCGGACAGGCGCGAGAAGGCCAGCTGCTTCTCTTCCATCTTGCGCCAGATGGAATAGGGACGCTTGGCCCGACCGAACACATCGGCGTCAATCTTGGCCTCTTCCAGCAGCAGACGGATATCGCCCGAGATCTTGGGGATCACATCCCCCGTCTCTTTCTGCAGCCCGACAAAGCGGCGGATGATCGAGGTGCGCGCCTCGGGGTTGAGCACCTTGAAGGCCAGATCCTCCAGCTCCTCGCGCATCCACTGCATCCCCATGCGGCCCGCAAGCGGCGCATAGATCTCCATGGTTTCGCGGGCTTTCTGGGCCTGCTTTTCCGGCTTCATCGACTTGATCGTGCGCATGTTATGCAGACGGTCCGCCAGCTTCACCAGAATAACCCGCAGATCCTTCGACATCGCCATGAACAGCTTGCGGAAATTTTCCGCCTGTTTGGTCTCGGATGAGGACAGTTGCAGATTGGTCAGCTTGGTCACACCATCGACCAGCTCGGCGATAGGTTCCCCGAAAAGCCCCGCGACCTCGGCATAGGAGGCACGGGTGTCTTCGATCGTGTCATGCAAAAGCGCCGTGACAATCGTCGCATCATCCAGACGCATCTCGGTCAGGATCGCGGCAACGGCGACAGGATGCGTGAAATAGGGCTCGCCCGAGCGGCGGAACTGCCCTTCATGCATCTTCAGCCCGTAAGCATAAGCGTTACGGATCAACCCGTCATCGGTATGCGGGTTGTAGTTGCGAACGAGCGCGATCAGGTCTTCGACTTCGATCATTGACGCCCGTTCCGCATACCATTCAACAGATCAGATTATTCGCGGCCCTGCGCTTCCATCAGCGCGCGCAGCATCCGCTCTTCGTTCATGTCGTCATCAGCCGGCTTGTCGGCAGAGGCGGGCTCGCCTGCCATAAGCTGGGCCATCTGATCGTCTTCGGGTTCATCGACTTCGATCTGGGTCTGGTTCGCCTCGATAAGACGTTCGCGCAGATCGTCTGCGGATTGGGTCTCATCCGCGATTTCACGCAGCGCACAAACCGGATTTTTGTCGTTGTCACGATCAACCGTCAGGGCAGAACCGGCGGCGATCTCGCGTGCACGATGGGCAGCAAGCATCACCAGTTCGAAACGGTTCGGGACTTTGTCAACGCAATCTTCAACCGTCACGCGGGCCATATGTCACTCCAGTCGGATCTCGGGGAATGTCTGAATTGCCTACATAGGGACAAACAGCACGGTTGACAAGCGCTCATTCGCGCAGATCGTCGGCCACAAGCGGGGAAAGCCCGGCAATTTGTGATTCTGGAAGCGCCTCGACAAGCTGTTCCAGTGTCTGTCCGGTCAGCGGATGCACCCAGTTCGGGACGATCTCCCGCATGGGAATCAGCACGAATCCCCGATCCTCAAGCCTCGGATGCGGCAGAATCAACTGCTCCGGAGTAGCTTTTTGCTGCTCTTCGAAGGGCAAATCCCGCCAATGACGCAACGTCACATCGGACGGATGAATGATGTTACCGCAATCAATCAGATCGATATCGATCACCCGCGGCATCCAGCGCCCGTGCCGCACACGGCCAAGACCGCTTTCGATTTCATGCAGCAAATACAATATGTCAGTAGGACTGCCGGAAGCGCGGAACAGTCCACAGGCGTTGACAAAATCCGGCCCGCTGCCCGCCGGATAGGCCGCCGACCGATAAAAGCGAGACATCGCCACGGGACGAAATGACGCAACGCAGAGCCGTTTGAAGGCTTCCCTGATTGCATCAGATGGGCTACCCAAAGTGGATGTCATATTGGCCCCGAAGGCGATGATAATCGTGTTACTATCCATTTAGACAGATACCCATGACCGAGCTGCATTGCTATCTGAGATCGGTATCACTCGCGTCGAATAATGAGTAGGGAAGTTTTGGGCATCCGGCCCCACTTTGGATGCCCGTGTTGTAGCGAGTGTGAAATAGAAAGGATTTTGATTTCATGTTCTACAAAGACGAACGGCTTGCGCTGTTCATTGACGGCTCGAACCTCTACGCAGCGGCAAAGTCGCTCGGGTTCGATATCGACTACAAGCTGTTGCGTCAGGAATTTGAACGCCGCGGCAAGCTTGTTCGGGCCTTCTATTATACCGCGCTGCTCGAGAACGAAGAATATTCCCCGATCCGTCCGCTGGTCGACTGGCTGCATTACAACGGGTATGCGATGGTCACCAAGCCGGCCAAGGAATACACCGATTCCATGGGCCGCCGGAAGGTGAAGGGCAACATGGATATCGAACTGGCCGTCAATGCGATGGAGCTTGCTCCGCGTCTTGATCACGCGGTCCTGTTCTCCGGCGATGGCGATTTCCGGCCCCTGGTCGAGGCGCTGCAACGCCAAGGCGTGCGCGTATCGGTCGTGTCCACGATCCGCTCGCAGCCGCCGATGATCGCGGACGAACTGCGCCGCCAAGCCGACAATTTCATCGAGCTTGACGCCCTGCGTGACGTCGTTGGCCGTCCCCCGCGCGACCCGCGCGAAGAAGACTCAAACTGATCCGTTTTATCACTCACGGAACCGGCTCGACGGGCGAGACATTTTACTGTCATCGCCCGTTTTGCTTTTCGGGCCCAACGAGTGCCCTTTCGAGGGTCACACCATGCCTGCGACGGAGCCCCTATGTTCGACCTATCCGCCTCCCTGACCGGCCTGTTCTTCTCCGGACTTCTGGCGGCCACTCCGATCCCCGCGCAATCCGAAATCGTGTTTGTGGCAATGCAGACCGCGCAGGCGGCACCTATCGGATTGATGATCCTGATCGCGGGGATCGGCAACACGCTCGGCGCCCTGATCACCTATTACATAGGGCGGCAGGTCAACCGCTGGCGTGACCGCAAATGGTTTCCCGCCAGCCAGAAGCAGCTTGACCGCGGCCATCGCTGGTTCGACCGTTGGGGCCTATGGATCCTGTTTCTCAGCTGGGCCCCGGGTGGAGACCTAATCTGCCTGATCGCAGGCATCCTGCGGATGTCGCTCTGGCTTTATCTGCCCATCGTATTTCTGGCAAAAACCGGCCGCTATGCCGCCGTGGCGTGGATCACCGCGCAAGCCATGCAGATCGTCAACTAAACGATGCGCGCTTCAAGGCGGGGATAAAGCGCCCCAAGGCTGAGCGCACGCAGTAGGTTCAGCACCATCAATGCCGCCCAGAGGCCATGATTGCCCCAAAGCGGCACCATCAGGAACAGCGCCGCCACATAAACGGCGACAGAGACAATCATCGCATCCCGCATGGCACGGGTCTGTGTGGCCCCGATAAAAATGCCATCCAGAATATAGCTGCCGAAGCTGGCCAGCGGCATGATCATCATCCACGGCAGATAGTGTTTTGCGAGCGCACGCACCTCTTCGGCCCGCGCCATCAGATTGATGATCTGCGGTCCGAGCAGGGCAAAGACCACCCCCAGAAGGACGGCGAAACCAAAGCTCCAGAACCCGTTCAGCCAGCCTGCCCGTCGTAGCCGCGCCACCGACCCCGCCCCGACGGCCTGCCCCACAAGGCTTTCTGCCGCGAAGGCAAAACCGTCCAGCGCAAAAGAGGTGATCTGCAGGAATTGCAGCAGCACCTGATTGGCCGCCAGAGCCACATCCCCGCGCCCCGCCGAGATGAACAGGAAGGTGGTGAAACTGGCCTGCAGCAGAACCGAGCGGATCATGATATCGGTATTGACCCGCACCAGCCGTCCCAGTTCGGCACGGTCAAACAGACGGCCCAACGCACAGGCTGCGGGAAGGAAGGCTGCGCGCGCAAACCACAGACCCAGCCCCGCGCCCAATATCTCGGAGATCAGGCTGGCCGTGGCCACGCCCTTGATCCCCCAGCCCAGCCCCAGAACAAACGCCAGATCCAGCACCACATTGAGCGCATTCATCACAATCTGAATCATAAGAACGGTGCGCGTGCGTTCTAGTGCGATCAACCAGCCGATCAGCCCGTAAAGCCCGATTGTCGCAGGCGCGCCCCAGATGCGGATCGACAGGTAGGTGCGGGCAAGGCTTTCGACCTCGGCGCTGGCCGGTGCAAGGCGGAACGCCAGATCGAACAGCGCCTGCTGCCCGATCCAGAGCCCGCCCCCCGCAACAAGCGCCAGCAACAGCGCCCGCAGAAGACCGGCTGCGGTTTCCACCGCATCCCCCCGCCCATGCGCCTGCGCCACAAGCCCTGTCGTACCCATGCGCAAAAACCCGAAGATCCAGTAGAGCGACGACAGGATCACCGCCCCCACCCCCACGGCACCGATGGGCGCGGCCTGCCCGATCTGCCCGACAACCGCCGTATCCACGAGGCCCAGCAAAGGCACCGTCACATTGGAAATCACCACCGGAACGGCGATGGACAAGACACGGCGGTTGGTGATGGGCGAAGCCGGCATGGGCAGGCTCCTTTTAGCCGGCCAGATCAGCCGGTTCGGGCATTAGGAAATGTCCCGTCGCCTGCGCGATAGGCCGCAAGCGGTTGTCCTGCCAAGCTTCGACAAACACACTGGCATACCGCCGCCCCGAACGGGTGATCTTGGCGCGTGCATAGGCGTCGCGCGGCAGGCCCGGACGCAGATAATCCATCGTGATATCGATGGTCTTCGGCGTGGGGGGCAGCCCGTCCAGCGCCACTTTTCCGGTTTCGAAATCCGGCCAGAGGGTGGACCAGCTTAGACCGACAATCGCGGTAATCTCCATGAAGGCCGCCGTTGCCCCGCCATGCAGCGCCGGCACCGACGCATCGCCGATCAGGCTTTCCTTGAACGGCAGGATCGCGGTCAGCTCGTCGCCACGACGGTCGAATTCCACCCCGAGGAAGTTGATATAGGGGATCGCCGCCACCAGTTGCCGCAGCGCCTCGTCGCGCCGTTTCTTGATGACCTGCACAGGTTCCGGAGACAGACGGGTTTTCATGCTTTGGCCTCCTCGGGCAGATAGACGGTAAAGGCGGCCGTGGCCTGCGCCACCGGCACACCGCCCGACGCGTCGCTTTCGTCATGCGCCACGGCCCGCACGAAGGCGATGCTGCGCGAGATATGATAGACCTCTGCAGAGGCAACAATGCTCTGTCCCGGCTTGGCCGGACGCATATAATCGATCCGCAGATCCAGCGTTGCGGTGCTTCGGGGCTGCGAGGGATGCGCCATGACAGCCGTGGCACAGCAGGTGTCCATCAACACCGAAACAGCCCCGCCATGAATGACGCCGGTTTCGGGATCTCCTATCAACTTTTCGTTATATGGCAAGACCATACGGGCCTTACCCGAGGACACATCGACGACTTTCATATTCAAAGATCGGCAATGCGGCAGGCCTTCCAAAAACGATTTCATCAGAAAACTGTCGTTTTTCGTGTCATTTGTTAGATTATTTGTGGTGTTCACGTGCTAACTCCGACTTTCTACGCTAACACTATCTGCCTGCCGTCACCGCAGCACAAGTGCCGCACCCAACGAATTCCCGCATTGATTGCGGTTGAAATACTGGCCATTGCTGTTAGCGTATCGCCGAAAAGAAGAATGGCAAGGCGAATGCTCAACCTAAAGGAAATGTGCGCAAAGTTCGAAGTCACCCCTCGGACCCTGCGATATTACGAATATATCGAATTGCTCGCCCCCACACGTGAGGGGCGAAAACGTTTTTATGGCCCAAGAGAAATCGCGCGGATGACGATCATTCTGCGCGGCAAAAGATTTGGCTTTTCTCTGGAGGAACTCCGCCAGTGGCTGGAGATCTACGACACCGAGGGCACGGAAGAACAATTACGCGTGTTTTTGGACCTGTCGGAACGGCAATTAGCCACATTAGAGAAACAACGCGCCGAATTGGACAAAACTATATCGGAATTGCGCAACTTGCGCGAACAAGCGCTTGCCATGAGCCAGTAACATATAAGCAACTTGATCTTTTACGCTTGGGAATGCATATCGCGGATAGGTAGTTTGTCCGTATCTACCCCTTTTAAAAAGCCTTTCATGTATACCTACTACCGATCTTGTCGGGCATTGTTGCGCTGCACCACCAGCGCTGCTTTTGAAATATCGAGTATCGCATAGGTGGAAATTCATCTGCTGCCTGTGCATTAACTGTGTGAGGCACGGATGGAAAATGAAGTGATGACGATCCGCGAGATGTGCGACGCCTTCGAGGTGACCCCGCGCACATTGCGGTTCTACGAAAGTAAGGAACTCCTGTTCCCGATACGAGAGGGTCAAAAGCGACTGTTCACCCGCCGCGACCGCGCGCGACTCAAGCTGATCTTGCGCGGCAAACGGTTCGGGTTCAGTCTCGAAGATATCCGCCAGCTTCTGGATCTTTACAGCGTTGGCGATAATCAGGTGACGCAGCTGACCGAAACGCTCAAACTGGCGCGCAACCGGCTTGAAGAAATGCAGCAGCAACGCGACGATCTTGTAACCGCTATTGACGAGCTGAGTGCAGAGATCGAGTCAGGGGAAAACCGGCTTGAGGCGCGTCGCGCCGAAAGTTCGGCCGCCTGACCATTCATGCAATCCCTTTCGTAACCCATTCCGACAAACGGCCACCTTTTCATGGCAGCCTGTTCTCAGGGGGGCTTTGGCCAATCCACTCTTGGCAAAAACTCAGCCCCCCTGTTGTCGTTCTTCCAGCGCTTCAAAATCCCGCCATATTCTGCCTCTAGAAGGAAGAAAACCGCAGGATCTCCATGCCCAAACGTCTCCGACTGACCCGCCGCTTTCCCGTTGCCATGACCAATGACGCCTATCGCCGCCTGCAGCGATTTGCGCAGGACGCGGAGCTGTCGCAAGACGAGGCCCTGACCTTCCTCTTCGAGAATTTCAGCTCGGTCTTTCGTGACGACAATCTTGCCGCGCGCCTGAGCCTGTTCAAAGCCGAACTGGCAGATCGCAAAGCGTGACCTTCGCGGCATTCGGGCGCATACTGGACCCGTTCCAGCAGGCCAGAGGATGCCATGACCGCAAAGCTCTATTGTTTCGGGGAATCCGGAAACGCCTATAAAGCCGCATTGACGATGACCCTTTCCGGTTTCGACTGGGAACCGGTCTATGTGGATTTCTTCAACGGCGAGACCCGTCGCCCCGAATTTCGCGCCCTGAACGAGATGGGCGAATGCCCCGTGCTCGATCTGGAGGGCGAAATTCTGGCACAATCGGGGGTGATGCAGCTCCGCATTGCCGAACAGACCGGACGCTTCGGCGGCGAAAACCGCGACGAGGTGCTGCGCTGGCTGTTCTGGGATAACCACAAAGGCTCCAGCCAGTTCGGGGCGCTGCGCTTTATGATGCATTTCCTTCCGGCAGAAAAACGCCCGCATGCGGCCATCGACTGGCTGTCGGGGCGGGTGCAGGCCGCGCTTCAGACACTGGAAACCCATCTGTCCAAATCGGACTGGCTGGTGGGCGGCAGCGCCTCCATCGCGGATTTCGCGTGCTGCGCCTATCTCTATTACCCCGAGGGCTTCGGCTATAGCGCCCAGACCCACCCCGCAATCGCGCGCTGGCTGGACCGGATCAGCGCCCTGCCCGGCTGGGCGCATCCCTATGACATGATGCCCGGATCTCCGGCAGACCGGCTGTAAGACGGCGGGGCGGTGCCGGGTGTTAGACCAGAAGCGCGGACTGCTCGTCCGCCTCCTTCAGCGCATCGACCACGGCGCGCGCCGCCAGCACCGGCAGCGAGATGTAGGACGGCAGGCTGTCCCCGATCATCTGCTCCAGCCCGATCTTGGACAGCCCCCCACAATGCACAAGCCCCGCCCCGTTGACATAGATCACCTCGTCATCGGCAAATTGCACCGTATAAACCGACAGCCTCTGGGCGCTTTGCGCGGCACTGATGCCGCGATAGCCCTCTAGCGCGGCAGCAGGCACCAGCACGAAAGGGTCGCCAAACGCCTCTTCGGCCAGATCGCTTTCAATCATCACATGCTGGTCGGGTTGCAGCACCATCGGATTATGATTGCCCAGAGCCGCCACCGGAACATGCATGACATGCCCGTGATCCGGACAGTCCGCCCCCCCTGCCAGAGACAGCCCCCGCGCGATCTTGCGCACCGGGCGATAGCCGTGATCGAAGGTCATGACCGCATCTCCGGCCTGCAGGGATTCCACCGTGCGCCAGCCCAGCTCTGTCAGGATCAGCGTTCCGGCACAGATGCCTTCGGTTCTGCCATCCTGCGGCACCGGCACCATCTGTCGCAGACTGGGGCGGGTGTCGATGCCAGACCGCAGCACAGAGCTTTTCTCATTCCGACGCGCTTTCAAGCCAAACACAACCATCTCCATCGCAAGACCGCCCCGACCAAGAGGGAGCCAGCCCAGTTCACCCTGCCGTGATGGAAAATCAGGGGCGCAATTAAGGTTAATTAAGGGCAGCGACAGTGTCAGATTATGCCAACCGCCTGCCTGCTACTTGCCCGCGACCGGCATGTGGCTAATCCTCGAAGCGATAGCCGAAGCGCGCGATATCCGCCGCGCAGACCTGCCCGACCAATTCGGCCAGCGCGCTGTCGTAATAGCTGCGGTAATCGCGTCGCCGCCGCGAGGAGTTGGCCACGGGCAACGGGCTGAGGGCAAATCCCAGATGCGCCTCCAGAGGGGCGATATCCTCGGCAAGATGCTCGAGCCGCAGAAATGCCCGACAACAGACCTCGCCATCCGGCAACTGCATATAGCTTGTATAGGGATGCGCGGACAGGCTGCGCTGGATATGCGGCAAGGACAGGAAACTGCGGAAATCATGCTGCTGCGCCGATTGCACCGCCGGATGCGCGAACGCCTGATCCTGTAGCCAGTGGTAATAGCTCACCAGCCGGTCCCACGGATTGCGCACCAGCGTGAAGGTGAAATAGCTGTGCGCCTGCTGCGCTGTATAAAGGCCGATCCCGTCCGCCAGCGTCGTATGTTTCCACTTGCGGCCCGCAGTGGGAATACCGGCAAGACGTTTGCGCCGCCTCTGCGCTTTGGGCGTATCCCCCAGCATCAGATCCTGCGCCATCGCCCGCGCCTCAAGCGCCAAGGCCAGCGCCGTGCCGCCGGTCTTGGGGATATGCACGAAAATATAGCGGCGGCCATGTGAAACGATCATCCCTGCATAATGGCGCAAACTGCCCCCTCCCAGCAATCGGATTTCCATCCGCCCGCCCAAGACAGTTCGAACACAGCCCAGAGCTGCATTCGATTGACCCTGCATCCCTTTCGTTTATCTTCGGACAAAATGACAAAAACAGAAACGTAGCAGATGGTTTCCCTACCGAAATATGATCGCCTGGAGGCCACTGGCCGCTGGATGCAAACCTCCGATGCGCCCGCGCAAGAAGTCGTGGTGTCCTTCGGGCGTGCCTCGATCGTACTTTCGGATATCAAGGACTCCCGCTTTATCGCGCATTGGTCCCTGCCCGCTGTGGTCCGGCTCAACCCCGGCAAGCGCCCTGCCCTTTACGCGCCCACCGAAGACACCGAAGAGCGGCTGGAGATTGACGACGACACATTGGTCGAGGCCATCGAGCGGGTGCATCATGTGATTGCCTCGCGCATGCCCCATCCCGGACGGCTGCGGGGGATCTTGTATGTCACGCTGGCGGTTGCAGTGGTTGGGGCGGCGGTGTTCTGGCTGCCAAGCGCCCTGATCAGCCATGCCGCGGGTGTGGCTCCGGCCCCGACCCGCCACGAGATCGGCCAGCATATCCTGCGCGATCTGGTCCGCAAAACGGGGGCACCCTGCGGCGGTGAGGCAGGCAATGACGCGCTGCGCCGCCTGAGCGCGCGCATTCCGGGTGTTTCGGGCATTGCCGTTCTGCCCAAAGGCATCAACGGGGTGCGATGGTTGCCGGGTGGTATCGTCGTGATGGGGCAGGATATGCTCAACAATTATGACACACCCGAAGTGGCGGTAGGCTCTGTGCTGGCCGCGAAGGTCTATGCACAGGAACATGATCCGCTGCGCAGCCTGCTGGACTGGGCGGGCATTCGTGCCGCCTTCCGCCTGCTGACCACGGGAGCTCTGGATAAGGATGACCTCACCGGATATGACGGAGTGATCCTTGAGCAGTCGCAACCCTTGCCCCAGATCCCTCCGCTTCTGAAAGAATTCGAAAGCGTCGGCGTCTCTTCGACCCCTTATGCCTATGCGGTTGACCCTTCGGGCGAGAAGGTCCTGCCATTGATCGAAGCCGATCCGTTCAAGGGCGCGCCCGCACCGGCGCCCCTTCTGGAGGACGGCCAATGGGTCGCGTTGCAGGACATCTGCACCACCGAGTAACCCTGACCGCGCCCCCCTGATCGCGTCCCCCTGACCGGGCCTCTCCGCCATAAAAGAAGCCGGCCCTTCTCCGGACCGGCTCTGGACGTCCTGAAACGGGTGTCCGGTGCCTAGCGGATATAGGCGTCGGCAAAGCCCGCACGGCGCGCCGTTCCCAAAGCCCCCGCAAGGGCCGCCCTGTCGAAGGGTCCGGCATAGACCACAACCAGACCTTTCGCCGTCCGGCTGGCCGCCACCGGCAGACCACGCGCGCGCAGGCGGGCCTTGGCAGCCTCCGCATTCGAGGCCTCGGCATAGGTGCCCACCTGAACGAACCGGCCCGACGGCGCCACCGCCCGCGAAGAGGCGGGGGCAGAGGCCTGCGCAGACGGCGATTTCGACGAGACCGAGACCTGAACCGTCTGCGCGGGCACGGCAGCCCCACTTGCGGGATAGCGGATCAGCTTGGCAGGCACGGAATCGTCCCAAAGCTGCTGCATCTGCGCGTCCCCGCTGCGACTGCGCGGCCCACGGAACGGGTTCAGGCGTCCATCATCGAAGGCCGGCGCGTAGCCGTTGGAATTGGACGTTGCTATGGCCACCGGCGCAAGGCTGACAGGCGCATTGGGCGTTTTCACATAGACTTCCCGCGGGATGGCATAGGGCGAGCTGGCCGCATAGGCCTGCTGTGGCGAAACCGTCACGGGTGCCGCCACAGGCATCGCCGCAGGCAGTCGGGTGACGTTATGGTTGACCCTGGCCCGACCATTGCCTGCCACCGAAACCGGCGCCGGCGCCACACCGCCTGCCACATAGGGTGACTGGTAGCCGCCCGTCGACGCGGCGGGCCGGATCGTCAGATTGCCGATATTGGCGGTATTGATAAACGCCGCCGGATCCTGTGCAGGCGCACCGCACCGTAGGACACTGCGCCCGTCGCTCAGACGGTAGCGCGTCGCCTGTGCGGGGCGATTGGGGCAGTTCGTCGCCTGACCGGACAGAATTTCGGTGCTGGCAATCGTCACAGCCGCGGGCGCTCCCTCCACCATATAGGGCGAGACATAGCCCTGCGCCGCCACTGCCGTGCTTGGCACAACCGGTGCGACCGGCATCGCCACAGGGGCCGTGCGCACGGCACCGGCTGTCGGAATGGTCTGGACCTTGGCCGCCGACAGGCCGATTTTCGGCGGCGTCGTGGTCAGGGCGATGGTCCGCATCGGAGCGCCGGTCAAAGCCCGATGCAGCGCATTCCCGTCAGAATAGCCTGCAAGCGCATCGGCTTTCGGGCTGGGTTTGGGGGCCGCGGCAACAACGCTGGCCTTGGGCAGGACAGGCGCGACAGGGACTGCGGGCGCGCTCGGGGCTTCCGGCACGGATTTGGCGATATCCAGCACCTTCTCGCTGCCGCCGAATGTGGGTTTGTAATTGCATACCGGCGTACGGTCACGGTTGACCCGCGGCACCCAGCGCACCGCATTGCCAAAGCCCCCCCGCACGAAGACACAGCCCTGACTGTCCACATATTGCCGCCCCTTGAACGAGGCAGGCGGCAGTTCCGAAGGGGCGCCATCCTGTGCGAAAGCGGCTCCGGTTGTCCCCAGAACCGCAAGGATCAGAGTGCTCGTTAACCAGCGGCCCATACGCATATACCATCCCCGGAATAGAAGTTACCTAAAGATGAATCAGGACGCGCCGCAAGTAAAGCACCCAAATGGCTTATTTGGTGCCAAAGATACGGTCACCCGCATCCCCTAGCCCCGGCACGATATAGCCATGATCGTTCAGGCACTCGTCCAGCGCGGCTGTGACAATCGGCACGTCGGGATGGGCCTCTTTCATCCGCGCAACCCCTTCGGGGGCGGCCAGAAGGCACAGGAAAATGATGTTTTTAGCGCCCTTTTTCTTGACCAGATCGATAGCGGCCACCGAGGAATTCCCCGTGGCCAGCATCGGATCGACCACGATGGTCATCCGCTCTTCCAGAAGATTGGGCAGCTTCGAGTAATATTCCACCGGCTGTAGCGTTTCGGGGTCGCGATACATGCCCACAAAGCCCACACGCGCGGCGGGGATCAGTTCGAGGATGCCATCCAGCAGCCCGTTACCCGCCCGCAGGATCGACACAAGCGCCAGCTTCTTGCCCTCGAGGATCGGGGCCTCCATCGGCTGCAGCGGTGTCTGGATGGTGACCGAGGTCAGTTCCAGATCGCGCGTGACCTCATAGGCCAGAAGCAGGCTGATCTCGCGCAGGAGCTGGCGAAAGGATGCGGTCGAGGTGTCGACCTTCCGCATGAGCGTCAGCTTGTGTTTGACAAGCGGATGATCAACGATGGTGAGATGCTGGCCCATTGGCCTCTCCTTCTTATGGTGTTCCCTGTGGATGATATCGGCGGCCCAGCGTGCGGCTACAGCACGGCCTTCAGGCCGGTTTGAGTTAGAAAACTCCGCCCCGCCCCTTGCGCAGGAACGCCCAGATGCGCGGCAAGCGTGGCGGCCACGTCGACAAAGGCCAACTGTCCCAGCCGTGCCGCCCCCAGACCGGCGGCCAGCACCGGCACCCGTTCGCGGGTGTGGTCCGTGCCGGCCCATGTCGGATCATTGCCATGATCGGCGGTGAAAATCGCCAGATCACCTGGACGCAGCGTCTTGAGAAAACGCGCGGCCCCCTGGTCGAACCATTCCAGCGCACGCGCATAGCCCGACACATTGCGGCGATGCCCCCAAAGGCTGTCAAACTCGACGAAATTGGCAAAGGTCAGGCTGCCGTCTTCGGCCTCCGCCCCCAGCCGCAGGAGATGCTCCATCAGATCGGCATCCCCCTTGCCCTTATGCAGATGGGTAATGCCGCGATGGCTGAAGATATCGCCGATCTTGCCGATGGCATGGGTCACGCGCCCTGCCTCATAGGCCCAGTCCAGAAGCGTGGGCGCGGGCGGTTCGATCGCGAAATCACGCCGGTTCGGGGTCCGGAGGAACTGCCCGTTCTCGCCCGTGAAGGGGCGCGCGATGACCCGCCCGATTTTCATCGCATGCAGGCGGGGGGCGATGTCCTGACACAGCTGCAACAGCCGGTCGAGCCCGAAATGTGTCTCATGCGCGGCGATCTGGAACACGCTATCCACGGATGTATAGCAAATCGGCCAGCCGCTGCGGATATGCGCATCCCCCAATTCCTCGATGATATTGGTCCCCGAGGCATGGCAGTTTCCCAAAAGACCGTCCGTGCCCGCAGCCTGCGCCACGAATGCGACCAGATCGGGGGGAAAGCTGTTCTGCCTGTCGGGGAAATATCCCCAGTCCCACGGCACGGGCACACCGGCAAGCTCCCAATGGCCCGAGGGCGTATCCTTGCCCTTCGAGACCTCGTTGGCCGCCCCCCACGCCCCTTCTGGCACCGCCTCCAGCCCCGGCGTCGCCGCGCCCGAGGCCAGACGCACCGCCGCCCCGAGCCCCAAGCGGTCCAACGCGGGCATATGCAGAAAACCGCTGCGCCCCTCTTCGGCACGGCCCTCGGCGCAGGCCTGCGCGATATGGGCCACGGTATTGGCGCCCGTATCGGGCCGACCGTCATTGAAGAAGGACGCGGCATCGCGTGCACCGCCAATGCCGACACTGTCCATGACAATCAGAAACGCACGTGACATCAGACGATCCTCTCATGGATCAGGGGCGGCTCTTCGGGCGCGCCCTCCGCAAGGTGATAGGCCGCCTGCACACGGGCAATCGCACGCTCGGCGGCCTCGGCATTCAGGGCATGGACCATCGCCAGCGGCTCGTTCGGTTCGCGGTCCTCGCCGATCATTGCAAGACTGGACAGCCCGACACCGGGATTGATCCTGTCACCGGCGCGCAACCGCCCACCGCCCAGATGCACCACGACCTCGCCCAAGGCCCGTGTGTCGATCGCTGCCACATATCCACGCCTCGGCGCGGGCACGGGGCGCATGACAGGCACGGAGGGCAGACGGTCGAGATAATGCTCGACAAAATCAATCGGCCCGCCAAGCCCTGCCACCATCCGGCCAAATACCTCTGCCGCACGCCCGCTTTCCAGCGCCTGATCGATCCGCGCCGCGCCATCCTCGGCGGTGCGGGCAAGCCCCGCAAGCATCAGCGCCTCGCCCCCGAGCGCCGAGACCACATCCCAGAGCGCCTCGTTGACCTGCGAGCCGGTCAGGGTCTGCATGACTTCGATGATCTCGAGCGCGTTGCCCGCCGCAAAACAGAGCGGCTGGTTCATATCGGTGATCAGCGCCGAGGTCTTGCACCCTGCCCCATTGGCCGTATCCACCAAGGCCCGCGCCAGCGCCACGGCCTGATCCTGCCCCGCCATAAACGCCCCCGAGCCGGTCTTCACATCCAGCACCAGCGCATCCAGACCCACCGCAAGTTTCTTCGACAGGATCGAGGCTGTGATCAGATCGATACTCTCCACAGTTCCGGAAATATCGCGGATCGCGTAAAGCCGCTTGTCGGCAGGGGCGATCCGGTCATTGGCCCCCACGATAGCACATCCCACTGCGGCCACCAGATCGCGGAAGCTTTCCTCGTCGGGATTGACGCTATAGCCCGGAATGGCTTCCAGCTTGTCCAGCGTGCCCCCCGTATGACCCAGCCCCCGCCCCGAGATCATCGGCACATAGGCCCCGCAGGCCGCCAGCGCGGGCGCCAAGAGCAGCGAGGTGCAATCGCCCACGCCACCGGTCGAATGTTTGTCCACCACCGGCCCGCCCAGATCCCAGCGCATGACCTTGCCACTGTCACGCATCGCCTCGGTCAGCGCCACGCGCCCTGCCTCCCCGACCCCGCGACACAGCACCGCCATCGCGAAGGCTCCGGCCTGCGCATCCCCGACCGACCCATCGACCAGCCCGCGCGTGAACCACTCGGCCATTTCCACGCTCAGACCCTCGCCATCGCGAACGGCCTCGATCACCCGCCGCGCATCCATCAGGCGTTGTCCATATGGCTCTTGTCGAATTGGCCCGGCAGCAGTTCGCCAATCGTGGTCCGCAGTTCTTTGCCGGACAGGGTCGCAAGCGTGACAGGTGTGGTCATGCTGCCGAATTCGGCCAGTTTCTGACGACAGCCGCCACAGGGCGGCACCGGTGTCGGGCTGTCGGCGATTACCGCGACCTCGGCCAGCTCCGTCTCGCCTGCCGCGATCATGGCCGCAATCGCGCCCGCCTCGGCGCAGGTGCCTTCGGGATAGGCGACATTCTCGACATTCGCCCCAACATAGACGGCCCCCGAGACCGAGCGGATTGCCGCCCCGACCTTGAATCTGGAATAGGGAGCATAGGCATTTTCCCGGACATTACGGGCAGCATCAAGGAGCGACATGGTATAATCTCCGGCTCAGGCAGGCATCGTTCAGGGGCATCGTTTCACGGAGTCTGCGCCGAGCGTGGCAGCGATGCAAGGGCTGGCGTTTCGGCCCGCATCTTCCCCCTGCACCCTCCCCCTATGCCATCACGCGACGCACAGCGAAGTGATAGACAGCCGAGTATAAGCCCGACAAAGGAGCATTGCAGCCATTTCCACCGCAAAAGAAATAGTTTAATACCAAACCAACTCTCATCGGAGGCAAGAATGGAAGACATCCGGTCCGACAAGCCGCGCCATCCGGCGCTCGACTATCACGAATTCCCCAAACCCGGTAAGCTGGAGATCCGCGCGACCAAGCCGATGGCGAACGGTCGCGACCTCAGCCGCGCCTATAGCCCCGGCGTGGCAGAGGCCTGCCTTGAAATCAAGGCCGAACCGCGTGACGCCGCGCGCTATACCGCACGCGGCAACCTCGTGGCGGTGGTCTCGAACGGCACCGCCGTGCTGGGGTTGGGCAATATCGGGGCGCTTGCCTCGAAACCGGTGATGGAAGGCAAGGCCGTCCTGTTCAAGAAATTCGCCAATATCGACTGTTTCGATATCGAACTGAACGAATCCGATCCCGAGAAACTGGCCGATATCGTCTGCGCGATGGAGCCCACCTTCGGCGCGATCAACCTTGAAGACATCAAGGCCCCCGACTGTTTCATCGTCGAAAAAATCTGCCGCGAGCGGATGAATATTCCGGTCTTCCACGACGACCAGCACGGCACGGCGATCGTGGTCGGGGCTGCCGTGACCAACGCGCTGAAAATTGCGGGCAAGAAATTCGAAGACATCAAGATCGTCTCGACCGGCGGCGGTGCAGCGGGGATCGCCTGCCTGAACATGCTGCTCAAGCTTGGCGTGAAGCGAGAGAATGTCTGGCTCTGCGACCTGAACGGGCTGGTCTATGAAGGCCGTCAGGAAGACATGAACCCGCATAAGGCGGCCTATGCGCAGGCCTCCGATCTGCGCACGCTGGATCAGGTGATCGACGGGGCGGATCTGTTCCTTGGGCTTTCCGGTCCGGGCGTTCTCAAGGCCGAAATGGTCAGCCGCATGACCAAGCAGCCGATCATCCTTGCGCTGGCCAACCCGACCCCCGAGATCATGCCCGAAGAGGTGCGCGACGTGGCGCCCGATGCGATCATGGCCACGGGCCGGTCGGATTATCCCAATCAGGTCAATAACGTGCTCTGTTTCCCCTTCATCTTCCGCGGTGCGCTGGATGTGGGGGCGACCGAGATCAATGACGCGATGAAGATCGCCTGTGTCGAAGGCATCGCGGAACTGGCGCGCATCACCACCTCTGCCGAGGCGGCAGCCGCCTATCAGGGGGAAAAACTGACCTTCGGGCCGGATTACCTGATCCCGAAACCGTTCGATCCGCGCCTGATGGGGATCGTTGCCACCGCCGTGGCCGGTGCCGCGATGGAAACCGGCGTCGCCGAGCGCCCGCTGCCCGACATCAAAGCCTATAAGCAAAAGCTCGACGGGTCGGTCTTCAAATCCGCCCTGCTGATGCGTCCGGTCTTCGAGGCCGCCGCACAGGCCTCGCGCCGGATCGTCTTTGCCGAGGGCGAGGACGAGCGCGTGCTGCGCGCCGCTCAGGCGATGATCGAGGAAACCACCGATACGCCGATCCTGATCGGGCGTCCGGATGTGATGCAGATGCGCTGCGAGCGCGCAGGGCTGACGCTGGATCTCAACCAGACCGAGATCGTGAACCCCGAAAACGACCCGCGTTACCGCGATTACTGGGGCACCTATCACGATATCATGGCGCGGCGCGGCATCACCCCCGATCTGGCACGGGCCATCATGCGCACCAATACCACCGCGATTGCGGGGGTGATGGTGCATCGCAACGAAGCCGACTCGATGATCTGCGGCACCTTCGGCCAGTTCGGCTGGCACCTGAAATATGTGCGCGAGATTCTGGCGCGCGGGGGGCTGCATCCGGTCGGGGCGTTGTCGCTGATGATCCTCGAGGACGAGCCGCTGTTCATTGCCGACACCCATGTGCACCACATGCCGACGCCGATGCAGATCATGGAAACCGCGATTGGCGCGGCCCGTCACGTGCGGCGCTTCGGTCTGGAGCCCAAGATCGCCCTGTGCTCGCATAGCCAGTTCGGCAATCTCGACACCGACTCGGGGCAGCGCATGCGCGAGGCGATGAACCTGCTGGAAGCGCGCGAAGTGGACTTCTGCTTCGAAGGCGAAATGCATGTGGATGCGGCACTGGACGAAACCGTCCGCGACCGCCTTCTGCCCGGTTCGCGGCTGAAAGGCTCGGCGAATATTCTGGTCTTCGCCAATACCGATGCCGCATCGGGTGTGCGCAACATCCTTAAAATGAAAGCGAATGGCCTTGAAGTCGGCCCGCTTCTGATGGGGATGGGCAACAAGGCCCATATCGTCACGCCATCCATCACCACGCGCGGCCTGTTGAACATGTCGGCCATCGCGGGAACACCGGTGGCGCATTACAGCTAGGCACCTTGTCAAGCCAGACCATAGAGCGGGGTGTCGCAAGACTCCCCGCTTATTTTTTGCCAGATTTTTGCAAACTTATTCAAATTCTGCGATTAAACCCTACCGCGAGGCTGCATTTGCAAACTATTGCCCCATTGATGCGCTAAAATATGCAAATTTTTTCGGCATTCCGGCAGCTTCAGCGGTAACAATATTGCCCGATTTCATTCCTCACCCTAACAAAGACTAAGGTAGGAGGAGGAAATCATGAACTACAAAGATGTCTATGACGGCTGGAAAGCGAATCCGGATACGTTCTGGATGCAGGCCGCTCAGGCAATCGATTGGGACAAACGCCCCAGCAAAGCACTTTTTGACGAGAAAGCTCCGATTTACGAGTGGTTCAACGACGGCATGGTGAACACCTGCTGGAACGCGGTCGACCGCCATGTCGAAGCCGGTCGGGGAGACCAGATTGCGATCCAGCATGAAAGCCCGATCACCCATTCCACCAAAGGCATTACCTATAAAGAACTCCAGAACCGCGTCGCGTCACTTGCCGGCGCGCTGCGCATGCGTGGTGTCGAAAAGGGCGACCGCGTCATCATCTATATGCCGATGATCCCCGAAGCCCTTGTGGCGATGCTGGCGGTGGCCCGTCTGGGCGCGATCCACTCGGTCGTGTTTGGCGGGTTTGCCGCCAACGAACTGGCCGTCCGGATTGATGACTGCACCCCCAAGGCGATCATCGCGGCAAGCTGCGGCCTCGAACCCAATCGCGTGGTCCATTACAAACCGCTTCTGGATCAGGCGATCGAGCAGGCGACCCATAAGCCGGAATTCTGTGTCATCTTGCAACGCGAACAAGAGGTCGCCAAGCTGATCGAAGGGCGCGATTTCAACTGGCACGGTTTCCAGTATGGTGCCAAGCCGGCGGAATGCGTTCCGGTGGAGGGCAACCACCCCGCCTATATCCTCTATACCTCCGGCACGACCGGCCAACCCAAAGGGGTTATCCGTGCAACGGGCGGCCATCTTGTCGCCCTGCAATGGACGATGAAAAACATCTACAACATCGAAGCAGGCGACCGTTTCTGGGCGGCGTCCGATGTGGGCTGGGTCGTGGGCCACAGCTATATCTGCTACGGGCCGCTTCTGGCGGGCGCCACCACGGTGGTCTTCGAGGGCAAGCCGGTGGGCACCCCGCATCCGGGCGTATTCTGGCGCATCATCCAGAACCAGCGCATCAAGAGCTTCTTCACCGCCCCGACGGCCTTGCGGGCCATTCGCCGCGAAGACCCCGATGGGGAATGGATCCGCCGCTACAAACTGCATGACCTGCAAGCCCTGTTCCTTGCGGGCGAACGTGCCGATCCGGCCACGGTGGAATGGGCGCAGAAACATCTTGGCGTGCCGGTGGTCGATCACTGGTGGCAGACCGAAACCGGCTGGGCGATTGCCGCGAATCCGATCGGGATCGAGACTCTGCCGACCAAACTGGGCAGCCCCTCGGTCCCGATGCCGGGCTATGACATCCATATTCTGGATGACGAGGGCAACCCGCTGCCGCAAGGCGAGCTGGGCGCGATCGCAATCAAGCTGCCGCTGCCGCCCGGAACATTGCCCACGCTTTGGAATGCCGAAGAACGTTTCCGCAAGAGCTATCTGGACCACTTCCCCGGCTATTACGAAACCGGCGATGCGGGCTATATCGACGAGGACGGCTATGTCTATATCATGGCGCGCACGGATGACGTGATCAACGTGGCGGGCCACCGTTTGTCCACCGGTGCGATGGAAGAGGTTCTTGCCTCCCATCCCGACGTGGCGGAATGTGCGGTGGTCGGGGTATCGGATGCGCTGAAGGGCCAGATGCCGCTGGGCTTTTTGTGCCTGAACGCGGGGTGCACGCGCCCCCATAGCGAGATCATCCGCGAATGTCTCGGTCTGGTGCGGGACAAGATCGGCCCCGTTGCCGCCTTCAAGACCGCCTGCGTGGTGGACCGGCTGCCGAAGACGCGCTCCGGCAAGATCTTGCGGGCCACGATGGTCAAGATTGCCGATGGCATGCCCTATAATGTGCCTGCCACCATCGACGACCCTTCGGTGCTGACCGAAATTGCCGAGGCGCTGCACGTCTTGGGGCTGCCGAAATCGGCCTGATACGGACAAACCGGCTTTGGCGCGCCCTGCGCCAAAGCCCCTCGCCTTGGCGAAAATATTCAGCTTCCTTGATTAGTAACTGTTTTCAAAGACCTTTCCGTTACGACGTGTAGAACAGATTCTTTTGTTCGCACACAGATGACACATCGAGCCAGTTCAGAAACGCTTCCTTGCCCCCCCTCTTTGCCGCAGCCGCAAGGCCTGCGCGGGAATCAGGCCGCGAACCGTGCCAAGCACGGCTCGCAACGGATGTGGCATGGCATTCCCCATACGCAAAAACACCATCGGGCCGCCGGAAAGCGGCGCTTGCAGCGTTTGAAATATAGAACCAATTACAAAACCTTGGGGTGTCATTATGAAGCAGACGGGATGGACGCAGCCGTGTTCGACCAACGGCTTCACCTGCAACGGCCCCTTTCCAGTCGCCCTCGTTTTACGCAGCCCGCGCTGAACCATGTCGGGAAAGCGGCCCCTGCCGCGTCGACTCGGCATCTCACGACAGATATGCCGCCCTCCGAACAGCCCCGATATGCGGCAACTTCCCCTGCAACAGACTGTCCCTGCGGTCCGGCAGATCGGCCGGACGCGCGGACCGCATTTCTTTTCCCCGCAGTCCGGAGCCTTTTTTGTAAGGCCCACATACGGAAACTGCGGCCCGATTTGGCAGAGAGCCATGAGATTGCACAAGAAATTGAGCTTCGGGTGGCGGAAATCCCCGCTATGGGTGTCCCTAGGGAAATCAGAGATATGCGGAAACAGATTGTTGCGCTATACGAAATAATTGACCGCCACAAATACAAGCAAACAGAAGAAAAATTGGAATGATGCCCATTGTGCCCACGCCCTCATCAAAGCCATTTTTCGATGCTGCTGAAGTCCTGATTGTCGAGGATATTTCAAGCCTCCAACTCGTGTACGCCTCGCATGTGCAGAAAATGGGGCTGACAGCGCATATCGTTGATACCGCCAAGCAGGCACTGTCGCTTTTTACCCAGAAACCGTTCTCGATTGTGCTGCTGGATCTGATGCTGCCCGACGGCGACGGCATGGAGTTGATTGATCGTCTGCTGCGGCTGGCGCCCAATACCCAGATCATTGTCATCACCGCAGAACGTTCGCCCGAACGCGCCGTAACCGCGATGCGTGCCGGAGCGTTTGACTATCTCACCAAACCGGTCAGTGAAGCGCGACTGCAATCGGTTGTGTCGCGCGCCTTGTCCCATGCCCGCGAGATCAGGCCGCTGACACGCGATGCGGCACATTCCGGCGCGGTGGGGGCCTTTATCGGCCATGCGCCGGAAATGCTTAAGCTCTATGACCGTATCCGGCAGACGGCGGCGTCCGATGCATCGGTGTTTATCGTCGGAGAATCAGGGACCGGCAAGGAAATCTGCGCTGAAGCCATCCATCTTCTATCGCCCCGTGCGAGCAATCCGTTTGTGGTCTTCGACTGTTCGGCCATACGTCAGGACCGTTTCGATTCCGAACTGTTCGGCCATATGCGCGGGGCCTTGCCGGGCGCGATTACCGACCATGCAGGGGCCGCCATGCGCGCCGATGGCGGCACATTGTTTCTGGACAAGCTGACCGAACTGGACCCCGCCTTGCAGGGCAAGTTGCTGCGGTTTCTCCAGACCCAGAGGGTACGGCCCGTAGGCGCTGCCGAAGAGCGGAAAGTTGACCTCAGGATCATCAGCGCCTCGGATATTCCGCCGCAAGAGGCGGTGGAACAGGGCAAGCTACGCTCTGATCTGTTTTACAGGCTCTGCGTGGTGGCCATCCATATTCCACCCCTGCGCAACCGGTCGGAAGACATCCCTGCTTTGGCAGAGCACTTCCTGACAGAATTCTCCGCGCAGGAGCAACGCAACTTCACGCGCATCACGCCGCAGGCCCTGCAACGGCTGAAATCGGCATATTGGTCCGGCAATGTGCGGGAACTGATGAACATGATCCGCTCGGCGGTTATTCTGAATTGCGGACCGGATCTGACAGCGGATATGCTCTCGACATCTGACGGAACGCATATGGGTGATATGTCGGGCGGCAATGAGCTGTCGATGTTCGACGGGCAAAGCCTTGCGGAGATCGAGCGGAGAATCATCGAATACCGCCTGAGCCAGAATGACCATTCCGTACCGCAGGTCGCACGGGGGCTGCATATTGCGCCCTCGACCCTCTACCGGAAGCTCGAGGCCTGGAAGACCACCGGCGAAGAGCCGACTTAGGCGAATTGCTCGTTCATCAACCGCTCTTCCAACCCATGCCCCGGATCGAAAAGAATCCGGTGCGACACGCGGTTTTCCAGTTCGACCTCGACCCATTTGACGGGCTGCACCGAACGTGAATCGGCATCCGCCATCACGGGGCGTTTCATCGGTTCCAGCACCTCGAACCGCACCTTGGCCGCATCGGGCAAAATCGCCCCGCGCCATCGACGCGGACGGAAGGAGGCAATCCCTGTCAGGGCCAGCACCCCCGCCCCGATCGGCAGGATCGGACCATGCGCGGAATAGTTATAGGCGGTCGAACCGGCAGGCGTCGACAGGATCGCCCCGTCGCAGATCAACTCGTTCATCCGCACGCGACCATTGACCGAAATCCGCAATTTCGCGGCCTGCGGCCCTGCACGCAAAAGCGAAACCTCGTTGATTGCCAAAGCTTTGTGGATTTCGCCATCGGCAGTCTGCGCCGTCATCGACAACGGATGGATCACCGCCTCTTCGGCCAGCGCAAGCCTGTCGTTCAGATCCTCGGCCGAGAACTGGTTCATCAAAAAGCCGACCGTGCCGCGATTCATCCCATAGACCGGCAGGTTCAACCCCTCATGCAGCGTCTGCAGCATGAACCCGTCCCCCCCCAGAGCCACAATCACATTGGCCTCTGCAATCGGGGTCTGCCCATAGACATCAAGCAGCATCTTGAGAGCCGACTGGGCGACCTCCCCACGGGAAGCCGTGAAATGGATTTTGTCTCGAACGCCCACCTGCCCTCTCCTCTATTCGGTCGGAAGATAGATCAAGCTCCAAAAGGAAAGACAAGACAATCCCCGAACAAAGCCCGCACCTGCCGCCATTCGTCGCATATTTGTCGCCTATAGCGCTTTCCGCCGGAGATTTTCTGCGATAAACGATGCACGAAAATTCCTTACCCGGGAGATCCGAGAGATGACCGAACAGCGTGATGCAGGCTTCTTCACCGAGAGCCTCGAAACCCGTGACCCCGAGCTGTTTGGCTCGATCCGCAACGAGCTTGGCCGCCAGCGCGACGAGATCGAACTGATCGCCTCCGAGAACATCGTCTCGGCAGCCGTGATGGAAGCCCAAGGCTCCGTTCTGACCAACAAATATGCCGAAGGCTATCCGGGTAAGCGCTATTATGGCGGCTGCGAATTCGTCGATGTGGCCGAAAACCTCGCCATCGAGCGCGCCAAGCAGCTGTTCGGCTGTGAATTCGCCAACGTGCAGCCGAATTCGGGCAGCCAGGCCAACCAGGGCGTGTTCACCGCGCTGCTGCAACCGGGCGACACCATTCTGGGCATGTCGCTGGATGCAGGCGGCCACCTGACCCACGGCGCCAAGCCCAACCAGTCGGGCAAATGGTTCAACGCGATCCAGTATGGCGTGCGCCGTCAGGACGAGCGCATCGACTATGACCAGATCCAGGAACTGGCCAACGAGCATAAGCCGAAGCTGATCATCGCCGGTGGTTCGGCCATTCCGCGTCAGGTCGATTTTGCGAAAATGCGCGAGATCGCCGATTCCGTGGGCGCGCTGCTGATGGTCGATATGGCCCACTTCGCAGGCCTCGTGGCCGGCGGTCAGCACCCCTCGCCCTTCCCCTATGCCGATGTGGCGACCACCACGACCCACAAAACCCTGCGCGGCCCGCGCGGCGGCATGATCCTGACCAATGACGAGGCGATCGCCAAGAAGATCAACTCGGCCATTTTCCCGGGCATTCAGGGTGGCCCGCTGATGCATGTCATCGCGGCGAAAGCGGTTGCCTTCGGTGAAGCTCTGCGCCCCGAATTCAAGGTCTATGCCGAGCAGGTCGTGAAGAACGCGCAAGCGCTGTCGGACGAGCTGATGAAAGGTGGCCTGAACATCGTCACCGGCGGCACCGACACCCATGTCGTGCTGGTTGACCTGCGCCCGAAAGGCGTAAAGGGCAATGCGACCGACAAAGCCTTGGGCCGTTCGCATATCACCTGCAACAAGAACGGCGTGCCGTTCGACCCCGAAAAGCCGACCGTGACCTCGGGCGTTCGTCTGGGCACCCCCGCAGGCACCACCCGCGGCTTCAAGGAAGAAGAGTTCCGTCAGATCGCCCGCATGATCGTGAAGGTCGTCGATGGTCTGGCCGCCAATGGCGAAGAGAACAACGAGGCCGTGGAAGCGGCTGTCCGCGAGGAAGTGGCGGCTCTGTGCGCCAAATTCCCGCTCTATCCGAACCTCTGATCCGGTTTGGCACAATAGAAAAGGCCTCGGTTTTTCCGAGGCCTTTTTCATGCATAGGGTTTTCATACGCAGGGCAGGTCAGAGGTTTCCGTGCGCAACCGCCCAAGCCAACATCGCACCGCCCGTCATGACGATGACAAACACCACCCCCGTCACGACCTTCATCACCCCTTGCACCAGACGTTGCTCGGAACCGAGCGGCTCGAGATATTTGACGCATAGCCGATAGTTCCGCTCGGTCGCCTTCTCGTCAACCTGCCGCATCAGTTTGGGGGCTCCCATCAGCACCTCCGACGCGGCCAACTCGCGCGCAGCCACCCGCACACGACGCGGCAGCGCACGGGCGCGATGGTTGATCCGGTCGCTCAGGGTGGCGCCCTTCGCCCCAAGGCGCGTGGCCAGGAGCTTTGACACATGGTCCAGCTTACTCTGGAAATCGGCAGGGTTCATCGCAGGCCTCCTTTATCTGCGCAAGCTAGCCCCCTGACTGTGCAGGAACAAGCGATGAAACCGCTGGCGCAGCGGCAATCCGCGCGCTAGCTATATGCGCATGTTAAACACGCTTTCTCAAGGCAGCCCCACGGGGCAGCCCCCGCTTCTGATCGTTCATGGCCTCTTCGGTTCCGCCCGTAACTGGGGCGTGATCCAAAAGCGTCTGTCAGACGCTCGGGAAGTCTTTGCCGTTGACCAACGCAATCATGGTGACAGTCCCTGGCAGGACAGCCAGAGCTATTTCGACATGGCCGAAGATATCGCCAAAGTGATCGAGGCCAATGGCGGCAAAATGGATGTGCTCGGCCATTCGATGGGGGGCAAGGCGGTTATGGTACTGGCCCTGACCCGCCCCGATCTGGTCAACCGGCTGATCGTGGCGGATGTGGCGCCGATTGCCTATCAGCACTCGCAGGATTCGCTCATTCAGGCCATGAAAGGGCTGGATCTGGACGGGCTGACGCTCCGCTCCGAAGCCAATCGGCGCTTGTCGCACACCGTCGGAAGCGAGGCGGTTCGGGCTTTTCTGCTGCAATCTCTGGACCTGAAATCGACACCGCCGCACTGGAAGCTCAATCTGGACGTGCTGGAAGCGGAGATGGGCAAGATCGTGGGCTTCCCCGAGTTATCCGGCGCTTTCACCGGCGAGACGCTGTTTGTCTATGGCGGGGCGTCCGATTACGTGCAGCCTAGCTATCAGCCGACAATCGACAGGCTGTTCCCGCATAACACGATGGCCAAGATTGACGGTGTGGGGCATTGGCTTCATGCCGAGAAACCGCGCGAATTCGAGCAGATCGTGCGCGATTTCATCGCCTGAACGGCCTGAACCCACTAGCATTGCAGGCGGAAACGGGCCTCACCGGTATCTCCGGGCAATGAGGGCGAACGCAAGGGCCCCGTCGAGGGGCCCGCGACCTTGCACCCCGTGCTCACCTCGACCGCCTGCCGCATCAGGGCCGGAACCCTGTCCCTTTCGCGCAAGCGCAGATAGCCAAGCCGGATGACTTCGGCATCGCCCCCCCGATCGAATACGACAAAACGGATTCCCTCCAGCGTGATATCGTGACGCTCGGCCCCGAAGAACTGCGGCGCAGGTTGGGCACCACACCCCGCGAGGGCCAGACACAGTCCTGCAAAAACAAGAGACTTCCGGCCGCGTTGCATGGTGCCCTCCCAGATCTGACGGAGGTTTCCAGTTTGGATCGCAGATGGTTAACACGAGGTTAAACCAAAACCGGAAAGCTTAAAGCTCGCAGGCGACAGAGCGGATCAGCTGATAGGACGGGGTCTCCGCAGCACTCGGGCGTGCAAGCTCGGCCCAGTCCGATCCGTTTTTACGGAAATGCCGCCGATCCTGCGCCACAAACTGGCCATCCGCGCCGGAGAAAAAGCGGGTGATCGAGACCTCCCCCGTCATGTAATAGTCCAGCATATTGAACATGTTGGGAGTTCCGCGCAACCGGGTCGACAGCCCCGTTCCGGCCTGTACGAACAGCAGCCCGGGGGCGGCATGAAAGGGGGCGGCAGACCCCTCATGCAAATGCCCTGACAGAACAATATCCGCCCCGCATCGGGACAACCGTTTCAGCGCCTTTGACGCCCCCTCCATCAGTTTCTTGTCGGTTTCCCGCCCGTGTTCCAACGGATGATGCATGACGACAATGCGCAGTACCTCCCGCGAGACGGAAGAAAAACGGGAACAGACCCGCCGGATCGTATGCGACGAAATCCGGCCACGCTGCCATTTGAAGCGGTTCACGGTATTCACCCCGATCACATGTATCTTGGCGTCACGCCATTCGGGTTCCAGCTCGCGGTCAATGGCCTGCCGGTAGCGTCTCCACGGCGTCACGAAGCGGACAAAGATATTATCCAGCGGCGTGTCATGATTGCCCGGCACAGCCAGAACCGGTGCCTTGATCCGGTTCAGAAAGGCCCGCGCTTGCGCAAATTGCCGACGCCTCGCCCGCTGGGTAAAATCGCCCGAGACGATCACCAGATCGGGCTCCAGCTCCGCGATCTTGCGCAACAAAGGGTGCTCCAGCCGCGGGTCGATTTTACCGAAATGCAGATCCGACAGATGCAGAATGCGTCTCATGCCGCCTCCTGCTCTTTCTCCTCCGGTAGCACGATGGTCAACAGGTCCGGATGCATGCGGAACGCAAATGGCGATTCCATCCGCGCCTTTTCCCCATCGAAAGCCAGAAGCGCACGACGTTTCCCCCGCAGACCGACCGTGAATTCGCGACAGCGCAGCACATCATAGTCCCGCCCTTCGCGGACCTGCCGCGTCACCAGACGCCATGCAAGGCGGAACAGCTGCATCCGGTTTTCCCCCTTGGCAATCAAGACCGCGAATTTGTCATCGGTGATCGCGCGCGCCCCCCGCAACCCGAAGAAATCCAACTGGTAGGCCGAACGCGCGACGAAAATCAGCGGCGTCGCGCGCGTATCGGCTAGATCTTCCGTCTGAAAATCCACTTTCATAGGTTTCTGGAATTTCAGGAAAGTCCTGATTACAGACCAATAGGCCACCATCCGGTGCCGCCCCCAACGGGCATAGATCGCCTCGCGCGCTTTCAGGATTTTCGGATAGATCCCTAAAGAAGCATTGTTCAGGAACACCCGCCCATCAACAGAACCAACCTGGATCTCCCGCGTCTCGCCTTTGAGGATCTGTTGCGCAGCTTCCGTCGCGTCTTCCGAAAACCGTAGCCCCCGCGCATAGAAGTTGAACGTGCCAAGAGGAAGCACCGCCATCGGCACACCCTTTCCAAGCATGGCTTGTGCGACGGCCATCACTGTCCCGTCCCCCCCTGCCGCAACGATCAACTCTGCCCCATCGGCAATGGCGCGATCTACCGTCTCGGAAACTTCGTGATCCGGCTCCCAACGATAGAGTTTCGCCTCGTCCCCGAACACATTCAGCGCGGCTTCGATCGGCTCCCGCGTGCGCGAATTCTGCCCCGAATTCGGGTTGGCGACCACATAGATACGGCGGAAGGGCACCCGCGTCGCAGCAAGGTTCGCCCCATGCCGCGCCTCATCCTCAGGTGTCTCTGTCTGGGCAAATGTAACTGACATTCAAGCGATCTCCTGTGATTACAGGCAGAACGCAAAAACGGCCCATGGGTTTCATGGACCGTTCAAAAACGTCTGGCTCGCGCGCTGCGCGTGGTCAGAAAACCTGTGCGGGGCCAAGCTTGGACAGTCGCTGCACGTTATCAGCAGTATGGCGACTGAATTCCCGCACCACAGCGCGCATAGCCTGATCCATGGTGCCGCCGGAGAAAACGGTGCGGGTGGCCGCCTCCGTCGCCTCGAATCCCGCGTCGATTTTTTCGGTGACCATACGGGTCATCTCGTCGGGGGCGGCATGCCAGAGCCCTGCCATACCGGCGAGACGCATCGCGATCACGGCTTGAGCCTCCCAGCTAAGCCAAGCCGTCTCGATGGGCAAAGAAGCCGAAGCCAAAGGGTCGAAAAACATGGGGCACCTTTCCAATACTAGATGCGACCTAAACGATGCTGCACCTGCAGCATCGCATAGATGGCCTCAATGGTCCATTAATGCATTTGTGACGCAGGTTACTACACGACTTTGGCACTAAGAAGCTGACGAAATATGAAGCCCGCGCACGCAAGACAGGCTGAGACAACTTTTGCCACATAAAATCGGCGTGCTCCCATCCGATCAATTTTAAGCTTGCTCAGCGAAACGTGATCGGAATAAGTTACCCTAACTAAACCGAACAGTTCACCTCTTCTCGTCTAGTGCACGCCTGTGCCGTATCGGAGCCACCATGTTCAAGAGACTCCTCGTCGCCGCTATTGCCCTCCTTTTGCTGGCAGTCATTGCGGGCGGTATTATCGGTTTCAACCTGTTCCGCGAAAAAATGATCGGCCAGTTCTTCGCCACGATGCAGCAGCCCGCAGCCGTTGTATCGGTGACCAAGGTCGTGCCGGTGACATGGACCCCGGGGATCGAAGCCATTGGCACAGCCAATGCGGCAGAAGGCACCGATCTTGCCATCGAAGCGGCGGGCATCGTGCGCGAGATCACCTTTGCGGCCAATGATACCGTCAAGAAAGGCCAGCTTCTGGTGCAGATCGACGACCGTCAGGAAAAGGCGGATCTGGCAGCCGCAGAAGCCTCGCTGGAACTGGCGCAGACCTCGCTGGAGCGGGCGCAGAAACTGAACGAGCGTGGCGTGTCGGCGGTGTCCACCCTCGATAGCGCCATCGCCGATGCGACCACCGCACAATCCACCGTGCAGAAACTGAAAGCCGCATTGGAGACAAAACGCCTTCTGGCACCGTTTGACGGCACGATCGGCATCCCGCAAGTGGATCTGGGCGAATATGCAACGGTGGGCACCCCCTAT
This sequence comes from Thioclava sp. GXIMD4215, assembly GCF_045291555.1. Classification (NCBI taxonomy): domain Bacteria; kingdom Pseudomonadati; phylum Pseudomonadota; class Alphaproteobacteria; order Rhodobacterales; family Paracoccaceae; genus Thioclava; species Thioclava sp. GXIMD4215. The sequence goes on along the minus strand of NZ_CP149515.1, from coordinate 2,517,339 downwards.
GCAACGCTCCAGAACGCCTCCAGGATGCATGTCGATTTTACGCTATCCGAACAGCAGGTGCGCAATGTCTCTGTCGGACAGGATGTCGAGGTGACCTCGGAAGTGGGCGGCATCACCAAAGCGGGAAAAATTATCGGGATCGAACCCAAAATCGACGCGAACTCCCGTCTGGTCGGGCTGCGCGCCGAAATTTCCAATGACGACCGCGCTTTGACACCCGGCCAGTTCCTGCAGGTGCGGGTTATCCTGCCCACGCAAGCCGGTGTGATCGCCCTGCCGCAAACGGTCGTGACCTCCAGCCTTTATGGCGATTCCGTCTATGTCGTGCGCGACGAGGACAAAGACGGCGAGACCCGCCAGATCGCCAGTCAGGTCTTCGTCAAACTGGGGCGTCGTTCGGGAGACATGGTGGAAATCACCGAAGGCGTGAAAAGCGGTGATCAGGTCGTCAATGCCGGCCAGAACCGCCTGACCCCCGGCGCCCCCGTCACGATCGACAACTCGGTGACCCTCCCCGCCGATCCGGGCCGCGATATCGCACCCGAAGCCTCGAAATAAGGACGACGGATCATGCATTTCACCGAAATCTTCATCCGGCGGCCGGTGCTGTCGATGGTCATCGGCGCCTTCATGCTGCTGATCGGGGCGCAGGCCTTCTTCAATCTGCCTGTGCGCGAATATCCGGAGGTGGATGAGACGGTGGTGACCGTCACCACTACCTATCCCGGGGCCGCGCCGGACCTCATTCAGGGCTTTATCACCGCGCCGATTGCTGCTGCCGTGGCCACCACCGAGAATATCGACTTCGTGACCTCGTCGTCGCGGCCTTCGGTATCGACCGTCTCGGTCAATATGAAACTGGGCGCCGACCCTGATGTCGCGCTGACCGAGGTGCTGGCCAAGGTGCAGCAGGTACGCTCGGATCTGCCTGATGGCGCGGAGGACCCGCAGATCGTCAAGGGCACGGGGATGACCTTCGCGCTGATGTATCTGGCCGCGACCAACCCCAATATGACGCAAGAGCAGCTGACCGAATATCTGGACCGCGTGATCCGTCCGCGCATGTCGACCATTCAGGGCGTGGCCGAGATCCAGATCATCGGCGGCTCTACCTATGCGATGCGCGTCTGGATCGACCCGAAGAAGCTGGCCGCGCGCAATGTGACCGCCGCCGAGGTGCTTGCGGCGATTCAGGCCTCGAACTTCCTTTCGGCACCGGGGGCCACCGAAAACGACTTCTACACCCAGTCGATCACGCTGAAATCCACGCTGTCTTCGCCCGACGCCTTTGGTGCCCTGCCCCTGCGTGGGGAAGGCGATAGTGTGATCCGTCTGCGCGATGTGGCGCGGATCGAGCTGGCCTCGGATGAATCGGGCGAGATCGTCAGCTTCAACGGTCAGTCAGGCACCTTTATCGGCGTGATGCCGACGCCTGCCGCCAACCCGCTGGATACCGCGCAGGCCGTGCATGATGCGCTGCCCGCGATCAATGCCTCTTTGCCCGAGGGGATGGAAATCCAGAACGTCTATGATTCCACCGAGACCATCTCGGCCTCTATCGAAGAGGTCTTCCACACGATTGCCGAAGCGGTGATCATCGTGGTGCTGGTGATCTTGCTGTTCTTGGGTTCTGTGCGCTCGGTGCTGATGCCCATCGTCACCATCCCGCTGTCGCTGGTGGGGGTAATGGCGGTTCTGCTGGCGCTGGGATATTCGATCAACCTGCTGACGCTGCTGGCGATGGTTCTGGCCATCGGGCTTGTGGTGGATGACGCCATCGTGGTGGTGGAAAACATCCACCGCCATATCGAGGACGGGATGAAGCCGATCCCCGCCGCCGTCAAAGGCATGCAGGAGATCACCGGCCCCGTCATCGCCATGACCATCACTCTGGCCGCCGTTCTGGCACCTCTGGCCTTCACCGGCGGGCTGACAGGGGCGCTGTTTACCGAATTCGCCTTCACGCTGGCCGGATCGGTGATCCTGTCGGGGATCATCGCGCTGACCATCACGCCGATGATGTCGGGGCGCATCCTCAAATCGGGCCATGCCGGCGGGTTTCAGGGCTTTGTGGACCGCGTTTTCGAAAAACTTGCGGGCTTTTACGAGCGCCGCGTGACAGGGTCGCTGAACCTGCGCTGGGTCACGCTGCTGATCGTGGGGGTGCTCATGGGCACCACGGGGTTCATGTTCACCAAAACCTCGGGCGAACTTGCCCCCGACGAAGACCAGGGCGCGCTTTTCGCCATCATGAAAGGGCCGAAATACGCCACCGACCGCTATACCTCGGCCTATATCAAGCAGGTGGATGACAATACGAAAGACATCCCCGAAGTGCGGCAGAGCTTCTCGATTGCAGGGTTTGGCGGGGATGACGGTCAAGGCATCGAAATCTGGCAACTGAAGGACTGGGCCGACCGTGACCGGTCACAGGCTCAGGTGCAGCAGGACATTCAGGCGGGGCTGGACAAATCACCGGGGTTGCAGGGCTTTGCCTTTGCTCCGCCCACCCTGCCCGGCACGGGCGGTGGCTTGCCGATTTCGGTAATCTTGCAATCCGTGAACAGCTCGTCGCGCGTGGCAGAGGTCTCGGCAGAGATCACCCAGAAAGCGATGCAATCGGGCAAGTTCATCATCGTGCAGAACTCTCTAAGCTTCGACGCGCCCGAAGTGCAGGTCACCATCGACCGCGACCGCGCGGCCTCGCTGAATGTGCCGATCAGCCAGATCGGCCAGACGCTGGGCCTGCTTGTTGGCGGCGGGTCGGTGGCGCAATTCGACCGCGACTCGAACAGCTATGACATCATCACACAGGTGCCGCGCAGCTTCCGCGAAAACCCCGAAGAGCTGGGCAATTACTTCGTGCGCGCCTCGACCGGCGAGATGGTGCCCCTATCGGCCCTCGTGAAGATCGAAGGCGGCGTGCGCTCTGCCGCAATCGAGCAGTTCAACCAGTTGAATTCCTCGACCATCACCGCCCTGCCCCTGCCCACGGTCTCCACCGGCGAGGGGCTGGCCGAGATCCAGAAGATCGCGAATGAGACCATCCCCGACGGTTTCTTCATCGACTATTCCGGCCAGTCGCGGCTGGAGGTCACGCAGGGCAATACCATCGTCATCGCCTTTGCAGCCGCCGTTCTGGTGATCTATCTGGTGCTGGCGGCGCAATTCGAAAGCTTCCGCGACCCCTTCATCATCCTGATGACGGTGCCGATGACGGTCTTCGGGGCGCTCCTGCCACTCAATCTGGGCCTCGGCACGCTCAACATCTATTCTCAGGTCGGGCTGATCACCCTTGTCGGGCTGATCACCAAGCACGGCATCCTGATGGTGGAATTTGCCAACCAGCAGCGCGAGGACCACGGGCTGTCACGGCGCGAGGCGATCATCGCCGCCGCCCGCACCCGTCTGCGACCGATCCTGATGACCACCGCCGCCATGGCGCTGGCGGTGATTCCGCTGGTCATCGCCGAAGGCGCAGGGGCTGCGGCCCGTCAGGCGATGGGGGTGGTGATGTTCTCGGGCCTGATCATCGGCACACTGTTCACCCTCTTCGTGGTGCCAATGTTCTACACCTTCATCTCGCCCTCGGATAAGGCATGGCGGGCGGCAAAAGAGCACAAGATCGCGGCCGGCTGAACAGAAGACAATCTGATCTCCAAGGCTCCGGTGTCCACGCACCGGGGCCTTTTGAACTTTACGGTTCACTTTCAAGAGGGGCGATATATGTATTTACGCACATATAATGGCTTATTTTTTAGAATTACGCATTTCATCGCACATTGCTAGATATGTCTCATAACAAACGCCGGATGTCACTGATCCGGCATATCACTGGAGATAATGACAATGAAAACCGTTCTGACCACCGCCGCCATCCTTTTCGCCGCAACCGCAGGGATCGCCTCCGCACAAAGCAATGACGCCCAGTTGGCGGCTCTGCTGCAGGTCAATGGCGCACAGTTCACCACGGCCGAGCTGAACAATATCAACGAAGCCCGCCGCGATGGCGATGTTGCCAAAGCCAATTACTACCTCAATCACGAGAACCGCACGACCGCCGCGCACAATGGTCAGGGCAAAGCCCAGCTTGCCGCACAGCTGGGGGTGAACGCTTCTGACTATACGCTGGCAGAACTTGTCACCATCGATAGCGACCGCCGCGACAACAACATCCAGAACGCCGATTTCGTTCTGAACGGCACGTCCCGCAATTCGGTCGCCCCGATCGCCACGCCTTATATCGGCACCGGTCGTCGCTAAGGCACGCCTGCGCTGTCTGCGCCCGTCACACCCAAAGCCCCCGAGCCGGTCTCGGGGGCTTTTTTGTCCGTCTTCGCCAAGCATCGGAAAGATGCTATGAGAAACGGGCTTGTCGCAAGGCCCGCGCTCTGGCAGGGACAAGACAATTCAGGAGACCCGAATATGGATTACAGCAAATCCGGTGGCGCCAAAGCCCCCAAAAACACCCCCCGCCATGCCGAACACAACGCCAAAGGGACCGATAAAAACCCCTTCGGCGGCAAATCCGACAAGGCCGCCCTTCTGGCCCGCATGAAAGCGGCCACCAAAAAGACCGACGAGAAGTAAGCCCTTTCTCTTACTCTGCGGCCACTACGCCCGCGCGCGCGTCTTCCAAGATCATGCGCGCGGCTTTTTCCGCGATCATCATCGTCGGCGCATTCGTGTTGCCCGATGTAATGGTCGGCATCACCGACGCATCGGCAATACGCAGCCCCTGAACACCCCGCACCCGCAGACGTGGGTCCACCACCGAATCCGTGTCGGCCCCCATCCGGCAGGTGCCCACAGGGTGGAAGATCGTCGTGCCGATATCCCCTGCGGCTTTGATCAGATCCTCATCGCTCTGATAGGAGGGACCGGGTTTGTATTCTTCGGGGTGGAATTTGGCAAAGGCGGGCTGGCTGGCCACATGCCGCACCTGCCGGATGGCCCGCATCGCCACCTGCCTGTCCCCTTCGGTCGAAAGATAATTCGGCGCGATCACCGGATGATCGCGGAAATCTGCTGAACGGATATGGATCGAACCACGGCTTTCGGGGCGCAGATTGCACACACTCGCCGTCATGCCGGGAAAGGGATGCACCGCATCACCGAACTTGTCCAGACTGACAGGCTGCACGTGATATTCCAGATCCGGCGAGGCTTTTTCGGGTGACGAGCGCGTGAACACCCCCACCTGACTGGGGGCCATCGCCATCGGGCCGGAGCGTTTCAACGCGTATTCCGCGCCAATCATCGCCTTCCCCCACAGGCTGGAGGCCATCGTGTTCAGGCTTTTCACCCCCCGCACCTTATAGACCAGACGCAGTTGAAGATGGTCCTGCAGGTTTTCGCCCACCGCAGCATTCTCGATCCGTGGCGAGACACCCATATGGGCCAGCGTCTCGGCCCGCCCGATGCCCGAAAGCTCCAGCACCTGCACAGAGCCGACAGCCCCCGCCGACAGGATCACCTCATGCGCTCCGACCTCGACCGACCGCCCGTCACGGGTGTAGCGCACCCCCGTCACCCGCCGCCCGTCCAGCACCAGCTTCTCGACCTGCGCGCCGGTGCGGATTTCCAGATTAGGTCGTGATTTCACAGGGTTCAGGAAGGCACGCGCGGCAGACCAGCGCCATCCGCTGCGCTGGGTCACATGGAAATACCCGCCCCCTTCATTGCTGCCCCGGTTGAAATCCTCCGTGCGCGGGAAGCCTGCCTGCTCGGCCGCCTCAAGGAACGCATCCAGCACATCCCAGCGCACCCGCGCCTTCTCCACCCGTAGCGGCCCGCCAGAGCCATGCCGGTCCGATGCACCACGGTAGAAATCCTCCTGCTCCATGAACAGCGGCAAGACATCCTCCCAGCCCCATCCGGTACAGCCCATCTGCCGCCAGCCGTCATAATCCTGCGCCTGACCGCGCATATAGATCATCCCGTTGATCGAGGAGCACCCGCCCAGAATACGCCCGCGCGGATACAGAAGTTCGCGCCCGTTCAGCCCCGGATCGGCGGCAGTCTTATATCCCCAATCCGTGCGCGGATTGCCGATGCAATACAGATATCCCACCGGAATATGCACCCAGTGATAATTGTCCTTGCCTCCCGCTTCCAACAGCAGCACACGATTGCGCGGATCGGCGCTCAGCCGGTTGGCCAGCACGCATCCCGCGGAGCCCGCCCCGATAATCACATAATCGAAATGGTCCATAGAATAGTCCTCCCTGCAAAATCAGGCGGCACCCGAAAGTGCCTCTCCATCCCCCGCAAGAGGTTTGCAACGGGGCGAGGAAATAGCAAGCCTGTTCACAATCTCCATGCCCTGCAAAAACGCAAACTCCTTTACGGCCTGCCTCCTCTCGCATGCATGGCAACCGCATGCGGGCTTGCATCTCGGGCACAGGCACGGTTTTGATGCCGCAAACGGGGGCCTGACCGGTGGCCCTGCCTTTATCGCCTGCCCTATTGCCTGCCCCGCCAATCCAAGGATCTCCCCAGTGCTGCGCTACCGTCTGCTCCTGTCTATCGCCCTGCCGCTGATGCTGGCGCATCTGCTATGGGGATATATGCGCGGGCGGCAAAGCCGCCAGGGGCTTGTCGAGCGGCTGGGCGGCCTGCCGCCCGGCCCGAGCACGCCCCTCCCCCCCGATCCGCGCGCACCGGTCTGGCTGCATGCGGCCTCCAATGGCGAGCTTGCCTCGGCGCGTCTCGTGATCGACTGGCTGGTGGCGCGCGGCGACCGGCTCCTGATCACCACCAATTCCACCACCGCACAAGATCTGGCACGACGCTGGATCGCAGCGGCGGACCTGCCACCCGAAACCTGCGTGGCGCTTGCCCCGCTGGATACCCGCTGGGTGCTGCGGCGCTTCTTGCGACACTATCGGCCCGCCGCGCTGATCGTCATCGAGAACGAGATCTGGCCCAACCGTTTTGCCATGATGGCGCAGGCGGGCCACCCCTGCCTGATGCTGGGCGCACGGCTTTCGGCAGGCTCCGCCCGCTTCTGGCACAGGCTGTCTCTGGGCCCGCTGCTGGCCGGGCTGACGGCGGTTTCGGCACAAGATGCCGCCTCTCAGGCGCGGTTCCTTGCGCTCGGGCTGCCAGCCTCGCATCTTCTGCCGCGCATCAACCTGAAAACCGCTGCCAGCCCGCAAGTGCTGCCGCCGCTCGCCCGCTGGCCCGAAGACTGGCCGCGCCGTCATACATGGCTTGCCGCCTCGACCCATGAGGGCGAGGAAGAACTGATCCTTGAGGCTTTTGCCAAGGCCCGTATGCAGCGCCCCGAATTGCGTCTCATCCTTGCCCCCCGTCACCCGCGGCGCGGGGCGGAGATCGCGCGGATGATCCGCGCCAAGGGGTTTGCACTGGCCCGACGCTCGAACCAAGACCAGCCCTCCGGTCCGGTCTATCTGGCCGATACCCTGGGCGAGATGGGCCATTGGTATCGCGCGGCAGCCGCCTGTTTTACCGGTGGTTCCTTCGTGCCCAAGGGCGGACATACCCCGTTCGAGCCGCTGGTCTATCACTGCGCCCTATTTCATGGCCCGCATGTCGAGAATGCCCGTGAGCCCTATGCCGCGCTCGATCACTGCGGCGGGGCGCGCTGTCTGCCCACCCCCGAGGCTCTGGCACAGGCGATGGTGTCCTCGACCCAGGCCGATTTCACCCGCATGACACAGGCCGCACAGGCGGGCCTGCCCGAAACCGATCCGGCCTATCTGCAGGATCTTCTGGCAAGGCTTGCCCCGCTTCTGCCACCTCCGGATGCAAAACTTCATCCAGATGTCATTGCCACGTCATCATAATGGTCTAACTTTCGTTCTCCGGCGCAGCGCGCATCCTCCAGACAGGCGGCCCTTCTTCGCGATGAAACTCGACCGCAAGCTCAGCCTGACGGCGCCAAACACGTCCGGCAAAACCGCACAGGAAGCCGCGCTCTGCTTTCGTCGCAAGGCGGGGAAAATGCAGGTGCTCCTGATCACCTCGCGCGACACCGGACGCTGGGTGCTCCCCAAGGGATGGCTGATGAAAGACTGCAATCCCGGCGAGACCGCCCTATGCGAGGCGTGGGAAGAGGCCGGGGTCTCGGGCAGCCTCGCGCAGGAGGACAGCATCGGCCATTACACCTACCCGAAGATCTTTCAGGATGGCGCCGCCCGCGACTGCCGCGTGGCGCTTTATGCGATCCATGTCCACGGCCTTGCGCCGAAATTCCCCGAAAAGGGCCAGCGCCGCCGCAAATGGATGACCACCTCCAAGGCGGCCAAATCGGTGCTGGAGCGCGATCTGGCCAAGATCCTGCGCCTGCTTCCCAAGCAGCTTGCGCATCTATAAATCTTGCGTTTACTGCAATCATGCTTAAGTAATGCCGGTCGCGCATGACATCCTGCGGCTTGGCAGAAGACTGCGCCCCCTGCGACCGCGACCGGTTTCAGGGATAATTTGCTTTTGGGATAGATCGATGATCCGCTACACGCTGAAATGCGCAAATGGACACCAGTTTGATGGCTGGTTTGCCTCTGGCGAGGCCTTTGACACACAATGTGCCAAGGGGCTGGTTGCCTGCGCGATCTGCGGCTCGAACGCGGTCACGAAATCCCTGATGGCGCCTTCGGTGCAATCCACCCGCAAGGCAGAGCCCCCCCAAGGCGGCGAAAGCCCGCCCGCCCCGCCAGCCCTGACCTCTCCGGCAAACGAGGTCGAGGCCGCAATGGCTAAGCTGCGCGCCCATATCGAGAAAAATTCCGATTATGTCGGCGAGGATTTCGCCCGCGAGGCCCGCGCCATGCATGATGGCGAGGCGCCCGAACGCGCCATCCACGGCGAGGCCAATCTGGAAGAGGCCCGCGCGCTGATGGAAGACGGGATCGGCATCCTGCCCCTGCCCTTCCGCAGCGGGCGCAAAACCAACTAGCCCTCGGCCATCAGCCAATCCCCGAAGCCGCCCAGACGGGCGCTGCTTCTGGACATATAGCGTTCGGCACGTAGCACCGTATCGGACAACACCTCCAGGGCCTCGATCGTCTGTGGCCCATGCCCGATCAGCACGCAATCGGCGGGATGGCTCAATGCGGCCTCGTTCAGCTCGGCACGGCTCTGCCGCCCCTCCTGCACCAGACGCTCCATCAGGTTCGGCGCCCAAAGCACCGGCACCTCTGCGGCCCGACAGAGCCAGAAGATCATGTCCTGCAACTCGGTCAGGCGGGCATAGCCCAATTCCTGCGCCAGTTCCGGTCGGGAGATCATCACCCCCACCGTCGTCCGCCCCCCTGCCGCCACGATCAGATCCGGCAGGTTATGCAGGGCCTTCGCGGTTTCGATACGCAAAATCAGCGCAGGCAGAGCGGCGGCCCCGCCCCGCAACCTGTCAATCGCCCCAAACACCGTTTCCAGATCACTCACGCTCTGCAACGCCACGCTGATATTGTCGGCATGTGTCAGGGCCAGATCCAGCACGGCCAGATCGGCCTCTCCAAGCGGCGGAAGGTCCAGCTCCACTCCCGGTACCGCCAGCACCATTCCGGGCTTGAGCCTTGCCCCGCGCGCAGGCGTCGCGGTCACCTCGACACGCGCCACGCCTTTCGACAGGCGGATCACCTGCCCCTGCAGCTTGCCGCCATTGATGCTGAGCGCGGCCCCTTCGGTCAACGCCGCCCATTGCGCAGGCTGGCTTAACGTCATACGCGGGAAATCCCCTTTGACCAGTTTCGAGACGATCTCGAAGCGGTCCCCGACCCGCAAGCGACCATGCGCACCGATCACCCGCGCCACGGTGCATTGCGGCCCCGGAAGGTCGATCTGCACCGGAATGCGCAGCCCCATATCCTGCGCCAGATTGCGCACCACCTGCGAAAGCCCGACCCAATCTTCGGTCAGCCCTTCGCCGGTATCGATCCGGATCGCATCCGCCCCCGCCCCGATCATGGCCCGCAGATGGCTTTCCGCCGAGCGTGGCGGCGCGTCGGCATCCCGCACGGCCAGACAGCTGATACCGATGCTGCCCATGATCCGCGCATGGGTCCCGCTGCGACGCGCACCGAACAGCATCGCGCGCCGCGCCGCCAGCCGCGCAGGCCCTGCGGCAAATATCTCGGTGGGCGGATATTCTGCCGGCCCCTGCCCCGCAATCAGCGACAGCGAGGCCAGCACCGCATCGATCGAGGCCCGCAGATGCGGCTCGGCGCGGTTGAGCGAGGAAATCCCGAACGAGGCAAACGGCGCCTCGAAGGGCGCAAGCTCTCCGGGACCCAAGGAAAGATAATCGGCAAGATTGCGCGCCGAGGGGTAGAATTCGGGCCGCGTGATCCAGCTCTCCCAGAGGTCCATCTGCGCCTGTGCGCGCCGGTCCATCATGGCGCGCAGATCTGCAAGCGATGCCCGCAGCCCCGCAGCCTGTGCGTGACGTTCCCTTGTCTCGCGTTCATACAAGGTCATGGGCACCTCCTCCCGATGGCTCTGGCCTTGAGTGTCCAGATCTAGCAAAGCCTTTGCGCGCTCGCTACTGGTCTAGAACGACATTCTTATGACAGAAGGATGTAATGACCATATCGCCACTCTTGCGCAGCGATACACGTTGCTTTAACCGGAACCGGAACTCCCGGCGCAGGGACCGGGCAGCGAAGCGAGGGGGAAGATATGCCGCTTCTCGTCATGAAATTCGGCGGCACTTCGGTGGCCGATCTCGACCGCATTGCCAATGCGGCCGCGAAGGTCCAACGCGAAGTGGAGCGGGGCTATGACGTCATCGTGATCGTGTCGGCCATGTCCGGCAAGACCAACGAGCTTGTGGGGTGGGTCGAAAAGACCGCGCCCCTTTACGACGCGCGCGAATATGACGCCGTCGTGGCTTCGGGTGAGAATATCACCGCCGGTCTGATGGCGCTGCGCCTGCAGGAAATGGGCGTGCCCGCCCGTAGCTGGCAGGGCTGGCAGGTGCCGATCAACACGACCTCGGCCCATAGTGCCGCGCGCTTCAAATCGATCCCGCGCGCCAATATCGACGCGAAATTCGCCGAAGGCATGAAGGTCGCCGTAGTCGCCGGCTTCCAGGGCCTCTCGGAAGAGGGTCGAATCACCACGCTGGGCCGTGGCGGGTCCGACACCACGGCCGTGGCCTTTGCGGCGGCCTTTGATGCGGAACGCTGCGACATCTACACCGATGTCGATGGCATCTACACCACCGATCCGCGCGTCTCGGGCAAGGCCCGCAAGCTGGACCGCATCGCCTTCGAGGAAATGCTGGAACTGGCCTCCTTGGGCGCGAAGGTGCTGCAAACCCGCTCGGTCGAGCTGGCAATGCGTTACAATGTGCGCCTGCGGGTGCTGTCCTCCTTCGAGGATACCGACGAAAACTCCGGAACCCTGGTCTGCGGCGAGGAAGAAATCATGGAATCGAAAGTCGTCTCTGGTGTCGCCTTCTCGCGCGACGAGGCAAAAATCACGCTGTTCACCATTCACGACCGTCCGGGCGTGGCGCAGGCCATCTTCGGCCCGCTGGCCGATGCCGGTGTGAATGTCGATATGATCGTGCAGAACATCTCGGAAAAAGATTACGACGAGACCTATGCCGGTGCCGTGACCGACATGACCTTCTCGCTGCCGATCAATCAGGTCGCGCGTGCGCAAAAGGCGATGGAAGAGGCGAAAGCCGAAGGCAAGATCAACTATGACCAGCTGATCATCGATACCGAGGTCGCCAAGGTCTCGGTTGTCGGCATCGGCATGCGCAGCCATGCAGGTGTTGCCGCCAAGATGTTCCAGGCGCTTTCTGCCGAAAACATCAACATCAAGGTCATCTCCACCTCGGAAATCAAAATTTCTGTGCTGATCGACCGGAAATATATGGAACTGGCGGTTCAGGCGCTCCATGATGCGTTTGAACTGGATCAGGAAGGCTGAAGCGCCTTCGCGTCCGGTTTTGGGCGTAAGAGTTGAGCAAAGGATCGGCCTTTTCACATGGCGGAACGCAGTGATAGCGACAGTCGCAATCTGTTGCGCCGTTTGCGCGACGTATTGGCCGAGCCCGGAAATGGTCAGGACAGGCTGGACCGGATCACCTCGCTGATTGCCTCTTCTATGGGCACAGAGGTGTGTTCGATCTACCTGTTCCGCGACCCCGAGACGCTGGAACTTTGCGCAACCGAAGGTCTGAGACCGGAATCCGTCCACCAGACCCGTATGCGTCTTGGCGAGGGGTTGGTGGGCCGCGTGGCCCGTCTGGGCAACCCGATCAACACGCATGACGCCCCCGCCGAACCCGGTTTCCGCTACATGCCCGAAACCGGCGAGGAAATCTATTCGAGCTTCCTTGGTGTTCCGATCCAGCGCGTGGGCGAGAAACTGGGCGTCTTGGTCGTGCAGTCGAAAGAGGCGCGCGATTACAAGGAAGACGACGTCTACGGCCTCGAGGTCGTGGCGATGGTGCTGGCCGAGATGACCGAGCTGGGCGCGTTCGTGGGCGATGGCGAGGGGATCGGCCATAGCCACCGCTTCCCCGTCATGTTCCGCGGATCTTCCGGTCAGGAAGGCGCCTGCGAGGGGCGTGTCTGGCTGCACGAGCCGCGCGTCGTGGTGACCAACCCCGTGGGGGATGACCCCGATCACGAACGCGACAGGCTGCAAAGCGCCGTTGAGGTGTTGCAAGCGCAGGTCAATGACATGATCTCCGGCTCGGTCGACATGGATATGGACCACCGGCAGGTGCTGGAAACCTACCGCATGCTGGCCAATTCGCGCGGCTGGATGCGCCGGATGACCGAGGATATCGCGCTGGGGCTGTCCGCCGAAGCGGCCGTCGAGAAAGAACAGTCGCAAAACCGCGCCCGTCTGGAACAGGCCGGTGATCCCTATCTGCGCGAAAGGCTGTCCGATCTGGACGACCTCTCGAACCGCCTGCTGCGCCTGCTGACGGGACAGGGCGCCAATACCGGTGCCGAACTGCCCGACAACCCCGTGCTGGTGGCCAAGAATATCGGCCCCGCAGAGCTGCTGGATTACGGGCGCAGCCTCAAGGGCGTGGTGCTTGAGGAAGGGTCCGTGGGCAGCCATGCCGCGGTTGTGGCCCGTGCCCTGGCGATTCCGCTGGTGATCCATGCCAAGCGGATCACCACCGAGGCGCTGAACGGCGACCCGATTCTGGTGGATGGCGATCAGGGGGTGGTGCATCTGCGCCCCGAGGACACCGTGGCCAATGCGTTCCGCGACAAGATCGCGATGCAGGCAGAGGCGCAGAAACGCTATGCCGATCTGCGGGATCTGCCTGCCGAGGACCGCAATGGCACGCGCATTTCGCTGGTGATGAATGCGGGCCTTCTGGCCGACCTGCCCTCGCTGCAAAATAGCGGCGCCGAAGGCGTGGGGCTGTTCCGCACCGAGTTGCAGTTTCTTACCCGTTCGCGTGTTCCGCGCCGCGACGAGCTGGCCCAGCTGTACAAGCGGGTGATGGATGCCGCCCAGGGCAAGCCGGTGAAATTCCGCACGCTCGATATCGGCTCGGACAAGGTCCTGCCCTATATGAAGCCGCAGGACGAACCGAACCCCGCGATGGGCTGGCGCGCGATCCGCGTGGGGCTGGACAAACCCGGCGTGCTGCGGATGCAGCTGCAGGCCCTGATCCGTGCGGCCAATGGCCGCCCGCTGGAGGTGATGTTCCCCTTTATCGCCTGCCCCTCCGAGTTCCATGCCGGTCGCGATGCGCTTTTGCGCCAGCGCGACCGCGAGGCCGCCTTGGGGCGCCCCGTGCCGGAATGCCTGAAAATCGGGGCGATGCTGGAGACGCCGTCATTGGGGTTTGCGCCCGACAGCTTCTACCAGACCTGCGATTTCATCTCGATTGGCGGCAATGATCTCAAGCAGTTCTTCTTTGCCGCCGACCGCGAGAACGAGCGTGTGCGCCGCCGTTACGATACGCTGGATGTCAGCTTCCTGACCTTCCTCGAACGGATCATCGTGCGCTGTCAGGCCACCAATACGGTGCTGAGCTTCTGCGGCGAGGATGCCGGACGCCCTGTCGAGGCGCTGACCTTCGCGGCATTGGGATTGCGGACACTTTCGATGCGTCCGGCCTCTATCGGGCCAATCAAGCACCTGATCCGCCGCGCAGATCTGGCCGAGCTACGCCAGATTGTTCAGCGGGCCCGCAACGAGGGCCAGCAGTCGGTGCGCAATGCGGTAACCACCTATCTGGCCCATCTCTAGGCGGGCCTCCGGCAGGACGGCAGCAGGCAGAGGGGCTCTGCCCCTCTTGGGGCCTGACGGCCCCAATTCACCCCGGGATATTTAGGGCAGCTGGAAGATCAGCGTTTGCGTGTGATCCGCGCGACCAGCTCTTCGCGTAGCAGACCTTCATCCAGCATCGCCTCGCGGGCGAGACGTTTGAGGCCGAAATGCACCCGAGCGACATCCTGATAATAGCTGGTAAAGGTATAATTGACCGCAGCCCCCGCCACAGCCCCCAGCAGAGGGGCGGCCTGTGCGGCGAGTTTCTGGCCCAGCACTGCCGAGAGGCGGGGCGCGACCTTTGCGATCATGCCCTGCATCGAGGAGCCGGTGAGCGTGACACGGGTGGCGATAAGGCCGATATCGGTGCCGTCATCCTCTTCCAGCGGGCCTGCCGATGCGAAGATACGCAGGCATTCCTGTTTTACCTCGTCGGAGGCCGGATCGAACCCGTGTTCGGCAGCGATGCCCTGAATGGAGCGCAGCAGCATCGTGATGGTCAGCGGCAGTTCGGCTGCAGCCCCGGGCAATCCGGCGAAGCCTCCAGCCGCCCCCATCGCCGTGGTGAGCGCCCTATTGAGCCAGTCGGGTTTGTCCTCGATGACCCCGCGCGAGCGACCTGCCGCAGCCAAGGCTGTCTGGAGCGCCCGCGAGGTGATCCCTTCGAGGCCATTGCGCAGCGGGCTGGGCAGTTTTTCCAGCAGCGTTTCCGCGGAGCCGCCCAGATAGGATAGCAACTGCATTCCCGGCCCCGAGGCCGAGCGGTAGCGCCGTGCCAGAGCCTCCAGCTCTTGCAGGACGCGATGATCGGTCAGCGGCTCGAAAATCTCGGGGGTTGCGGTCTGTGGCATGGGTATCTCCCTTTGCCTCTAGATATGGAGCGCGGCCTGGGGACTGCAAGGGCCAGCTCAGGCCGCGGGCGGGTCCGAGGGGGATTTCTCGACCGGTCCGGTAATGCCCTCCCACGCCCCCGGCACCAGCTCCAGTGCCAGAACGCGGTCGGGATTGGTGGGCGGCGGCATGTCGACCCCGTCGATTTTCCAGAAACCGAAGCGGCGGTAATAGGGTTCGTCCCCGACCAGAAGCACGCGTTCCCAGCCGAGGCGGCGGGCCTCGTTAAGGCTTTCATGCATGAGGATACCGCCCAATCCTTCGCCCTGACGGGTCGGGTGGACGGCCACCGGTCCCAGCAGCAGGCAGCGTGCGCCGCTGACAAGGATCGGCCAGTAGCGGATGACCGCCGCCAGAATTCCGTCCTGTCGCAGGGTCAGGCAAAGCGGGCGCACCGGCGAGACCCCGTCGCGCAGGCGATAGGAGGAAAGTGCCGTTCGACCGGGGGCGAAACAGAGGTCGTAAAGCGCCTCGACTTCCCACCAGTCCGCATCGGTTTCTTCATCGAGCTGATACATC
This sequence comes from Thioclava sp. GXIMD4215, assembly GCF_045291555.1. Lineage (NCBI taxonomy): Bacteria > Pseudomonadati > Pseudomonadota > Alphaproteobacteria > Rhodobacterales > Paracoccaceae > Thioclava > Thioclava sp. GXIMD4215. Next base: position 2,501,706 of record NZ_CP149515.1, on the reverse strand, counting down.
TGCAATGCCCTGTCCTATCACCCCCGCCGCGTATCGAAAGGCGTGCGGTGGGGCTTTTCTTTCCGCCTAGCACGCGGCACTGTCAGGTTCAAACCATAGGAGGCCCGAGAATGTTTTATCGCCCTGCGGAAGGCCATGATCTTCCGCATGATCCGTTCAACGCGATCATCGCCCCCAGACCGATCGGCTGGATTTCCACCCGCGGAACGATGGGCGACAATCTGGCCCCCTATTCGTTTTTCACGGCAGCGGCCTATGTGCCGCCACAGGTGGTGTTTTCCTCGCAGGGGGCAAAGCCCGACCGCGACGGGACGAAAGACAGTCTGGCGCACATCCGCGAGACCGGCGTGTTCTGTGTCAATCTGGTCGATCCTGCCCTTGTCGAGGGCATGAATGGCAGTTGCGCCGACTATCCGGCGGGGGTGGACGAGTTCACCGCCTGCGGTGTGGACAAGGCCGAATGTTGCGAAATCGACTGCCCCCGTGTGGCTCTGGCCCCTGCGGCGCTGGAATGTCGTCTGGTGCAGGAGATCCCGCTTCTGGGAGCCAGAAACACGCTGGTCCATGCCGAGGTGATCGGCATCCATCTTCGGGAGGACTGCCTGCATGAAGGCTTGTACCGCCCGCCGGGATGGGTCAGCCGTCTGGGCTACCGCGGCACCTATGCCACGGTGACCGACACATGGGAACTGCTACGCCCGAAACTGGACTGAGGGGAAACATATGGACAAGGTGATCGGGGTCATTGGCGGGTCGGGGCTTTATGACATTGCCGGATTGGAAGACCGTCAATGGCAGAGCATGGACACGCCCTTTGGTGCCCCCTCGGACGCGCTGCTGACCGGATGGCTGGACGGGGTGAAGATGGTGTTTCTGCCCCGCCACGGGCGTGGCCATCGGCATTTGCCAAGCACGGTGAATTACCGCGCGAATATTGCCGCGATGAAGATGATGGGCGTGACCGATCTGGTGGCGATGTCTGCGGTCGGCTCGTTGAAAGAAGCCTATGCGCCGGGCGACTTTCTGGTTGTGGACCAATATATCGACCGCACCTTCGCGCGCGAGAAGAGCTTTTTCGGCACGGGGCTTGTGGGGCATGTGCCCTTTGCGCATCCGACCTGTCCGCGCCTGTCGGAGATCTGCCTTACGGCGGGGCAGGAGGTCGGCGGCACCCTGCATATGGGCGGCACCTATGTGGCGATGGAGGGGCCGCAATTTTCCACGCTGGCCGAAAGCCGCCTGTATCGCAGCTGGGGCGCGGATGTGATCGGCATGACCGGCATGCCAGAGGCAAAGCTGGCCCGCGAGGCCGAGATCTGCTATGCCTGTGTGGCGATGATCACCGATTACGACTGCTGGCATCCGGACCATGACGCAGTGGATGTGGCGCAGGTGGTGGCCACAGCGCATGCCAATGCCGAACGGGCACGCGCTCTGGTCGCGGCCCTGCCCGCCCGCCTGAAAGGGCCGCAAACGGATTGCGCTTCGGGCTGCAACCGTGCATTGGACGGGGCGATCATGACGGCCCCCGACCGTCGCGACCCCGAGATGATAGAGAAACTGACATGCGTGGCCGGTCGCGTCCTGTGACCGCCCGCGCAGCGCCCGCAGGGAGACAGCCATGAAAACCGTCAAGGATTACATCCGCACCATCGCCGATTTCCCGCATGAGGGGATCCTGTTCCGCGATGTCACCACCCTTTTTGCCGACCCGCGCGGCTTCCGCATGGCCATCGACCAGCTTCTGCACCCTTGGGCGGGCCAACCCATCGACAAGGTGGTGGGGCTTGAGGCGCGCGGCTTCATTCTGGGCGGGGCTATCGCGCATCAGCTGTCGAAAGGGTTCGTGCCGATCCGCAAGAAAGGCAAGCTGCCGGGGCAGACGATTTCGCAGGCCTATAAGCTGGAATATGGCGAGGCGATCATGGAAATGCACGAAGACGCCATCCAGCCGGGCGAGCGTGTGTTGATCGTCGATGACCTTCTGGCGACGGGTGGCACCTGCGAAGCCGGACTCAAGCTGGTCGAGAAACTGGGCGGCAAGATTGTCGGCTGCTCGTTCATCGTGGACCTGCCCGAACTGGGCGGGCGCAAGAAGCTGGAAGCGATGGGCCAGAACGTTCAGGTGCTCTGCGAGTTCGAGGGGCTCTGACACCTGCGCCCTTTCGGACCAGCCCCTTTCGGAGCCGGTGCGAAGCCCTCCTGCCCTGTGGCCCATATGGGCCACAGGGATGACACCGGAACGCAAACAAAGCCTTATGGCCAGATGCCATACCGGACACAACAAACAATGGAACCCTGCGCCGCTGCCGGATATCCGCTAACCTTTTGGCAGGATTCCATATGCTAGAACCAAGGCGCAGACTGGTTCTGCTGCTTGCAAACACGTGAACCGTTGCACAGCGCCTCGCCTCCACCCCAAGGGCGAGGCGCTTTCTTTTGGCCTTGCCTCAGTTGGCGGGGAGCACCGCACCGGGATTCATGATGCCCTTCGGGTCCAGCGCCGCTTTGACCGCCCGCATCACAGCCAGCTTGCCCGCATCGCCATAACGTTCCAGATCGCCGGTTTTGATCCGCCCTATCCCGTGCTCGGCAGAAACCGAGCCGCCGAAGCGGTTGACCACCTCGTAGACGCAATCCTTTACCGCCGTTTTCATGCTCTCGTAATCGGCGCGGGTTTTCCCCGCCGCCGGAAACGCGTTGTAATGCAGGTTGCCATCACCCACATGGCCAAAGCAGTTCACACGGACATCGCCCAGCTCGGCCAGAGCCTCGCCCGCCGCCTTGATAAAGGCCGGAAGCGAGGGCAGCGGCACCGAGACATCATGGCTGGAGATCGAGCCGATCCGCTTGTTCGCCTCGGGAATATTCTCGCGCAGCGCCCACATATCCATACGTTGCTGGCCCGATTGCGCGATCACCCCGTCGCTGACCAGATCGCCTGCCGCCTCGAACAGCCCCGCAAGCGCCTCTTCGGCCTCCATGCCGGAAGGCAAGCCGATCTCGCAGAGCACCATCCAGTCGGGGGCCTCGGGGAACGGCATATGGACCTCGGGGCCGACCTGCGCCAGAAACTCCAGCCCCTGCCGCCCGATCAGCTCAAAGGCAGAGACACAGCCCGCCATCCGCGCCTCGGCCAGTTCCAGAAGCTCCAAAGCGGCCTCGGGGCTGGGCACCACGAAAAACGCGGTGCCGACCTCGGAGGGGCGCGGGAACAGACGCAGGCTGGCCGCGGTGATTACACCCAGACTGCCTTCCGAGCCGATCATCATGTCCTTGATATCATAGCCCGTGTTATCCTTGCGCAGACGTTTCAGGCCAGACACCACGGTGCCATCGGCCAGCACGGCCTCGACCCCCAGACAGAGTTCACGCGTATTGCCATAGCGCAGCACATTGACCCCGCCCGCATTGGTCGCCAGACAGCCGCCGATACGGGCCGTCCCCTGCGAGGCCAGCGACAGAGGGAACAGCCGCCCGCGCTCTTCGGCCGCCTCCTGCACCTGCGCCAGCGTCAGCCCTGCCTCGACGATCATCGTATGGGCATCGGCATCGCGGATACGGGTCATCTTCTCGAGGCTGAGGATCAGCGGGCGGGTCTCGCCGGGCATGATCTGGCCTGACACCAGCCCCGTGCCGCCGCCATAAGGCACCACCGGCACCCCCTCTTGATGGCAGAGTTTCAGGATCTGCGAGACAGCTTCGGTGCTTTCGGGACGCGCCAGAAGACCGCCCTGCCCGAACCAGCGTCCGCGAGGTTCTTCCAGATAGCGCGGTTCGGCCTCGGATAGCGCAAGATCCGGCAGCAGGTCGGACAGCTCTTGGCGGAAGGCATCATCGGCAGAACGCATGGAATTTCCTTTATAGAATGTCAGCCTACATCCGTGCGGCCCCGACGGTCGGGCCGCAGGTTGGAATAGAGCACATGATTGCGCCAGCGCCCGTTGATTTGCAAATAGGCCTGCGCCACGCCTTCATATTTGAAACCGGATTTTTCCAGCACCCCGCGCGAGGCCGCGTTTTCCGGCAGACAGGCCGCCTCGATCCGGCTGAGGTCAAGGATGGCGAAGGCATAATCGACCACACCATTGATCGCTTCGCGCATATAGCCTTGGCGGGCATAGCGTTCGCCCACCCAATAGCCGATGGTCCCCGACTGCGCGGGGCCACGGCGGATATTGTCGAGGGTGATTGCCCCCACCACCCGCTCGTCGCCGTGCCGGATAAGGAAAAAGGGCAAGGCCGTGCCTGCCGCCTCGGCCCGCGCCGACCAGTAAACCCGATTGGCAAAGGCCTTGCGCGAGAGATGGTCTTGCGACCACAGCGGCTCCCATTGGGTCAGGAACTCGCGGCTTTCCTCGCGCAGGCTGGCCCAATCGCGATAGTCGGAATGTTGCGGCAGGCGAAGCGTCAGCCGATCGGTTTCCACCTTCGGTTTCCGGCGACGCGTCAACATCAGGCGGCAAGCCTCCGCCGCAATTCCTCAAGATTGGGGGCTTTCTCGACCGGACCATAAAGGGCCAGCGCCGAATTGGGGGCCTCGATCAGCTTGCCCGCATAGGCGCGCACCGCCTCGACCGTTACCGCATCAATCCGCGCCGCCGTTTCTTCCAGATCCGGCACGCGGCCCCAGACCGACAGATTACGCGCCATACGCTCGGCACGGCTGGAGGGGCTTTCCAGACCCATCAGCATCCCCGCCTTGATCTGGGCACGCGCACGGGCGACCTCGACTTCCGACATATCCTCGGCGGCGCGTTTCAACTCATCCACCGTCAGGGTGGAAAGCTGCGCGACCTCTTCAGCCGAAGTGCCGGCATAGATGGTCATCATGCCCGTATCCTCATAGGCACCGGCCTGCGAGAAGATCGTGTAGCACAGCCCCTTCTCTTCGCGGATCTTCTGGAACAGGCGCGAGGACATGCCGCCGCCAAGCGCCGTCGCATAGACCTGCGCTGCGTAAAGATCGCTCGAGCGGTAGCTCGGGCCTTCAAAGGCCAGTGCGAAATGCGCCTGTTCGAGGTCTTTGGTCTTGCGGTGCTCTGCCCCTTTCCAGCTTGCAGGCTGAATCAGCGCATCCGTGCGCGGGACCATATGGCCAAAGATTCCCTCGGCCTGTTTGACGATCGTGTCATGATCCACATCGCCCGCCGCCGACAGGATCATCTGGCCCGGACCATAATGTTCGGCAACAAAGCCAGCAAGGTCGCTTTGCCCGAAGCCCGCAACCTTTTCTGCCGGACCAAGGATGGTGCGACCGATGGCCTGATCGGGATAGGCGGCCTCTTGCAGCCAGTCGAAGATGATATCATCGGGCGTATCGAGCGACTGCCCGATTTCCTGCAAGATCACACCGCGCTCGACCTCGATCTCGCGCTGGTCGAAGACGGGGTTCATCAGGATATCCCCGATGACATCAAGGGCCAGCGGCACATCATTGCCCAGAACGCGCGCGTAATAGGCGGTCACCTCACGCGAGGTATAGGCGTTGATATAGCCGCCCACATCCTCGATCGCCTCGGCAATCTGTAGCGCACTGCGCGTCTTGGTGCCCTTGAACGCCATATGTTCAAGGAAATGCGCGATGCCATTCTGTTCGGGGCGTTCGTGACGCCCGCCCGCATTGACCCAGATGCCGATAGAGGCAGAGGCCATCGAGGGCATCCGCTCGGTCACGACACGCAGGCCGTTGGAAAGGGTCGAAAACTGGATCATACGCGGCGCTCTTTGCGGATCAGGGCCTCAAGTTCGGCCAGATCATTCGGGACACGGGTCACGCGCTCTTCGCGCTCGAACAGATCGGCCATGCGCGGCGGCAGTTCGGGATGCACACCAGACGCCTCGTTCACAGCAGCAGGGAATTTCGCCGGATGCGCAGTGGCCAGCGTGATCATCGGCGTTGCCGGATCGCGCTCGATCGCCTCCATCGCCACACCCACGCCCACGGCGGAATGCGGGCACAACAGCTCGCCCGTGGTCTTCAGCGTCTTGGCGATGATTTCCAGCGTGCGGCCTTCGCCGACCGAGCCGCTGTCGTAATGCTCGAGCAATGCGCCCATCGCGTTTTTCGACACGGTGAAGGAGCCTTGGGTCTTCAGCTCGTCCATCAGCGCCGAAACAGCCGCCCCGTCACGGCCATAGGCCCAGAACAGCGCACGCTCGAAATTCGACGATACCTCGATATCCATCGACGGGCTCATCGAGGGCTTCACACCGCGCTTGGTGTAATCGCCTGCCTTGATGCAGCGGTCGAGAATGTCGTTCTGGTTGGTGGCGATCACCAGACGCTCGATCGGCAGACCCATTTCCTTGGCAAGAAAGCCTGCGAAAATATCACCGAAATTGCCGGTGGGCACGGTGAAGGACACCTTGCGATGCGGCGCCCCCACAGCCACGGCCGAGGTGAAGTAATAGACGATCTGCGCCAGAACACGGGCGAAGTTGATCGAATTCACACCGGCAAGGCCAACCTCGTCGCGGAAGGTGAAATCGTTGAACATATCCTTCAGCTTGGCTTGGCAATCGTCAAAATCACCTTCAAGCGCCAGCGCATGGACATTGCCTTCGATGGGCGTGGTCATCTGGCGGCGCTGCACCTCGGACACGCGGCCATGCGGGAAGAGGATGAAGACATCCACATTCTCCAGCCCGCGGAAGGCCTCGATCGCGGCCGATCCGGTATCGCCCGAGGTTGCGCCCACGATGGTGACCTTGCGGTTCTGTTTCGCCAGCTCGATCTGGAACAGCTGGCCGATCACCTGCATCGCGAAATCCTTGAACGCGAGCGTCGGGCCGTGGAACAGTTCCAAGAGGAAATGGTTCGGCGCCAGCTGTTTGAGCGGCGCGCGGGCCACATGGCCGAAACCGGCATAGGCGCGGGTGATGGCCCCCTTCAGCTCTTCGTCGGAGAAGGTCTCGGCGGTGAAGGGCTTCATCACGCGGAAGGCGACTTCCTCATAAGACAGACCGGCCATCGCGGCGATCTCGTCTTGCGTGAATTGCGGCACCGTCTCGGGCACATAGAGCCCGCCGTCACGGGCCAGACCCGTCAACATTGCTTCGCCAAAGCTCAGAGCCGGGGCCTGTCCCCGGGTCGAAATATAACGCATGGTCGGTCCTTCGGTTCGTCGGGGTCTGATACGCCAATGCCGGGGCGGTGTCATCCCTGACAACGCATCTCCCCCAGAAATCGGCATAACCTGCGGCAGAAAAGCCCGAAGGTCTAGCGTGTCTGGGCAGAGATGGGGGCGTTTGCAGCCTCTGTCTGGGCGGAAAGCTTGACCACGGTCAGCCCGAAGACAAGCAGGCAGAACACGGCCAATGTCAGCCCCAGCCCCTTATTGCGCGAGGCACGGGCCAGATGCATAGGATAGATGCGACGGCTCATGACCACAGGAAGCCCAGATCGAAGCTCTGCGCGAAGCTGGCATAGGCGGGCCAAAGATGCAGCGCCTTTTCCACCAAGAGCGCCCCGAAATGCAGCGCCAGATACAGCAGCGAGAAATAGAAGTAGCGTTTTTCAAAACGGTACTTCTCGGCCTCGGCAGTCTCTTCGGCACGGCGCCAGATCACCCAGCCGCCGTGGATGAAGACCGCATTCAGCACCAGCGCCGTGGCCAGATAGACCGGCCCGCCAATCGAGGTCACGCCCAGCCCGATGGCCACCGGCGCAAGGATCAGCGCATAGGCAAGAATATGGCGGCGGGTCACCTTGCGACCATGTGTCACGGTCAGCATCGGCACTTTCGCCGCCGAATAGTCGCTTTTCATGAACAGTGCGAGCGCCCAGAAATGCGGCGGCGTCCACAGGAAGATCAGCAGGAACATCGCCACTGATTCGACAGAAACGCCCCCTGTAGCCACAGCCCAGCCGATCATGGGCGGGAAGGCCCCCGCCGCCCCGCCGATCACGATATTCTGCGGCGTCGAGCGTTTCAGCCACATCGTATAGACGATGACATAGAAGAAGATCGTGAAGGCCAGAAACAGCCCCGAAAACACATTCGAGGCCAGCGCCAGCATGACACAGGAGATCACCGAAAGCGCCAGACCGAAGCCCAAAGCCTCGGTTTCGCTGAGACGGCCTGCGGGGATCGGGCGGCTTTGGGTGCGCTTCATGATGCGGTCGATATCGGCATCATACCACATGTTCAGCGCCCCCGAGGCACCACCCCCCAAGGCGATGAAAAGAATGGATATAAATCCAACCAGAGGGTGCACCGGCACGGGTGCCACAACCAGCCCCACGAAGGCGGTAAAGACAACCAAAGACATCACACGCGGCTTTAGCAGCGCCACGAAATCGTTGAACTGCGCATCTTGGCCTTGCGGTTTCACATAGCTGATATCGCTCATACGTGCCTTCCGGTTCGTCTTTCCTGAAACTGTGCGCCGCAGCCTCTGGCATGGCCCCGCCGTGCAGCTATTGTCGTTGTCCAGCCCTATCCGCAGATCCCCTGCCGCGCCCAGACACCTCGCCGGCACAAAGAGCCGGAAAATAGCGGGACGGATCTGCCTGATCCGGCTGAAACAGCGCCTGATTAGCCGCAAGCGGATCACAGGTCTACCGGCCGGATACACCTAATATTGATACTGCGCTATATCTTTACATTTTCCCAGCGCGGTCCGCATCGCCCGCCGCGCCGGAATTTGCACGCGGATCGCACAGGAATTGCCGACAAAACTTGTATCAGCGCGCATGACAGGACATATCCGTTGGGAAGAACCGCGACCATAGGCGCGCAACGAAGGAAGGACACCGGATGAGCGATACCCGCTTCGCCCCTTTTGAGACCCAGCTGGATGAAGAGCGCGCCCTTGCTGTTTTGCGTGAGGCGACCTCTGGGGCCGATGATGGCGAGCTGTTCCTTGAGCGCCGCCGCTCCGAGGCGCTGGTCTTCGATGATGGCCGCGTGAAGAATGCCAGCTATGACGCCGCCGAGGGCTTTGGTCTGCGGGCTGTGCGCGGCGAGGTTTCGGGCTATGCGCATTCCACCGAGCTGACCGAAAGCGCGCTGAAACGCGCCGCCGAGACCGCCCGTCTGGCCGTGGGGGCCGGAGGCGGCACGATGGCGCCCCCGCCACAGGGCACCAATCTGCGGCTCTATTCCGACACCGACCCGATGAGCGATGCCACTTTTGCCACCAAGATCGACATCCTCAAGGAGATCGACGCTTTCGCCCGCGATCTGGACAAACGCGTGGTGCAGGTTTCGGCCTCGATGGCGGCCTCTTTGCAAGAGGTCTTCATCCTGCGACCCGAAGGCGGGCTGGTCTCTGACATTCGCCCGATGGCGCGGATCAATGTGTCGGTCATCGTCGAGGAAAACGGTCGCCGCGAGTCGGGCAGTCATGGTGGCGGTGGCCGCTATGGTCTGGCAGGGCTGATCAGCCCCGACACATGGCAACCCGCCGTGCGCGAGGCTCTGCGGATCGCGCTGGTCAATCTGCGTGCCGAGGCGGCGCCTGCGGGGCAGATGGATGTGGTGCTTGGTCCGGGCTGGCCGGGCGTGCTGCTGCATGAGGCGGTAGGCCACGGGCTGGAGGGCGACTTCAACCGCAAGAAATCCTCGGCCTTTGCGGGGCTGATGGGGCAACAGGTGGCCGCCAAGGGCGTGACCGTGCTGGATGATGGCACCATCCCCGACCGTCGCGGGTCGATCACCATTGACGACGAGGGCACGCCTTCGGGCAAGAATGTGCTGATCGAGGACGGGATTCTGGTAGGCTATATGCAGGACCGCCAGAACGCGCGGCTGATGGGGGTCACCCCCACCGGCAACGGCCGCCGCGAGAGTTTTGCCCATTGCCCGATGCCGCGTATGACCAACACCTATATGATGGGCGGCGAGGCTGATCCGGCCTCCATTCTTGCCGATCTGAAAGATGGCATCTATGCCGTGGGCTTCGGAGGCGGTCAGGTGGATATCACCAACGGCAAATTCGTCTTCAACTGCACCGAGGCCTACCGCGTGAAAAACGGCGTCGTGGGGGCTCCGGTGAAAGGGGCCACGCTGGTGGGCGATGGACCGACCGCGATGCGTCAGATTCGTGCCATTGGCAATGATATGGCCCTTGATCCGGGAATCGGAAATTGCGGCAAACAGGGGCAATGGGTACCCGTAGGGGTCGGCCAGCCCAGCCTGATGATTGGCGGGCTGACGGTGGGCGGCTCTGCTGCCTGAGCGCCTTTTGCGAACTAACCCTTTATGAAACCTAGAAAATCCGCCCCTTGGGGCGGTTTTTCTATCAAGAGATCAAATAAATTTTTAGCAAAATTTTCGCAGCGCAGCGTTTGGTAACCATTCGTTAATCTTAATCTCGCAATTTGGTCTTGCGATTGAGGCGGAGGACCGGATGAAAACAGGCTTGTTTTCTTACCCCACCCCCTTCACCCCACCCACCACGGAAGAAAATGAACTGCTGGTTCTCCGTCTCTTTCGCTCTCGTCGTGTCGGGGCCACGACCTTTCACCGGATCATTATGGAACACGGATCGGCGACGGCAGCACTTGCGGCCCTGCCCGAGATCGCCCGCGCTGCCGGTGTGCCGGACTATTCCCCCTGTAACGAGGCGACCGCGCTGGCCGAAATGAAGGCGGGCCGCAAGGCAGGCGCGCGGCTTTTGGTGTTTGGTGGGCCCGATTACCCGCAGGCCCTGCTGGACCTGCCCGACGCGCCCCCCGTGCTTTGGGCTCTGGGCGATACCAGCCTTCTCCAACGCCCTGCTCTGGCCTTTGTGGGCGCGCGTAGCGCCTCGTCTCTGGGGCGGCGCATGGCGGCAGGGCTTGCGCAGGAGGCCGGAGAGGCCGGCTATGTGATTGTCTCGGGGCTTGCCCGCGGGATTGATGCCGAGGCGCATCAGGCCGCGCTTCCCACGGGCACCATTGGCGTGCAAGGGGGCGGGATCGATGTGATCTACCCCAAGGAAAACGCAGGACTGCATGACACCTTGTCGCGACAGGGCCTGCGGCTTTCCGAAAACCCGCCCGGAATGCAGCCGCAGGCGCGCCATTTTCCGCAGCGCAACCGCATTATCTCGGGGCTGGCACGGGCGACGATCGTGATCGAGGCCGCCGCGAAATCGGGCAGCCTGCTGACAGCGCGTAACGCGCTGGACCAGGGGCGCGAGGTCATGGCCGTTCCGGGCCACCCAATGGACGGGCGGGTGGGTGGCTGCAACCTGCTGATCCGCGACGGCGCGACCCTGATCCGCGATTTTGCCGATATTGCCGAGGCGTTGGGCCCTGCCCCGCCACAGCCGTCGCACACGCCCCCCCTGCCACAAAGCGCCGTGCCGGATGATCTTGCGCAGGCCCTTCTGGAGCTTCTGGGGCCCAGCCCCGTTCTGGAAGACCATGTGATCCGCGATCTGCAAACCGATGCGGCCACATTCGCCCAGCTTCTGACCGATCTGGAACTGGAAGGTATGGTCTTGCGCCACCCCGGAAGCCGGATCAGCCTTGCATGAGCCCCTGCCGGAAAAGGCCATAAAACCGGAAGATCAGGCTTTACATTGACATTCCCCGAATAAACCCCACATCTTCCGCCCGACTCAAGAATAGCTCTACCTGCGAGGTCCACATGGCGGTTGTCGTCGTCGAATCACCAGCCAAGGCCAAGACAATTAACAAATATCTTGGTTCCGATTACACCGTCCTCGCCTCTTTCGGGCATGTTCGCGACCTGCCTCCGAAAGATGGTTCGGTCGATCCCGAGCATGATTTCGACATGAAATGGGAGATTGCGTCCGATTCGAAAAAGCACATCAAGGCGATCACCGATGCGCTAAAAGATGATGACACATTGATCCTTGCGACTGACCCTGATCGCGAGGGGGAAGCGATTTCGTGGCACCTTGAGCAGGCGCTGGAAAAGAAGCTCAAGGGAAAGAATGTCAGCCGTGTGACCTTCAACGCGATCACCAAGAATGCGATCTTGGAGGCGATGAAATCCCCGCGTCAGGTGGATACCGCCCTGGTCGAGGCCTATCTGGCGCGGCGCGCGCTGGACTATCTGGTGGGCTTCAACCTCTCGCCCGTGCTCTGGCGCAAGCTGCCCGGTGCGAAATCGGCGGGCCGTGTGCAATCGGTCTGTCTGCGGCTGATCGTCGAGCGCGAGATGGAGATCGAGGCCTTCAACCCGCGTGAATACTGGTCGGTCGTGGCCCAGATGGAGACCCCGCGCGGCCAGACTTTTGAAGCGCGCCTGACCATGATGGGCGGCAAGAAGCTGGATAAATACGACCTCGCCAACCAGACCGATGCCGAAATGGCCGTGCAGGCGGTGTCCTCGCGTGCGCTGATGGTCAATTCGGTCGAGGCCAAGCCCGCCAGCCGCAACCCCTATGCGCCCTTCATGACCTCGACCCTGCAGCAGGAAGCCTCGCGCAAATTCGGCATGGGCGCCAAGGCCACGATGTCGGCGGCACAACGTCTCTATGAGGCGGGCTATATCACCTATATGCGGACCGATGGCATCGATATGGCCCCCGAGGCCGTGATGCAGGCGCGCGATGCGATCAAGGCGAAATTCGGCGAAAGTTACGTCCCCAAATCGCCGCGCATGTATAAGAACAAGGCCAAGAACGCGCAGGAAGCCCACGAATGTATCCGCCCGACGGATATGTTTGTCTCGCCCGACAAGCTGAAAATTTCTGCCGATGACCAGCGCAAGATCTATGATCTGATCTGGAAGCGCACGATTGCCAGCCAGATGGAAGCCGCGCGGTTCGAGCGTACGACCGTGCTGATTGGCTCGAAGGACCAACAGGTCGAACTGCGCGCCACGGGGTCGGTTGTCACCTTTGACGGCTTCCTGAAGGTCTATGACCAAGGCCGCGATGATGATGATGACGAGGATAGCAACCGCCTGCCGCAGGTCATGCAGGGCGAGGCGCTGAAACTTGCGCCTGCCTATGAAGAGGCCTTCAGCAAGGCGCAGGGCGAGGACACGCTGGTCGAGGATGACAAGCCCGGCATCCGTCGTTGCCCCGCCGCTGTCATGAGCGAGAATGCCGCGATCCTCGGCGCGCAGCACCATACCCAGCCCCCCGCCCGCTATACGGAAGCGACGCTGGTCAAACGGATGGAAGAGCTCGGCATCGGGCGGCCCTCGACCTATGCCTCGATCGTCACGACCATTCAGGACCGTGGCTATGTGCGCAAGGATAAGAACCGTCTGTTCCCCGAGGATAAGGGCCGTCTGGTCACGGTCTTCCTTGAGAATTACTTCCGCCGCTATGTGGAATATGACTTCACGGCGGGGCTGGAAAACCAGCTGGATGATGTCTCGGCGGGGGAGCGCGATTATAAGGAAGTGCTCTCGCGCTTCTGGCGGGATTTCTCGGCCGCGCTTGAGGAAACCTCGGAGTTACGCATCACCGAGGTGCTTGACAAGATCGACGAGGTTCTGGCCCCCCATATCTACCCGCCGCGCGAGGACGGCTCGAACCCGCGCATCTGCCCTGTGTGTGGCAATGGCCAGCTGCATCTGAAGACCGCCCGCTCGGGTGGGGCCTTTATCGGTTGCGGCAATTACCCCGAATGCCGCTATACCCGCCCGCTCTCTGCCCCCGATGGGGATGACGCGGCGCAGGCGCTGGACGGCAAACTGCTGGGCTATGACGAGGGGATGCAGGTGACGCTGCGTGTGGGGCGCTTTGGCCCCTATGTGCAGAAGGGCGAGGTCACCGAGGATGTGCCGAAACCACCGCGCGCCTCGATCCCGAAGACATGGTCGCTGGAAGATCTCGACCTTGATAAGGCGATGCTTTTGCTGAACCTGCCCCGCGAGATCGGCCCCCACCCCGAAGATGGCGAGATGATCGAATCCGCTATTGGCCGGTTCGGTCCTTATGTGAAGCACCTCAAGACCTATGCGAATCTGCCCTCGGTCGAGGATGTGTTCACCGTGGGGATGAACCACGCGGTGGAACTGCTGGCGCAGAAGGCGGCGCGCGGTGGCCGTGGCGCTGCCGCCAAACCGCTGAAGGAGTTGGGCGAGCACCCCGATGGCGGCGCGGTCTCGGTGATGCCCGGACGCTATGGGCCTTATGTGAAATGGGAAAAGGTCAATGCGACGATTCCCAAAGAGGTCGAGCCCGAGCAGGTGACCATGGAGCAAGCGGTGGAATGGCTGGCCGAAAAGGCCGCCAAATCGCCGAAGAAGAAGGCCGCGGCGAAAAAGCCTGCCGCCAAGAAAACCGCCGCCAAAAAGCCTGCGGCCAAGAAGGCCCCCGCCAAAAAGGCGGCCACCCCGAAAACCGCAGCGAAAAAGCCTGCGGCCAAGAAAGCGGCCCCCAAGAAGACCGCCGCTCCGGAAACCGATCAGGATGACGGCGCGGGGACCGAAGACTAAGACAGAAAGGCAGGCGCGCAAGTGGCCTGCCTTTTTTACGCCCTGCTTACCCTGCGCCGCAGCGCAGCATTGACTTGCTCTGAACGATAGCGCCTTATTGGCTGAAACACTTGGAGGAGTATTCATGCAGAAGATTTACGGCTCCGCGACCGAGGCTCTGGACGGGCTTTTGTCGGACGGCATGCTGATCGCCGCAGGAGGCTTCGGCCTTTGCGGCATCCCCGAGCTTCTGATCGACGCGATTGTCAAAAGCGGCGTCAAGGATCTGACGGTTGCGTCCAATAACGCGGGCGTCGACGGCTTTGGTCTGGGCAAACTGCTGGAGACCCGCCAGATCAAGAAGATGATGTCCTCCTATGTCGGCGAGAATGCCGAATTCATGCGGCAGTATCTCTCGGGCGAGCTTGAGCTGGAATTCAATCCGCAGGGCACGCTGGCCGAGCGTATGCGTGCAGGCGGCGCGGGCATCCCCGGGTTCTACACCAAGACCGGCGTTGGCACGCAGGTGGCCGAGGGCAAGGAGGTCAAGCAGTTCAAGGGCGAGGATTACATTCTGGAGGAAGGCATCTTTGCCGATCTGGCCATTGTGAAAGCCTGGAAAGCCGATGAAACCGGCAATGCGATTTTCCGCAAGACCGCGCGCAACTTCAACCCTCCGGCGGCGATGTGCGGCAAGGTCTGCGTGATGGAGGTCGAGGAGATCGTGCCTGTCGGGACGCTGGACCCCGATCATATCCACCTGCCCGGCATCTATGTGCACCGCCTGATCCAGGGCCAGCACGAGAAGCGCATCGAAAAAGTCACCACGCGCCCGAAGGAGGCCTGATCCATGTCTGATGTGAAAAAGGGTTGGGACCGCAACCAGATGGCGGCGCGCGCGGCAAAAGAGCTTGAGGATGGCACCTATGTGAACCTCGGGATCGGCATTCCGACGCTTGTGCCCAATTTCATCCCCGAGGGCGTGAATGTGACGCTGCAATCGGAAAACGGCATGTTGGGCATGGGTCCCTTCCCCTATGAGGGCGAGGAAGACCCCGATCTGATCAATGCGGGCAAGCAGACCATTACCGAAGTCCCCAATACCGCCTATTTCGACAGTGCCACCAGCTTTGGCATGATCCGCGGCGGCAAGATTGCAGCGGCGATCCTTGGTGCGATGGAAGTGGCCGAAAACGGCGATCTGGCGAATTGGATGATCCCCGGCAAGCTGGTGAAAGGCATGGGCGGCGCGATGGATCTGGTTGCGGGCGTGAAGAAGGTCGTTGTGGTAATGGACCACCAGAACAAGGCGGGCGAGTCGAAGGTGCTCAAGGCCTGCACCCTGCCGCTGACCGGCACCGGCGTTGTGGATCGCATCATCACGAATCTGGGCGTTCTGGATGTGGTCGAAGGCGGCCTGAAGCTTGTGGAGCTGGCCGATGGCATCAGCGAAGACGAGCTTCGCGCCGCAACCGAAGCGACGCTGGTCAACTAAGCCCATCCAACAGCCAAAGCGAAGGGGCGGAATTTCCGCCCTTTTTTCATGGGCAACGCCCCATTGGCCCGAACAATTTCAGCCCGATTCCGGTATTCGACACGAATTTGGAAACGATGCCTTATTCTTGCCCCAATTAGCCTTCAGTTTGCCTTTATCGGCGCAGCGCTTGATCCTGTGGCAGCGGGTGAAGCCAAGAACGCCATTAAAAACGAGCAGATAACAACAAGACTGAGGCAAGCAGACCCGTCAACATATCGTCTTCCGCATCACCCCAACACACCTCGGGTGACGACATGGCACGGGATCGACATACAGGCCCTCATTCACGCATCGTCCGGCGGCCCGACCGCATGAGGATGCATGACAGATCAAAAAGGCATCCGCTGGCAGGCGGGTGCCTTTTCTTCATTGGGCATGGAATCGGGGGGGCTGGACGTCAGCCACGATCGGCAAAGACACAGCCATCTGTCACCAGCTCGGGCGGCGTCAGGCACAGCCCGCGCGCCACCGACCATGCGGCCAGCACCTTGGGCACATAATCGCGGGTTTCGGCAAAGGGCGGCACGCCATTATTGCGTTTCACCGCGTTTTCCCCCGCATTATAGGCCGCGATCACCATCAGCGGATCACGGTCGAACTCGGTCATCAGCCAATCCAGATAGGCCACGCCGCCTTTGATATTCTGGGCCGGATCCTTGCTGTCCTCCACATCGAAACGCTCCGCTGTGGCGGGAATCAGCTGCATCAGCCCCACCGCCCCCGCATGGGACACCGCATCATGACGTCCGGCAGATTCCGTCGAGATCATCGCCAGTACCAAAGCAGGGGAAACCTGTGTGCCGATCGTCGCCGCCAGAATCTGCGAGCCATGCCGGTCGGCAATGGCTTTCAGATCGGCCAGCCGCGGTGCGCGTACCGATTTGCCCCCCGACCCTTGCGACAGCGCCGCGATCGCGGCGTCAAAGCGGCCCGCCCGATCTCCCAGACCGGGCGAGACCCGATCCCAGTACCAGGTGTAGCTGGAACTGGCAGCAGGTGCGCTTGCCGATTTCGGCATCACCGGCGTGAAGGGCATAGCGGCCCGCGCAGCCAGTGCTGCGCGCTGCTCATCGGGGTTGATCTGGATATTGATACGCTTTTTCGTCCCCGGCGCGGGCGGCGTCACTGTTTTCGGCGAATAACGGTTCACCGTCGGGGCCTGATGCTGCATGGCCATTGTGCGCACGGTGGGCGTCGTGATCACCGATTGCGCCCAAGTCATCGGCGCGGCGGCCATCACAAGGGCCATGCCAGCGCCCAGACGGACGGTCTGTCTTACTTTCATAAGCTCATCCTGCTCGAACCGGGGCTTCGCCCTCTGTATGTCATAAATCCCGAATCCCGCCGCAAGCGCCAGCGATTCGCCTTGATGTCCGCGTCAGAGGCCCGTTTTCATACGAAACCGTTGCCGCAATCCCCCGCCAGGACCGGATTCGCGCGCGCATGAACGCACGTCTGCACATATTGGCCCCCATCACTCGCCCCAAAGTGGCAAGCGCCCCGTGAAAGGTCAATAAAAGCTAAAGATTCTGCTCTTGGTCGCTGAAAGGCCGATAAGCTGCCCCATTCTAGCCACGAACCAACGACAAATTCTCCTCATGCCGCGGGGCATAGGGACAAGGGTGAATGACCAGAACCGCGGAAAGAGTGAGAGTTTAACACTGGAGAGCTGCCATGAAACTGTTTCGTCTGACCAAGAAATTCCGCAACGAAGAAGACGGCGCTGTGACCGTTGACTGGGTTGTGCTGACCGCCGCCATCGTAGGCCTCGGCGTTGCTGTTGTGACCATTGTGGGCCAGAAAATGATTTCTGCAGCAGGCAGTGTTGATGCAACCTCGCAGGTGACCAAAGGCCTTACCCTGTTCGATAGCTCGGACACGACCGGCACCGATGGCTAATAGAAGCGGCTAAAACGCTTGGTGACTGTCTATTCGCCGAAAGCCGCCTTCGGGGCGGCTTTCGCATGCCAACACCTCACGTCCAGAGAAAGCTCTATTGCTGTTCAGGTATGCATATGAGGATACATGTAAAATGACCGCGCGTTCCACCATGCCGTCTTGTAAAAATTCGGATCAGACCACATCGGTCCTACAAAAGCTCCGGCTGTTTCGCAAAAGCGAAAACGGCGCAGTATCGACCGAATGGATCGTGCTCACCGCCGTTGTTGCCGCCCTCGCACTCGCCGTGACTAAGGTCATCGGCGCAGGTGCCCTATCCGCCTCCACAAAAATCGCAGACTATCTCGAATCCGTCGAGATTCAGGACGATTTTTAACCCGAAACTAGGGTTTCACGCCGCAAAGTACTCTCAGAAAGGGAAACACGATGCGTCTCATCTTTGGACTGGTCTTTATTCTGGGCGTCGCACTGGCCGGCATGGCCGTGTATATGACCCAAGGCAAGATTGCCGAATTTCAGGCCCAGCGTGATTACCTGCTGAAAGAGCGGCAGTCCATGACGCAGATGGCCAATATGGTCGTGGTGAAACATGCCCTGAAATATGGGGAACGTTTCACGCAAGCCGATCTCGAGGTCATCAAGGTCCAGCAGGGCAAGCTGCCCGAAGGCGCGTTCTCGGCCATTAGCGCGGCTCAGGGAGACGAGGCCACAAAAGCAGCCTTCCTTGACGGAGAAACCCGCCCCCGCGCGGCCCTACGGTCGTACGAGGCCAACGAGCCCTTGCTTGCATCAAAGATCACCAAACCCGGCATCGATGCCGGCATTACGGCCCGACTGGCGGCAGATATGCGGGCTTTCACCATCGGAGTGAACGCCGCATCCGGCGTGTCCGGTTTCCTGCGCCCGGGCGACCACGTGGATGTCTACTGGTATGGTCGCATCAACAATCGTGATGTGACCAAGCTGATCCAGACCAATCTCAAGCTGATCGCGGTCGATCAGAATGCCGATGCCGATCGCGTCGCCGAGGCCGTGATAGCACGCACCGTCACCGCAGAGGTCAGCCCCGAACAGGTGGCGGCCCTGACCCTTGCGCAAAGCACGGGACAGATCATGCTGGCACTGGTGGGAAATACGCTTGATACCAGCGCAATGGGCCCGATCGAGATTGATCGCGACCAGCTTCTTGGCACCCCCGAAGTTGCCGCAGCCCCTGCCCCCAAAGTCTGCACGATCAAAACCCGCAAAGGTTCCGAAGTGATCGAAACTCCGATCCCCTGCACCAATTAAGCCACCCCCAACCCGGCAACAGATGGACGGTAAAACCTGCATGTGACCTCAACGGCACAAACCGCAAGGGCGGTTATAAGCAAATTATTGCCAAATGTCCCTGTTTCGGTCATGCTCCTTTGAACGCAGTTAATGATCGCCAAGCGGACGCCAGAGCCGTAAGATTTACGATGTGATCGGAGAGGCAGGATCACAATGAACCTAAAGACTTTCTTCACGGCAGGGCTTTTGGCTTTGTCTTGCGGCCTCGGCGTGGTTTGCGCCGCCAATGCCGAAACATTGCGCGTTATGTCCGGTGCCTCATCCGCACCGCTGGCCGTGCCGATGAACCGTGCTGTGGTGGTGGAGAGCGACCAGCCTTTCACCGAATTATCCATCGCCAATCCCGGTATTGCCGATATCACCACGCTGTCCGACCGCACGATCTATGTACTGGGCAAGCTTCCCGGGCGCACGACAATGACCATTCTGGGCGCGGATGGTAAACTCATCTCGAATGTCGAAGTGCAGGTCACACCGGATATCGCCGAGTTCAAGGAGCGGCTGAAACAGATCCTGCCCGGCGAGAATATCGAAGTCCGCACGGCCAATGATGGTATCGTGCTCTCGGGCACCGTCTCTTCGACCGGCAAGCTGGATCGGGCGCTGGATCTGGCCAACCGCTACGCACCCGACCGCGTGTCAAACCTGATGACCGTGGGCGGCACCCAGCAGGTGATGCTGCAGGTCCGCTTTGCCGAAATGCAGCGTTCGGTGGCAAAAAACCTGAACGCTTCCATTGGCTTGGGCCTAACCCGTGGCAATGCCAGCACCTCTTTGACCAATGCGACCAATAGTGGTGAAGGCGGGCAGTTCGGGCTCAGCCTGACCCGTGGCACCTTCGAAATGAACGTGCTGCTTGAGGCGCTGGAATCCAAGGGCGTCGTGCGCACATTGGCCGAACCGAACCTGACCGCCTTGTCCGGACAGGAAGCGCATTTCCTTGCCGGTGGCGAATACCCGATTCCGGTGGTCGACGATGATGGCATCGCTATCGAATACAAGCCCTTCGGCGTCGAGCTGACCTTTATTCCCCGCGTCATCGATGACGGTGTCATCAATCTGGAAATGAAGGCTGCGGTATCGGCCATCGATACCAGCGTGACGATGGAATCGGGCGGCTTCTCGGTGAATGCCTTCAAGCGGCGCGAAACCTCTACGACGGTCGAGATGCGGGACGGAGAAAGCTTCTCTATCGCGGGTATTTTGCAAGATGATTTCAACGGGTTGAACGATCAGGTGCCGTGGCTGGGCGACGTGCCGGTTCTGGGCGCGCTGTTCCGTTCAAGCGAATACGAGCGCAAGCAGTCCGAACTGGTGATCATCGTCACCCCGCATCTTGTCACACCGACCAAAGGCATGGCCTATGCCCTGCCGACGGATCGGGTGAAGCTCCCGTCGGAATCGGATATGTTCCTCTTTGGCAAGACCACGGGGCGTCCGGTCAGCGGGGCTGCCGCCGAAGTCGCCAAGCAGGATTATTCCGGCTCTTACGGTTATATGATGGAATAACAGATGCACGGTTCGGCTTTCACACTTACGCTTTGCGCAGCGGCGCTGACCCTTGCGGGATGTACCCAGGAGATCGGGAATTCTCTGGGAAGTACCGGCTACGGGTCTGCCACGGCGCACAACCTTCAGGTTATGACCAATCCTCAGGATTTTGCGGTCAACCTGAACAGCAAGTTCAATGCCAGCGTCCCCACAACGATCAACTTCGCCTTCAATTCGGCCGTGCTGACACCGGAAGCCCGTGCGATTCTGGCCCAGCAGGCCAAGTTTATCCGCCAGTTCCCCGAGGTGCGCTTCCGTGTCTATGGTCACACCGACCTTGTCGGATCGAACGCCTATAATAAGGCACTTGGTCTGCGACGCGCGAAAGCTGCGGTCAACTACCTGACATCGCAAGGGATTTCCAGATCAAGACTGGAAGCCATCGTAAGCTATGGCAAAACACAGCCGCTGGTTCTGACCAATGCCCCGAACGAACAGAACCGCCGCACCGTCACCGAAGTCTCGGGCTTTGTGGAAAGCAATCCGATGGTGATGAACGGGAAATACGCGCAGATCGTTTTCCGTGATTACGTGACAAGCGCGCAGCCCCCCACACAACTTACGGGCGGTGAGTCTACATCGGTCGGAACGGTCACAGGCGCGAAATAAGAAGCATAGTTACGAATGTCTTGCAGCAGGTGGTCCGTGGAAACAAGGGCCGCCTGTTATCATGATCGTCGCCTATATCCCCACAATTGAAACAGTCTGGCCGCAATCTTGCCAAGATTCGGCATGATCTTGAGCCAAAGCGAGGCCCCTGCGACCGAGTCGCGGCGGGTCACCCTATGGTCACTCCGATGACCGAAAACGGAAGGGACGTCAGGCAGATGAGTGCAGCACCTATACTAAGCCCGGAGCCGGCGCCGCTGGTGGCCTGCACCGTGTCGCGTGATGTGTCGAACTTCAATCTGCTGATCGAGGATATGGAAGCCGAACTTGGCGAAAGCTGGGGCGATCTCGGCTTTGATGACACGCTTTTGTTTCTCAACCAGCCCGATGCCGAAACGCTGGAATTTCTGGCGATTGCCGTGGACGAGGATGACGAGATCAATCTTGACCGCATCACGCGCATCATCACGACCGCCAAGGAAAAAGGGCTGCGGATCATTCTGATCGCCGAAGAGCTTTCGCCGATCGCGCTGCACCAGCTGCTGCGTCTGGGGGCGGATGATTTCGTCCCCTATCCTCTGCCCGAAGGCGCGCTGCACGAGGCCATCCACCGGCTGGGCCATGCCCAGGATACCGTCGAGGATTTCGCCCCCGCCCAGCCACGCAAAACCAGTCAGGATCGCAACGGCGCGGTGTTGGCCGTTCATGGCATGGCAGGCGGCGTGGGCGCATCGACCTTTGCCGTCAATCTGGCATGGGAGCTGGCCTGCAATCCCGGCGCAAGCGGCAAGAAACGCACCGCGCTCCCCGAAGCTCCGCGTGTCTGCGTGATCGATCTGGATCTGCAATACGGCACGATTTCCACCTATCTGGACCTGCCGCGCCGCGAGATCATTTTCGACACGCTCAGCAACACCGCGCAGATGGATGCCGAGCTGTTCCATCAGGCGCTTCAGGTCTATCAGGACAAGCTGCATGTGTTCACGGCCCCTGCGGACATGCTGCCACTGGATCTGCCGAGCACCGAGGACATCTCGCGGCTGATCAAGATGGCACAGAGCCAGTTCGACTTCGTGATCATCGACATGCCGTCAACCGTCGTGCAATGGACCGAAACGGTGCTGTCGGCCTCCGATCTGTATTTCGCCATGCTGGAACTGGATATGCGCTCGGCCCAGAACCTGCTGCGGATGATCCGTGCGCTTCAGGCCGAGGATCTGCCGGTCGAGAAGCTGCGCTACGTGTTGAACCGCGCACCGAAATTCACCGATCTGGCCGGCAAGTCGCGCGTCAAACGTCTGGCCGAAAGCCTTGATATCACGATCGAGCTGCACTTGCCCGATGGGGGCCGCGCCATCACGCAGGCCAATGATCACGGCCAGCCCCTTGCCGAAACGGCCGCCAAAGCGCCGTTACGGCGCGAATATCAGAAGCTGGCGCGCAGCGTCTACGACCGTAACCACGCTGCGAAGGCTGCACAGGGCTGATCCCGGACGGGATCGGAAAGGACAGATATGTTCTCGCGTTACAAAAAGCCAACCGCCCAGCCTGCCCCGCCCCCCGCCGCTGCGGTCGACAAGGCCCCGACGGTCGAACCCGTGGTGGAGAAAGCCCCGCTGGTCACCCGCCGCATAGCGCCCGCAGCGCCCGCGCAGGCAGAGCCGCAGGACAAGGACCGCCGTCGTCGCCAGAAGCTGGGCGAGCTGAAAACCGAAATCCATACCCGCCTGCTCGAAGACCTCAATCTGGCGGCGCTGGAAACGGCGCGCGAATCCGATCTGCGCTCGGAAATTTCCGCGATCGGGTCCGAAGTCCTGCAAGATGCCGGTATCGCCCTGACCGCAAGCGAGCGCACGACACTGATCGGCGAGCTTTATGACGAGGTGATGGGGCTTGGACCTCTCGAACCGCTACTCAAAGACGAGACGGTGTCCGATATTCTGGTCAATGGCCCGCAACAGGTTTTTGTGGAACGCGGCGGCAAGCTGGAGCTGACCGACACCGTTTTCAAGGACGAACGCCACCTGATGCGGATCATCGACAAGATCGTGTCGGCCGTGGGGCGCCGTGTCGATGAATCCAACCCCTATGTCGATGCCCGTCTGGCCGATGGGTCGCGCTTCAACGCGATGGTGCCGCCGATTGCGGTGGATGGCTCGCTGGTTTCCATCCGGAAATTCAAGAAAGACAAGCTGGGCATTGACGATCTGGTCGGGTTCGGCGCCTTTACCGAGGAGATGGCCGCCTATCTGCAGGCCGCCGTCTCGACACGGCTGAATGTCATCGTCTCGGGCGGGACCGGCTCGGGCAAGACCACCACGCTCAATGCGCTGTCGTCTTTCATCGACAATTCCGAGCGTATCCTGACCATCGAGGATACCGCCGAACTCCAGCTGCAACAGACCCATGTGGGCCGGATGGAAAGCCGCCCGCCCAATGTCGAAGGGCGTGGGGCGGTGACGCCGCGCGACTGTCTGAAGAACGCGCTCCGGATGCGCCCCGACCGGATCATCGTGGGCGAGACCCGCGGCGAGGAGGTCATCGACATGCTGCAGGCGATGAACACCGGCCATGACGGGTCCATGACCACGATCCACGCGAACTCGGCCCGCGATGCGATGTCGCGGCTGGAGAACATGATCGCGATGGCAGGGATCGAGATGCCGATCAAGGCGATGCGCGCCCAGATCGCCTCGGCTGTGAACCTTGTGGTGCAGGCCTCGCGTCTGCAGGACGGCTCGCGCCGGATGACCTCGATCTCGGAGATCACCGGCATGGAGGGCGATGTGATCTCGATGCAGGAACTGTTCCGCTACGAGCGCCTCGGCCTGACACCGGAGGGCAAGATCATCGGGCGGTTCACCGCAACGGGCGTGCGGTCGCATTTCTCCGACCGGTTCCGCCAATGGGGCTATGACCTGCCTGCCTCGATCTATGAACCCGTGGAGGGCTGAGCATGGGCGCGATTTCCACCGTTGCCATCTATGCGGTGATCTTCATCGCGGTGCTCTTGCTGGTCGAGGGCATCTATCTGCTGGTCTTCGGCAAGTCGATCTCGCTGTCGCGGCGCGTCAACCGCCGCATCGATATGCTGGAAAAGGGCGGTCGCCGCGAAGAAGTGCTGGAACAGCTGCGCAAAGAGGTGACGCAGCACGAGAAGGGGCGCAACATCCCCTTCTATTCGCTGCTGGCCGACAAGGCGCAAAAGGCCAATATCGCCTTCAGCCCGCAGGCGCTGATGGGGGTCATGGCGGCCATGAGCCTTGTGGTCTTTGCGGGCCTCTCGGTCGGGCTGACGGTGGATCTGCCTACACGTCTGCTGCTTTCGGTGGCGATGGGGTGCGGCGCGGTGTTCCTGTGGGTCTCTGGCAAGGCGAAGAAACGCATGGCCCTGGCCGAAGAACAACTTTCGGATGCCATCGAACTGATGGTGCGCAGCCTGCGGGTGGGGCATCCGCTTTCCTCGGCCATCCAAGCCGTGGCCAAAGAAATCCCCGACCCGCTGGGCACCGAATTCGGGATGATCGCGGACGAGGCCGCCTATGGCCGCCCCGTGGCCGATGCCCTGCGCGATCTGGCCCAGCGGCTGGACATGCAGGATCTGCGCTTCCTCGCCGTGGCGGTATCGATCCAGCAGCAATCGGGCGGCAACCTTGCCGAGGTGCTCGACGGGCTGTCCAAAGTGATCCGCGCAAGGTTCCGTCTGTTCCGTCGCGTGAAAGCCATTACCGCCGAGCCGAAATGGTCGGGCATGTTCCTCTCGGGCTTTCCGCTGGTGGTGCTGGCGGGCATCCTGATCGTCTCGCCCACCTATTACGACAAGGTCAAGGATTCCGATATGTTCCTGCCTCTGGCCATTGCCGTCTTCGTCCTGCTGGGCATGAATGTGCTGTTCATGCGCATCATGACCAATATCAAAGTCTAAGCCCCGCTTTTCAAAGAGACCCCCATGAGCGCGCTCTCCCAATTCCTGACCCAATCCCTTGGCCCGCTAGGACCGATGATCGCGCTTCTGGTGCTGGCGGGCGGGCTGATCCTTGCCACCCTGCCCTTTCTGCTCAAACGGCGCAGCGATCCGCTGGACAAGATCGCCCAACAGCGGCGCAATTCGCAGCCGGTAACGGCCACAAGAAGCCCCGCAAAACTGCGCGAAGGCAGCGGCAATGACGCGCTGGAACGGTTTGCCGGTTTTCTGGAACCGCAAAACGAAAAGGAAATGTCGGCCGCCAAGAAATGGTTGCAAAGCGCGGGCTATCGCGGCCCGAATGCCGTGCGCAGCTTCCACGCAGCCCAAGCCTCGGCGGCGATTGGCGGGCTTGCGCTGGGGGCGCTGATCACGGTCTATCTCACCCTCACCAATACCGACCCGCTGGAACCTGCGGCGATGATCGGCCTGATCATGGGACCGGGCGTTGTGGGATATTTTGGTCCGAAACAATGGGTCAACAGCCGTGTCGCAGCCCGCACCGCCGAATTGCAGAACGGCTTTCCCGATGCGCTGGACATGCTGCTGGTCTGTGTCGAGGCCGGACAGTCGCTCAATCAGGGCATCATCCGCGTGGCCCGCGAACTGGCCACTTCCTGCCCCGCCATTTCCGAGGAATTCGGTCTGATCGCCTACGAGATCAAGGCGGGCAAGGACAAAGCCACCGTGATGCGCAATTTCGGGGAACGCTCGGGCGTGAGCGACATCCAGAGCTTCGCCACCGTCATGATCCAGTCGCAGACATTCGGCACCTCTATCGCCGAGGCCCTGCGCATCTATGCCGCCGACATGCGCGACAAACGGATCATGCGCGCCGAGGAAGCGGCCAACAAGATCCCGACAAAAATGACCTTGGGCACAATGGCGTTCACCGTGCCGCCGCTTCTCATCATCCTTGTTGGGCCTTCGGTCTATGATATGATAAACAGCTTCAGCAACTTCTGACGCTCTAGAGCCCGATGCCCGCCACCCGACGCCTGATTGCCCTTGCCTGTCTGTCTGCCGCGCTCGCGGGCTGCGTGCCGCTGTCCTTCGGCACCTCGCAATCGCCCTATGCACCGGGCTATGCGGATGGCGACGGGGTGGACGGGCTGATCGTCGGGCATCGTCTGATGGCAGCGGGCGAATATGATCTGGCGCTCAAGGCCTATTACCGCGCGATGGCCGAACACGGGGCCACAGTGGACACGCTGTCGGCCATCGGTTCGGCCAATCTCAAACTCGGGCGCTTGGGACAGGCGGAACAGATCCTGCGCCGTGCCACCGAAAAAGACGCGAAATTCGTGCCCGCCTGGAACAATCTGGGCGTCGTGCTGATGGAAGAGGGCAAGGTCGCCGAGGCCGCGCGGACCTTCCGCATCGCCTATGGTCTTGATAATGGCGAATCTGACGCGATCCGAGAAAACCTTATGCGCGCGCTCGCAAAAATCGACAAACCGGTATATGATTCTCCGCAAGAACAGACATTCAAGCTGGTGCGGCGCGGGCATGGTGAATACCTGCTGCTGACCAAGCATTGAGGCCGAGCGAGAGGACGCAACACCATGCGCCAGATTATTGTGATGACCGCCCTGCTGGGAGGCGCGCTGATGCTTGCCGCCTGCGGTGCCAGCGACAGTGCCAAGGAGGCCGAGGCCTTCAAGACCGTCAATGCGATCGACGAAACGAACCTGTCGGATATCATGCTGACTGTCAGCGACCCGAAGGAGGCTGTGAAATATTTCCAGCGCTCTGCCAACGAAAACCCCGACCGGATCGACCTCAAGCGGGGGCTGGCGAAGTCTCTGGTGCGGGCCAAACAGCATGATCAGGCCGTGAAGGTCTGGCAGGCGGTGCTGGCCATGCCCGGTGCCACGGATGCCGACAAGGTCGGTCTTGCCGATGCCCAGATCCGCAGCAATGACTGGGCGGGCGCGAAGGCCACGCTCAACACGGTGCCGCCCACCTACGAGACCTATGACCGTTACCGGCTGGAAGCGATGGTGG
This sequence comes from Thioclava sp. GXIMD4215, assembly GCF_045291555.1. Lineage (NCBI taxonomy): Bacteria > Pseudomonadati > Pseudomonadota > Alphaproteobacteria > Rhodobacterales > Paracoccaceae > Thioclava > Thioclava sp. GXIMD4215. The sequence continues at coordinate 2,474,471 of NZ_CP149515.1, read as the reverse complement.
CCGATAGCAGCAAGCAGTGGAAAAAGGCCGATAGTTTCTATGATACGGCTGTCGGGCTGACAACCCGCCCCGCCGGTGTGCTGAACAACTGGGGCTTCTCGAAACTGACCCGTGGCGATGCCAAATCCGCCGAAAAGCTTTTTGCTGAAGCGCTGACCTATGACCCGTCCAGCTTCACCACCAAGAACAACCTCGTTCTGGCCCGTGCCGCGCAACGCAAATATGACCTGCCGGTGGTCGACATGACCCAGACCGAGCGGGCCCAGTTGCTGTATACGGCGGCGCTTTCGGCCATCAAGCAGGGCGATGTGAATACCGGACGCAGCCTCCTGCAGGAGGCTGTTGACACCAACCCCCAATATTTCGAAGAAGCCGCCCGTGCCTTGGCCGCGCTTGACGCCAATAAGGTCAAGGCCTGACATGTTTGCCGCGCCCCCGTTTGCAGCAGCCTGCCTTTTCCTGCTGGCGATGACACCGGTCTGCCTCTGGGTGGCCGCCACCGACCTGCGGGACATGAAAATCCGCAATGTCGCGGTCTATACCACGGCGGGGATCTTTGTTTTTCTGGGGCTGGCGGTGCTGCCTCCCGAGGTCTGGGCATGGCGGTGGGTCAATTTTGCCGTGGTTTTGGCCATCGGTTTCGCGCTTTTTGCCTTTGCAGGCTTTGGCGCGGGGGACGTGAAATTCGTGTCGGTCGCCGCGCTCTTTGTCTCGCATGAGCCGGGGCAGATCTCGCTGGCGATGATCTGCCTCTCGGTCGGTTTGCTGGCGGGGCTGGGGTTGCATCAACTGCTCAAACGCCTGCCCGCCCTGACCCGTGCGACCTCCGGCTGGCGCAGCTGGACTGCCAAACGCACCCCCGCTGGCGTCGGGCTGGCGTTGGCCCTCTGGATCTATCTGGCCCTTGCCGTTCTGGCGGCAGGATAAGACCACCCCACGCCCGCATTTTTCCCGAATTCGGCCATAATGCGGCGTCACCTTCTGCCCAGACGCATCTGTATGTCTGTCGTTCCGGTGACCATGTGTGAGGAAAAGGTTTCTGCCATGAATATGATGCTCCGCCCGATTACGGCCCCGCAGACACCGCGCAGCCTGTCGGAGACGGGGCTTAGCCTTGTGATGATGCGCGACCTTCTTTTGAAGACGATGTTCCGCACCAATCAGACCACATTGACCGCATTGGGCGCCCTGATGTGCCTGCCAACCACCTTGCTGCAAGAGCTGATCGATCTGGCCCGCGAGCAGCGCCTTGTCGAGGCGATGGGAACGCTGCATGCCAATTCCGGCAACGAGATGGCCTTCCAGCTTTCGGATGCCGGTCGCGCCCGCGCGCTGGACGCGCTGGCGCAGTCGGAATATTACGGCGCGCTTCCCGTGCCGCTGGTGCAGTATCGCGAGCAGGTCAAACGCCAGTCCATCCGCAATATCCAACTGACCCGCGAGGCGCTGTTGCAGGCGATGGGGCACCTTGTCCTGCCGCCGGATCTGATCGACCAGCTCGGGCCTGCGGTCGGCTCGGGGCGCTCGATCCTGATGTATGGCCCGCCCGGCAACGGGAAATCCTCGATTTCCAACGGGATCCGCGACGCGCTCGGCGACCAGATCTATATCCCCCGCGCCATTGAATATTCGGGGCAGATCATCACCGTCTTCGACCCCATCATCCATACCGAGGCCCCGATCCCCGAAGAAGACCCGACAGCGCTGCGCCGCGCAGGGCCACGTTTTGACCGCCGCTATGTGCTCTGCGCACGCCCGACCGTCATCACAGGGGGCGAATTGACGCTGGATATGCTGGATCTCAAATTCAACCCGACGGCGCGCACCTATACCGCGCCCCTCCAGTTGAAAGCCTCGGGCGGTGTCTTCATCGTGGACGACCTTGGCCGCCAGTCCGAGCCACCACAGAAGCTGGTGAACCGCTGGATCGTGCCGCTTGAGGAAAGCCGTGATATCCTCGCGCTGCAATCGGGCGAGAAATTCGAGGTGCCTTTCGATACATTGGCGATTTTTTCCACCAACTTCCACCCCAATGCCATCTTCGACAAGGCCGCGCTGCGGCGTATCTTCTTCAAGATCAAGATCGACGGCCCTAATCAGCGGGATTTCCTCAAGATCTTCAAACTCGTCGCGAATAAACGCCAGATGCCGTTGAACGAAGCTGCCCTGCTCCATCTGCTGAAGGTGAAATACCCCAGTATCAACAATATCTACGCGAATTATCAGCCGATCTTCCTGATCGACCAGATGATCGAGATCTGTAAATTCGAAGGCCTTCCGCGGCAGATGTCGCCCGAGCTGATCGACCGCGCATGGGCCAATATGTTCGTGCGTGACGAAGAGATCCTACATTAGGACACACGCATCTGCGGCGACGGCTCTGCGGGCGGCAGGGGCAGGTCGAAAAGACCGGCATCCTCGACATCGGACAGATAGGTGCGCGACACCGGCACCACAGCCCCGTTGCGCAGGGTCAGCTTTGCCTTGGAGGTCATTTTGCGGGCCTCTGTCACCGCATCTTCGGCCACCCAATGCGACCGGTGCACCTGCAGCCCTTCCACACCGTCCAGTTCGGTGATGGCGTCAGCCAGCCGGATCAAAACCTGATGCGACCCCTGCGAGGTGGTGACATGCACATAATGGTCGCGGCTTTGCAGATGCCAGATATCGCCATGATATTCCTCCGGCAACCGCTCCAGCAGGCGTGGGCGGTGGGCAGGCTGCGGCCTCGGAGCCGGTGCAAATGGCACAGGGGCATGTTCGGCAGGCAGAATGTCGGACGGGCCGGTTTGCGGCGGGCGGACGTTTACCGGCTGACACCGTATCTGCGCAGGTGCCCCCCCGACAGAAGGCGGGTCCTCAGGGGACAGATCGCCCTGCGATGACGGCAGATCTGCCTGCTCTTGCTCTTGCTCTTGCTCTTGCTCTTGCTCTTGCTCTTGCTCTTGCTCTTGCGGGTAGAACACGCGCCGCAATGTGACACAAAAGAATGTCATCGCAAAATTATAGGCCCCGAGTTCCAGCAAGCTGGGCAGGTTTGCACGCGCCGTATCCGCGAAATAGGACAGCAGCGCCAGATAGGGAAACGCCATGATGACGCCAACGCTGACCGATTCCAGCAGCACATAACGCCAGAACTGCCGGACCCCCAGAACCGTCTCGTAAAGCAGCCGGAACCCGCAGCCGATCAGAATACCGAAGGCCCAGAGCGACGGCCAGTAGACCAGCCTTTCACCGAAAGTCAGCCATTCGAATGTGCCAAACGGCCCGCCCAATATCCCGAACACCGACGCGGCGCCCCAAGTCAGAAGCAGCGTCGGCACGCTCAGTGAATGAAGATAGGTGCTCCACATCGTAAGGGACCTCTTGCTTGGCGTGCCCTGTCCCACCCGCTAAAGCGAATGCCTTTGTCATGAGCCCAGAGTAATTCCTGTTCTGCGCTCCAGAATAAACAAAAATAATTGCACCTTTACGAACGTCGCAAAAACGAGACAAACGCCGGGGGTATTTTCCGGCGTTTGTCAAAGGTTCAATTTACGGTTGATTCGCCCCCTGCCCCTTGGCGGCTCAGGCCGTCAGCCCCTCCGGTTCGGGCAGGTTATTGGCGCGGGCGCAGGCGGTCAGGGTATTGGCCAGCAGGCAGGCGATGGTCATCGGCCCAACCCCTCCGGGAACCGGCGTGATGGCCCCTGCCACCTCTGCCGCCGATGCAAAGTCGACATCCCCGACCAGACGGTGCTTGCCCTCGCCCTTTTCGGGGGCCGGAATGCGGTTGATACCAACGTCAATCACCGTGGCACCCGGTTTGACCCAATCGCCCTTGATCATTTCAGGACGGCCAACAGCGGCCACCAGAATATCCGCGCGGCGGCAGATCTCTTCGATATCCTTAGTGCGCGAATGCGCCACCGTCACCGTGCAGCTATCGCGCAGCAGAAGCTGAGCCATCGGCTTGCCCACGATATTCGACCGCCCCACCACAACGGCATTCAGCCCCGAAAGCGCGCCATGATGATCGCGTAGCATCATCAGACAGCCCAGCGGCGTGCAGGGCACCATGGATTTCTGCCCCGTCGCCAGAAGCCCGACATTGGAGATATGGAAGCCGTCGACATCCTTGGCCGGATCGATCGAATTGATGACCAGATCCTCGTTGAGATGTTTGGGCAGCGGCAGCTGGACCAGAATACCATGCACGGCAGGATCGGCATTGAGACGCGCGATCAGCTCCAGCAATTCCCCCTCGGAGGTCTCGGCAGGCAGCTTGTGCTCGTAGGAATTCATGCCGACCTCGACAGTCTGCTTGCCCTTGTTGCGCACATAGACTTCCGATGCGGGGTCTTCCCCCACCAGCACCACAGCCAGACCGGGCGTAATACCGTGATCGGCTTTCAGGCGGCTGACCTGAGCGGCCACCTCCTCGCGCACCGAGGCCGCGAAGGCCTTGCCGTCAATGATCGTCGCAGTCATTCAAAGTCTCCCGTGCCAAGAACACGCTCTTCGCGCTGGATCGACGCCTCGATCATGATGCGATAAAGCTGCTCGAAAAGTTCAACATCGCCGTTACATTGCGCGGCATGCGCTTTGACCTTGGCGACAACATCCTCGACCCGCTCTTCGATCCGTGCCGGCATATCCTCTTCCGGCTTCAGATCGATTGCGCGATCAATCAATGTCAGACGATAGGCAAGATGCTCGACAATCTGGCGGTCGAGCCAGTCGATCTGCTCGCGCAGCTCTTTCATCGAGGGAATGGTCTTCGGATCTTTCATAGGACAATCCACTGCTTATCTATCCGGCGGCACAAAGATTGACGCCGCTTACATTGATGGCGCTACCTATTACATCCCCAGCACAGGCGGACAAGCCCGCGATCGACAGGTCATGTCGATATTGCGCCCTTGCCCCATGAAAGATCGCGATAAAGGCCTGATCCTACCAATCGTGCTGAAGTTTCGACCATGCGCGTTGGTCCGGCACCCAAAGCTGCAAGCTCTGCCCCAGTGCCAGCCGTCCCGGACGCTGCACCCAGACCGTCACACCGCGCCGCCCCGTGGCCGCAGGCTTATAGGCCTTGCCCTTCCCGGGATGCACCGCCTCGATGATGGTGCCGGGCAGCACGCAGGGCCGGTTCTCCATATCCACCACCAGCGCCACACCCTCTTCGCTTTGCAGACGTGACGATGGCGGAATATGGGAAAAATCCGGCAACCCGCGCAGCACGACCGACGCCCCCACCCATTCGGGACGCAGCTCGGGAATGCGCATGGCAAACGCGGTCTCGGCCATTTCCTCGGCAGAAAGCAGCGTCATCTGGCGGGTATTGGCGATAATCGTGCCCTTGGCAAATTGCGCACTGACCCGCGAGCAGGCAGGCCGTGTGCGACCGCGATGGGCCTCCCCCAGCGGGCCGTCGAAATCCAGTTCAAGCTCGGTCCGCGCCACCGACTCCATCTGCCCCTCGGGCACGACCCCAAGCCAGACAATCTCGGCACGATACCCCGTCGGCTTCAAGGCGGGCATGAATAATCCTGTCAAATCACCGCAAGCACGCAGCAGACCCATGCTTGGACCGCATAGCGGAAAGGTCAAGATCCGTCGTTACGTTCGCAGCTTTGCCCTGACACGAAGAGTCTGGGCGATACCTTGGCCGCAACATCCGGCCCCTTTGCAAAAAAGGCCGCCCCGAAGGACGGCCTTTTGTAGAATCTGCCGAAGGCATCACGCTTTGGGATCGGTCTCGCCCGTCTCCGGAGCGGTCTCGCCGGAGGTCTCGGGCTTGGTCTTGGAGATCGAGTTGACGGTCGGCAGGCCGCCCAAGGGGGTATCATCGTCCCCGCCCAGCGTCTCGCCCCGGATGACCTTCTTGATTTCCTCGCCGGTGAGGGTCTCGTATTCCAAGAGGCCCTGCGCAAGACGTTCCCATTCCTCTTCGCGCTCGTTGATGATGCGGACCGCCTCGCGATAGCCCTCCTCGATCAACTCGCGCACCTCGTCCTCGATCAGCTGTTTGGTCGCGGTCGAGACAGAGAAGCCTGCGGTATTGCCGGAATAGCCCTCATGCGCTTCGGAATAGTCGATATTGCCGACCTTGTCGGACATGCCCCAGCGCATCACCATCGCCCGTGCAATGGCCGATGCCTGCTGGATATCGCCGGCCGGACCGTTCGACACATGGTCGGGGCCCCATTTCTTGATCTCGGCCGCCTTGCCCGCCATCGTCATGGCGATCTTCTGCTTGGCCTCGTCCTTATGGTAGTTCAGCTTGTCCATCTCGGGCAGCGAGACCACCATACCAAGGGCCTGACCGCGCGGAATGATCGTGGCCTTATAGACCGGATCGCATTTGGGCAGCGCAAGGCCGACAATCGCGTGACCGGCTTCGTGATAGGCGGTCATTTCCTTCTGCTCGGGCGTCAGCACCATCGAGCGGCGCTCGACCCCCAGCATGACCTTATCCTTGGCCTGCTCGAAATCTTCCATGGTGACGAAACGACGCCCCACACGCGCGGCCATCAGCGCCGCCTCGTTGACGAGGTTCATCAGATCGGCCCCCGAGAAGCCCGGCGTGCCGCGCGCGATAGTGCGCAGATCGACATCGGGACCAACCGGCACCTTGCGGGCATGGACGGTCAGAATCTTCTCACGGCCCTTGATATCGGGATTCGGCACATGGATCTGGCGGTCGAAACGGCCCGGACGCAGGAGCGCGGGGTCCAGCACGTCGCGGCGGTTGGTCGCGGCAACGATAATGATGCCCTCATTCGCCTCGAAGCCGTCCATCTCGACCAGCAGCTGGTTGAGGGTCTGTTCACGCTCGTCATTGCCGCCGCCGATGCCGACACCACGGGCGCGGCCCACAGCGTCGATCTCGTCGATGAAGACGATACAGGGCGCGTTCTTCTTGGCTTGTTCGAACATGTCACGGACGCGGCTTGCACCGACACCCACGAACATTTCCACAAAGTCGGAGCCCGAGATGGTGAAGAAGGGCACGCCTGCCTCGCCCGCAATCGCACGCGCCAGAAGCGTCTTACCGGTGCCCGGAGGGCCAACCAGCAGCGCGCCTTTCGGGATCTTGCCACCAAGGCGGCTGAATTTCTGCGGGTTGCGCAGGAATTCCACGATCTCTTCCAGCTCTTCCTTGGCCTCGTCGATGCCTGCGACATCGTCAAAGGTCACGCGGCCCTGCTTTTCGGTCAGCAGTTTGGCTTTCGATTTGCCAAAGCCCATCGCGCCGCCTTTGCCGCCGCCCTGCATCCGGTTCATGAAGAAGATCCAGATGCCGATCAGCACGAGGAAGGGCAGCCAGACGCCCAAGAGCGACATGAAGCCCGACTGCTCCTGCTTCACCACTTTGACCTGCACCCCTTGCGAGATCAGACGCTCGGCGATCGGATCGGTCAGAGGTTTGACGGTGGAATAAGTCGACGTGCCGTCTTTGAGCTGATAGCGCACATCCTCCCCATCGATCTGAACATTGCTGACATTGCCCTTATCGACTGCCGTAATAAATTCGGAATAGTCGACTTGCTGCGAATTCATCGCGTTCTGTCCATCCCCAAACAGGTTGAACAGGGCGAGGATCAGCACGAACAGCACGGCCCAAAAGGCTAGATTGCGCGCATTACCCAAGGAAAAACCTCCAATTCATTTTGACATCCTTGCGACGCCCGGATGAGCGGGCAGGAAGCCGTTGATCTGAAAATAGGGATTTAGGCTCAGGGTTCAACGGGTGAATAGCATTGAGCGGGTGAACGGGGTCGCAATTTCTGCATTCCAGCCATTCGGAAGCCCTGCCAAGGGCGCCGCAAGCAGTGTCGGACCGTCCCAAACCGCCGGACTCGCCAGAAGCGAGGCCCGCGGCACCCCTGTCGCGCGCCAGTCGGGGCATTGCGCAAGCCCTTCCTTTCCCAAAGCGGCGATGGTCAGCCCCCTGCATGCGTAAGCCCCCGTCTCTCCCTGTGCCTCTGGCCCATCACGCCCGACGCGCCAGCGGTCCCATTGCGTGATCTGCGCCGATGACACAGCCACAACCTGTTGCGCCACCGCCGCCAGTTCGCGGGTAAAGCGCACGGAGCCACCCTTCTGGCTGCGCTGCACACCGGCCAGCGTTCTGGTCTGGGCGAGATCGCGGCAGAAGGTCTCCAGCTTGGGGCCCCGCGGCGCATAGGCCCCGCCCCCGATCCAGCCGAGAATCACCGCGAAGAGACGGCGGCGGAATTCGCCCTGCACTTCGCCCTCCAGCCCTTCGAGACTGACCACCACATCGCCACGGTCGATCTGCACATGGCGCGCGACCATCGCGGCCAAAGCGGTCGACAAAGCCTCTTCGGCGCGGGCCAGATGCGATACCGTCTGGCAGATCTCCTTGGGCGTAATCCCGAGCGCCGCCAGATGCGGGGCCGCTTGGCGCACCTTCACGCGGTCATATTTCGGGTTGTCGTTTGACGGGTCCTCGGCCCATTGCGCACCGATCCCGCGCAGATAGGCGCGCAGGTCCTCACGCCCGAGATCCAGCAAGGGACGGTGCCACGTGACGCCGTTCTCGACCCAAGCCTGACGCATGCCCGACAGCCCCTGCACCCCCGAGGCCCGTGCAAGACGCATGAAAAAGGTTTCCATCTGGTCATCGGCGGTATGGGCCATCGCGATATGGGAGACCCCCTGCTGGCGTGCCCAAGCCCCCATCAGTTCCATCCGCGCCCGCCGCGCGAGATCCATCAGATTACCCCCCGACGGCGCCTGCCAGCGTAGGGTCCAATGCGGCAGGCCAAGGCTTCGGGCCACCTGCCCCACCATGCGCGCCTCATCGGCCGCCTCGGGACGCAGCCCGTGATCGACGGTCACCACCGCCAGATCCAGCCGCCCCGCCAGCAGATGCAGCATCGCCATCGAATCACCGCCCCCCGAAACCGCCAGCCCCACGCGGCGGCCCTGCATGGCCGCCACAAACGCCTCGGGCACGGGCGGCCCGAATGGCAAACTGCCGCGACAGGGCGCGGCAGTCGGGGTCTTGTCATGACCGGACACGCAAGGGCCTCACATACAGCCGAGCTTCGACATCTCCGCGCGGGCCTCGGACACGGCCTGCGCCTGCGGATAGCGTTGCCCCACCTGTCCCAAGGCCGTGCAGGCTTCGCTGCGCTGGCCAAGCTGACCCAGAGCCCAGCCCAGCTTCGTCAGGCTTTCCGGTGCTTTATCCCCGTCAGGATAGGTCGAGAAAGCGTTCAGCCAGGCCCTTGCCGCCCCTGCGGTATCGCCGGATTTCTGCAAGGCCTCGCCCTGATAATAGAGCGCGTCGTCGCTTAGCGGGCCACCCGTGTAGGATTGGGCAAAGGCCGCAAGCTCTTTCGCGGCGCGAGGAAAGTCACCCTGATCGAGCACCCCCTTGGCCCGATCGAAGTCCGACTGTTCATTCATCGCCAGATCGGCACTGGACTGGCCGGACCCGTTCGAGGACGCTGCCGGCGTCGGAGCCGCTGCAGCACTGCTATCTGCCCCGCCCAAAGGCGCGGTTTTACCAATCGAGGAGATGTCGCAACCCTGCTCCATCTCGCAGACACGGAATTCCAGATCCCCGATCCGGTTGGTGCCATCACTGACCACCCGATTGATCTTGTTCTGCAATTCTTCGGTCTGCGAGGTCAGCCGCGACAGCGACGCCTCCATCGTATCCATCCGTGCAAGCGCCGAGGCTCCGCCCGCCGCCTGAAGTCCCGAAGAGCCGGAAGACACCAGCTCCTGACGCAGGCCTTGCACCTGCGCCGAGAGCTGCGCCAGTTCCGAGCGGATATCGGCCAGAGACTGCTGGTCCTGCGCGAAGGCGGGCAGGCCCGCCATCATTGCCAAACCACAGACCGCCCCCTTCAGCGCACGCATCATCAGGAACCCGCGCCTTGTGCGATCACCGTCACGGCGCGACGGTTCTGCTGGTAGCATTCCGGTGCCGAGCAGACCGCGATCGGGCGCTCTTTACCATAGGACACGGTGCGCAGACGGTTGCCGCTGACACCTTGGCTGATCAGGAAGGCCTGTGCCGCGCTTGCACGGCGTGCCCCCAGCGCAAGGTTGTATTCGCGCGTGCCCTGTTCGTCGGCATGGCCTTCGATCACGGCAGTGTAATTCGGGTGGGCATTCAGCCATTGCGCCTGTTGGGTCAGGATCTGGGTGGCTTCGGGCGACAGGGTCGACTGGTCGACCATGAAATGCACCATGTCACCGATTTTCTTCTGGAAATAGGCGGGCGAGTTGGGGTCGTTGATATCGCCTTGGCTGACCGAGCCGTCCCCATAGCCGCTGCCATAGGCACCGCCCGGATCATTCACGCCCGAGCCATCGCCGAAGCGGTCGGGATTGTTACACGCGGCAAGGCCCAATGCGCTCAGCAGCAGGGCGGCTTTGAATGCGGTTTTCATAGATCGTTCCATCATATCAGGTGCTCGTCATGAGCAGGGTAACAGTATTCTTCGGGCTTGGAAATGTCACTGCAGAAGCGGTGACCACGTCACATCAGAGGCGGCGCCGGGCGTCGGCACCTGCTTCAGGTTGCGGCCGGAAATATCCACCGACCACAGGCTTGCACCGCCGTTCGCGCCGGGGCTTTCGCGGGTGAACATGATCACACGGCCATTGGGCGACCAAGTCGGACCCTCGTCAAGGAAGGAAGCGGTCAGCAGGCGTTCTTCCGAACCATCGGTGCGCATGACGCCAATATGGAAGCGCCCCGCATGCTGCTTGGTGAAGGCGATCATATCGCCGCGCGGCGACCAGACCGGCGTCGAATAGCGCCCTTCGCCAAAGGAAATACGGGTGGGCTCGCCGCCGCTTGCGCTCATGACATAAAGCTGCTGCGTGCCGGAGCGGTCGGATTCGAACACGATCTTCGACCCGTCAGGGCTGTAAGAGGGCGCGGTCTCGATGGCGGGGCTATTGGTCAGGCGCTGCGGTGCGCCGCCATTGATGCCCATCCGGTAAAGGTCGGTATTGCCGCCCTGCTCCATCGAATAGAGGATCGAGCCGCCATCGGGCGAGAAGCGCGGCGAGAAGGTCATCGTGCCGGGGGTCTCGGGCAGAAGCTGCGAACTGACATTGCCCACATTCATCATCTTGATCCGCGGGAAGCCGGTTTCGAACGTGGTATAGATCAGCTTGGACCCGTCCGCCGAGAAGCGCGGCGCCAGAACGATGGTGCTGGAATCGGTGAGATAATTCACGTTCGCGCCATCATAATCCATGATCGCCAGACGTTTCTGACGGGCATTTTTCGGGCCGCTTTCGGACACGAAGGCCACACGGCTGTCGAAATAGCCACCCTCGCCGGTGATGCGCGAATAGATGGTATCGGCCACCTTATGCGCCAGACGCCGCCAGCTTTGCGGGCTGGCCGCCAGTTGCTGGCCCTCCCCCATCTCGGCCCCCGAATAGATATCGAAAAGACGGAATTTCACGACTGCCTTGCCGCCCTGCATCGAGACAGCGCCCACAATCAGCGCCTGCGCGTTGATCGCGGTCCAGTCGGCATAGTTCACCTGCGTGCCGAAGCTGGAGAAGCGCTGGATATGGGCGTTTTGCGGGATCTCGCGGAACAGGCCCGTGCCGGTCAGATCCGAACGGATCACGCTAGAGATATCCTGCGCAATCTTCGAGGCATCGCCGGTTTCGGCGATGAAGGTCGGCATGGCAAAGGGCAGCGGCTCGATCACACCATCGGTAATCTCGACATGCAGAGGTTCGCCATCCTGCGCCATCGCCGGAGCCGCAACCAGCCCCGCCGTCATCACACTTGCGGCGGCCACTCCGGCCAACATCATACGCAGCATCGAAACACTCCTTGTCTGGTCCGTTCCCGTCTGGTCAGAACGGGCAGGTTTTGTCGGTTGTAGCGCGGAATGGACGCAGGGCGCATCACATCCGCACGACATTTCGCGATGATCGGACGATTTCCTTGAAAACCGCATCAACGCATCCTCATGCTATCGGGGTTGAAATCCATCTCGATGGTTTTCCAGCGCCCGTATTTTTCCGCCGGAAGCGGGAAGCCATCCGAGCCACAGCGCACGATCGCGCGGCGTGCCGCCTCGAAGGCCTGCTTGGCAGCCGCATCCGACCCGCCCGACGACCCGATCATCTTGATCGTCGAAATGATCGGCGTGCCGTTCTGGTTCATCTGCACCGAAACCGTCACCGTGGTGCGCAGCGCCTCCGAGGACAGCGCGCCCACGTTCCAGCATTGCTTCACATCGACAACCAGCGCCTCTTTCTCGCCGCGGGTGATCGGGGGGCCCATCGGCGCATTGCCGGTGCCGCCCGTGCCCTCACCGCCCAGAGCCTGCGCAAGCGCATCCTGCACCGCCTTCTCGGTATTGGGCGAAGGGGCTGCGGGTTTCGCAGCAGCAGCAGGTTTTTCGGTCTTCTTCTCGGCGGGTTTGGCCGCAGGCTTGTCCGCCTTTTTCTCGACCGGCTTGGCTGCAGGCTTGTCGGCCGGTTTCTCGGCTTTCTTCTCGACCGGCTTCGGCGTGTCGGCTTTGGGCGTGTCAGCCGCTGCGGTTTCCACCGGCTTCGGCTCTTCTTTCTTCGGCGGAGCGGGCTTCGTACGCGGCTTGGGGCTGACCGGCGGAGCCGATGTCTTGGCCTCTTCCACCGGCTTCGAGGCTTCGGTCTCGATCTCGGTGCCCGCCTCCTCGGGGGCCGCGGCCTCCTGCGCCTCTTCCTTCGGCTCTTCAGGCTTCGGCGCCTCGGCCTCTTGCGTGGCCTCTTTCGGCACCTCGGCCACCTTGGCTTCGGGCGCGGGGGTGGGCAGCGGATCGGGGGCCACACGCCGCGCGGGCTTGGGCACCGGACGCGGGCTGAATTCGGGGGTCGAGGTGTCTTGCGGCACTTCGACGTCCGGCATCATCGAGGGCGGGACTTCCGTCACCTCTGTCGGCTCGGCAGGTGTCTGGACCTCCGACAGATCGGGCTTGGCTTCGGGCTTGGCAACCGGCTCGGCCAGAGCCGCCTGTGGGGCCGGATCGGGGGCCTCGTCGGGGGCAGGCACATCCTCTGCCGGAGAGCTGTCCTGCTGCGGGGCGGCAATCGCTTCGGGCGCGGTGTCCTGCACCTCGCCCGCTTTGGGAGCTGCCGCCTGCATCGCTTGGAATTCGGCATCCGAGATCACCGAAACCTGCGTCATCTGTATCGGCTCGACCGGATCGCGTTTGATCAGGAGATCCCCCACGACAGCCCAGAGGATGATCCCCGCATGGACCACCCCTGACACCCAAGTGCCGATCTTATCTGCCCGTTCCATCCGCATAAAGTTGCGTGCCTTGCGCTTACTGTTTCGCCGGTCCCGTCAGCGACGGACCACCGGATTCGGTCACCAGAGTGATATTGTTGAAGCCCGCGCCATTCAGGGCGCCCATGACTTCGACCACACGGGCATAGTTGATACCGCCATCGGCGCGCAGGTAGATCTTGTTGCTGTCCCGCTCGGCGGCGATCGCCTGCAAACGGCCCACAAGCTCGTCTTCCGGCACGGTCGAGTTCATCAGCGACACCGTGCCATCAAGCTGCAGCGAAATGGTCAGCGGCTCTTCCTGTTCGGTCGGCACCGCCTTGGCCGAGGTCTTCGGCAATTCCAGCGGCACACCCACGGTCATCATCGGCGCGGCCACCATGAAGATGACCAGCAGCACCATCATCACATCGACCATCGGCGTGACGTTGATCTCGGCCATCGCCTGATGCTTGCCGCGCCCGCGCCGCCCTCTCCGGCTGGAATTTTTCATCACACCGCCGCTCATGGATCAGGCGTCCAGCTGGCGCGACAGGATGGTGGAGAACTCGTCGGAAAACGCCTCGTAGCCGCCAACGATACGGTCGGCATCGCCCGAAAGCTTGTTGTAGAAGATCACGGCAGGAATCGCCGCAAGCAGACCCAGGGCCGTGGCCACCAGTGCCTCGGAGATACCGGGAGCCACAACGGCCAGCGAGGTGTTCTGCGAAATCGCGATTTCCTCGAACGCCACCTTGATCCCCCAGACCGTCCCGAACAGACCCACGAACGGCGCGGTGGAACCGACCGTTGCAAGGAAGGGCAGCCCGTTATTGAGCTTCTCGCTTTCCTTGGTGATCGCCACATCCATCGAACGCTCGATCCGCGATTGCGCACCGGCGATCAGATTGCCGTCCTGACGGTGGCTGCGACGCCATTCCAGCATACCGGCGGCAAAGATCTTCTCGCTCGCGCCATCGGGGCGGGTGCCGATCTGCTCGAACAGCTCGTCCAGCGGCTCGCCCGACCAGAAGGCCTGATCGAAAGTCTCGGCCTCGCGGCGGGCCGCGCGGAACGAGATGAATTTACGGATGATGATCGCCCAAGACCAGAAGCTGGACAGCATCAGCAGGATCACCACGAGTTTTACGGTTAGGGAGGCACGGGCAAAAAGGGCAAGCAGCGAGAAATCCATCTGCTGCGCCGCGCCAAGCACGTCTGTTTCCATCAGTCTACTGCTCGTCAAATAGGGGCCGCGTTTGTCGCGGGTTGATTGGCAGCGATTTTAGCGCACATAAAGGGGCTACGCCATAACATCTACGTCACCTAGGGCCAAATTGCGCACCTAATGCAGGCTCGGAGCCAACTTCCGGCGTATTTCGGCAGATATCCGCTGCGCCGCCCCTGCCTCGTTCAGGCATACAAGGGTGACCTGCGCGGCAAAAAGCACCTCTCCCGCGCGTTTGACCTCCTGCGCAAGCTGGATCCGCGCGCCTGTTTCGGCCAGCAGCGTGGTCGAGACAATCAACTCGTCATCATATCGGGCAGGCTTGAGATACTCGGCCTCGACACGGCGCACGGCGAACACCGTGCCGGTCTCCGCCCTCATCCGCGCCTGATCCACACCAAGCGACCGGACCCATTCGCTGCGCCCGCGCTCGATGAATTTCAGGTAGTTGGCATAATAGACGATCCCCGCCAGATCGGTATCTTCGTAATAGACGCGGATCGGAAATTCAAAAGCCATCTCAAGACCTTACTTATGAATCCGTTAGTTTTTCGGGGCCAGTTTCGCCTCGGCCATATCCTGCACCATGCGGGCGCTGGCGGCCTCGGCTTTCTCGCGCATCAGATTGGCACGGGCAAAAAGGCGCAGCGCATGGGCGGCCTCGTCGGCCACGGGCGGCATGACCGGATCATAGCTGGCGGCAATAAGCGCCGCCACCTCGGGGCGCAGCACAGCGGCCCCGCGCGCCAGCCCCAGCGGAGACTGCGCGGCCCATGCCTCGCTTCCCCATGCGAGAATCATCTGCACCGCCTGCCCCAGCGCGATCGTCTCGGCAGGCACCTCGGCCATAGCCTCATCCATCCGTACGAAACTGAAACAGGCCCGAATGGCCCCCTGATCATCGAAGCGGAAGGTGCGGTAATGGGTCGCCCCCGCATCATCCAGACGCACAACCAGATCCTGCAGACCCGGCAGCATATGATCGAGGTTCGGAACCTCCAGGAGTTCCTGCCAGTCACGGAAGAAGAAGATCATCAGATTGGCCCCGAGCTCCGGATCGGTCTCGGCCAGCTTATGGCCCGACAGCGCCACGACCGCCTCCAAAGCGCCTTTCATGATCTGCAGCGTCTCTTCCTGCACGCCGAAGACGATCGGCACGATCGGCCTGCCCCAGCGCGCGAAATGGTAATGCCCATCCGTTCGGGTAAACAGGGCGGTAATCTCTTCGGGCGTCAGGCTACAGGCTTCGGTCATGATGGTCCTCGTCTCTTGATCGCGATCATAGGGCGTCGCGCGGGCGAGCAAAAGGCGTCATTCGCCCCTGTCGCCCAACGCAGCCCCTATGGCTAGAAACCGGCATGGGTTTCCAGAAAGGCCAGTTCGGGCTTGGTGCTTTCGCGCCTGAGCGCGGCATTGCGATGCGGAAACCGGCCAAAACGCGCAATGATGTCGCGATGGGCTTCGGCAAAGCGCTGCCCTTCCGCATTCTGCGCCGCCGTATAAAGCGCGAGCGCGCGGTCCTGATCGGCCAGTTCCTCGGAATGCATGAAGGGCAGGTAGAAAAAGGCAGCCGCTGCCGGATCCACCTCTTTCGCGACAGCCGCATCGAAGCCTTGCGACAGCGCCGCATCCGCCACCGCCCGCGCCTTGGCATCGCTGGCAAAGGCATGGCCGGTCCCGCGGAACATGTTGCGCGGAAACTGGTCGAGCAAGATCACCAGTGCCAGCGCCGACTGCGCGGCCTGCTGCCAATCCGCCAGCGCGCCCTGCGCCGCATCGGCCTGCAAGGCGGAGAAACGGTCGCGGATTTCGCCGTCGAACCGCTCGTCTTTGACAAACCATTTCTCGCGATTTTCCGGTGCGAACCAGAATTCCAGAACATCCTGCGCGCGTGATGGTGCCATGTTGGCCTCCTTTGGCTACGGGTGGAGCCTATAGATAGGCCGAAGCGACGACAGCCCCAATACAAGGCGCAAAAAATAACGGGCACCGCGACGGGTGCCCGTTGGACGCTCCGGCCCGAAACCGGCTCAGGCGTTCTTTTCGGCCTGTAGACCTTTGACGATGGAATAGCACATCACCAGCAGAACCACGGTAAAGGGCAGCCCTGTCGAGATCACCATGGATTGCAGGGCCGAAAGCCCGCCCCCCAGCAGCAGCACAATCGCGACCACGCCCTCGAAGGTCGCCCAGAACACCCGCTGCGGAACGGGGGCATTGACCTTGCCACCTGCGGTGATGGTGTCGATCACCAGCGAGCCCGAATCCGAGGAGGTCACGAAGAACACGATCACAAGGATCACCCCCACAACCGAGGTGATCTGCGACAGCGGCAGCACCTCCAGCACGCGGAACAGTTTCACCGAGATATCGGCATCCACGGCGGCCTGATAGCCGTCCTGAATGACCTGCTGCAACGCGACGCCCCCGAAGATCGACATCCAGACCACACAGGCCAGCGACGGGATCAGCAGCACACAGACCACGAATTCACGCACCGTCCGCCCGCGCGAGACACGCGCGATGAACATGCCCACAAACGGCGACCAGCTGATCCACCATGCCCAGTAATACGAGGTCCAGCCCTGCACGAAGCGGGTATCTTCACGCCCGAACGGGTTCGACAGCGCCGGAAGCTCGGTCAGGTAGGCACCAAGGCCGGTGCCGATATCGCCCAGAAGGGTCAGCGTCGGGCCGGTGAACAGCACGAAAAGCAGCAGAACCAGCGCGAGGATCATGTTGATTTCCGACAGTTTCTGCACGCCCCCCTCCAGCCCGCGCAGCACCGAGACAAGCGCCACAGCGGTAATACAGATGATCAGGATCACCTGCACCGTCGTCGAGATCGGAATGCCCAGCACGGCATGCAGACCGGCATTGGCCTGCGTGGCCCCCAGCCCCAGCGAGGTTGCCAGACCGAAGAGCGTGGCAAAGACCGCCAGAATATCAATGATATGGCCCGGCCAGCCCCAGATCCGCTCGCCCAGGATCGGATAGAAGGCCGAACGGATCGTCAGCGGCAGCCCCTTGTTATAGGAGAACAGCGCCAGAGCGAGCGCCAGCACCGCGTAGATGGCCCAAGGATGCAAGGCCCAATGGTAGATGGTCGCGGCCATGCCCAGCTTGAAGGCGGCCTCGGTATCGCCTTGCGCCCCGCCCAGCGGTGCGCCAGCCGCCCCTGCGAACGAGGTCGAGAAATGGGTCAGTGGCTCCCCCACACCATAGAACATCAGACCGATGCCCATACCGGCGGCAAAGAGCATCGCAAACCATGCCGGATAGCCGAAATCCGGCGTGGCCTCCGACCCGCCCAGCCGCACCTTGCCCCAAGGCGAGACAATCAGGAACAGACTGAACAGCACGAAAATGTCGCCCGCCGAAAGGAAGAACCAGTCGAACCCGCCCGTGACCGACGAAAAGAGCCAGCTGAACAGGGACTGGGCCGTCTGGGGGAAGACCAGCGTAAACAGCACGAATAACACGACAGCCACAGCAGAGATGGCGAAGACCGGATTGTGGATATCGAAATCCAGTCTGCCGACACTGCCTTCGATATTATCCTGTCCGACGGAATAGTCGGTGTCGATCGGGGCGGCGTCGCCCTCGGGGGCGGGCACGCCCAAATCCTCGTCCTGATCGATTGTCTCTGCCATGCAGCGTCTCCTGTCCTGTTTCCTTTGTCGCTCCGGCGCGGTCAGTTGCGGACCTGCCCCAAGACCCCGAGGCCGGATCGGGTGCGCGGGCCCCCAGATACGGCAAGAGCGCAATGCCGTGCGTGTGCGGCTTTGCGTGTAAAGGCCAAGATGACAGCCCGACGCGACCCGTAAGCGCCAAAAGCGACGCGAAGTGTCGCTTATGAGACATTGCGTCCCAAAACTCCACCACTGAAACAAGCAAAAATCCGCCGGGTTCCCGGCGGAGGACAGAAATATGCGGATTCTATCGGAAAAGCGGCGTGTCAGCGGCTTCGCAGGGGCACCACTTGCTGCACGATCCCGACGAAGAGCAGATAGAGCGAACTGAGGATCAGCCCGAAATGCACCCATGCAGGCGAATGGAAATTGGTCCATGCCGCAATGGCCGCGAAGACCACCCAGGCCAGCGCGATCGGCAATGACAGCGCGCGCCAACGCTCTGTCCTGACCGGATGGATGAATTTCAACGGCAGGAACATCGCCACCGTACAGATCAGCACCAGCACCAGAATAACCGGCGGGGTCGGCGCCACAGCAAACACGACCAGCGCCACCATATTCCAGCAGCCCGGAAAGCCGGAAAAGGAATTATCTTTTGTTTTCATGCGTGTATCCGAAAAGTACACAACGCTGAAATAGGTGATAGCCACCACCACAAGCCAGCCCGGCCACCCCGGAAGCAGGTCGGATTTGAACAGCGCATAGGCGGGAATGAAGACATAGGTCAGATAGTCGATGATCAGATCCATCAGGACCCCGTCATAGACCGGCGCGTTCCGTTTGACATCATAGCGCCGCGCAAGGGGGCCGTCGATGCCATCCACAACAAGCGCCACAACCAGCCACAAGAACATGACGCTCCAGTTTCGCTCGACGGCTGCATCAAGAGCCAGAAGCGAAAAGACCGCTCCGGTTGCAGTGAGAAAGTGAACGGAGAGAGCTTTGGTGCGTAACATCATAATTCGGGTCATGCCGCAAACGCCCCGTTCGATCAAGCAAAGACATAGAAACCCAAGTCTCTTCCTGAAACTGTGGCGCAATCGCGCCGACCGTCACGCCAGCGGATAAAGAAGGGCGGCAGAGCCGCCCCTCCCGTTCAAGCCATGTCTATCGGGCCAGACCTCAGCCCTGCGACACGTCTCCCAGCGTTTCTGCCAGAAGTTGCTCGAACTGCTGAACACGACGCATGTCATCCTGCACATCCGCCGTCTCGGCATCCTCATTGGCTGACTCTGCCAGAGATTCGACCAAAGATTGCGCAGTCGAAACGCCGTCTTCATCATCGGAAGGTGGCGGGCCCGGTGGTGGGCCCATCATGCTGGCAACGCTGCTTGTGCTCTCTTCGGTTCCCGAAACGGTCTCGCCACTGATCGAGGCATCATAGGCCGCCTGCTCCATGGTCGACAGCTCACCATCGCCATCAAGATCGAAGACCTCTTCGTCGCTGGTCAGCGTGGTGGAGCTTGTCGTGGAGGACGAGGACGAGGTCTCGCTCGTATCGCCAAACAGGGAAACAAAGAGGGATTCGGTATCAGCGCCACTGCCAGACGAGGCGGGAGGCGCCGGAGGAGGAGCCGCAGAAGCCTGCGTTTCCTCTACGGTTGTGCTATCGTCGTCTTCCGTTGTCGTCGTGCCGGCCTGTAAAACCTGCAAACTCGACGCAACGCCTACACTACCGGCAAGGGTTGATACGTCCATAATGCGTTCCTTTCTGAACATGAAACGTATCCTAGGTCTGCGCCCGCAAAATGAATGAAACCTTTCCAGAACATGGTTAACCCATCGACTTTCCTGATCGGAAGCCGGTTTACAATTAAAACTTGACCTAACGATAACGGAAGGACGCCCAAACAGCGCGTTCCTATCAGCGCCTCGGATGGGCGGCGCGGTAGACCTCCATCAGGCGCGCCTGATCAACGGCGGTATAGACCTGCGTGGTGGCAAGGCTGGCATGACCCAGCAGCTCCTGAATGGCCCGCAGATCGCCCCCCGCACTCAGCAGATGGGTGGCGAAACTGTGCCGCATGGCATGTGGCGTCGCCGTTGCAGGCAAGCCCAAGGCCATCCGCGCCTGCTCCATCGCCTTGGCAATCAGCCGTCCGTTCAGCGCTCCGCCCCGCTTCCCGCGGAAAAGGGGCAGATCGGCCGCGACCGGATAGGGACAGAGCCGCAGATAGCTTTCCACCGCCGCGCGGGCAGCAGGCAAAAGCGGCACCATCCGTTCCTTGCGCCCCTTCCCCATGATCCGCAGACTATCACCCAAAGGCAGATCGGCCCCGGTCAGCGACAGCGCCTCGGAGATCCGCAGACCACAGCCATAGAGCAGGGTCAGCACGGCAACATCGCGCGCGGCCACCCACGGGTCCTGCGCCTGAAGATCCACCTGCGCGATCATCGCGACCGCCGCATCCTCGGCCAAGGGGCGCGGCAATTTGCGCTGGAACCGTGGCGGACGCACCGAAAGCGGTGCCGTCGCATCGAACCCCTCGCGATCGGACAGCCAGCGGACAAAGCTTTTGACCGAAGACAGCGCCCGCGCCAGCGAGCGTGCCGACAGTCCCCGCCCCCGCTCATGCGCCATCCATGCGCGCATATCGGCCGTGCTCAGCCGTGCAAGACGTGCCACCCCGAGCGACTCGCCCTGATGGACATGCAGAAAGGTCAAAAACCCCCGCAGATCACTGCCATACGCGAGAATCGTCTGCTCTGATGCGCCCTCAAGCCCGCGCAAATGCGCAAGCCAGCGCTGCATCGCATCCCGCAGGGCGTCCGACATTCCAAGCATTTCCTACCCCAGAAACCGTTGCATCATACGTTCGAAAACGGCACCGAAAAACCCAAGAAGCTCCGTCCCCTGTGACAGCCTGAACCGCTGGGGATCGACAGATCCCAGCACCAGCATGGCCGGCAACCGCCCTCTGCCCAGATCCAGCGCGATCACCGCCTCCGAGAGGATCTCCCCGACCCTGCCCGATCCACAGGCATGAACAGGGCTTCCCGCCGGAACGACCCTGCGCAGCACGACACGCTCGGGCACAGCCATTCCTGCGGCGCGCATATATTCACCGGCAAAGCCCGGTTCGGCCAGACACAGGACATTCCCCAGATGCCGTAACGCCGGATCAGCCTCGGAATGATGGGTTTCCAGCACCAGCCGGAGGGTGTCGACCTCCAGAATCTCTGTCACCTCGCCATGCAGCGCCTCCAGAAACCCGCGAAAACCGGAGGGCTCCGGATGGGAGGGGACCCGATCGAGCGGCCCCAGAAGCGCCAGCACCGCACGATGCACCTGAGTGGTGCCGGCAAGGTTGTCATAGGCGGCAGCGATGACCGAGCGATGGGTATCCTCGAGCCGGTCGAGCCGCATCTCGAGCCGCCGCAGCGCCACCGATCGCAGGTCGACAACCCTATCATCCCGCGCGGCTCCGCCCGCCCCGACAAGCACCTGCATCACGGCGGGATCATCCAGAACAAGGTCTGGCTCGGACAGAATTTTCTCGCGTAGAATTTGCGCCAAACCGGCCTGTGTCATCGCAAGCATCCCCAGATTTCAAGACCTTAGGCGAATATATCAAGTTCTTGCTATTTTCCCAAGGGGACCGTGCAAGACTGTTTCAGGAATATTATCATATATCACCAAAATTGGTTATTTAACCCGAATCCAGAACGGCAAATGATATTTTGGGGTTACTCTCTTCCAAATAACGAGTTACATAAAACAATCATGCTTAGTTATTCTATTGCAGATATCCGGCTCCGCTTGCAGGAGCAGCTTCGGCGGATCGGGGTTTCCATGCGGCAGGCCTCTATCAGGGCTGGAAAATCACCGGGATATCTCCATTCCGTGCTCAAGGATGGAAACGATCCGACCATCAGCAGCCTGACCGAAATCTGCCATACCAACGGGCTGAACCTGCCTTATATACTGTTCGGTGTGCATATCGATGACGAGGCGGAAACGCTGCTGCGTCTGGCCCAGACACACCCGAACCGCCGCCACGCGCTGATGACATTGCTCGGCGACCCCGCCTTGCCGCAGGATCTGGCCTGAAACCGCCCGCCCCTGTTCCGGTCTTTCGCACATACCGGCGCAGGAAAAAGGGGCCTTCCGGCCCCCTTCCCACCGATCTTCCTCTTGGAGGATCAGATGATTTTCTGGCCGGTTTTCGCCCAGTCCGCCATGAACTGCTCGAGCCCTTTATCGGTCAGAGGATGCTTGACCATCCCCTTGATCACGGCCGGCGGCGCGGTGATCACATCGGCCCCGATTTTCGCACAATCGGTGATATGGTTGACCGAACGGATCGAGGCCGCGAGGATCTCGGTCTTGAACTCGTAATTGTCATAGACGGTGCGGATGTCTTCGATCAGCTCCAGACCATCAAGGTTGATGTCGTCCAGACGCCCGATGAAGGGCGAGATGAAGGTCGCGCCCGCTTTGGCGGCAAGGATCGCCTGTGCGGCAGTAAAGCACAGCGTGACATTGACCATATGGCCTTCGGATGCGAAAGCCTTACACGCGGTCAGACCGTCCCAGGTCAGCGGAACCTTGATCGCGATATTGGGGGCAATCTTGGCAAGTTTCAGACCTTCTTCGATCATGTCCTTGGCTTCGGTGGCAACCACCTCTGCCGAGACCGGACCGGTGACCATGTCGCAGATCTCTTTGGTCACTTCGAGGATATCGCGCCCCGATTTCATGATCAGCGAGGGGTTGGTGGTCACGCCATCGACCATGCCGAGGTCGTTGAGTTCCTTGATGGCGGCCACATCGGCCGTATCGACGAAGAATTTCATGAGTTTCCTCCAGATGGGCAGGTGCGGCACTGATAGCGCAAAACCTCTGGCCGCGAAAGGGTGGTTGTCGCGCATTCGGGGGGCTCTGCCCCCCTTGGCCTGCGGCCAATTCCCCCCGGGATATTTGGGGCAGCTGGAAAGGGGGGCCGCATGAGCGGGCAGGACTGGTTTACGGACGGGGCACGGGTCTCGGTTCTGACGGCGGAGCCGGTCGGGCGGCCACTGGATTATCTGGCGCCTGAAGGGGGCTGCTGGGCGGGCGCCTTTGTCATGGTGCCTTTGGGGCCGCGCAAGGTCTTGGGCGTTGTCTGGGGGGCAGGCGATGGGGATTTTGCCGCGGCCAAGTTGCGGCGCGTTTTACAGGTGATGGATGTGCCGCCGATGAAGGTGGAGATGCGGCAGTTCCTGATGAAGATGGCGAGCTATACGATGACGCCCCTGCCGCAGGTTTTGCGGCTGGCCACCCGTGCGCCGGGGCTGTTTGATGCGCCGGGGCTGCGCAAGATCTACCGTCTTGGGTCGGGCGAGCCGTCGCGGATGACCGATGCGCGGGCGCGGGTGTTGGAGGTTTTGCGCGACCATGGCGGGGCGGGCTTTCAGTTGGGAGAACTGGCCGCTTTGGCGGGGGTGACGACATCCGTGGTGAAAGGGATGCTGACCTCTGGCGCGGTGGTGGAGGCTGATGTGCCGCGCGATGCGCCCTTTGAACGGCTTGATCCGTCTTTGCCGGGCAAGGTGCTATCCGAGGCGCAAAGGGCCGCTGTGGCGCGGCTGGAGGATGGGTCTGGTGGGTTTGCGCCGGTTTTGCTGAAGGGTGTGACGGGCTCGGGCAAGACGGAAGTTTATCTGGAAGCGGTGGCCGATTGTCTGCGGCAGGGGCGGCAGGCTTTGGTGCTTTTGCCAGAGATTGCCTTGTCATCGGAGTTTCTCGCCCGGGTGGAGGCGCGGTTTGGCGCGAAACCGGGCGAGTGGCATTCGGGCGTGACCCAGACCGAGCGGCGACGGTTGTGGAAGGCCACGGCCTCGGGCGAGGTGCAGATGGTGGCGGGGGCGCGTTCGGCGCTATTTCTGCCCTTCCGCGACTTGGGGCTGATCGTGGTGGATGAGGAGCATGACACCTCCTACAAGCAGGAGGAGGGTGTCTTATATAATGCCCGCGATATGGCGGTATTGCGGGCATCCCTCTGTGGGGCGCAGGTGGTTCTGGCTTCGGCCACGCCCTCGCTTGAGACTTGGGCCAATGCCGAGGCCGGCAAATATGCGCGGGTGGATTTAGGGGCGCGTTTCGGGGCCTCCAAGCTGCCCGAGATGCGGCCCATCGATATGCGCAACGAGACGATCGAGAGCCAGCACTGGATCGGCCCGACGTTGGTGGGCGCGGTAATCGACCGTGTGCGCCGCGGCGAGCAGGCGATGCTGTTTCTCAACCGTCGCGGCTATGCCCCGGTGACGATCTGTCGGGCCTGCGGGCATCAGATCGGCTGTGACCATTGCGATGCGCGGATGGTGGAGCACCGCTTCATGAAGCAGTTGGTCTGCCACCAATGCGGCGAGACGAAACCGATCCCCACGCAATGTCCTAATTGCAAGGTCGAAGGCAAGCTGGCACCCGTTGGCCCCGGTGTCGAACGTCTGGCCGAGGAGGTGCGCGAACGTTTTCCCGACAGCCGGATGGCAGTGCTGTCGTCTGATCTGTTCACCACCGCGCGGGCGCTGAAGGAGGCGATCTCTGACATTGCCAATGGCGGGGCGGATATCATCATCGGCACGCAGATCGTGGCCAAGGGGCATAACTTCCCCAAGCTCTCGCTCGTGGGGGTGATTGATGCCGATCTGGGGCTGCAGGGGTCCGACCTGCGCGCCGCCGAGCGCACCTTCCAGCTTATGCGGCAGGTGGCAGGCCGTGCGGGCCGCGCCGAGACCGAGGGGCTGGCGCTTTTGCAGACCTATCAGCCCGAGCATCCGGTGATCCGTGCGATTCTGGGCGGCGATGAGGAAGCCTTCTGGCGCGCCGAGGCCGCCCAGCGTCAGGCGCAGCATGTGCCGCCCTATGGGCGTATGGCGGGGATTATCCTGTCGGGGCCGGATCTGAAGCCGCTGTTTGACATTGGCGAGGCGCTTTCGCGCCAGTCGGGGCCTTTGCGCGAGATCGAGGCCACCGTCTATGGCCCTGCCCCCGCCCCTGTAGCACGCGTGCGCGGGCGGCACCGCGTGCGGTTGCTGGTGAAGGCCGACAAGCGGGCACCTTTGCAAGCGGCCCTTGCGCGTTGGGTGGCACAGGTGCGCCTGCCCAATAATGTGCGCCTTGCGATCGACATCGACCCGCAAAGCTTCATGTGACGCAGAGTTTCATGTGAAACGGTCCCTTAGCGCCCGCGCGTCTCGGCCAGCAAGCGATAGCTGTCTTCTGGCCCCTTCGGCACGATACGCGGCGGGTTAAGCCGTTTGATCGCGTAATAGCCCGCCTTGATGTGATCCAGATCGACCGTCCCGGCCACGCCCGGCTGGTTCAGCATCCGCACCATATGGGCGTAAAGCGCAGGGTAGTCGCGCAGCATCTTCAGGTTGGTCTTGAAGAGCCCGTGATAGGCCACGTCAAAGCGGATCGAGGTGACGAAGATCCGGATATCGGTCTCGGTCAGGCGGTCGCCGTGAAACCACGGGCGGCCATCCGACAACACGGCTTCCATCCGGTCCATCTCGGCAAAGACACCGGCCACGGCCTCGTCATAGGCCGCCTGAGAGCTGGCAAACCCCGCCTTATAGACCCCGTTATTATAGGCGTCATAAATGCGGGCAGACGCCTTGGAGATCTCTGTCTCAATATCCTTGGGGCGCAGGCACGGGGTCTCGGGGGCAAGCCCTTCGAAGGCTGCGTCGAACATACGGACGATATCGGCGCTCTCGTTATTCACGAGGCTATCGGTCTTCATGTCCCACAGCACCGGAACCGTCGCGCGGCCTGTGTAATGCGGATCGGCGCGGGTGTAGAGCTCGTGCAGATAGGTCGCGCCATGCAGCGGATCGGCCTCCGCCCGCTGGAAGCCGCCAAATTCCCAGCCCTGATCGCCCAAGCGCGGATTGACAACAGTCACCTCGATGAACGCCTCCAGCTTCTTCAGCTTACGGGCCATCAATGTGCGCGAGGCCCAAGGGCAGATATAGGCCACATACAGACGGTAGCGCCCGGCTTCGGCCTTATAGCCGCCCTGCCCCGTGGGACCGGCCGACCCGTCCGGCGTGATCCAGTTGCGAAACCCCGAGACCTGTCGCACGAAGCGTCCTTTATCATCGGATTTCTGCACCGGCTGCCAGTCTTCGGTCCATGTGCCATCAACGAGCATTGGCCATCTCCTTGGCTTTCAGTGTCACCGGCAGCCCCCAAGGGTCCACCAGTGTGGCAGCACCGCCCAGCGCCGCCAAGGCTTTGGCCTCACCGCGCAGGGTCAGCCCCGACAGGCCGGTGGCGGGGCGCGAAACAGCCCCTGCGCCCCGCGAATTCCAGATGTTGGTGGCGATATGGTGGTGATAGCCGCCCCAACCGAAGAACTTCGCTCCCGGATAGTCGTTCATCACCGAAAGCCCCAAACGCTTGCCATAGAACTCCATCGCGGGCGCAAGCCCACCCACCTGCAGATGCACATGGCCAATGGTCATCCCCTTGGGGGCGCCAAACCATTTGCCCGAACGCTGGTTGTGCAGATCCTGCAGATCCAGCGGCTCGGTCACCATATGGATCTGGTCGCCCATGCGGATCCACTGGTCGCGCGGGCGGTCGACATAGACCTCGACGCCATTGCCCTCGGGATCGGCCAGATAGATCGCCTCGGATACCGAATGGTCGGATGCGCCCTGCAAAGGAGCCCGACGCGCCACCGCATGATCCAGCCAATCGGCCAGCGCACGGCGCGAGGGCATCAGGAAGGCCGTGTGGAACAGCCCCGCCTCGCGGTGGCTGGCCTTGCGGGCCGCACGATCCGCCCGCAACTCGACCAGCACGCGCCCATCTGCGCCATAGCGGGCCACCGTGCCATCCGATGACAGACGCGCCAGACCCAGCACGTTTTCATAGAATGCGCCCACGGATTTCAGGTCGTGGACCGTGAGGGTGACATGGCCGACCTCGATCGGTGCATCACTCGTTGCCATTTCAAACCTCCTGCCACCCGCGTGGCGTTACAGGATGCGGGAAGCCTCCTCCCCGCCCCGCAGTCCAAGCTATCAGCGACGGAACAGGCGATGCGTCGGGAACACGGCAGCCGCGCCATCCCCCAGCAGGGCCATCATGCCCATGACGGCGGCCCACATTACCGGATATTCCCAGCCGCCACCGGCATTGGAGAAGGTGAAGCCATTGGCGATATGGGCGGCCATCGCAGCCCCAAGAAGCAGCGGCACGAAGAGCGCCGAAACGAGACGCGGCAACAGGCCGAAAATCAGGGCCAGACCACCAAAGAACTCCGCCGTCATGGTCAGCAGACCTACCCAGCCCGGCAGGCCGAGGCTCTGGAAGTAGCCGGCGGTGCCTGCGGGGGTGAAG
Organism: Thioclava sp. GXIMD4215; assembly: GCF_045291555.1. Taxonomy (NCBI): domain Bacteria; kingdom Pseudomonadati; phylum Pseudomonadota; class Alphaproteobacteria; order Rhodobacterales; family Paracoccaceae; genus Thioclava; species Thioclava sp. GXIMD4215. Next base: position 2,446,953 of record NZ_CP149515.1, on the reverse strand, counting down.
ATGAAATATTTGATCAGCCCGTGGGTCACGAACAAAGCCCCCGTCGTCAGGCGAAGCCCCAGAATGCCCAGCGGAGCAAGGCGGCTGGTGGTGTCAGGCTTGGCCGGAGCGGCTGCGTTATCGAGTGCGATATGTGCCATTGTCTTCTCTCCATCATCCGGCAGATCCGCCGGAAGTATTGCGGGCCTCCCGTGCTGGCCCTTTCGATGAAGACACTATGACGTCGATCATTTGCCAATAAAATGATCTATAAAAGGAAACACTATCGCTATTATGTTCTTAAACAACTCCGTTTGATCGCAGCCAGCATCCTTTTGCGGATCAGACCGCTGACCGGCCGGATCAGATACCAATAGGGCGTCAACCGCACCTTGGCCGCACCATCCAGACAGTAGATACGCGTGCGGGTGGTCAGGCGGGGGCGATTGTCGCCCTCAACATGGAAATGCATCACCAGCTTGACGGAACCGGCCCGGTCATAGGCGTGAAGGGCGGCCAGATCGGGCAGCGGGTCCTGACCGTAGCGCGCCTGCCAGAACCGTCCGACCATCCCGAAAACCGCCTCGTCGGGGCCCTGAGCCAAGGGCGTGAAATGCGTCAGATCGAACGGCTTTTGCGCCACGGGCTTGCCTCGCAGGCGCCCGATCAGCCGTGCGGGCAACTCCCTGAGGGTGATGGCCCCACGAATGAAACCGTCCTGTCGGGGATCATAGGCCAGTGCCTCTGCCAGTATCCGCTCGGCAGGGGCCGGAATGGAAACCGAATGGGTTTCCTGAAAATGGAACTCGGGAAGAATGTCATCGATAATCATATGAATCTCCGCTGCGGATTGTATGTTACAATCCACAACGGAACACCGGATTCAAGCGGCGGTTACACCTCGATCGAGCCCACCGAGCCACCATCGACCCGCCAGTTCGCTCCGGTGACAAAGCTCGCCCTTTCCGAGCACAGAAGCGCGATCACGGGAGCGACCTCTTCGGGCTTACCGCGACGCCCCAGCTTCAGGAAGGGACGTTCTTCCTTCAGGAAGCTCTGGATCGCCTCGTCCTTCGACACGCCAAGCTCTTTCGAACGTTTCTCCATCATCCCGTCGGTCATCGGGGTTTCGATGAAAGCAGGGGCCACACAATTCGCCATCACCCCCTTGGAGGAATGCGCCAGCGCAATGGATTTCGAGAAGCTCAGCAGCGCCGATTTCGCACAGTTATAAACGGTTTCATCCGCATAGGGCTGGGCGACATTCTCCGAGGTCACAAAGACCATCCGTCCCCAACCGCCCCTGATCATCGCGGGCCCGATATGGCGGGCCAGACGCACGGCAGACAGGAAGTCGATATTCAGCGCCTCGGCCCAATCCTCTTCCGTCATCTGTAACGGATCGCCCTTGGCCCCCGTCACACCGGTCGCATGAACCCAGATGTCGAAATCGGTGCCGATTGTGTCGATCAGCGTGTCCACCCCTTCGGGTGTCGAAAGATCGGCAGCCACGGCCTTCGCCCCCAGCGGCTCGGCCACGGCATCAAGCTTTTTCTGATCGAGATCGGTCAGGACAAGATCGACCTTTTCCTCGGCCAGAAGCTTGGCGGTCTCGTGCCCCATGCCCCCCGATGCTCCGGTAATCAGCGCGCGCCGTCCCCTGATGTGCAGATCCATGTGCAATTCTCCTGATTGAATACTGTCGACAGGCCAACGCCCCCGCCCCCGCCCACTGTTCCAAGAGAGCCGATCACGCGCCCGCGAGGCCGCCCGCAAGAATACGTAGCGAGGGCGCGTGGCAATGACCTCGAAAACAAGGCTTGCGAAAGAGGCGAAGATTTTCTATATGCCCCCTTGAGAGGTTGGCGCGGGCGAGCGCCTCGCCAACCCGGTCAGGTCCGGAAGGAAGCAGCCGCAACGAGCCCCGCTTGGGTCGCTGTCCAGCCTCTCACCTCATTCCCCCACAGCTTCAGTTTCTCTTCAGGTCCATCACCGAAGGTGCCGCCAGATGTCGGCGGCGCAAGGATCAGCTGATATTTGCGTGAAGGCGCAAATTTATCAGACAGAATATAGCCCGTCCGCCGTTGAAGCATAACAAGACGAATAAGTTAGTGGACCGGGCCGTATGACGCAAAGACTGAAAATCACTCGCGCGAAGCTGATATCTCTTGCAGGTATCCTCCTGATCGCGGCAGGCGTTTTTGCGTGGTTCCACAGCCATAGCAATGCCGCTCAGGAGAGCGAGGTGCAGACCGTGACCGTCGCGCGCGCCAATGTGCAGAAGACGGTTCTGGCGACGGGGCTTATCGAAGCGGATGATCTGGTTTCGGTCGGGGCGCGGACCTCAGGGCAGATCGAGACGCTGGCGGTGGAGATCGGCGATACAGTCAAGTCCGGTGATCTGATCGCCCAGATCGACAGTCTCGAACAGCAGAACACGGTGGCGCAGGCCAAGGCCGATCTGGACGAGATCGATGCAGAGATCACCTCGAAGGAAGCCGAGATCAAGGTGGCGCAACTGGATGTCACGCGCCAGACGGGGCTGAATTCGCAAAAGCTCTCGGCCACCTCCGATCTGGAAACCGCGCAGGCCACGCTGGATATGGCCAAGGCGGGGCTGGTCTCGTTGCAGGCACAACGCGCCCGTGCGGTGATCGAGGTCTCCTCTGCCGAACTGGATCTGGACCGCACCAAGATCACCGCGCCGATTGACGGAACGGTGGTCGCCATCGTCAATGGCGAGGGCACCACGGTGAATGCCAGTCAGGATGCGCCGACAATCGTCAAGCTGGCCAAGCTCGACAAGATGCAGATCAAGGCCGAGATCTCCGAAGCCGATGTGATCAATGTCAAAGCGGGCCAGAAGGTCGAGTTCTCGCTGCTGGGCGATCCGGACAAAACCTATTCGGCCACGCTCGACAAGGTCGAACCGGCCCCCTCGTCGATCGAGGATGACGACGATATCGATACCGATAGCGCGATCTATTACGATGCCCTTTTCACCGTCGACAATCCCGACGGTCTGCTGCGGATCGGCATGTCGGCCAATGTCACGATCATCATTGACGAAGCCGATGACGCGCTGACCCTGCCGGTTTCCGCCCTGCCGCCAAAAGGGCCGGATGGCAAATACCGCGTGCAGGTCATTGGCGCGAATGACAAGCACGAGATGCGCGCGATCACGGTCGGGCTGGAGAACTCGACCACGGCGGCCATCACCGACGGCCTCTCCGAAGGGGACAAGGTCGTGCAGATGACCGCGCCCACCGGCCCGCCCCCTTCGGACAATTCGCAGCGGCGCGGCGGTCCGGGCGGTGGCCCGCCGATGATGGGCATGTGAGGCACAGACCATGGCATTGATCGAAATTTCCAATATCCGCCGCGCCTTTGCGGCAGGCGATCAGGAAGTGACCGTTCTGCATGATATCGACCTCAGCATCGAGGCGGGCGAAATGGTGGCGATCATCGGGCAGTCCGGCTCGGGGAAATCGACCCTGATGAACATTCTGGGCTGCCTCGACCGTCCGAATGGCGGCAGCTATCGGTTTGACGGTGCCGAAGTCGGCCAGATGTCGGATGAGGAACTGGCCGAACTTCGCCGCGCGCATTTCGGCTTCATCTTCCAGCGCTACCAGTTGATGCCCGAACTGGATGCCGTGGAAAATGCCGAGATCCCCGCTGTTTACCGTGGCATGTCACGTGGCGCACGGCGCCAGCGGGCACAGGATCTGCTGACACGGCTGGGGCTTGGCGACAGGCTTGGCAACCGCCCCGGCGCACTGTCGGGCGGACAGCAACAACGGGTCTCGGTGGCCCGCGCCCTGATGAATGGCGGCGAGGTGATCCTTGCTGACGAACCGACCGGCGCCCTAGACAGCCAGTCCGGCAAGGACCTGATGGCGCTCTTGCAGGAACTGCATGCCGAGGGCCATACCGTCATCATCGTGACCCACGATCCCGAAATCGCGGCCCAGACCGAGCGGGTGATCGAAATCCGTGACGGGTGCATCATCGACGACACCCGCAAGGCCCCGCTGCGCCAAAGCACAAGGATGACACCGCCGCATGAGGGCGCAGGCGGCATCGGCGTCTGGCTCGACCGGCTGCGCGAGGCCGCCCGCATGGCGATGAAATCCATCGCCGCCCATAAGCTGCGGTCCTTCCTGACCATGCTGGGCATCATCATCGGCATCACCTCGGTGGTCTCGGTGGTGGCTTTGGGCAATGGCTCGCAACAGAAGGTGCTGGAAAACATCGCCTCTATCGGCACCTCGACCATCTCGATCCGTCCGGGCACGGGCTTTGGCGACAGGCGTGCCAATCGGGTGGAAACACTGGTGGGCGGCGATGCCACGGCGCTGGAAAGCCTGTCGCTGGCGCAAAGCGTATCGCCGGAAGTTTCGGAAACGGCCAATGTCCTGCATGGCAATGTGACGGCCTCCGCCTCGGTCAACGGGGTAACGGCGGGCTATTTCGACTTGGGCGCCTATAAGGTGACCAAGGGGGCGGTGTTTGACGAAAGCGATGTCACCAACCGCACGCAGGTCGCGGTGCTGGACACGGACGCCGCCGAGACCTTCTTTGGCACCGACAACCCCATCGGCCAGCGCGTGCTGATCGGGCGCATCCCGCTGCAGGTGATCGGTGTGGTGGAAAGTTCGGGCGCAAGTTTCGGACCGCAATCGATCAAGATCTTCACCCCCTACACCACAATGATGGTGCGGGTGACCGGCGCCGACACGGTGGATTCGATCACCGTTCAGGTCAATGACGGCTACGATATGGATCAGGCCGAAACCGAGATCAGCAACCTTCTGGAACAGCGCCACGGCACGGTGGACTTCTTCCTGACCAACTCGGACACGATCCGCGAAACGATCCAATCCACCTCGAAGACGCTGACCTATCTGATCTCGGCCATCGCGGTGATCTCGCTGATCGTGGGCGGGATCGGGGTGATGAACATCATGCTGGTCTCGGTCACCGAGCGCACCAAGGAGATCGGCATCCGTAAAGCGGTGGGCGCGCGACGGTCCGATATTACCGCGCAATTTCTGATCGAAGCGGTGATGGTCTGCATATTAGGCGGGGCGCTGGGGGTCGGGCTGGCCTTTGCCATTGGCGAAGTTATCGGCATTCTCTCACCCAGCACGCGGCTGGTCTATTCGGGCACGACCATTGCTGCGGCCTTCACTTCGGCCACGCTGATCGGGATCATCTTCGGCTACCTGCCTGCCCGCTCGGCCTCGCGGCTGGATCCGGTGGTGGCGCTTGCCCGAGAGTGAGTGATCACACCTTGCCCGCGGGCGGCCCAATCCCTAGATTGGCGCCAACCAAAGGAGAGGCCATGACAGACGCGATGGGAACCGACGCCCCCGAGAAAGGCGGCTATCAGGTTCTGGCCCGCAAATACCGCCCCGCCACCTTTGCCGATCTGATCGGTCAGGAGGCGATGGTGCGCACCCTCAAGAATGCCTTTGCGGCGGACCGGATCGCGCATGCTTTCGTCATGACGGGCATCCGGGGTGTGGGCAAAACCACCACCGCGCGGATCATCGCCAAGGGGCTCAACTGTATCGGGCCGGATGGCAAGGGCGGCCCTACGACCGAGCCTTGCGGGGTCTGCGAGCATTGCCGCGCCATCGCGGAAGGCCGCCATGTTGATGTCATGGAGATGGACGCAGCGTCCCGCACCGGCGTCGATGATATCCGCGAGATCATCGAAAGCGTCCACTACCGCGCGGCCTCGGCCCGCTACAAAGTCTATATCATCGACGAAGTGCACATGCTGTCCACCAATGCCTTCAACGCGCTGTTGAAGACGCTGGAAGAGCCGCCTGCCCATGTGAAATTCATCTTTGCCACCACCGAAATCCGTAAGGTTCCGGTGACAGTCCTCTCGCGCTGCCAGCGGTTTGACCTGCGCCGGATCGAGCCAGAGGTGATGATCGACTATCTCTCCAAGGTCGCGGCCAAGGAGAACGCCCAGATCAATGCCGACGCGCTGGCGCTGATTGCGCGGGCGGCAGAGGGCTCGGCGCGGGATGCGATGTCGCTGATGGATCAGGCCATCTCGCATGGGGCGGGCGAGACCACCGCCGATCAGGTCCGCGCGATGCTGGGTCTGGCCGACCGTGGCCGCGTGCTTGATCTCTTCGACATGATCCTGAAGGGCGATGCCGCGGGCGCGCTGACCGAGATCGCGGGCCAATATGCCGATGGTGCCGACCCGATGGCCATTCTGCGCGATCTGGCCGAGATCACCCATTGGGTCTCGGTCATCAAGATCACGCCCGATGCCGCCGAAGACCCGACCATCCCGCCGGACGAACGTGACCGCGGCATGGGCATGGCCGAGAAGATCCCGATGCGGGTGCTGACCCGCCTGTGGCAGATGCTGCTGAAGGCCATCGAAGAGGTCTCTTCCGCGCCCAATGCGATGATGGCCGCCGAGATGGCGGTGATCCGTGTGACCCATGTGGCCGACCTCCCCGACCCCGAGGCACTGTTGCGGCGCATTCAGGATGGGCCGGGTGTGACGCCCCCCAGCGGTGGCGGCGGTGCGCCTGCGGGTGGCCCCTCTGGCAGCACGGGTGGCATGGGTGGCCCTGCCCCCGCGGGAGGCCCCGTGCATGGCCCCATCATGTCGGGCGAGGGTCAGGTCATGGCGATCCACCCCTATGCCACCACGATGCGCGCGCGCTTTGGTCAGCCCATCGTCGCGGCGGGCAATCTGGCCGTAGCACAACAGCCCTCGGCAGAAGAGGCGCTGGCGCGGTTTGACAGCTTCGAGAAGGTCGTGGACCTCATCCGCCGCATGCGCGACATGACGCTTTTGATGGATGTCGAAACCGGGCTGCGCCTTGTGCGCTACCGTCCCGGCCTGATCGAGTTCCAGCCCGCCGAGCGCGCGCCGAAATCGCTGGCCGCCCATCTGGCGCAGCGGCTGCAGAACTGGACGGGCCAGCGCTGGGGTGTGTCGGTCGTCAATGAGGGCGGCGGGGAAACCATCGCCGAGATGCGCGACGCCGACCGGCGCATCGCCGAGAAGGCCGCAATGGATAACCCCCTTGTGCAGGCGATCTTTGCCACATTCGAGGGCGTGAAATTCGAGAAAATCATCTCGTCGGAAGAAATCGCGCAGGAGATGGAAGACACCGTCCTGCACGAGGTCGAAGACGAATGGGACCCTTTCGAGGATCATTGATCCCCGAGATCACTTCAGGAGATTACCCTATGTTCAAAGGTTTGGGCGGTCTTGGCGATATGGCCAAGATGATGAAACAGGCGAAGGAAATGCAGGAACGCGTTCAGGGCCTGCAAGAAGAGATGCAGAAGATCGAGGTCACCGGCGAATCCGGCATGGGTCTGGTGAAGGCGCGTGCGGCGGTCTCGGGCGATCTGCTGGGGCTGGATATCGACCCCTCGATCCTTGTCGCCTCGGAGAAAGAAGTCGTCGAGGATCTGATCCTTGCCGCGATCAAGGATGCGCAATCGCGCGCCAAGGCCCGCGCTCAGGAAGAGCAGAAGAAGATGCTGCAGGATATGGGTCTTCCGGCCGATATGAACCTGCCGATCTGACCTGATGGCCGGACCCCGCGACGAAATCGAGGCGCTGATTGCGCTGATGTCCCGCCTGCCGGGGTTGGGGCCGCGGTCTGCGCGGCGTGCGGTGCTGCATATGCTCACGCGGCGCGAGGGGCTGATGGCCCCTTTGGCGCGCGCGATGGGCGAGGTGGCCGCCCATGCCCGCGAATGCTCTGTCTGCGGCAATATCGGAACGGCCGAGATCTGCGAGATCTGCACTGATCCCCGCCGCGCCACGGGCGAGATCTGCGTCGTGGAAAGCGTGGCCGATCTTTGGGCGATGGAACGCGGTCAGGCCTTCAAGGGCCGCTATCATGTGCTGGGCGGCACCCTTTCGGCGCTGGATAGTATCGGCCCCGAGGAATTGGGCATCCCCAAGCTGATCGACCGCACCGGCGCCGAGGGTGTGACCGAGGTGATCCTGGCGCTCAATGCCACAATCGAGGGGCAGACCACCGCCCATTACATCGCCGAGGCGCTTGAGGCGCAGGAGATCAACGTCAGTACTCTGGCCCAAGGGGTGCCGATTGGCGGCGAGCTTGATTACCTTGACGATGGCACCATCGGCGCGGCCCTGCGCGCACGGCGGAAGTTCTAGATGCCGGTCTCGCCCGATATCGAGCTGTTCCTGCGCGAACAGCTTGAGGGCCGCGTCCATACGAAGCGGATGTTTGGCGGCTATGGCGTCTATACGGATGTGAAATGCGTGGCGTTTTTACTCAATGACGCGCTGTTCCTGCGCCCGCTGCCTGAAATCCGCGCCTATATCGAGGGCACGGGGCATGATCTTGTCATGGATGGTCCGGTGAAGGGCGCGAAAAGCTATTACCGGATCGACCCCGACCTATGGGAGGATGGCGACTGGCTGATGGGGCTGATCCGCACCGCCCATGAGGTGATCCCCGCCCCCAAACCCAAGAAGACGCGCCGCGAATCAGGCAAGGATTGAACCGCCCCGCATTCCCGCGTATCACCGGATCTGCCCCCAACCGCCACAAGAGGTGAAGATGAACCGGCTCTATCACATGACGCTATCGCCCTATTGCCGCAAGGTGCGCCTGACGCTTGCGGAAAAGCGCATGGAGGTCGAGCTGGTCGAAGAGCGCTATTGGGAGAAATCGCCCGAATTCATGCGCCGCAACCCTGCTGGCAAAGTGCCGATCCTGCGCTATGAGGGCATGCTGATGACCGAGAGCCAGGCCATCTGCGAGTTCCTTGACGAAATCGCCCCCGAGCCGCGCCTGCTGCCGCAAGACCCGATGGGGCGCTATGAAGTGCGCCGGTTGTGCAGTTGGTTCGACGACAAGTTCAACGAAGAGGTCAGCGGGCCGATCATGAACGAGCGCGTCTGGAAGAAGGTCCGCAAGGAAGGCTATCCCGACAGCCGCACGGTCAAGGGGGGCTTGGCCGCGATCAAATATCATATCGATTACATGGACTGGCTTCTGAACGAGCGCCGCTGGCTGGCTGGCGATATGATGTCTCTGGCCGATTTCACCGCCGCCGCCCATCTGAGCTGTCTGGACTATATCTCGGATGTGGATTGGAACCGCTCGCGCAATGTGAAGGACTGGTACGCGAAGATCAAATCGCGCCCTGCCTTCCGCTCGCTTCTGGCCGATCAGCTTCCGGGGATGCGGCCCAGCCCGCAATATGCCGAGCTTGACTTCTGATCCTCTCGTTGCCCTCAAGGCGCGCCTGAACGCACAGGCGCTGGCCGAGGGGTTTTCCAAGATGGGCGTCACCCGCCCCGATGCCATCCCCGAGGCCATGAGCCGCCTGCGCGCCTTTGTCGAGGCGGGCTATCACGGCGATATGGGCTGGATGGAAGAGCGCATGCAGTGGCGCGGTGCGCCCGATGCGCTTTGGCCCGAGGCGCAATCGGTCATCATGCTGGCCGAGACCTATACCCCCGATCACGACCCGCTGGAGGTCTTGAACCACCCCGAACAGGGCGGGATTTCCGTCTATGCGCAGGGCAAGGATTACCATGATCTGGTGAAAAAGCGGCTCAAGCGCGTGGGGCGCTGGCTGATGGATGAGGCGGCAAAGCAGGGCATCGATCCGCAGATCAAGGTCTTCGTCGATACGGCTCCCGTGATGGAGAAACCCTTGGCGCAGGCGGCGGGTCTGGGCTGGCAGGGCAAACATACCAATCTTCTGGGGCGCGATCTGGGGTCGTGGTTCTTTCTGGGGGCGATCTTCACCACGATCCCCCTTGCACCCGATGCGCCTGACAGCAGCCATTGCGGGTCTTGCCGCGCCTGTCTGGATGCCTGCCCGACAAAGGCCTTTCCCGCGCCCTACCAACTGGATGCGCGGCGCTGCGTGTCCTATCTGACGATTGAGCATAAAGGCCCCGTGCCGGAAGACCTGCGCGCCATGATGGGCAACCGGATCTATGGCTGCGACGACTGCCTTGCCGCCTGCCCGTGGAACAAATTCGCGGCAGACGCGCGCGAGATGCGCTATCATGGCTCCCATCGCGCCCCTGATCTGGCAGAACTGGCGGCCCTTGATGATGCAGCCTTCCGCGAACGGTTCTCGGGCTCGCCCATCAAAAGGATCGGGCGCAACCGGATGGTGCGCAATGTGCTTTACGCAATGGGAAACTCCGGCCAGAGCACATTTATTAGGCAAGCCAGCGCCCTGACGCAGGACCCCGATGAAACTGTGGCGGATGCGGCCAGTTGGGCATTGGAGCGGCTTACCAAGCCATGCTAGCCAAGCTTAGCATCCGAAGGACAGATCTCCATGCCCGACACACCTGACGCGCCGCCCTCCGCCCTGACGGGGATCTTGTTGAAGCTCGGATCGGTGCTGGCCTTCATCGTGATGTCCTCGCTGATCAAGGCCGCCGCCGATGAGGTGCCCGCCGGTGAAACGGTCTTCTTCCGGTCGTTCTTCGCGATTCCGGTGATCGTCGGCTGGCTGGCGCTACGCGGGCAGTTGCGCGTGGGCTTTCAGGTCGCCAGCCCGATGGGCCATTTCTGGCGCGGGATCGCGGGCACCGCCGCCATGGCGCTGAACTTTGCGGGGCTTGGCCTTCTGCCCCTTCCCGAACTGACCGCCATCACCTATGCAACCCCGCTTCTGGTGGTCATTCTGGCCGCGATGTTTCTGGGGGAAGAGGTCCGGCTGTTCCGCCTGAGCACGGTCGGGCTGGGGCTGGTGGGGGTGCTGATCGTGCTTTATCCCAATCTGGGCCATGTGGGAGACACCTCCGACAGGCAGGCGCTCGGGGCGATGATGGCGCTGACGGGGGCACTCTGCGCCGCCCTCGCGCAAGTGTTCATCCGCAAGATCGTGCATACCGAGCGCACCTCGGCCATCGTCTTCTGGTTCACCATCACCTCGACGCTGCTTTCCCTGATCACCCTGCCCTTTGGCTGGGTCATACCCAGCCCCACCAATACCGCGCTGCTGATCGTGGCGGGGCTTCTGGGCGGTGTGGGGCAGATCCTGCTGACCTCGGCCTACCGTTTTGCGCCCGCCTCTATTGTGGCACCTTTCGATTATGCCTCGATGCTCTTCGCGCTGATCATCGGCTTTGTGTTCTTTGCCGAAATTCCGACCACCCTGACACTGGCCGGAGCCGCCGTGATCATCTTTGCCGGTATCCTCATCATCTGGCGCGAACGGCAGCTGGGGCTACAACGCGACCGCCAGCGCAAGGCCCAGACCCCGCAGGGATAAGGTCAAAGATGGTTTCCCTCTGATCAAGCAAGATTAAAAATAATTCCGGTGCGGACCTATTCCATGCTATGCTCTTGTCGGGGAAGGAGGACCCTCACATGACAAAGCATATTCTTGACCGCGCTCCGAACCGGAGCGATGACAGCCGTTACCGCCGGTTTCTGAAAATCGACCATGATGGCCAGATGGCACGCAATACCCGCGCCCTGCTGCAACGCCCGCGCAAATCCAGCGACCAGCCAAGGCTGAGCCACTTCCTGCGGATCGAACATGAAGGCCTCGGGTCTGTCTAAGCCGCTGCCGCCGAACAAAGCCAAAAGGCGCACTGCCAGAGTGCGCCTTTTCTGTTATGCCCCGCAGACCCTAGCGGCGCACCAAAGCCTCGTAGCCCTCCGACAGCGCCCGCGCCATCGGGCCGACGGTAAAGGTAATATCGCCGATCTGCGCCACCGGCGTGACCTCTGCCGCCGTGCCCGTCAGGAAACATTCCTCGAACGAGGCAAGCTCCAGCGGATTGATCCGGCGCTCATGCACCACAATCCCCTTCTCGCGCGCCATCCCGATAATGGTCTGACGGGTCAGCCCGTTGAGGAAGCAATCGGCCAGCGGCGTGTGGATCTCGCCATTCCTGACGAAAAAGATATTGGCCCCGGTGGCTTCGGCCACATTGCCGCGCCAGTCGAGAAACAACGCATCCGAACAGCCCTTCGCCTCGGCGGCATGTTTGGACATGGTGCAGATCATATAAAGCCCCGAGGCTTTGGCCTGCACCGGAATGGTCCGCGGGTCGGGACGCGCCCATTTCGCGATATCGAGCCTGGCGCCGTCCCATTTGGCCTCGCCGTAATAGCTGCCCCATTCCCACGCGATCACCGCCAGTTGCACCGGATTACGGGCCGCCGACACGCCCATATCCAGACCCGCGCCCCGAAAGGCCACCGCCCGCACGTAAGCATCGCTCCAGCCATTGGCCGCAAGCACGGCATATTTGGCCGCGTCGATTTCTTCGGGCGTATAGGGGATCTCCATATCGATCAGGCGGCCCGACTGGATCAGCCGTTCCGAATGTTCGCGGCATTTGAAGATCTTGCCGTTATAACAGCGCTCCCCTTCGAAAACCGAAGAGGCATAATGCATGGCGTGGCTCAGGATATGCACCTTCGCCTCGCGCCACTCGACCAGCTGGCCGTCTACCCAAATCTTGCCATCGCGATCATCATATGCAGCAGCCACACCAGCCTTCTTTTTTGAATATTGCAAAATTAGGCCCAAATCAGCCACAAAATTACAGAAATGATGAGAATTCGCTAGCAATCGATTCTTGGAAAGTCAACATCGTTGACGTAAACTCGTCAAAAATGAGGTGAGACATGGCGGAAATCGGATCTCAGGGCGGCGAGACCCTGCTGTTTCTGACCGACGAGCAATTGCGCAAAGGGATCGAGGCGATGTTTTTCGCCTATCGTGCCTTCACGGCAGATCCCGACCGGATTCTGGACAAACATGGCTATGGCCGCGCCCATCACCGTGCGCTGCATTTCATCAACCGCCAGCCGGGCCTGACGGTGACCGCGCTGCTGTCGGTTCTGGGGGTGACCAAACAATCGCTCAACCGTGTGCTGCGCACCCTGATCGAGGACGGGCTTGTCGATAACCGCGTGGGCCGCAAGGACAAGCGCGAGCGGCATCTGTACCTGACCGACACAGGCTCGGCTCTGGAACGCGAGATTTCGGATGCGCAGCGCACCCGAATGCGCGCCGCCTACCGGCAGGCAGGGCCTCAGGCTGTGCAGGGGTTCCGGCAGGTACTAGAGGCGATGATGGATCACGACTTGCAAAAGCAGTTCCAGACCATGAAAGACAATAGCTGATGGCCTATGATCCCGCAGCCCCGCATCTTCTGATCGTCGATGATGACGAGCGCATCCGCTCTCTGCTGCGCAAGTTCCTGATGCGGAACGGGTTTATCGTGACTACGGCACGCGATGCCGCGCATGCGCGCAGGCTGCTGGACGGGCTGGAGTTCAACCTGATCGTGCTGGATGTCATGATGCCCGGCGAAGACGGGATCAGCCTGACGATCGACCTGCACAAAAAGATCCGCACTCCGGTTCTGCTGCTGACAGCGCGCAGCGAGACGCGCGACCGCATCGAGGGGCTGGAGGCGGGGGCCGATGACTATCTGGCCAAACCGTTCGAGCCGCGCGAATTGCTGTTACGGATCAATGCGATCTTGCGGCGGGTGCCGGCAGAGACCTCGGCAGGGCCGAAATTCCTGCATCTGGGCGGGCTGCGCTATGATCAGGACCGTGGCGAGCTGTGGGATGGCGAGGAAATCGTCCGCCTGACAGCCACCGAGATGGCCCTGATGAAAATCTTTGCCGCCCATCCGGGCGATGTTGTCTCGCGCGCGGATCTGATTGACGAGCTGTCGCGCGACCGTCCCGCCTCGGACGAGACCTCGGGCGACCGTGCCATTGACGTGCAGATCACCCGCCTGCGCCGCAAGCTGGAACGCGACCCGAAAGAGCCACGCTATCTACAAACCGTGCGCGGCCTGGGCTATATGCTGACGCCCGACTAGACGCGGCCCGTCCGGCTGTGACCGCAAAACCGTGCCCGACACGGTCTTCACATTTGCTTGACCTATATCAATGCGGCCCGCTCCCTTGCCTGTGTATCGGATGCTATAAGGCGGAACTTTATGTTCCAGTCTAAGGGCATCGGTCTGTTTTCCCGTGTCCGCATGACAGGAAAGGATCGGGCGCTTGCGCCTTTCTTCTTCCGGTCGGGTCGGCGGACAGGCAGAAAGCAGGCACAGCACAGTCTAGGCAAGGGAGAGGAACGCGTGTCCCACTCAGACGAACAAAAAGGTACCCGGAGGGACTTCCTTTATTTTGCAACCGCCAGTACGGGGGCAGTGGCCGCCGGTGCGGCGGCTTGGCCATTGATCAACCAGATGAACCCCTCGGCGGATGTGCAGGCCATGTCCTCGATTTTCGTCGATATCTCGGGGGTCGAACAGGGCACCCAGATCACGGTGAAATGGCGGGGCAAACCGGTTTTCATCCGCCGCCGCACGGCAGACGAGATCTCGGCGGGTCGCGCTGTGCCGTTGAACGACCTGATCGACCATTCTGCCGAAAACGCCAATAAACCCGGTGCCGATGCGGCAGATGAGAACCGCACGCTAGATGAGGCCGGAGAATGGCTGGTGATGATGGGCGTGTGCACCCATCTGGGCTGCGTTCCGATCGGCAATGCCTCGGGCGATTTCGGCGGTTGGTACTGCCCCTGCCACGGCTCGCATTACGATACCGCAGGCCGTATCCGCAAAGGCCCCGCCCCGCGCAATCTCGATATTCCGGTGGCCAAGTTCACCGATGACACAACCATTCAACTGGGCTGAGGGAGGAACCTATGTCCGGCATTCCCCATGATCATTACGAACCCAAATCGGGGTTCGAGAAATGGTTACATTCTCGCCTGCCCATCGTTGGACTGGTCTATGACACCATCATGATTCCCACCCCCAAGAACCTGAACTGGTGGTGGATCTGGGGGATTGTTCTGGCCTTCTGTCTGGTGCTGCAGATTGTGACCGGCATTATTCTGGCGATGCATTACACGCCGCATATCAGCCTCGCTTTCGCCAGCGTGGAACATATCATGCGCGATGTGAATGGCGGCTATTTCATCCGCTATCTGCATGCCAACGGTGCCTCGCTCTTCTTCTTCGCGGTCTATCTGCATATCTTCCGCGGCCTCTATTACGGGTCCTACAAAGCGCCCCGCGAGGTGACGTGGATCATTGGCATGATCATCTATCTGTGCATGATGGGCACGGCCTTCATGGGCTATGTGCTGCCCTGGGGGCAGATGTCCTTCTGGGGGGCCACGGTGATCACCGGCCTCTTCGGCGCGATCCCCGGGATCGGCCCGTCCATCCAGGAATGGCTGCTTGGCGGACCGGCGGTCGATAATGCGACGCTCAACCGCTTCTTCTCGCTGCACTATCTGCTGCCCTTCGTGATTGCCGCCCTTGTCGCGCTGCATATCTGGGCCTTCCATACCACCGGCAACAACAATCCCACCGGGGTCGAAGTGCGCCGCACCTCGAAAGAAGACGCCAAGAAAGACACCCTGCCCTTCTGGCCCTATTTCGTGATCAAGGATCTCTTCGCGCTGGCACTGGTTCTGCTGATTTTCTTCGCGGTTGTCGCGTTTATGCCGAACTATCTGGGCCACCCCGATAACTATATCGAGGCCAATGCGCTGGCGACGCCCGCCCATATCGTGCCCGAATGGTATTTCCTGCCCTTCTACGCCATCCTGCGCGCCTTCACCGCCGATGTCTGGGTGGTGATGCTGGTGAACTGGCTGACCATGGGCTTCATCGACGCCAAGTTCTTCGGGGTGATCGCCATGTTCGGCTCGATCATCGTGATGGTGCTGGCGCCGTGGCTCGATACCTCGAAGATGCGCTCGGGCATGTTCCGGCCCGCCTTCAAATTCTGGTTCTGGCTGCTGGCCATCGACTTCGTGGTGCTGACTTGGGTGGGGGCAATGCCGACCGACGGGATCTACCCCTATATCTCGCTCATCGGGGCCACCTACTGGTTTGCCTATTTCCTCGTGATCCTTCCGGTGCTGGGCCGTATCGAGAAAACGACGCTTCCCCCCGCCACCATCGAGGATGACTTCAACGCCCATTACGGCCCTGATGCCGCGGAAAGGGGCCTGTAAGATGAAAACCCTTCTGATCTCTGCCATCGCTGCCTTGGGGCTTAGCTTTGGCGCGGCCAATGCCAATGAGGGCGGCCATGTCACCGATATCGCCTTCAGCTTCGAAGGACCGTTCGGCAAATATGACCAGCAACAGCTGCGTCGCGGGTTTCAGGTCTATCGCGAGGTCTGCTCGGCCTGTCACGGGCTGAAATATGTGGCGCTGCGCACGCTCTCCGACAAGGACGGGCTGGGCATGAACCCCGATTGGGTGCGCGCTTATGCCGCCGAAATGTCGATCTACGACCCCGAACTCGACGATGAACGCCCGCGCAAGGAAACCGACCATTTCCCGACCGTGGTGGATGCCGGCGCACCGGATCTGTCGCTGATCGCGAAATCACGGGCGGGGTTCCACGGGCCCTACGGCACCGGTATCGCACAATTCGTGCAAGGTATGGGCGGACCGGAATATATCTATTCGCTGCTGACCAGCTATACCGGAGAAGAAACCGAAACCGCCGGCAATGTGCTTTATGAAAACCACGTCTTCTCGACGGGTTATCTGCAAATGCCGCCGCCGCTTTCGGACGATCTGATCGAATACGAGGACGGCACGCCCGCCACGACCCAGCAGATGGCCAAGGATGTCGCGGCCTTCCTGATGTGGGCCGCCGAACCCAAGCTGGTGGATCGCAAGGAGTGGGGCTTTGTGGCGGTACTGCTGCTGTCGCTGCTGACCGTGCTGCTCTACCTGACAAACAAGCGGCTCTGGGCACCGTTCAAAGACCGGTTCCGTCATGATGACTACAAAGAGAATATTCCGGACTAGAACCGGCCTCTTCTTGAAACGCGCCCTTCGGGGCGCGTTTTCCTTTGCGATAGAATGCGCTAGCTTGGGGCAAAAGAGGATCACATGCCCGACACCCAACGCCACGAGCTTCACCGCACCGCCCGCCTTTGCGTTCTGATCGATGCCGATAATATGCCCCACGCCCATGCCGAAGCGATTTTTGAAGAGATTTCGGGGCTGGGCGAGGCCAGCGTGCGCCGGATCTATGGCGACTGGTCAGCCCAACGACTGGGCGGCTGGGCCAAGAAGGCCAATGTTCTGGGGCTGGTCGCGGACCAGCAATTTGCCAATACCAAGGGCAAGAATGCCTCGGATATCGCGCTGGTGATTGCCGCGATGGATTTCCTGCATTCGGGGCGGTTCGACGGGTTCGTGCTGGTGTCCTCGGATAGCGATTTCACCCGCCTTGCCCAGCGTATCCGCGAACAGGGGCTGGATGTGTTCGGCATCGGCGAGAAAAAGACCCCCGAGGCCTTCCGCAATGCCTGCAAACGCTTCATCTATGTCGAGAATCTGGGCGAGACCGCATCCCCCGAGCCCACCGATATCACCCCCCGTCCCGCCCCCGTCGAAAAACTGGGCGCCAAGGAGGCCATTCCGTTGATTGCCGCTGCGATCAAACGGATCGGGCTGGAAGAGGAGTGGTATTCCCTTGGCCAGATCGGTCAGTTCATCACACAGGCCAATCCCGATTTCGACACCCGCACCTATGGCGCAGCCAAGCTGTCGGATCTGATCCGCCAGACGGGCCGCTTCGAGGTGCGCAAGGGCGAAGGGAACCACATTCAGGTGCGCGACCGCGCTTAGGAGGCGCCGCCCTCTGTCTGGCAATGGCATTTGGTGCCATAGCGCGCCATGAACATCGCCACGGCCTCCTTGACGGTGCGCTGGCGGCAGTCTTCGGTCAGCATCTCCGGCAGGCCGAAGACGATCTTGGCATGCAGATTGGCCTTGCACAGTTCCAGAAACTGCTCGGCGGCAAAGTCGAAATCCTCGATCTTCAACTCGCCGCGCTCCGCGCCGCGGCGCATCAGGCCCACTAGCTTGTCGCAGACAACGACATGGCCGGTGGCGTAGAACTGCCGTCCGACCTCGGGAAAACGCTCCGCTTCGGCCACGCAGATCCGGAAGATATCCCGCCCGAAATCAGAGAAAATATAGGTTGTCAGCTTTTCTGCCGCCCCTGTCAGGACCACCTCGATCGGCGCGTCCATCGCCTCCATCGGAGACATGCTGGATTGCGCCTGCATGGCACATTCCTGCTGGGCGAAAACCATAAATAACAAGCGCTTGTCAGGAACATAGCTGTAAAGGGTCGCCTTGGAGCCCCCTGCCTCGCGGGCGATGTCATCCACCGAGGCTCCCTCGAACCCGTCCCGCAAGAACACCTTGCGCGCCCCTTCGAGCACCTGATCGAATTTCCGCCCTCGGCGGATACATGTTTCCATGGCAGGCTGTTTCGGAGAATGCGTCATCAAGGTCCCCTTCTTTCCATCATGATAGACAGAACGGTTCAGAAGGGGAAGCGGGTCCCTTCGACGGGCAAGAAAAGCCATCCGCCGCCGTGTCTCCAAAGCCTATCATGCCGGCGCGATAGGCCACCGCCCGACCCACATCCTGCGCAGGGGCGATATCCGCAAGGCACGGCATCCGCCGCATGTCCGAAAGAAGGACACCAACGGGCGAGGCTGCGAATCTCATGGCGACCCATCTCAAAAGGCCACCCCGAGGGGCGGCCTTCCCGATCAGTAAAACGCGGGCCGTTTAGGCATCCGCAAGTGCCTCGTCCTCGTCTTCGTCCTCGGTATCGCCATCTTCGGCAACCGGCACAGTCGGGATATCGGCAAGATCGGCCGCGGCGGTCTGGGTCTCGCTCGTGGTCTCATCGAGTGCCTCGGTGCTCTCCTCGCTGTCAGAGGCATCGGCCTGCGCTTCGGTGCTCTCGTCTTCCAGCTCGGCCCAGGCGGCGCTGTCATCTTCGGCCTCGTTGTCATCGGACCAGCCATCCGCCAGTTGCGCGTCCTTGGCGGCCTGCAACTTTGCACCATAGCTTTGCATGGAGGCAACCGACTGGCCTTGCAGGGTCACGCTATCATCATCATGGAACGACAGGACAAGATTGCCATCCTCGTCATCCGCGCCGGAGACGTCATCGGGCAGAGCCGAGAAATCGACCGCCTCGCCATCAAACATCAGCACATCTTCCCCGAAACGGAAATCCGTGACCGTCACATTGGATGTCGCCGTATCGGAAGCGCCGCGCAAATCCACCACGTCATTGCCCTTGCCCAGATGCATCACGTGATCGGCCCCGTGATCGAGATACCCCACAAGCGTGTCATCCCCCTTGCCGCCTTCCAGCAGACAGGTGTCATTGCCGCCAACGATCAGGTCATCGCCTGCCTCACCGGCCAGATGATGCTCGCCGCTGACCGCATACAGGCTGTCATTGCCCTCGCCGCCCCCGATGACATGCGACAGACCACTTTTGACACGGATGTAATCATCGCCCCCAAAGCCGTTGATCCGCACCGTATCGGCTGTCGAATCGCCATCGGCATCGACATAGAGATCCTGCATGAAATCCGCCTCTTCGGTGCCATCGACACGATTGTCCGAGAGGGTCGCCTCTTCACCAGTGCCCGCGCCCGGATCGGTCGCGGCCTCCTCGCTCGATTCCTCATCGGCGAAAATGTCGGAAGACAAACGGATGGTCACCGGCCCCCCTTCATCGTTCCCCGAGAACGCAAGATAGGTGAAATTCCCCGAATATTCGGTCGCGCTGCTGATATCGACCCCTTCCGCATTCTCGGGATCGGCCACCAATGCCGACAGATCGTCGCCGCTATATGTCACACCATTCACAACAAGCGTGTCCATCGAGGGGTCGAAATCGCTGCCCAAATCGACAAGGCCACCCGTCTCGGCATCGATATCGGAGGTAACATTGACAACATCCGCTGCGGCCTCGGTTTCAGCCAGAAACACCGAGGCCGTATCATTATCGCCCAGCGTGATATTGACGGTATCCGCACCCTGTCCGGTGAAGATCCGCGCAGACTCGGCCCCCACTGCCGTCATATTGGCGGTGATCACATCATCGCCATACTCGCCCGACAAGGACGCATAGCCCTGACCGGACCAGGTAATCGTATCGTTGCCCGCATTGCCGTTGAACAGCACATTCCCCGACCCTTCGATCGTGTCATTGCCCTCATCGCCAAAAAGCTGGGGGTAGAAATGGTCGAGGCTGGGCGTCGCAACCAGATTGCTGCCCGAGAGATAATCGTCTCCGGCCTGACCGTGAACGATGGTGCGCCCCTCCACACCGGTCACGCGGTCATTGCCACGACCTGCCCAGATATTGAGAAAGGTTTCCCAAGTGGCGCTGCCCGTGTAATCGAGCGTCACCCCATTCGCATCAACAAAACCGGCGGTGATCTCGTCAGCCGCAGAGCTCCCCAGAATATAAGACATAATAATCCCCACAATCAGGCAAAGGCCCGTAATAATGCGAGGATTATAATATTTATGGATGCGGTAAAGTTTTATTTACCGACTTCACCCCGAATCCCGCCCGTTTGTCCACGGTCCATCAACAGATGGTCCAGAATGACACAAGCTGTCATCGCTTCGGCAACAGGCACGGCCCGAATACCCACGCAAGGATCATGACGGCCCTTGGTCACCACCTCGACCGCCTCGCCATCAAGGTTGATCGAACGGCGCGGGGTGAGAATCGACGAGGTCGGCTTGACCGAGAAGCGCACCACAACCGGCTGGCCCGTGGTGATCCCGCCCAAGATGCCGCCGGCATGGTTGGTCAGATATTCCGGCCCGTTCTCGCCCATGACGATCTCGTCGGCATTCTCGATGCCGGTCAGATTGGCGGCATCCATGCCCTCGCCGATCTCGACGCCTTTCACGGCATTGATCGACATCATCGCCGCCGCCAGATCAGTATCCATCTTGGCATAGATCGGCGCGCCAAGCCCTGCGGGAACGCCGGTGGCCACCACCTCGATCTTGGCGCCGACCGAGGAATGCTGCTTGCGGATCGCCTGCAGGTAATCGGCCCATTCATCGACCACATCCGCATCGGGGATGAAGAAGGGGTTCTGCAGGATCTGGGCTTCGTCGAACCGCGCGCGGTTGATATGTTTCACGCCCATCTGCACCATATAGCCGGTGATCTTCAGATCGGGCACCAGCTGGCGCAGCACGGCCTGCGCGACACCCCCTGCCGCCACCCGCGCCGCCGTTTCCCGCGCCGAAGACCGTCCGCCGCCACGGTAATCGCGGATGCCGTATTTCTGGAAATAGGCCAGATCGGCATGACCGGGGCGGAACTGGCGGGCGATCTCGCCGTAATCCTTCGACCGCTGGTCGGTATTCTCGATCATCAGCTGGATCGGGGTGCCGGTGGTTTTTCCCTCGAACACGCCCGACAGGATACGCACCGCATCGGGTTCCTTGCGCTGGGTGGTTTCTTTCGACTGGCCCGGACGGCGGCGGTCAAGGAAGACCTGAATGAACTCTTCCGAGATCTCGATCCCCGGAGGGCAGCCATCCACCGTCGCACCAAGCGCCGGCCCGTGGCTTTCGCCCCAAGTGGTCACGCGGAACAGATGTCCGAAGGTATTATACGACATGAGGCATCTCCCTGTTATGCGCGCCAGATCCGGCAAAAGCTCCTGCGGCGGTCGATTCCAGCCTGCATAAAAGCCCGGCACCGATGTAGCAACTGCATCCCCTCTAGGCAATCAGGGCTGAAGATATCATGATGGGCATGCTTGGGTTTTAATGGCCTCGCCCGGGCCGATCACCTATAGGCAGACTGAAAGCATCACAAAGGGGGAGAGTGTTGCATGGTTCATAAACGCGTATCACTGACGACGCAGATCATGGTTGCGATGGGCGCGGGCATCGTTCTGGGGGTCATTTTCAACCAGATCCAATCCGGTTTCATTTCGACCTATATCACCGGCGGCCTTCTCGCGATGATCGGGAAGATGTTTGTCAACGCGCTGAAAATGCTGGTGGTGCCGCTGGTCTTCTTCTCGCTGATCTGCGGCGTGACAGGGATCGGCGATATCCGCGTGCTGGGGCGTGTTGGCGGCAAAAGCTTCGGGCTTTATATCGTGACCACCGCCATCGCCATCGCGATCGCCATTCTCATCGCCAAGATTGTCGGGCCGGGCCAAGGCTTCACAATGGAGGGCATCGACACCTCGGGCATTAGTGCCAAAACGGCCCCTTCGGTCTGGGATGTCTTCGCCTCGATCGTGCCGACCAATCCGGTTCAGGCCTTTGCCAGCGGCGAGATGTTGCAGATCATCTTCTATACCATCGTGCTGGGCGTGGCAGTGCTGATGCTGGGCGAGAAATCGGATAAATTCGTCGAGGGCTGTGAATATATGAACGAGGTGATGATGAAGATCGTCTCCATCGTCATGGCCTTCGCGCCTTTGGGCGTGTTCTGCCTGATCACCAAGACCTTCGCAGAACAGGGGATCGACCTGTTCCTGCCGGTGCTGGCCTATGTGCTGACCCTGACCGGCGCGCTTCTGCTGCACCTGTTTGTCACGCTGATGGTGATCTTGAAGCTGTTCTCGGGGCTGAGCCCGATCACCTTCATTCGCAAGATCCGTCCGGCACAGATCTTCGCCTTCTCGACCGCCTCCTCGAATGCCACCATTCCGGTGACCCTGCGCTGCGTGACCGAGCGTATGGGCGCGCGCAATTCGGTGGCGTCGTTCTGCATTCCTTTCGGGGCCACGATCAACATGGACGGCACCGCGATCATGCAGGGTGTGGCCACGGTCTTTCTGGCCAATGTCTACGGCATCGATCTGGGGCTGACCGGCTACCTGACCGTGATCGCTATGGCGGTTCTGGCCTCGATCGGCACCGCAGGCGTGCCCGGCGTGGGGCTTGTCATGCTGACGATGGTGCTGGGACAGGTCGGCCTGCCGATCGAGGGCATCGCGCTGATCTTGGGCGTTGACCGGCTGATGGATATGATCCGCACCGCCGTCAATATCACAGGGGATGCCGTGGTGACCGCCATTGTGGCCAAAACCGAAGGCCAGCTTGACATCGCCACCTACGAGAACCCTCTTGCAGGCACCGCGGATGACGATCTGGGCATCGACCCCGCCGCCGAAGAGAAACTGGCCCATCTGGCCCGCCCGCATTAAGCGGCGCGCTCCGGTTTGAGCGGCCAGTACGACACGGCAGGGGGCGCTTGCCCGAATGCGGCCCCTGCACTAGAACAGCCCTATCACCTCGGGGTGCCGGTTTGGTCCGGCTGAGATGCCAAAGGCGAACCCGTCGAACCTGAACCGGCTAGCACCGGCGGAGGGAAGGTCACGGGACTGTCGCGCCCTCCTTCCCCTGCGGATTGGAGGAGCATAGATGAAACGACCCCTTACGGCCCTTCGCCTTGTGGCGGGCACAGCCCTTCTGGCAGCCACGACCGGCGGCGCTCAGGCCGAAGACCTGCCCGTTCTCACGGTCTATGCGCCCGATTATTTCACCTCGGAATGGGGTCCCGGCCCGCAGATCGAAAAAGGGTTCGAGGCCAGATGCGGCTGCGACCTGCAATTCGTGGCCGGTGACGTGCTTTCGCGCCTCATGCTCGAAGGCGACAAGACCAAAGCGGATATCGTGATCGGCCTCAATACCGACCAAACCGCCCGTGCCCGCAAGACCGGCCTCTTTGCGCCCTCGCATGAAGACAATTCGCGCCTGACCCTGCCGATCAAATGGACCGATGACACCTTCATCCCGTTCAACTGGGGCGAAACCGCCTTTGTCTATGACAAGACCAAGCTGAAAAACCCGCCGAAAAGCTTCGAGGAACTGCTGGATGCCCCCGATAATCTGAAGATCGCCATCCAGGACCCGCGCTCGTCCGTTTCGGGGCTGGCGCTGCTGCTCTGGGTCAAGGCCGTCTATGGCGATCGCGCGCCCGAAGCATGGGCCAAGCTCAAACCCAAAGTGCTGACCGTGACCCCCGGCTGGTCGGAAAGCTACGGCCTCTTCACGGATGGCGAGGTGGATATGGTGCTGTCCTATACCACATCGCCGGCCTATCACATCATCGCCGAGCATGATGACACCAAAGCCGCCGCGATCTTCCCGGAAGGCCATTATTTCATGGCCGAGCTGGTGGGGCAGCTGAAAACCTCCAAACATCCCGAACTGGCACAGGATTTCATGGATTACGTGCTGTCGGATGATTTCCAGGGGATGATCGCCACCGCCAACTGGTCCTATCCGGCCATCATCAAAGAAGGCTTCCTGCCGCCCGAATTCGCCAGCCTGCCGCGCCCGAACAAGACCATCTTCTATAGCGAAGACGAGGCCGAGGCCCTGCGCCAGCCCGCACTGGACGAATGGCTCGCCGCGTTCCGCTGATTGCGGCTTGCGTCGCTCTGGTCCCCGCGCTTCTGGTGCTGGGGCCGATCCTGATGACCGCCCTGCACGGGGGCGGTCTTACGGGGTTGCGCGGGTCGGACCTGCAGGCGCTGTGGTTCACACTCTGGCAGGCGGCGGCGTCGGCGCTGATCTCCTGTGTGCTGGCGGTGCCTCTGGCGCGGGCGCTTGCGCGGCGGCGGTTTATCGGGCGCAGCGTGCTGATCACCGCACTTGGTGCGCCCTTCATCCTGCCGGTCATCGCCGCCATTCTGGGACTGCTGGCGGTCTTCGGCCGTAGCGGGCTGCTCAATCAGGCGCTCGGCGCGCTCGGTCTGCCGACAATGGCCATCTATGGCGCGCATGGGGTCATTCTGGCCCATGTGTTCTTCAACCTGCCACTGGCCACCCGCATGGTGCTGCAAGGCTGGCAGGCCATCCCCGCCGAACGCCTGCGCCTTGCCATGATGCTGGATTTCGACGGCCCCGCCCGACGCCGCCACATCGAAACCCCGATGCTGCGCGCCACCCTGCCCGGCGCCTTCATCGCCATCTTCCTCGTCTGTCTGGGCAGCTTCGCCGTTGCGCTGACCTTGGGCGGAGGCCCCTCGGCCACCACGGTCGAGCTGGCCATCTACCAAGCGTTCCGCTTCGATTACGATACAGGCCGCGCCGCAAGCCTCGCGCTGGTGCAGGTCGCGCTCTGCGTGCTGGCCGTCGGGATCGGGGCCAAGATCTCGGCCCCCACGGGCTTCGGCGCAGGGCTGGACCGCCCCACTCTCTATGGCCCGTCAAGCCTCTGGCAACGGTCGGGCGATGCAGCCATCATCGTCCTTGCCGCACTGTTTCTTCTGCTGCCCATCGGTTTGATCCTCTGGCGTGGCCTGCCCGCCTTTCCGGCCCTGCCCCTTATGGTCTGGAAAGCCGCGGCCACCTCGCTGACCATCGCACTCGGCTCCACCGTGCTGGCGCTGGCATTGGCCCTTCCTCTGGCACTGGCGGCCCCGCGCCATCGCTGGGCGGAAGGCTCCGCCATGCTGCCACTGGCCGCCTCGGGGCTGGTGCTGGGCACAGGACTTTTCCTGCTGATCCAGCCCTTTGCCGCACCGACAAGCCTCCTCGTGCCGGTCACACTGGTGGTCAACGCCACGCTGTCCCTGCCCTTCATCACCCGCCTTCTGCTGCCCGAAATCCAATCCCTGCAAGCCGATTACGACCGGCTCGCCACGTCCTTGGACCTAAGCGGATGGGCCAAATTGCGGCGGCTCACCCTGCCCCGCCTCGCCCGCCCCTTGGGCTTTTCCGCAGGGCTGGCCTGCGCCTTCTCGATGGGCGATCTGGGTGTCATCACGCTCTTCTCCGATGGCCAGACCCGCACCCTGCCGCTGGCGATCTTCCAGCTGATGGGCAGCTACCGGCTGGATCAGGCCGCCGCCGCCGCCACATTGCTTCTGACACTCACCTTCGGGCTCTTCGCCCTTTTCGACCGGATCGGACATCATGCTGACCCTCGATAACCTGCGCCTGACGCAAAACGACTGGCACCTCGAGGCCAACCTGAGCATCGAACAAGGCCAGCATACCGCACTGATCGGGCCTTCGGGCGCGGGCAAATCCACCCTGCTTGCCGCCATTGCCGGCCTCTTCGCGCCGGAACGGGGACGTGTGCTCTGGCAGGGGCAGGATCTTGTCCAGATCCCGCCGGGCAAACGCCCGCTCTCGATCCTGTTTCAGGACCAGAACCTGTTCCCCCATCTCAGCATCGCGCAAAATCTCGGCCTCGGAATCTCGCCGCGCCTGCGCCTCTCGCCCGAAGATCACCAGCGCATCGAAAACGTCCTTGCCGCCACGGGCCTGCAGGATCTGGGCACCCGCCGCCCCGCCGAACTCTCGGGCGGTCAGCAAAGTCGCGCAGCCCTTGCCCGCGCGCTCCTGCGCAACCGCCCCCTCCTCCTCCTCGACGAGGCCTTCGCAGCCCTCGGCCCCGCATTGAAAACCGAGATGCTCCACCTCACCGAAACCCTCGCCAGACACCATGATTTCACCATCCTCATGGTCACCCATGACCCCGAAGATGCGCAAAAACTCTGCCCGCAAACGATCCTTGTGGCCGACAGCCACGCCGAGCCACCACAGCCCACAAAGGGCCTCCTGTCCCACCCCCCCGAAGCGCTCCGCCGCTATCTCGGAACGCCTGCTTCCAGCTGCTAGAAATATCCTCAGGGGGTGAATTTGCGGGAAACGCAAAGAGGGGGCGCGAGCGCCCCCTGCTTCCCGTCGGCAGAGACCGACCTCAGTATTGCACGACCGCGCGGATCGACTTGCCCTCATGCATCAGGTCGAAGCCGTGGTTGATCTCCTCCAGCTTCAGAACATGGGTGATCATCGGATCAATCTCGATCTTACCATCCATATACCAGTCAACGAATTTCGGCACATCGGTCCGGCCCTTGGCGCCCCCAAAGGCGGTGCCCTTCCAGACGCGGCCGGTGACCAGCTGGAACGGACGGGTCGAGATCTCGGCCCCTGCAGGCGCCACGCCGATAATCACCGACACACCCCAGCCACGATGCGAACATTCCAGCGCATCGCGCATAACCTTGACGTTACCCGTCGCATCGAAGGAGTAATCCACGCCGCCGATCTGGTCATCGCCCTTCTTGGTCAGATTGACGATCTCCTGCACCACGCTGCCCTCGATC
Source organism: Thioclava sp. GXIMD4215 (assembly GCF_045291555.1). Lineage (NCBI taxonomy): Bacteria > Pseudomonadati > Pseudomonadota > Alphaproteobacteria > Rhodobacterales > Paracoccaceae > Thioclava > Thioclava sp. GXIMD4215. The sequence continues at coordinate 2,419,992 of NZ_CP149515.1, read as the reverse complement.
TTCGAGGGATTTACGAAATGCGTCATGCCGAACTTCTTGGCCATTTCGGCCTTGTCATCATTCAGGTCGACGCCGATGATCATATCGGCTCCCGCCATCCGCAGCCCCTGAATGACGTTCAGACCGATCCCGCCCAAGCCGAACACTGCCGCGGTCGAGCCGATCTCGACACCTGCGGTATTGATCACCGCACCGATGCCGGTGGTCACGCCGCAGCCGATATAGCAGATCTTGTCGAAAGGCGCGTCCTCACGCACTTTCGCCAGCGCGATTTCCGGCATCACGGTATGCTGGGCAAAGGTCGAACAGCCCATGTAGTGATAGATCGGCGTGCCATCCAGCATATGGAAGCGCGTCGTCCCATCGGGCATCAGCCCCTGACCTTGGGTATTGCGGATCGCGGTGCACAGGTTGGTCTTGCCTGAGCGGCAGGAGGGGCACTCGCGACACTCGGGCGTATAGAGCGGGATCACGTGATCGCCCGGTTTCAGCGTGGTCACGCCCTCACCCACCTCGATCACGACGCCCGCGCCCTCATGGCCGAGAATCGACGGAAACAGCCCCTCGGGGTCCGCGCCCGAGAGCGTGAAGGCATCCGTATGGCACAGGCCCGTGGCCTTGATCTCGACCAACACCTCCCCCTTCTTCGGCGGATCAAGCTCCACTTCCATAATTTCCAAGGGCTTACCTGCCTCTAGTGCAACAGCAGCACGGGTTCTCATTGGCCTTCTCCGTCATATGGAATTTTATCCGAACCTGAGGCACAATGCGCGCAAACACAAGCAAGAGAGCGACATGTTGACCCGAGTTTACGCCTTCGCAGCGATTGGCCTATTGGCCGCCTGCCAGCCTTCCCAACAAGAACTGGCCCCGACCCCGATCCTCCCCGAATCAGCTCAAGCCCTGATCCAGCCGGAAAATTCCGCCGACGGGCTGAACGAGCGCGAGCCCGATCTCTGCGGGGCCAAAGCCTATTCCTATGTGCTTGGCCAGCCGGGCAGCGTCGTCTCGACCCTGCCGCTTGGTGACACGAAATACCGCGTGGTCGAATGGCGCGGTGTGGAAGACCAGCTTTACCAACCGCATCGGATCGTCTTCCGCCTCGACGAGGCAGGCAATGTCTATAACGTAGATTGCGGTTGAGAATGCGCGTCGCGCATCTTGGCGCGATCTGCGGGATTGGCGGGATTGCGGCCTGCCAATCCGACCCGCCCGTGACGCCGGACACGGGCGGCACGGCTCCTGCGGCCCATTGCGGGGCCGACAGCTTTGCGGACAGGGCCTTTGCGGACAGGGCCAAAACCCCGCCCGCAAGAGGCACGGTTATTCCTTGAACTGCTTATGGCAGCCGCCGCAGGCCGCACCAACCGCCTGCATCCCTTCCCGCACGCCCGCCAGAGACGAGGTGTCCATCTGCGCCGAGGCGACCTCGAGATCGGTGGCATGAGAGGTGAAGGCCTCCCAGTTGTCCCAGATGCTGGATTTGGCTTCCGATTCAGGGTCCGTGGCCTTGGCTTCGAACAAAGGCGCCACCTTCTTGGCCTCTTCCTTCAGCGCCGAAGCGGCAGAGGCCGCGATCTCGGCATCAAAGCTGCTTTTGCCCTTGGCCATATCGCCCAGAATATTGGACGACTGACGCAGCTCTTTCATTCCGTCCTGCCAGGCTTTGACCGTCGGATCTGCGACATCGGCATACACCGCCGCGACCGAGCTGCCCATCAGCAGGACCGCTGCGGAAAAAGTAATGAAACGCTGCATCTGTGGCTCCTTGTGAAATAGCTTATGCGAAGACGCGTAATGGCTCTGCACATCCTGGACACTATGCCAGCCTCCGCTGTGAGACAAAACAGGTTTTCCGTCAGGCCGCCCCCCCCGCGAGGAAAACCGCCCACGAAAGGCCCGCGCCCGCGCCCATTTGAACGCGCCCATCTGAACGCGCCCGCACAGCCGGTCATCCGCAATCGGGCAGGCCCCGCCGCAACTGGCCTGTGCAGTTCGGCCCGAAAGGCACGGATCGCAAAGAGGGGGAAAGACTGTTCCGGTGCCGCATACTGGGTGGGGGCTGTTAACTGCGGCACCGGAACAGAGCGTTTGCTTTCGCTCTCTCTTTCCTGACAGCGGATCGCGGCACCTTCGAGGGGGCAAAAAGGTCATTTCAAGACCGGAATCTGGCTAAACCAAGAATTGATTAACCGCATTCACTTTCCGCTCATAATGGCACCCGCGCCGTGCTACGGCCCCTTGGAAAAGATTGCGCGAAACGCAAAGCGGTGGCAGGCTGGCTCCATGACAGTGCAAAATATGCCACCTCTTTCCGGAGGCACACCACAAATCGCCTTCGACCGCCACGAGCTTTCGGTCATCCTCTCGGTCTATGGCCGCATGGTCGCAGCTGGTGAATGGCGTGATTACGGCATGAGCTTTCTCAGGGATGTGGCGATTTTCTCGGTCTTCCGCCGGGCGGCAGAATACCCGATCTACCGCATCGAAAAGCGCCCCGCCCTGCGCAACCGGCAGGGGATGTATTCGGTGATCGGCATGGACGGGCGGATCCTCAAACGCGGACATGACCTTGCACAGGTGCTACAGGTTCTGGAGCGCAAGCTGATCCGCCCGATCGATTAGAGCCTGCGCTTGCGGCCCAGATAGATCCCCTCGCCGGAGGCGGCGATGCGCTCCATCGTTTCGCGGATCGGTTCGTAACGGACCGCCATATGGTGGCCATTGGCATGGATCAGGCACGTGTCATCGACCGCCATCGCCACATGCCCCTTCCAGAAGAACAGATCCCCGCGGATAACCGGAACCTCTTCCGGAAGCACCTGCCCGAAACCGTGCCACTGCTGGTCACTATCGGCCGGACAGGCGATACCGCAAAGCCCGTAAGACAGCTGCACGAGCCCCGAACAGTCGATCCCGTCATAGCCGTTCCCCCCCCAGAGATAGGGAGCCCCCAGCAGACGTTCGGCCACGGCCACAGGATCGGCCTCGGGGGAGGTCACCGCGCGCAGATGCTGGCGCGGCACGAAGCCTTCCGCTGTCACGACAAAGCCGCCCTCTTCCCGTATCGCGCAAAGCCCTGCGCCGATCGGCAGGGCCATGACCTCGCCGCGCTTGATGGAGGCCTCGCGATAGATATGGGTGGCAGGGGCACAGACCACATGGGTGACATCCCCGCCCTGCCCCAAAGCGGTCAGAGGCACCCAGCCGCAATAGTGGTCGGCTGCGGCCTGAACGAAGGCCCATCCCGCGCGTTCGTCGATCACGGTCACGCCCGCCCCGAAGACAAGCTGCCGGTCACGTGCTCCGGCGGGGGCGTCACATAGATCCACCACTGGCACAGCGACCCGCGCAGGCCGGCCCTCGGTAAAGCTGATCGCGGCCACTTTCCCCTTGAGGGCAACCAGTGCCACCGAGCCGGAATAGGGGGTCAACCGCCTGTCCAACCCGTGCAGGGGATCACATCCGGCAGGCGTCATGCGGGCAGCCCCAGCATGGCGGGCAAGGCCGCAAGAATGGCCCGCGCGCCCTGCCCCACACCCCCTTTCGGTCGCGCCGGAGCCGCCGAAGGTTGCCAGCCATAGATGTCGAAATGGACAAAGCCCTCGGTTTCGGTAACGAAGCGGCGCAGGAACAATGCCGCTGTAATCGAGCCTGCCATCCCCCCTGCCGGCGCATTGTCCAGATCGGCGATGCCGGGTTCGATCTTGTCCTCATAGGGGCACCAGAACGGCATCCGCCATAGCGGGTCGGCAACCTGCGCGGCCCCATCTGCCAGCGCGGCGGCAAGATCCTCGTCATCGGTATAGAATGGCGGCACGTCCGGCCCCAAGGCCACGCGGGCGGCACCGGTCAGGGTGGCCATGCAAAGCACCAGATCGGGGCTTTCCTCATCGGCATAGGCCAGCGCATCGGCCAGCACCAGACGGCCCTCGGCATCGGTGTTGTTGATCTCGACCGTCAGCCCCTTGCGGGAGGTATAGACATCTTGCGGACGGAACGCATTGCCCGACACCGCATTTTCCACCGCAGGCACCAGAACGCGCAGCCGCAGCGGCAGTTTCAGGGCCATGATCATATGCGCAAGGCCCAGCACCGTGGCCGCCCCGCCCATATCCTTTTTCATCAGCCCCATCGAGCTGCCGGGTTTGAGGTTGAGACCACCCGTATCGAAACACACGCCCTTCCCCACCAGCGTCAGTTCCGGCCCCTCGCTGCCCCAGCGCATCTCGACCAGTCGCGGTGCCCGCGGGCTGGCCTGCCCCACCGTGTAAATCAGCGGAAATCCTTTATCGACCAGCTTCTCGCCGATGATCGAGTTCAGTTCGGCCCCGTGCTGGTCGGCCAGATCCTTGATCGCACGCTCCAGCTCTTCCGGCCCCATATCATTGGCTGGCGTATTGATCAGATCGCGGGTCAGGGCTTCACCTGCAGCTATCGCTTCAAGGCGCGCCGCATCCAGCCCTGCGGGACAATGCAGGCGGGCCTTGGGCGCGGCAGCTTTGGCATAACGCTCATAGGCATAGCCCGCCAGCAACCAGCCAAGCGCCGCCTCTTCAGATGCGGCACCCGACAGATCGCCCTGCAAGGACCAAACGCCTTCGGGCAGGGCCGTGGCCGCACGCGCCAGATGGAACCGCCCGCGCGCCCGGCTGGCCGCGCTGCCCCAGCCGAAAAGCGCCGCAGACAGCCCCCCCTCGGCATCGGGAAGCACACAGATCTGCCCCAGAGCGCCGGTAAAGCCTTGCGCCTTGGCCCATGCCACCTGCGCCTCCGTCAGCGCGGCCGGCAGCCCCCCTTCGGTAATATAAAGCGGCAACGGTGCGTCGCTTTGCGCGAAACGCATGGCAGGACGGTCGGGCAGGACAGGCAAAGACATCAGAAGCTTCCGGATCGGTTGGACATTTGCCTCAGCCTAACCTGCTCTGCGCCACCTGCAAGAGCACGCCGGAGCGTCAGCCGCGTTCTCACGCGGCTTTGCACCATGATCTGCGGTGCCCCCCGCCTAGATGCTCATATCCTCCAGATCCCAAACCTCGCTCAGCGAGCGGTCCCCGATCCGCATCAACCGTGCCAAAACAGCGCGCGAGGCCACCAGATCCTGCGCCCGCATACAGTCCCGCAGATCCCGCGTCACCTGCTCCAGCTTGGTCATTCCCACCTGACGCGCCAACGGAATAAGCGAGGTCACGGCGTCGTCAAACGCCCCGAGCTGGTTTTTCTGCACGGCGGCATCGATGGCAACCATATGCATCGCCAGATCCTCGATTGCGCTGGCCATCAGCCGTTCGGCTGCCTGCTGCCCCAACTGGGCATAAAGCGCGACGATCCGGGCCTGTTCAATCCGCACCGTTTCATTGCAGCGCAATTTCGTAACATTTGCCAAACTGGCACCCTCCGCATTGCGTCGGGTCACATCATACTGACCATACAGAACACGTATGGCTTTCAAGGACCCCATTTTGGCAGGTATAGCCTGCCCCCCCATGACCCCCACGGTCGACATTCACCATGCAGGAAAGGTCTCAAGAAAAGCTTTCATAATTAGGAAAAACTCTGCCTAACCCCCGGAAAATCTCTCGAACTCCCCTTGTATCGGGTCTAAGTAAGGGGAAATCATTATAGGGGATGATCATGAGGGAACGTGTAAAACTGTTGCCGCCGACTTTGGTGCAACGCTTCCACGGCTGGAAAGCAACCACCTATTCGGAAAATTCCGTATGGTACAAAAAGCTCGCCGATGAGGGCCAGCGCCCGCGTGCGATGGTGATCTCGTGCTGCGATTCGCGTGTGCATGTCACCTCGATCTTCGGTGCCGACTCGGGCGAGTTCTTCATTCACCGTAATATCGCGAACCTCGTGCCGCCCTATGAGCCCGATGGCGAACATCACGGCACCTCCGCCGCACTGGAATATGCCGTACAGGCGCTGAAAGTGTCGCATCTGATCGTGCTCGGCCACTCGAATTGCGGTGGCGTGGCAGGGTGCAACGCGATGTGCACCGGCCATGCGCCCGAACTGGAAGACAAGACCTCGTTCGTGGGCACCTGGCTCAACCTGCTGCGTCCCGGCTTCGAACGCGTCAAGGATCTGCCGGAAGAAGAGCGAATCACGGCGCTTGAACAAGAGGCCGTTATGGTCAGCCTTGAAAACCTGATGACCTTCCCCTTTGTCACGGCGGCTGTCGAATCGGGTCAGATGACGCTGCACGGGCTGTGGCACGACATCGGCAGCGGTGATCTGCGCCAGTACAACCCCAACAAGAATGGGTTTGAAGCCGTCTGAGGCGGTTTTAATAAAAAAGACCAAGTTCGCTTAACTCGCGATTAAGGACAGGGATGCAATCTGGCGACATGACCCAGATTGCATCACACCTCGTCACCCTCCGCCTGCCGGCAGACATGATCCACCTGATCGAACGCACGGCACGCGCGCAAGCAAAGTCCCCCGCGGACCTGATCCGCGGCGCTCTTCTGGCTTCCCTGTCTCAGGGGGGCAGCACCGTCGCCGAACGCCTGCGCAAGCATGTGGCACTGGCGGAATGTTTCGAGCTGGCCGATGGCTGGCTGGATCTTCAGGCCCAGCTGCGCGGTCTCGGGTTCGTGCTGCGCCATAACGGTGAAGAGCAGGTCTGCCTGCATGACTTCCCGTCGCAGGATTTCCTCTGCAGCCTGCATGATATCGGCCAGAATCTGGGCGCACTGACCCGCCGCTACCATTCTCCCTTCCCCGGCCTGCGCCCCGAAGCTGCCGTCGAAGCGGCGCCCGAACCGGTTCCGGCTCCGATGCTGCAAACCGCACCGCAAGCTGCCACGGAAACGGCAGAGATCGAGCCCCTCGTGCAGCCCCAGCCCGTCTTCCATTCGCTGCGCCGCAAACCGCGCCCGGAACCGGACCGCCCGAAGCTGGTCGCCGTTTCGACCGCCCCCACCGAAGACGAGCTGGACGCCGCTTTCAGCAATGCGATGTTCCGGTCCCGCCGCGCGGCGCAGGCGGTCAGGTTCAGTGCAGAACCTGATCTGCGGGCCACTCCAATCGCGTCGTAAGCGTGATATCGCGGCTGGCCTGCGCGGGCAGGTCAAACCGCCATCCCAGAAGACCGGTCTTGTCGTCAAGATCGGTCTGGCTGACCTCGGGCGAGGCATTCCAGCTGATCTTCAGATCATCCTGTTCCGAATAAGGCACCTGATCCACCACCCGCAGGGGCCATGACTGGTCGGTCTGGTTCTCGACGGTCATCCGCACGGTCTCCACCTGTTCATTCCGGCGCGCGATCACTCCGCGATCTCCAGATTGGCGGGTCTGCTTGCGGGTCAGCACAAGCCCGTCAATCGCTCCGAACCCCTGGGTGACCGTCTGGCCCGGCATCGTCAGCGGGAGGGCACCCTGACCGACCAGACGCCCATCGGCATAAAGCATCACCGGACCGGGCAGAATCGGCTCGGACCCGCTATTGGTCGCCTCGGCCACCAGATAGGCGGTTGGATCGCGCGAAGGCACGGCCTCCGCCCAGCTTGCGGCCTTCAAGGACAGATCATCCATCTTCAGACGCAGCGCCTCGGCCTTGTCGCGCATATCCACCTTCTGCGGCAGATGATAGACAAGCGACACCCCCTCCATTTGCGGTGCTAGCAGATCCGCCTTCCGCATCGGTGCCGCCTCGACCTCGGCTGCGGCATATTCCGCCCCCATCGTTCGCAGAACCGGACGGTCCGGCCCGACGCTGCGCAAAAGCGGCCATAGCTCGGACGGATCCATGCGGTCATTCGGGCGCGCGGTTGACAGGGTCAGATCGACATTGTGCCAGTCCTCGCCGCTCGACTGATGCACCGACACCAGCCGTGTAAGATCAATCCGCTTGGCGCCGCGATCCAGACGCATGTCATACACCGGCGACCAGCCCGCATCATCGGCAAAGCTCGTCAGCGTCAGCACCCCATGCCCGCTGGCCGTGGCCTCCAGCCACTGGCCATTCTCCGCTTTGGCCAAAAGTTGCGCCAGATCATCCTGCGCGCGCTGCAACGCGCGTCGGTCAGGGGCCAGTGCCGCCTCGGCACGGCGCGCCTCCGCTTGCGCATGCAAGGCGGTCTGACGCGCCGCCAGAGCACGCGCTTCGACCTCATCGCCAATCGCAAGCGCCTGCTCGGGCGTGGCCTGCGCCGCCCCGATGCCACGCAGATAGACCACCCGATCCAGCGCCGCCTCGGCTTTGGCCCGCAAAAGCGCGACCGCATCCTCTTTCTGCGCCAGATCCTCGGTCATTTGCGCAAGCTTGGCGCGCGCCGCCTGCACGACAGGGCTGTCGCCCGCCCCCTGCCCCGAGACAAGCCGCACGCCCGAAAGGCTGACGCCCTCACCCGCGATCCGAAGCCGGTCAAGATCAAGGCTGGCAGGCAGTCCCGCAACCCGCACCGTGACCGCCCCATCCGGAACCTGCACCTGCCGCGTCACCTCGGCCCCTTGCGGATACAGCGTAACACGACGTATCTGCGCCTGCAAAAGATCCTCTGCCCATACCGTTTGCGGCAATGCCACGACCAGTCCGGCCATTATCAAACGCATCACATTCTCCTCCCCGACTATTCACGAAGGTGATCGGTCGGACAGAGGCTGACAAGCCCCCGCCCGCATAATCCCCCGCCTCCGCCAATGACGATTGCGTCAATGCAAAACGCCCGGAGAACTCTCCGGGCGTTTCGACATCAGTCAAGTCTGGCGCTTAGCCTTTTTTCAGGCAGCGCTTCCCAAGCGTTTCGGCAATCTGCACGGCATTCAGCGCCGCGCCCTTGCGCAGGTTATCCGACACGCACCACAGGTTCAGACCATTCTCGATGGTGCTGTCCTGACGGATGCGCGAGATGAAGGTCGCGTAATCGCCCACGCATTCCACGGGGGTGACATAGCCGCCATCCTCGCGCTTATCGACCACCAGAATACCGGGGGCTTCACGCAGGATATCGCGGGCTTCGTCCTCATCAAGGAACTCTTCGAACTCGAGGTTGATCGCTTCCGAGTGACCCACAAAGACCGGCACGCGCACACAGGTCGCGGTGACCTTGATCGCCGGATCGACGATTTTCTTGGTCTCGGCCACCATCTTCCATTCTTCCTTGGTCGAGCCGTCTTCCATGAAGACGTCGATATGGGGAATCACGTTGAAAGCGATCTGCTTGGTGAATTTCTTCGGCTCTTTTTCCTGACCGGGGACGTAAAGGCCCTTGGTCTGGTCCCACAGCTCATCGATCCCTTCCTTGCCCGAGCCGGACACCGACTGGTAGGTCGACACGACAACGCGCTTGATCTTCGCACGGTCATGCAGCGGCTTGAGCGCCACAACCATCTGCGCGGTCGAGCAGTTGGGGTTCGCGATGATGTTCTTCTTGATGTAGCCATCAACCGCCTCGGGGTTCACTTCCGGCACGACCAGCGGAATCTCCGGATCGTAGCGGTAGAGCGAGGAGTTATCGATGACAACGCAACCCGCTTTCGCCGCGATCGGCGCGTATTGCTTGGTCGCATCCGAGCCGATGGCGAAGAGCGCAATGTCATAGCCCGAGAAGTCGAACCCTTCGATGTCCTTGCACTTGAGTGTCTTGTCGCCATAGCTGACCTCAGTACCAAGGCTCCGGCGCGACGCCAGAGCAACAACCTCATCGGCAGGGAACTCGCGCTCGGCGAGAATATTCAGCATTTCGCGGCCCACATTACCCGTGGCGCCAGCAACGACGACTTTATAGCCCAATTTAGGCCCTCCTTGTACTTCGGACGAGGTGCGACATAGCCCGAATGGCCGTATATTTAAAGGGTTTTCGCGAAATTAGCGGCGAATAAGGCGGTTATCTTGCGCCATCAGCCCTGCGACGAAATCGGCCTCGGAGGTGAAATCATGCGGCACATCTTTGGCGCTGCGGCTGCCCGAAAGCGACAAAGAGGCAAAGAAATCAAAGCCGTATAGCGTCAACTGCCGCAGATCCGAGCGCAAGAGAAGGTCGATCATCATCGCCCCCGTGGTGGGCTGCGCGCCAAGCCGGCTTTGCAGATCCGCATAATCGGCCAGAGGGTGCAGATAGAAACCGTGGCTTGTGGCCGTTTGCCAATCCAGCCGTTTGCGTTTGTGACTCATCCACAGATACCGCCCCGCCCCGATGCGGGCACGGTCCTGCGCCCCGAGCCGCGTCGCAAGGGCCAGCCAGTCCGTGCGGGTGCCGTGGCTTGCCACCGACGGCATCGGGGCACGGTTGATCCGCACCACCACATCCTGCGCATCGATCTCGGCCCCGTGCCGCGTTTCCGCCAGCGACCGCGCATTGCCCACCAGCGCCACCGATTTGCCCGCAAGCCCCGCCAGCAGATCCGCCTGAGCCACCGACATCGCGGCCAGAGGTGCCTCCTGCCGCAAAAGCCGCGCCAGATAGAACCCCGCCCGCGTCATGCCAACAGATCGCGATAGACAGCGATCAGCGCATCGGCTTCGGCATCGATCTGGAAGCGCGCCTCGACATTGCGCCGCGCCGCACGCCCTGCCGCGGCCATCGATTGCGGATCATCCAGATAGCCCGCCACCGCCGCGCTCATGCCCTCTATATCGCCCGGATCGACCAGCTTGCCGCTTTCCGGCGTCACGATCTCCTCGAAGGCGCCCACGCGGGTCGCCACCACCGGCACATGGCAGGCCATTGCCTCGATGGGCGTCAGGCCGAAGCCCTCCCAACGCTGCGGCGCAACATAAAGATCAAGCACCCGATACCAGTCGGCCATGCGATCGACCGAGACCTCGGGCATGAACAGGATGCGATGCTCCAGCCCCGCCTGCCCCACTTTACGCTTCAGCCCCGCCAGAAATTCCGAATGCCCTTCGGTTGCGCGGCCCATCACCAGCGCCGAGACATTGGGGCGCGAGGGCAGCAGCGCGATCATCGCCTCCACAAAAGCATCGGTGCCCTTCTGATGGCGGACCCGCCCGTAACAGCCGATCAGCACCCCGCGCGGCAGATTCATCGATGCGCGCAAGGCGCTACGGTCCTGCGCTCTGTCGAACCCCGAGATATCGATGCCATGATGGATCACATGATTGGGCACGCTCAGGTATTCCGCCGTGCGCGCCGAGGTCGCCACCACCGCGTCCATCTGCCCGATCAGCCATTTCGTATAGCCCGTATGCTGCCGCTGGCTGGCCGAGGTGAATAGCAGCTTCAGATCCATGAAACACAGATATTTCAGCGCCAGCCCCAGAGCCATTTCCACATTGCGCCGCGCATGCCAGACACGGCGGCGACGCTTCAGAAACGGCACGCGCCATAGGGCGACATGCGGCACGGTTTCGGGCAAACCCGGCCCGGTGGTCACAATACCGATCTTGCGCGCCTGCAGGGGCACAAGCCGAACAATCGTCGCGGTCACGCCGGACAGGCGACGCTTGAGGTTCGGGGCAATAACATCAATCTCTTTATCCATACCCCTTTCATACCCTGCCTTGCCCGCCTTGTCTTTCGAGAAAATGGCGCGGCGCGGCTTGCCTTCGGGGCGGGCGGGCAGGATGATCGGGGCTGTTTCCATGCCCTGTCAGGACATTCGCATGCCGCTAAACCGTATCGCCCTGCGCCTTTACTGGGACCCGATCATGATGGGGCCCGGCAAGGCCGATCTTTTGCAGGCCATTGCCGAAGAAGGCTCCATTTCCGCCGCCGGACGCCGCATGGGCATGAGCTATCGCCGCGCATGGGCCTTGGTGGAAGAGATGAATGCAGGCTTTTGCGCACCGGTCGTGTCCTCGGCGCGCGGCGGAACAAGGGGCGGCGGCGCGCATCTGACCGAAACCGGCACCGAAGTGCTGCGGCTGTATCGCCAACTGCTGGAACGGTTCCGCGAAAGCTGCAACGACGACATTGCCGCGCTCGAGGCCCTGACCGGCCCCCGCGACTGAAGCCTATGGACGGGAAGCCGAAAAGGGTTATGTTCAGAGAAACATATCGGAGATCCCCGCATGCGCGCCCTGCCCCTTCTTGCCCTAACCACCGTCCTGATGAGCCCGCTTGCCGCCGCAGCGGACCCCGTCATCTTTGCCGCCGCCTCGATGAAAACCGCGCTGGACGAGATCGCGCAGGACTGGGGCGAAACGCATGATCCGGTGACCATCTCCTATGCGGGCTCGTCGAAGCTGGCCCGCCAGATCGAGGCCGGAGCGCCAGCCGATATGTTCATCTCGGCCTCGACCGACTGGATGGACGAGGTCGAGACATCCGGCGCGACCATTGCAGGCACCCGCCACGACCTGCTGGGCAACGCGCTGGTTCTGGTGGCCCATGACGATGTGCAGACCGCCCCCGCAGACTTGCCCAAAGCCTTGGGTCAAGACGGTTTTCTGGCTATGGCACTTGTCGATAGCGTACCGGCGGGGGTCTATGGAAAGCAGGCGCTGACCCATCTGGGGCTGTGGGACCAGCTTTCCGCACATGTCGCACAGGCCGATAACGTGCGCGCGGCTCTGGCCTTGGTGGCCACGGGGGAAAGCCCCTATGGCATCGTCTATGCCACCGATGCCCATGCCGAACCGCATGTGCATATTGCCGCCACCTTCCCCGAAGACAGCCATGATGCGATCACCTATCCGGTGGCGCTGCTGAATACCGGCGCCGATGCGGCGGGGGCCAAAGCCTTTCTGGCCTATCTGACCACGCCCGCTGCCAAAAAGATATTTGCAGCACAGGGCTTCACGGTAAGGCCCTGAGCAGATGCCCATGCTCAGCCCCGAAGAATGGGCCGCCATCGCGCTGTCGCTGAAAGTCTCGCTGGTGGCGGTGCTTTGCGCGCTGCCGGTGGCGATTGCGGTCGCGCTGGTGCTGGCGCGGGGGCGCGGGCCGCTTGTCTGGGGGCTGAATGCGCTGGTGCATCTGCCGCTGATCCTGCCGCCTGTGGTCACCGGCTATATCCTGCTGCTGCTCTTCGGGCGCAACGGCCCCTTGGGCGCCTTCCTTGACCGCGCGATCGGGCTGGTCTTTGCCTTCCAATGGACAGGCGCCGCATTGGCTGCCGCCATCATGGGCTTTCCGCTGATGGTGCGGGCGATATGGCTGGCCATCGAAGCCGTCGATCCCGGCCTTGAACAGGCCGCCCGCACCCTTGGCGCGCGCCCATTGGGCATGTTCTTCAGCATCACGCTGCCACTGATCGCGCCGGGGATCATCGCGGGGATGATCCTCGCCTTTGCCAAGGCGATGGGCGAATTCGGGGCCACCATCACCTTTGTCTCCAACATTCCGGGGCGGACCCAGACACTGCCTTCAGCGATCTATGCCCTGCTGCAGGTGCCCGGTGCCGAGGCCTCGGTGGCCAAGCTTGCGGGGATTTCCATCGCGATTGCGGTCACGGCCATGCTGGTGTCGGAATCCGTCTCGCGGATGATCGCCAAACGGATCAGGGGGGCATAGGATGCTCAAGGTCTGCCTGAAGCACCGCGCCGGACAGCTTGACCTATCGGCCGAGTTCACCGCCCCCACCGGCGTCACCGCGCTGTTCGGACCCTCAGGAGCGGGCAAATCCACAATCGTCAACGCGATCTCGGGGCTTCTGCGCCCCGCTGCCGGACGCATCACATTGGGCGGAACGGTGCTGTTTGACAGCGCCACCCGCACCAATCTGCCCCTCCATAAACGCCGCATCGGTTATGTCTTTCAAGAACCGCGCCTGTTTCCCCATCTGGGTGTCAGGGGCAATCTGGACTATGGCCGCAGGCGCGCCCCCAAAGACGCACAGGGGCCAGATTTCGATCAGGTGATCGGAATGCTGGGCATCGCGCCCTTGCTCGGGCGCAGGGTCGCAGCGCTCTCGGGCGGCGAAAAAGCCCGCATCTCGATCGGTCGCGCCCTGCTGTCCAAACCGCAGATCCTGCTGATGGACGAACCGCTGGCGGCGCTTGATGCCCCCCGCCGTGCCGAGATCCTGCCCTTTCTGGAGAATCTGCGCGATACCGGCCTGCCGATTGTCTATGTCAGCCATTCCGTGTCCGAGATCGCGCGGCTGGCCGATACGCTGGTGGTGATCGAGGCCGGCAGAACCCGCGCTTCGGGACCGCTGCAGACCCTGCTGGCCGAGCCGGATCTGGCCCCGCTATTCGGGCAGGACGGGGCGGGCGCGGTGATCCATGTGCAGGTTGCCGGACAGGACCCCGATGGCATGACCCGCGTGCAGGGCGCGGGGGGCACGCTTTTTCTGACCGAGCCGCATCCCGTGGGCCAGACGCTGCGGCTGCGCATTCAGGCCAGTGATGTCATCCTGTCGCGCCAACGCCCCGAGGGGCTCTCGGCGTTGAATATCCTGTCGGGACAGGTGCAGAAAATCACCCCGACATCAAAGGCCGAAGACCGGTTCTGGGTCCAGATCCGCTGTGGCGAAGAGACGCTGCTGGCCAAGATCACCGCGCGCTCGCGGCAGGCTCTGGATCTGCGGCCCGACACGGAATGTCATGCGATCCTGAAAACCGTGGCCGTCGAACGCCGCGCGCCCCGTCCCTGAACGGCCCTGAGAACAGCCGACACAGGCTAAGGTATAGCAGGCTAAGGTATAGGAAACGGCATAGAAAAAGGCGCGGGATGTCCCGCGCCTCCGGCTTCGTCACACAGATGGCTTATTGCGCATTGTCGATCACATCGCGCATATCGCGCGCGACACGGCCCGCACCGGTATTGGCAATCTCGATCCGGCGGGGCTTGAGAGCCTCGGGAACCTCATGCACCAGATCGATATGCAGCATGCCATCCTCATTGCTGGCACCGGTCACACGGACATGATCGGCCAGCCCGAAACGACGCTCGAAAGCGCGGGTGGCGATACCGCGATGCAGATAGGTCTTCTGTCCGGCTTCCTCGGATTTGCGGCCCGAGACGATCAGCGCCCCGTCGCGCATCTCGACGGTCAGCTCGTCTGCGGCGAACCCCGCGACAGCGATGGTAATGCGATAGGCATTCTCGGCGGTTTTTTCGATATTATAGGGGGGATAGCTGGTTTGGGAGACGTCTTTCGACATCACGCTATCCATCAGGTCGGCCATCCGGTCAAAACCGACAGTGGCACGGTAAAGCGGCGAAAGATCAAAGCTACGCATGGGTATCATCCTCTCAGAGCGATGGTTGCCCACCCCGTCCGGGCATGGGCGATGAAATGGGTGCGGGACCCTGTTGCGGCATCCCGACACACTCAATCTGGGAAGGGCCAAACGCCGTTTCAAGCCTTCCTGCCCCGAAGGATTTCAGATTTTTGCCACTCGGCCACAGCCCGCATTGGTGCGGAAGCCTAAGGCGAAACGGATGGCGGCACCGAGAGGAACTTCGCGCCCCCCACCATCTTCGCCCGCTGCCCGCCCGGCTGGCGCAGATCGGTCAGCATATGGCGCATCAGGCTGGCATCGGCCACCACCGCAACCGGCTGCCCCTCAAGCCGCGCCTTGGCCGAGACCACCCCCACGATCTGCGGCCTGCCATGTTTCATGACGAAGACCGGCGCACCGGAGGCCCCATGATCGACATCACAATCCGTGATCATCCGCCCCTCGTTTTTCTGGATCACATAGCAGCGCGCCTGCAGGGAGGGCAGCGCCTCGCGCCCCTCGGCATAGGAGACCACCCGCAGCGGATCGCCCTTGCGGGGCACCTCCCCCAGATCGAACGGCATGACCGGCGAGATCCGCACGGGCCTATCCAGTTGCAGCAGAGCCATATCATAGGTCACGCGGTCAAAGGCCTGCGGTCCCTGATAGCGATATTGCGGATGGGGAAACCCCGCCCTGATCTGGCGTTCGACCAAGGCACGGTCTTCGCGCAATCCCATCCGGAAGCGGGCCGTGGTGATATCGACCTTGCCCCCGCTACGGGGATCAAAGAGACAATGCGCCGCTGTCAGAACCAGATCGGGCGCCACAAGACTGGCGGTGCAGAACCCGCCATCCGCAAAATCGAGCCGCCCGACCGCCTCCCAGCCCCGACCGGCATCCCCCGTGGTCAGGACCCGCAAGGGGGTCTGGGCCCGCAGAGTGGTCTGGGCCGATAGCGCGACAGGGAGAAGCATGGCCAGAAAACAGAGTGATATCATATGCCGGATCATCGCCATTTCCCCGCAAACCGTGCCCGCAGATCGTCAAAGCGGGTCAATACGGCGATTTTAGGACAAACGCGCGGCCCCGAGCGGGATTCACACTCGCGGATATGTTTCGAGCAGACCGAGCGGGGCGGGGCCATCGAGACCCCGCCCCGCTCGGCCCGAAGGGACCTACGGCCCCTTCGGGCTTAGCCCAGCACCTGTGTGACCGCCTTTTTCATCGCCGCGACAATGATATCGGCCTCGGCCTCGCTGAGGCAGAGAGGCGGCGCGAAGCCAAGGATATCGCCTTGTGGCATGGCGCGCCCGATCACCCCTTCTGCGGCCAGCGCCGTGGCGATCTGCGGGCCGATCTTGGCACTCGCGTCAAAGAAGCGGCGGCTGTCGCGGTCTTCGACGAATTCGACCGCGCAAAGCATGCCCTCGCCCCGGATATCACCGACATTGGCATGATCGCCCAAGGCCTCTTTCATCGCCTTGTTCAGATAGGCCCCTGTAGTGCCTGCGTTTTCCACCAGCCCGAGGCTGTCAATCAGCTTAAGGTTGGCCACCCCTGCCGCAGCCCCGATGGGGTGGGCCGAATAGGTCCAGCCATGACCGATCGGGCCGTTTTCATCGGTGCCCTGTTCGAGCACCTTCCACATCTTCTCCCCCACAATGGACCCCGACAGCGGCGCATAAGCCGAAGTCAGCCCTTTGGCGATGGTGATCAGGTCGGGTTTCATCCCGTAGTGATCCGAGCCGAACATCGTGCCCAGCCGCCCGAACCCCGTGACGACCTCATCGGCCACCAGAAGGATGTCATGCTTGACCAGCACCTTCTGGACCCCTTCCCAGTAACCTGCGGGCGGCGGCACGATGCCTCCTGTGCCCAGAACCGGCTCGCCGATGAAGGCGGCGATGGTATCGGCGCCCTCGCGCTCGATCAGCGCCTCCAGTTCGGCCACACAATGGGCGGTGAAGGCTTCCTCGGTCTCGATCCCCTCGGGGCGGCGGAAGTAATAGGGGGCCTCGGTATGCAGGATCGGCGCCCGCGGCAGGTCGAATTTATTGTGGAAACCCGACAGCCCCGTTAGAGACCCCGTCATCACCCCCGAGCCGTGATAGCCGCGCCAGCGCGAGATGATCTTTTTCTTCTCGGGGCGGTTCAGGATGTTGTTGTAATACCAGATCAGCTTGATGTTGGTTTCATTCGCATCCGAGCCGGACAGCCCGAAATAGACCTTGGACATGCCCTTGGGCGCGCGTTCCATGACCATCTGCGCCAGCGTGATCGAGGCCTCGGTCCCATGGCCCACATAGGCGTGGTAATAGGCCAGCTCGCGCGCCTGATCGGCAATCGCATCGGCAATCTCGGGGCGGCCATAGCCCACATTCACGCAGTAAAGCCCCGCAAAAGCATCCAGCATCTGGCGGCCATCGCGGTCCTCGATATAGACCCCCTTGGCGGTGCGGATCACGCGGGTCGGGGTCTCGCCACGGGCATGCTGTGCCAGATGGGTCGAGGGGTGGAAGAAGTTCTCGCGGTCCCAGCGGGCGAGTTGGTCATTGGTCAGCATAATGCCTCCTTTCGTCATCACTTAGATACCCCAGTCACGGCAGAGGTATTTGATTTCCATGAATTCCTGCATCCCCATGCGCGCGCCCTCGCGGCCAAGGCCGGATTGCTTCATACCGCCAAAGGGGATGGGCGCGCCGGTGACCTTGGTCCGGTTCACCGCCACCATGCCGAATTGCAGCGCGCGGCTCATGCGGTAGATGCGCTTGGGGTCGCGGCTGTGGATATAGGCCATCAGCCCGTAATCGCCCGCATTCGCACGGGCAATCACCTCGTCTTCGGTATCAAAGGGCGTGATCGGCGCGATGGGGCCGAAGGTTTCCTCGCGCATGATCTTGGCGTCATCGGGCACATCGGTCAGCACGGTCGGCTGGAAGAACAGCCCCTCATGCGTGCCGCCGGTGGCCAGTTTCGCGCCTTTGGCCAAAGCGTCGTCCAGATGCTCGACCTGTTTGGCAATCGCGCCTTCATTCATCAGCGGGCCGATATCGGGGTCGTCGATCCCGCGCCCGATGGTCAGCGCCTGCACGGCCTCGGTAAATTTCGTGCAGAAGGCATCATAAATCGGGCGCTCGACATAGATGCGGTTGGCGGCCAGACAATCCTGCCCCGAGGTGGCGAATTTGGCCTTGAGCGTCTCGGCGACAGCGCGGTCCAGATCGGCGCCCTTGAAGATGATCACCGGCGCATGGCCGCCCAGTTCCAGCACCAGCCGTTTCACCGTCTGGGCCGATTGCGCGTAAAGCAGCTTGCCAATCGCGGTGGAGCCGGTGAACGACAGCGCCCGCACGCGAGGGTCTTCGCACCAAGGGGTGACGATATCGGGCGCATGGCCCGTGACCACATTGAACACGCCCGCCGGAACGCCCGCCCGCTCGGCCAGTTCCGCCAAGGCCAGCGCGGAATAGGGCGTCTCGGCCGAAGGGTGCGCCACCACGGTACAGCCCGCCGCCAAGGCTGCCGCCGCCTTGCGCGTCAGCATGGCCGAGGGGAAGTTCCACGGGGTGATCAGCGCCGCCACGCCAACAGGCTCCAGCCAGAGTTCCATCTCGGCATCGGGCAGATGCGAGGTCACGCTTTCCACATTGGGGCGCTTGGCTTCCTCGGCGTAGAATTCGACGAAACTCGCGGCATAGTCGATCTCGCCACGCGCCTCCGATATCGGCTTGCCCTGTTCGGCCACCATGATACGGGCAAGGTCTTCTTTTGCCTCGGTAATCAGGTCGAACCAGCGGCGAAGGATCGCCGCGCGCTCTTGTGGCAGGGTTACAGACCACGCGCCAAAGGCACGATCGGCCGCCTCAACGGCTGCCACGGCCTGCGCGCCCGAGAGGCTGGCGACATGGCCCAATTCCGCTCCGTCACTCGGGTCGGTCACGGCAAAGGCGCGCGCATCGCCCGCCTGCCATTTGCCATCCACATAGGCAAAGCTTCGCAGCAGGCGGCGGTCTTTCAGGGCGGCTCGCTCGGAAATAGCAGCATCCAGCATGGGCGGGTCTCCTTTCCCGTCCAGTCTGCCCGATCTAACCCGCCTGCGAGACCGAAGATCGCCCATCCGCAGCCCAAGCGGACTGCCCTGCAAGCGATCTTAGTCCAGATGGCCTGCCAGCAGATCAAAGGGCGGCAGCCCCTGTTTTACCGGCTTGGTCACGATATAGGTGAAATAGCGCGCAATCCCGATGCGCCCCTCCAGCAGCGTGTCTATCAGCCGCTGGTAGCTGTCGATGTCGCGGGTGACGATCTGCATGAGGTAGTCAAACCCGCCACCCAAAGCCCAGACATTCACGATCTCGGGGATCGGCTGCACGGCATCCTCGAAAATGCGGAAGGTCGCGGCCTTATGATCGGCCAGCTCGGCGGCCACAAAGACCGTCACATGCGGGCCCAGTTTTTTCAGCGCGATCCGCGCGCCATAGCCCTCGACCAGCCCCGCAGCCTCAAGCTTGCGCAGCCGCTCCCAAGCGGGCGTGGGCGAAAGATTGATACGCTCGGCCAGCGCCGCTTTGGTGATGCGGCCCTCGCGGGCAAGCGTTGTCAGAATGGCAAGGTCACGGTCGTCAAGCTTCAGCATGAGGCCATGATAGCCCAGCGCGCGCGGCCCTGCATCCGGCAAAAACGACGAAGTGAAGGAAACTTCCAAAGGGTCTGCCCGTTAGGGAGACACCCCCTGAGGAAAGGATATCCGATGTCTCCTGTAACGCCGCAACCGACCAAAGCCGCCAACCGCCTGAAAGGCAAAATCGCCATTGTTACCGGCGGCTCGTCGGGGATCGGGGCGGCCATTGCCGAGACCTACGCGCAGGAGGGGGCGGATCTGGTGATCACCTACCGCTCGGATGAAGCGGGCGCCAAGAAGACCGCCGATCATGTGGCCGCCCACGGCAGTCTGGTGGAGATCGTGAAATGCGATCTGTCCAAGCTTGACGACATCGAGGCGCTTTTTGCCAAGACGCAGGACCGGTTCGGAGCGGCGGATATTCTGGTGAATAACGGCGGGATGGACCCCGCCCCCGCCGATCTGGACCAGATGGACCCCGAGGATTGGTCCAAGGTGATCGCCGTCAATCTGACCGGCCCCGCTATGGCTTCGGCGGCCTTCACCCGTATGCGTAAGGCAGCGGGCGGCGGTGGGCGCATTGTCACCGTGTCTTCGGTGCATGAGAACGTCCCGCGCGGGGGCACCTCGGCCTATGATGCGTCCAAGGGCGGGCTGCGGATGCTGACCCGCACGCTGGCGCTGGAACTCGCGCCGCATAGGATCACCGCCAATAACATCCTTCCCGGCATGATCCTGACGCCGATCAACCAAGAAGCCATCGACGATCCCGAATTGCGCAAGGAGATGGAGAGCCATATCCCGTGGGGCCGCGCGGGCCAGCCGTGGGAGGTGGCGAAAATGGCGGTCTATCTGGCCTCGACGGATGCGGAATATGTGACGGGCCAGAGCTTTGCCATTGATGGCGGGCTGTCGATCAACCTTGGTCAGGGGGCATAAGATGGAGGGCCGCATCACCCGTCCGCTGTTGCACACCCCTGCCGACACCGCTCTGGCCGACCTGCCCCAGCGCAAAAACGCCTATCCGCCGATCCGCGATTTCGCCCTGATCGGAGACACGCTGACCGCGGCGATTGTCGCACGCGACGGGGCGATCGAATTCCTCTGCCTGCCGGATTTCGATGGCGATGCGGTCTTCACCGGCATGCTGGATGCGCGGCGCGGCGGGCGGTTTTTCGTGGGCCCCACTGTGCAGGGGGAAATCACCCGCGACTATATCGGGGACAGCGCCGTTTTGCGCACCACCCATCACACGCCGCAGGGGGTCTTGCAGGTCACCGACCTGATGCCGATGGGCGAACGCGCAGATGGCTCGATCGGCGGCGACAGGCAGGTGCTGCGCATTGTCGAAGCGTTGGAAGGTGCGCCGGAACTGGCCGTGCTGATCAACCCGATGCTGGACTGGGGCGCGACCCTGCCCGACCTCCGGCAGGATGAGGATGGCAGCTGGCGGATGGAATTCGGCCATGACGGGCTGCGCTTTGTGTCCGATGTGGATCTGTCCCCTGTTGCCCCCGGCGCTTTGGGCGGATCCTGCACGCTTCAGGCGGGCGAGACCCGTTTTGCCCTGCTGACCAGCGCCAGCCCCGATGCCCGCCCTGTGGATGCTGGCACGCCTCGGCGTGAACTCGACCGCACCTTGGCCTATTGGAAAAAGATCAACACGGGCTGCAAACCCGAAGGCCCTTTCCGCAAGGCGATCATGCGCAGCGCGGTGACCCTGCATCTTTTGCACTACAACAACTCGGGCGCGCTGCTGGCCGCCCCCACGGCGGGCCTGCCCGAGACCATCGGCGGGGTGCGCAATTACGACTACCGCTTCTGCTGGATCAGGGATGCCACTTTTGTGCTGCATGCGTTTTTCGCGCTGAACCTGCCTGACTGTGCCCAGAATTTCTTCCGCTGGCTGATGCAGGCCGCGCGCCAATCCGCTCCGCGTCTGGGGGTGTTCTATTCCATCGGCAAGGAACATGATCCGGGCACGCGCACACTGACAGCGCTTGAGGGCTATCGCGGCTCGGCGCCGCTGATCATCGGCAATGACGCACAGGGTCAGCTCCAACTGGACGGCTATGGGGCCGTGCTGGATTGCGCGCGCATGTATGTGCGTCATGGCGGCACCCTGTCCGAGGAGGAACAGACCCGCCTGCAGGGCTATGCGCAGGCGGCCATGCTGGATTGGACCCTGCCCGATAACGGCCTGTGGGAAATTCCGGGGTCGCGCCAGCATCACACCTATTCCAAGGCGATGTGCTGGCAGGCGCTGGATGCCTGGCTTGATCTGATCGAATTGGGCGCCGTGAAGGATGACCCCGAGGCCTACCGCAGCGAACATGCCCGCATCCGAGATT
The DNA here is from genome assembly GCF_045291555.1 of Thioclava sp. GXIMD4215. Classification (NCBI taxonomy): domain Bacteria; kingdom Pseudomonadati; phylum Pseudomonadota; class Alphaproteobacteria; order Rhodobacterales; family Paracoccaceae; genus Thioclava; species Thioclava sp. GXIMD4215. Next base: position 2,397,938 of record NZ_CP149515.1, on the reverse strand, counting down.
ATGTTCTGTCGCGGGCATGGAGCGAGGAGGTCGGTGCCTTCACCGGCGCTATCGGGCGCGACTGGCTGGATGCCTCGGTTCTGCTGCTGCCCCGCATCGGGATCGTCGCGCCGGACGACCCGAAGATGGTGGCCACCTATCAGACCCTGAAGCGCGAGCTGTCTCAGGGGCCGCATTTCCGCCGCTATCAGGAAGGGGTGGACGGCATTGCGGGCAATGAGGGGCACTTCATGGCCTGTGGTTTCTGGGCGGCAGATTACCTGACCCGCGCGGGCCGCATCACTGAGGCCGAGGCGCAGATTTCCGGCCTTCTGGCCACGGCGAATGATCTGGGGCTGATGCCTGAAGAGATCGACCCCGCAAGCGGCGACCACTTGGGCAATTTCCCGCAGGCCTTTTCCCATGCGGGGCTGATTGCGGCGGCCGTCGCGCTGGAAGAGGCCCGTGGCACGCGCGCCGATTGCGACTAAAGCGCCTCGGCCACCTGCCCCAAAAGCGTCAGACCGGGGCGCACCGCCTCGGTCCGGATGCAGCTGAGCCCCAGCCGGATGTAACGCCCCGCGCCTTCGGCTCCGGTGAAAGGATCGCCCAGCTCGAAAGCTACGCCACGGGCCAGCGCGCCCTGCAATAGCGCTGCATTATCCATGCCTTCGGGCAGCTTTAGCCAGAGGCTCGACCCGCCATGACAGGGATCGGGCGCGCGAAACCCCGCGAGGTCTTGGGGGAGGCGGTCGATCACCTGATACCAGCGTTCGGCATGGGCCTCGCGCAGCCGCCGCATCAACGCCAGATAATGCCCCTCGGCCAGAAAGATCGCCGCCGTGCGCTGATTGTTCAGCGGCGCCGAGCGGTGCAGCAGCCTGCGCATCCAACGCGCCTCATGCACAAAGCCCTCGGGTGCCACCATAAACCCAAGCCGCACCCCCGGCGCGAGGATCTTCGACATGGTGCCAAGGTAAATCACCCGCCCCGCCCGATCCTGCGACTTCAAAGCGGGGCCTCGGGCTAGGGCCAGTTCGCCCTCGTAATCATCTTCAAGGATCAGGAAATCCTCATCGCTTGCACGGTCCAGCCAGTCGGCGCGGCGGGCGGGCGACATCACCGTCATCGTCGGGCAATGCGAGGCGGGTGTCAGCACCGCCAGATCAAGGCCGGACACAGGTGTCGCCCCTTCCGCATCCACGCCCAGATCCACCGGCTCGGCCCCTGTCAGGCCAAAGATGAAGCGCGCATCGGGATAGCCCGGACGCTCCAGCCCGACACGTGCGCCCTCGCCCGCCAGAAGACGGGCCGCCAGATACAGCCCCTCCTGCGCGCCCAGGGTAATCAGGATCTCTTCGGGGCGGGCAAAGATCCCCCGCGCAGGCAGAATGCGGGTGCGGATCTGTTCGATCAGCATCGGGTCATCTTCCACCGCGCGATCCGCCGACCACCAATCCAGCGCCGACCGCCCCATCATATCGCGCGAACAGGCCCGCCACGCCTGAATGGGAAAGAGCGTCGGGTCCACCTGCCCGTAGATGAAGGGATAGGGGTAATCGGCCCAATTGGTCATCTTGCGGATCTGCTCGAAGGCCGAGGGCCGCGCCCGCAGCCGGCTGGCCCAATGGATCGCCCCCTCCGCCGCCGTCTCGGGCATGGGCTGCGCGCGCACCGCCACATAGACCCCGCGCTTGGGCTGGGCCTCCAGATAGCCGCGCGCGACCAGCTCGTCATAGGCCAGCGTCACCGTATTGCGCGCCACCCCCAGCGATTGCGCCAGGCTGCGCGAGCCGGGCATCTTCTGCGCCGGACGCAGCCGCCCCTGTTCGATGGCGGTGATGATCCCCTGCCGCAACTGGCGCTGCAACGGGTCGGGGCTGGACCTGTCCAGCGTCAGACCAAGGGTTGATTTCGCCTGCTCTGCCATAGGTCTCCGCCTAAAATTCCCGCAACCGCCCTGCCAAATGCAGAATGCCTTGGCCCTGCTATAACATACCCGCCAATCTGGCACCATCGCTTGCACCCATCTGGCCCTATCAGCGCCAGCCCGAAAGCGATTGGGTGAAGCGGAGTTTCAAGAAAAGGATGGCCCCGATGGACGGTCACGCACTTAATGACATTCAGGCCACTGTCGATGCTGATAAGGCCCATGTCTTCCACCACCTGTTCCAACACGCGAAGCTGCGCACCCATGACCCGCGCATCATCGTCGAGGGCAAGGGCATGTCGGTCTGGGACCAGAACGGGCGCGAATATCTGGATTCGGTTTCGGGCGGCGTCTGGACGGTGAATGTGGGCTATGGCCGCGAAAGCATCGCCAATGCGGTGCGCGACCAGCTTATCAAGATCAACTATTTCGCGGGTTCGGTCGGGTCGATCCCCGGTGCGCAATTCGCGGAACGCCTGACGGAAAAGACCCCGGGCCTGACCCGTCTCTACTATGTGAACTCCGGCACCGAGGCCAATGAGAAAGCATGGAAGATGGTCCGCCAGATCGCGCATAAGCATCACGGCGGCAAGAAGTGGAAAATCCTCTACCGCGAGCGCGACTATCACGGGTCCTCGCTGGCGGCACTGGCCGCCTGTGGCCAGCACCAGCGTGCCGACCAATATGGCCCCTTCCCCGAGGGATTCATCCCCGTGCCGCATTGCCTTGAATACCGTGCGCAATGGGACGTTGAGAACTACGGTGAACGCGCGGCGGATGCCATCGAAGAGGTCATCCTGCGCGAAGGCCCCGATACCGTGGGCGCGCTCTGCCTTGAGCCCGTCACCGCGGGCGGTGGTGTCATCGTGCCGCCCAAGGGCTATTGGGAGCGCGTGCAGGAGATCTGCAAGAAATACGACATCCTGCTGCATATCGACGAGGTCGTCTGTGGCATGGGCCGCACCGGCGAGTGGTTCGGCTATCAGAACTACGGCATCAAACCCGATTTCGTGACCTGCGCCAAAGGCGTGGCCTCGGGCTATGCCGCCATCGCCTGCATGCTGACCACCGATGAGGTCTTCGAGAAATTCCGCACCGACCCCGATGACGAAATGAGCTATTTCCGCGATATCTCGACCTTCGGCGGCTGCACGGCGGGCCCTGCTGCAGCGCTGGAGAACATGCGCATCATCGAGGATGAGGGCCTTCTGGCCAATACCAAAGCGATGGGCGACTATATGATGAGCCGCCTGCAAGAGCTGAAGGAAAAGCACAAAGTCATCGGCGATGTGCGCGGCAAGGGCCTGTTCTGCGGCGCCGAACTGGTGGCCGACCGCGCCACCAAGGAGCCGCTGGCCGAGAAACTGGTGCAATCGGTTGTGGCCTCGGCGGATGCGGATGGCGTGCTGATCGGCGCCACGGCGCGGTCGTTCAAGGGCTTCAACAACACGCTCTGCTTCAGCCCCGCGCTGATCGTGGACCAGCCCAAGATCGACCGGATCATCGACGCCGTTGATCGCGGCCTTGCCAAACTGGCCTGAACCAGGCTTAAGCTATCCGGAACAAGGCAGGGGCACGCTCCTGCCTTTTTCATGACCCGCGCAGGTCTGCCCCTACAGGAGAGCCCATATGACCCTTGCCACGCTGCTGACCTTCGCCCTTGTCACCACGCTGCTGGTGATCTCGCCCGGACCGAACGGCCTGCTGATCGCGCGCATCGTGCCGCTTTCGGGGCGACGGGCGGGGTTTGCGGCGGTCTGCGGCTTTGTGGCGGCCTTCTACCTGCATGGGACGCTGTCGGTGCTGGGGATCTCGGCGATACTGACGCAATCCGCATGGGCCTATAATGTCTTCAAGATGCTGGGTGCGGGCTATCTGGTCTGGCTCGGGGTCAAATCGCTGATCGCTGCGGCCCGTGGCGTGACGCCCTCGCCCCATGCCCCCGAACTGCGCCAGACCCGCAAGCGCCGTGCCTTCATCGAAGGCTTCCTGACCAATGCGCTCAACCCGAAGGTCTCGCTTTTCTATCTTGCGGCCTTTCCGCAATTCCTGCCTGCGGATCATGGTATCGCCCAGCCCTTCGCGCTGGTCACGCTGCATGCCACGATCAATGCGCTATGGTTCTCGGCTATGGTGATGGCGCTTGGTGGCCTCAGGGCCGTCACCCGCCGCCCCGCCTTCCAGCGCGCCCTGAAGGCCGTGACGGGCGTGGTCTTTATCGGCTTCGGGGTGAAACTGGCGCAAAGCCGGATTGCCCCATAAGCCATGATCCGCCCTGCCACGCCGCAAGACGAGGCCGCCATCCGCGCCTGCGCGATCGAGGCCTACAGCCCCTATATCGCCCGCATGGGCCGCGACCCTGCGCCCATGAGCGCCGATTACGCCGCCCAGATCGCGCAAGGATTGGTCCATGTGGCCTATGAGGGGGCGTTTCTGGGCTTCATCACCTTCTATGACGAAGGCCCCCATATCCTCTTGGAAAATGTCGCGGTATCGCGTGCCGCGCGGGGCCGTGGCACGGGCCGCAAGCTGATCGCCTTTTGCGAAGAGGCCGCCCGTCAGGCAGGCAAGCCGGTACAGCTTTATACCAATGCCAAAATGACCGAGAACCTCGCGCTCTATCCGCGTCTGGGCTATGCCAAGATCGGGGAACGGGTGGAAAACGGCTTCCACCGCGTCTATTTCCAGAAAAATCCGGCGTGAAGCGCGGGGCTTGCACCGCGATCCCTCTGGCCATACGCCCCGCCCCGCGTTAAACCCTGCGCAAACTCATCTGAAAGGCGGATATATGGCACGTCACCTCGTCACCTCGGCGATTCCCTATATCAACGGCATCAAGCACCTCGGGAATCTCGTCGGCTCGCAGCTTCCGGCGGATCTTTTCGCCCGCTACCAGCGTGCGCGCGGCAATGAGGTCATGTTCATCTGCGCCACCGACGAACATGGCACCCCCGCCGAGCTGGCTGCCCAGAAGGCCGGCAAGCCTGTGGCCGAGTATTGCGCGGAAATGCACGCGGTGCAGGCCCGTATCGCGGAAGGTTTCCGCCTGAGCTTTGACCACTTCGGGCGGTCCTCCAGCACTCAGAACCGTGCGCTGACCCAAGCCTTCGCCAAGCGCCTGTTCGATATGGGGCTGATCCGCGAAGTCTCGGAAAAGCAGATGTATTCCAACGCCGATGGCCGCTTCCTGCCGGACCGCTATATCGAGGGCACCTGCCCTAATTGCGGCTATGACAGCGCGCGCGGCGACCAATGCGATAATTGCACCAAGCAGCTCGATCCGGTCGATCTGATCAACCCGCGCTCGGTGATTTCGGGCTCGACCGATCTGGAAATGCGCGAGACCAAGCACCTCTTCCTGCGCCAGTCGGCCATGAAGGACAAGCTGGACGCATGGATCGACAGCAAGACCGACTGGCCGGTGCTGACCACCTCGATTGCCAAGAAGTGGCTGCATGACGGCGACGGGTTGCAGGACCGCGGCATCACCCGCGACCTCTCTTGGGGTGTGCCTGCGCAATTCGAGGGCGCGCCTTGGGAAGGCATGGAGGGCAAGGTCTTCTATGTCTGGTTCGACGCGCCGATCGAATATATCGCAGGCACGCAGGAATGGGCCGAGGCCTCGGGCGGCGATTGGGAACGCTGGTGGCGCACCGATAAAGGCGCCGAGGATGTGACCTATACCCAATTCATGGGCAAGGATAACGTCCCCTTCCATACGCTGTCCTTCCCCGCGACAATCCTTGGTTCGGACGAGCCGTGGAAGCTGGTGGATTACATCAAATCCTTCAACTACCTCAATTATGATGGCGGCCAGTTCTCGACCTCGCGCGGGCGCGGCGTCTTCATGGATCAGGCGCTTGAAATCCTGCCGTCGGATTACTGGCGCTGGTGGCTTCTGTCGCACGCGCCCGAGTCGGCGGATGCCGAATTCACCTGGGAGAATTTCCAGGTATCGGTGAACAAGGATCTGGCCGATGTGCTGGGCAATTTCGTCTCGCGGATCACCAAATTCACCCGTTCCAAATTCGGTGAGGCGATCCCCGAGGGCGGCGATTGGGGCGAGGCAGGCGAGGCGCTGATTGCCGAGCTGACCACCCGCATCCGCGACTACGAGCGCTTCATGGAGGCCAAAGAGGTCCGCAAGGCCGCAGCCGAGCTGCGCGCGATCTGGGTGGCGGGCAATGAATACCTGCAATCCTCGGCGCCTTGGTCGGTGTTCAAGACCGATCCGGTGCAGGCGGGCGCGATTGCACGTCTGGCGCTGAACCTCGTGCCGCTTTACGCGGTGCTCTCGGCGCCCTTCATCCCCGATGCGGCAGCGTCCATGCTGGAAGGCATGCATGCAACCGACCAAACCTGGCCCGAGGATGTGGCCGCCGCCGTACGCGCCCTGCCCGAAGGCCATGCCTTCACCACGCCGGACGTGCTGTTTGGCAAGATCTCGGACGAAGAGCGCGAGGATTGGCAAAGCCGCTTTGCGGGCATCCGCACCTGAGCCAATGCTCCGGACATGAAAAAACGGCGGGCCGATGCGCCCGCCGTTTTGCATTCCGGCCCGAGGTCAGGCCGAGACCCGATCAGCCATTGGCCTGATGGATCGAGGCCAGACATTGCGCCATGAATTTCACCGGCGTGCTGGCGCGGTCCACATCACGATAGACCAGATCAAGCGAGACCTTGCGGCGGCTGACCCCGCCTGCATTCAGCATCACCAGATCACCGCGTTCCAGCTGACCGGAGATCAGCTCGGTCGGCAACCAGCCGAAACACATGCCCCGCTCGACCGCCGCCACGGCGCTTTCCAGCGAGGAGACCGTCCAGATACGGCCATGCGGGCGGTCCACCTCGGTGCCGTCCAGCCGGTTCTCGCGGATGAAAACGCGCAGATGCCGCGCCATCTCGGCCTGTGTCAGGCTGTGATGGGCATTGGCCAGAGGGTGATCCTTGCGCGCCACCAGCGCGAAATCCATCTCGCAGATCCGCTGGCCGACAACAGGGCAAAGCTCGGGCAGAACCACGGCCAGATCAAAGGGCAGGCTCATGAATTCCGACATTTCCAGACGCACCGTCTCGTGGATATCCACCAGAACATCGGGAAATTTCACCTGAAGCTGCTGCAGCGCCTCGCCCAGCCATTCGCGCGGGAAAAGCGCATCGACCAGCAGGCGGACCTGAAGCGGTCCGGTCCCGGATTCCGCCCGTGCGGCCGTCTCGACCGAAACCAGCTCGTCGATCAGCGGCGAGACCTCGGCCAGCAACAGCTTGCCATGCTCGGTCAGAACCGCGCGGCGGCCCTGCATCTCCATAATCGGGAAGCCCAGAGATTCCTGTAGCTTGGACACCGAATAGCTGATCGCGGACTGGCTCCGCTCCAGGCTGATCGCCGCCTCGGCAAAGCTGCCGCATTCCACAACGCGCCGCAAAATGGCCCAATGTTCGAGGTTGGTCTTCGGAATGCTCGACGGCATATGGTCCTCATCGCTTTGTTATGCGCGCATTGAACGGCCTTCGGCGGTGATGCGCAAGATCTGGCTGTCGATCTGGCTTCGGATCATTGCGTCCTTTCGTGGGACAGCGTGGCCGAAGCAGGATCGGGCTGGGTATCGCTGGGATTGGCAATAGGAGGCTTTGGCGGGGTGTGCAATCCACCTGCGGGCCCGTCCTGCCAGCGACCGAAGCGATAATACAACACCGCCATCAGCATCGTGGCGCAGAAGGCGGTCGGGAAGCTCCACCAGATCGCATCGGTGCCAAGCACCGGATGCATCAGCTCGACAAAGCCCAGCCGCACCGGATAAAGCGACACCGCCAGAATGACCAGCGGCCAGACCACACGCCCGTTGGCCCGCACCGTGCCGAACAGCACCTGACTGACCCCGAAGGCGACAAAGCCCCATGTCGCCACCAGAAGCGCATGCTGGCCGATCTCCATCGCCGCCCCCTGCCCGTCGAGAAAGATCGCCAGCGCATAGCGGTCCACCAGCAACAGCAGAGCCACCAGCCCGCCGGTCAGCACCATATTGAAGACGATCCCGATACGGGTGATCCGCGAGACACGATCAAACCGGCCCGCCCCGATATTCTGCGCCGCCATTGCCGACACCGCCGCCCCCAGCGCCATCGCGGGCATCTGCACATAGGTCCAGATCTGCTGCACCGCACCGTAAGCCGCCGTGGTCTCCACGCCCTCGCGATTGATCAGGCGCAGCACCGTCAGCGCGGCGGTGGTCACCACCACCATCTGCAGGCCGATGGGCAGGCCCTTGGCAAGGATCTGGCGCAGGATCTGCGGATCGGGCCGCAGAAAGCGCAGCTCGCCCCCGCGCAGGCGCAGCGGCAAGTCCCGCAGATAGATATAGACCAGCATCGCCACCAGCGAGGTGTAATTGGCCAGCCCCAGACTGATCGCCGATCCGCCGATGCCCAGCTTCGGCAGCGGCCCGACCCCAAGGATCAGCAGCGGGTTGATCACCGCCGCCAGCAGCACCGCCAGAATCATGAAATAGAGCGGCGTCACCGAATCCCCCGACCCGCGCAGGGTCATCATCAGCATGGTCTGCATCAGGATGCCCGGCATGGCGACAAAGGTCAGTTGCAGATAGCTACGGGCCAGATCCCCGATCTGCGGATCGGTCCCCAGCAGCGCCAGCAGATGCGGCGCGGCGAAATACCCCGCCACGGCCACCACGACCGCCAGCGGAAAAAAGCAGCCCACCGCCGTGCCGACGATCCGGCGGGCCTCGCACAGGCTGTCACGCCCGATGGCCTGACCGATCAGAATGGTGGCCGCCATGCCGAACCCGAAGACAAAGCTGACCAGCAGGAACATGATCAGGTTGCCATTGGTGGTGGCCGCCAGCGCTGTCTCGCCCAGCAGGTTGCCCACCCAAGCCGAGTCGATCGACCCGCCTGCCGATTGCAGCACCGAAGAGCCCAGCGTCGGCAGGGCAAACATGGCCAGCGCCCAGGGAATAGAGCCGGAAACAAGAGCGTTTGACGAGGTCTTGCCTGAGGGTCCACGCGACATAAAGGGCTCCGTCTGTTCTTTGCAGCTCACCCAGATAGCGTCATCCGGCACGAAGTCATCCGCTTTGCAACTCAGGCCCGTTCAACAGGGTGCGCGCCCATCGCCACCAGCACGATCTCGCCCTGCCATTCGCCACGGATCGCGTCTGCCGCAGCCCAGGACCGCTGCCCCGACCGGCAGGCCAGAACCAACCGCTTGCGCGGCCCGAACAGCGCCATCGTCCGAAGGTCTTCCACGCCCAGCCGATGCGCCTGCGGATGCGCCAGCGGACCTTCCTCCTCGGCGCGCAGATCGATGATCAGATCCTCCGCCGACATCGCTTCAGGAGCAATGAAACGCGGCGCGTATTCGGGTTCGGGCGCGGTATGGAACACAAAACCGCCAAAGCGCCACGAAACCGCATCAAAGCTGCTGACCCGCCCCAGAGGGCTTTCACCGAAACCGGTCAGCACCGCCAGCGCCATCTGGGCCTGTAACGCGCCGATCACCCCCACAATCGGCCCCAGCACCCCATCCGCAGCACAGCTGCCCAACCGCTGTGGCAGATCGGGAAAGACCGCACGCAGCGAGGGCGCATTGGCACAGAACCCGCCGACATAGCCCTCGGTCCCCACGACCGACGCCGAGATCAGCGGCACACGGTTTTCAAGACACTGGTCCGACAGGATATAGCTGGCCGCGAAACTATCGGCACAATCCAGCACCAGATCGCAGCCAGCCATATGATGCGCGACATTGGCAGGGCTCAACGCCTGCGGCACAGGGTCCAGCACCACGTCGGGGTTGAGATCCGCCATATGGGCCGCCGCGGCCAGCACCTTGGACCGACCGATATCGCTTTCGCGAAACAGCGTCTGCCGGTGCAGGTTGGAGCGGCTGACATGATCGGCATCCAGCAGGCGGATATAGCCCACCCCCGCGCCCACCAGATAGTGCAGCACCGGCGCCCCCAGCCCGCCAGCCCCCACCACCAGCACCCGCGCCTCCTGCAGCCGCGCCTGTGCCGCCTCTCCGAAGCCCGGCACGGCGATCTGGCGGGCATAGCGGGTCATCGGGTGACCTCCAGCCACTGCCGCAGCCGTGCCTCCGGGTCGGCATTGAGGGTGATATCGGTCACCACCGACACGCAATCCGCCCCTGCCGCAAAGGCCAGAGGCGCGCGTTCCACCGACAGCCCGCCAATGGCCACCAAGGGCACCCCTTGGCACAGCTGCTTCCATCGGGTCAGTGTCTCGACCCCCTGCTGATGCCATTTCATCTTTTTCAGGATCGTCGGCCAGACCGGCCCCAACGCGACATAATCGGGACGCGCCGCCAGAGCGCGCGCCAACTCGTCCTCGTCATGGGTGGAAAGGCCCAGCTTCAACCCCGCCGCGCGGATCGCCGCCAGATCGGCGGTCTCAAGGTCTTCCTGCCCCAGATGCAGCCAGTCGCAGCCCAGCTCGATGGCCAGCTCCCAATGGTCATTCACCACCATCTGCGCCCCATGCGCGCGGCACAGGTCACGCCCCTCGGCCAGCAGAGCGCGCAAACGGTCCTGCGGCTGGTCCTTGATCCGCAACTGGACGAATTTCACCCCCAAGGGCAGCGCGCGACGCAGCCAGTCGGGGTGGTCGAAGATGGGATAGAAACGCGGGATCATGCCAGCACCGCCATGCCGATCACCGGCGTCGAGGGCTGGGCCATATCGCGTGGCTCCATCGGGTCCGCCTCATAGGCCAGCCGCCCTGCCTCCAGGGCGCGCGCAAACCCTTCGGCCATTTTCACGGGGTCTCCGGCCTTGGCCACCGCCGTGTTCAGAAGCACCGCGTCAAAGCCCATCTCCATCGCGGCGGCGGCATGGCTGGGCAGGCCCAGACCCGCATCGATCACCATCGGCACCTCGGGGAATTGCGCCCGCAGGCTCCGCAGCCCGTAGGGATTGTTCAACCCCAGCCCCGTGCCGATCGGCGCGCCCCACGGCATCAGCACCTCGGCCCCTGCCTCCAAGAGCCTGCCGCCCAAGACGCCATCCTCGGTGGTATAGGGAAACACCTTGAACCCGTCTTGAGCCAGAATGCGGGTGGCCTCCAACAGGCCGAACGGATCGGGTTGCAGCGTGTCGGGATGGCCGATCACCTCCAGCTTGATCCAGTCCGTATCGAACACCTCGCGCGCCATATGGGCGGTGGTCACCGCCTCTTTGACCGAATGGCATCCGGCGGTATTGGGCAGCACGGGCACATCCAGCCCGCGGATCAGCTCCCAGAAGCCCGCGCCCGTGCCCGATCCGGCGGTCTCGCGGCGCAGCGACACGGTGGCAATCCCCGCGCCCGAGGCCGCAAAAGCCTGCGCCAGATCGCGGGGGCTGGGATAGTGCGAGGTGCCCAGCATCAACCGCGATGCCACCTCGGTTCCATAGAAAACCGGCATGTTACCCTCCCTGACGGGGTGCAAGAATTTCCAGACGGTCGCCGTCGCGCAGGGCATGGCCCGTGCGGGCGGCAGAGGCCACGAAGACCTCGTTGACGGCGGTGGCCACGCGGGCCTCGCCATAGCCCAGAACAACCAGCGCCTCGGCCAGTGTCGTGGCCTCGGCCTCGGCGGGGATTCCGTTGACGATCAGGCGCATGGGGCCTCCTGTAGCAGGGGTTCAGACAGCAAAAGTTCCGAGTTTTGCCCGTCCAGCAGATAATCGGCGGCGGTCATCGCCAGCGCGGGTGACATCAGATAGCCATGACGGAACAGCCCGTTGACAAAAACGCGGTCCGCGCCGACCACCACGCGCGGAATGTTATCGGCAAATCCGGGGCGGGCATTGGCCCCAAGCTCCAGCACCTCGGCCTCGGCAAAGGCCGGATGCAGCGCGAAGGCGGCATTGAGCAGCTCGACCGTCGAGCGCAGGGTCGATGGTCCGCGGCTGTCGCCTTCCAGCTGTGACGCCCCCAGCATGAAGATCCCGTTGCCCCGTGGCACGATATACAGCGGATAGCGCGGATGCAGCAGCCGCACGGGGCGCGACAGCCCGATCTGCGGGCAGCGCAGCACCACCATTTCCCCGCGCACCCCGCGCAGGGCGGGCAAGTGGTCGCGCGCCTCCAGCCCGCGACAATCGACAAGCCGTCCCTGATGCGGCGCGTCGGGCATGATCTCGACGCCCTTGTCCGCAAGCCCCTCGCGCAGGACGGCCAGCGCCACGCGCGGTTCGATATGGGCCTCGGTCCCGAAGAACAGGCCCCGTTCATGGCGGTCGGCCAGATCGGGTTCCAGCGCGGCAATGCCCGCCGCATCCAGCCAGCAATGGCCATCGGTGCGGCGCGCAAAACGGTCCAGCTCGCGCCGGTCGCGCGCCAGCGTCACCACCAGAGTGCCCCGATGGGTCACCGGCACCCCTGCCTTGGCCCACCAGTCGGCCGCGCGCAGGCCGTGGCGCACCACGATCTCGTCGCTGATCTCGCTTTCGCAATGGGGTGCCAGCATCCCCCCTGCCCACCAGCTACAGCCATGCGGTCCGGGGGCACCATGCGGGTCGATGATCTGCACCCGTGCCCCGCGCGTGGTCAGTTCCTGCGCGGTGGTCAGCCCGGCCACGCCCGCGCCCAGAATGGTGAAATCGATGCTCATGCCAAAGCCTCCATCGGCCAGATTTCGTGGAAATGATGCACCGGCCCGTGGCCCTGCCCGATCTGCAACCCCTGAGCGGCACGGATCGCGCCCTGCAGCCAGCCATGCGCGCGCGCCACCGCCTGCGGCAGCGGTTGCCCCAGTGCCAGCCCCGCCGCCACGGCCGAGGCCAGCGAACAGCCTGTGCCATGCGTGTGACGCGTGGCACAGCGGGGCGCGGTGAAATAAGAGACCTGCTCGGCCAGAAGAAGATCGGTGCAGACAGGCCCCGTCGCATGCCCGCCCTTCAGAAGCACCGCCTTCGGGCCAAGCGCCCGCAGCGCGCGGGCCTGCGCCTCATCGGCCTCCTGCGCCTCGGGCAGGCCCAGAAGACAGGCGGCCTCGGGCAGGTTCGGGGTCAGCAGGCTTGCCAGCGGCAGCAGGTCGGATGTCAGCGCCGCCACGGCCTCTTTGGCCAGCAGCGCATCACCGGATTTGGCAATCATCACGGGGTCCAGCACCACAGGCCCTGCAAATCCCGCGATCTCTTCGGCCACCACCCGCACCAGCTCGGCCGAGCCTAGCATGCCGATCTTGATCGCATCGGCCCCGATATCGTCCAGGCAGGCGCGGATCTGGGCGCGCAGCATAGAGGGCGACATCAGCACCACATCCGTCACCCCGCGCGTGTTCTGCGCGGTCACGGCGGTGACGGCGCTCATGGCATAGACCCCCAGCGCCGAAGCCGTCTTGAGATCGGCCTGAAGCCCCGCGCCGCCGCCCGAATCCGATCCTGCGATACTGAGAAGTTTCGCGACCATATCCCTTCCTCCAATTTCCCGGCATCTCGGCACGGGCGGAAAAAGGGGATGCAGAAAGGCTGCACCCATCGCTTTGGTTCCGTTCCCTACGCCGATACAAGCCGGATCAGGTTCGATGGGTTGGCGTGACGCCTCTCAGCCCCTCATAGGGGCACCCCAACGGATTTGCGCCAAGCTAGACCTCGCGGCGCAGCGATACAAGAGGTCTTTCAATCGGCCTGCCGCAAGATCCGCGCAGGCCGCACCCGCAGGGGCCGGATCACAAACATCAGATCCGCCAGCAGCGCCGCCGCCATGCCGGTAAACAGGATGACAAGCGCCGGTGTCCACGCCATGTGATAGCCCAGCTCCATCACCTGCGTAAGCACCGCCCAGCCCGCCAGCGCCCCCGCCCCGACAGCCACCAGCCCCGCCACACCGCCAAGGATCAGCGCGCGCAGCAGGAACGCCAGCAGAATACGGCCACGGCTGGCGCCTAGCGTTTTCAACAGCGCCGCCTCCCATGCGCGGCGGGCCTCGCCTGCCGCAGAAGCCCCGATCAGCACGATCACCCCCGTCACCAGCGTCACGCTGGCCGCAAGCGAGGTGGCGCGGGCAATCGCCTGCAGCGCCTCGGTCAGGCGACCGATGGCTTCGCGCACGGGCACGGCGGTGACATTGGGGAAGGCCCGCGCCAGATGCCGCAGGATCTCGGGTTCGGCGGTTTCGGGGGCGTAGAGTGTGGCCAGATGGGTATGCGGCGCGCCCGCCAGAGCCGCAGGGTTGAAGGTGATCACAAAGCCGATCCCCGCCGTCGAGAAATCGACATCGCGCAGCGAGGTGATCGGCGCGGTGATGTCGCGGCCAAGGATATTGACGGTCAGCCTGTCGCCCAGCTTCAGCCCAAGCTCCTGCGCCTCCTTTGCGGCAAAGCTGATCTGCGGCGGGCCTTGATCATCGGGGGCCCAGAACTGGCCGGCCACGATTTTCTCGCGCGGGGTGGCGGCATAGGTCACGCCACGGTCACCGCGCAAGACCCAGTGGTCGGGGCGGCCCTCGCGGGCAGGTTTGCCATTGATCCGGGTGATCACACCGCGCAGCATGGGCGTGGTCTCGACGCGCTCCACCTGTGGATCGGCCTGCATCTGCGCGGTGAACGGCGCAAGCTGGTCGGGTTGGATGTCCAGCAGGAAAAAGGCCGGTGCCTGTTTTGGCAGGTCGGTCGCAATCGCATTGCGCAGCCCTGCATCCACCTGCCCGATGGCCGACAGGACCGAAAGCCCCAGACCCAGCGACAGCACCACCGGCAGCGCCTCGGAGTTCGGGCCGGAAATCCCCGCCAACGCCACCCGCAGCGCAGGCGCACCCCGCACGATCCGCTGCACGCGGGCCGCCAGACGTTTCGTCAGCCAGCCCGTCAGCGCCAGCAAAGCCAGCGCCCCTGCCACCCCGCCCAAGGCCCCGAGCGTCAGCCACGGCAGGCCCGACAGCGCCATCGACGCCCCCACCAGCACCGCCGCTAGAAGCGCGATCAGCGCCAGCATCCCCAAGGGCGGCAGCCCCCGCGCCCGTGCGCGGTAAAGCCGCGCCACCCGCGTCTGTGACAGGCGCGCAAGCGGCCAGAGCGAGAAGATCGCCGTGACCAGCGCGCCATACATCGCGGCCTCGGCCATCGGGCCTGCGCTCAGGCGCAGATCCACGGGGATCGGCATGACCCGCCCGATCAGCCCGCCAGAGCCCAGCACCAGAAGGCAGGCCAGCCCCAGCCCCGCCGCAATTCCTGCCACGCCGAGCACGATCAGTTGCCAGTAAAACACCCAGCGGATGGTGCGCCCCGAGGCCCCGATGGCCCGCAGGGTCGCCACGGTCGCGGCCTTACGGTCCAGCCAGCTTGCCACCGAGGACGAAATCCCCACGCCGCCCACCGTCAGCCCCGCAAGCCCCACCAGCACGAGGAAACTCCCCAGCCGCGTCACAAAACGGTCCGCCGCCGGAGAGGCCCGCCTGCGGTCGCTCCAGCGCAGACCGGCCTCTTTGAAACGGGTCTGCGCCTCGGTTTTGAGGGTCTCGAGGTCGGTGCCCGCAGGCAGGGCCAGACGGTATTCGCTTTCATATAACGCGCCGGGGTCCAGCAGGCGCGAGCCCTCCAGCGCCTTGGTGGCCACGATCACCGGCGGGCCAAGCGTGATGCCCGCCCCTGTTTCGTCGGGCGCACGGGCAAGCCGCGCCAGCATGCGGAACGTGACGCCGCCAATCTCGACGGGATCGCCCGCTTTCAGCCCCATGCGATCCGCCAGAACGGGGTCGACCAGCGCACCATAGACGCCATCGACAGGGGTCATCAGATCTGCCAGCGGCATCTGTGGGGCGGTCTCTACCGCACCATAAAGCGGATAGGCAGTATCGACGCCCTTCACCTGAACAAGCGCGGTCTGCAGGGTCTCGCCTTCGCCATGACGCAGCATGGAGCGGAAGTCGATGACCTCGGAGACCCGCGCCGCCCGCGCGTCAATCCATGCGCGTTCGTCCGCCGTGGCGCGGCGATAGGTGAATTCCAGCTGGGCATCGCCGCCCAGAAGCACCGCGCCCTGTTCCTGTAAAGCCTGCTGGATGGCATGGCGCACCAGCCCCACCGAGGCAATCGCCGCCACCCCCAGCATCAGGCACAGGAAGAACACCCGAAAGCCGCGCAACCCGCTGCGCAATTCGCGCCGCGCGATGGACCATGACACGCTCATGCGAGGCTGTCCGAAAGAATGGCCCCATCGCGCAGCCCCACCACACGGTCGCAGCGGGCGGCAAGATCGGCGGCATGGGTCACCAGAACAAGCGTCGCGCCATAATGGTCGCGCAGCCCGAACAGCAGATCCATGATCTGCACGCCGGTCTTGGCATCAAGGTTGCCGGTGGGTTCGTCGGCCAGCAGGATCTCGGGGCGCGGGGCCAGCGCACGGGCCAGCGCCACACGCTGCTGCTCACCGCCAGACAGCTCTGTCGGGTGATGGTGCATCCGGTGGGCAAGCCCCACCGCCTCCAGCTCGGCCTTGGCGCGGGCAAAAGCATCGCGCGCGCCCGCAATCTCCAGCGGCAGGGCCACGTTTTCCAGCGCGGTCATCGTGGGCAGCAGGTGGAAATTCTGGAACACCACCCCCATGTGATGGCGACGAAACCGCGCCAGCGCGTCTTCCTGCATCGCGCCCAGATCCTGCCCCAGCGCCTGCACCTGCCCCGATGTGGCGCGCTCGAGCCCGCCCATCACCATCAAAAGCGAGGATTTGCCAGACCCCGAAGGCCCCGTCAGACCAAGGCTCTGCCCGCGCTGGACGTCCAGCGTAATTCCGTTCAGGATCGGGACAAGGCCTGCATTTCCCTCCAGCTTCAGCTCCACTTCTTTCATGGAAAGCACTGTATCCGCCATGTCCATCCTGTCGAAATTCCTTTGCCTACCGCCCCATAAGACACGGGGTCTACAGAGCTTTGCACTTCACAAACGCGGCACCCGGGCGAGTTTTGCCCTGCTGCTGGCACTGGCCCCGCTACAGGGCCATGCCGCCGAAAAGACGCTGCTGGCCTTCGGGGACAGCCTGACCCAAGGCTACGGGCTGCCCGATGGCCAGGGCCTTGTGCCGCAGTTGCAGGCATGGCTGAACGCGCATGGTGCGGATGTCACGATCATCAATGGCGGGGTATCGGGCGATACAACGGCAGGCGGGCGGGCGCGTATCGACTGGTCGCTGACGCCCGATGTGGATGCGGTGATGGTGGCGCTTGGCGGCAATGACATCCTGCGCGGGCTGGCGCCTGCTCAGGCAAAGGCTAATCTGGATGCCATCCTCAAGGCCGTGACCGATAAGGATCTGCCAGTGCTTCTGGCCGGTGTCCCCGTGCCGGGCAATTACGGGACCAGCTACCAGACCGAGTTCCGCGCGATCTATCCCGATCTGGCGGCAGAATACGATGCGGTGCTGGTGCCCGACCTGCTGGCACCTCTGGCGGCAGCCCAGCAGGATGACACCAAGCGCGCCGACTATCTCCAGCCCGACGGCCTCCACCCCTCCGCCAAGGGTGTGGCACTGGTGGTCGAGGCGCTGGGGCCGCAGGTTCTGGATCTTCTCGATCAGGTCGAGTAGCGCGATCAGGCCGAGTAGCGTGGGCCGCCCTGTTTGCGGCGGTCCATAAGATAGAGCGCCGCCGCCGCCAGAACGGCCAGAGCCGCCCCCAGCAGCGCCACCACCCCATAGCCTGCCAGCGCCGCACCAAGGGCAAAGACCGTGGCGCTGGTGACGTCGCCTATGAGCTTTTGCAGCGCCAGAAGCGAGGCCCCCGCACCGGGCCGCGCAGACAGAAGTTCCTGTAGATAGGCCATCGGCTGGGTCAGGATGAACGCGCCCCCCAGCGCCCCGAACACCGGCAGGACCCACAAGGCCGGACTGGATGCCAACACCGGAATGCAGGCCAGATGCACGGAATAGAGCAACGTTCCGATCAGGATGAGCGTGACCCGCGACATCCGCATGGAGACTGCCGGCACCATCAGCATCAGGGGCACTTCCAGCCCTGCGGTGATCGCCGCATAAATCGCCACATCCCCCGCCCCCCGTCCGGGCACCTGCGCAAAGACCAGACCGATCAGCACAAGATAGAGCACAACGCCGCCATTGATCGCGCCCAAAGCCAGCACCCGCACCAGAATACGCCAATCCGCCATTTCCGTCAGCGACTGGCGGAAGCTCAGCCCCGATTTCGGGTCGGGCCAGCGCGTCGCGCCGTCGCGGGGCCAGAACAGAAGCGTCAGCACCAGAACCGAGGCCGCAAGGCAGAAACAGACCGGATAGATCGCCATCAGGTCGACCCCCGCGCCGAAGGCCAGTGACCAGACCGGCAGCACCGCAAGCCACGGCACGGCAAAAAGCGCCCGCAGGCTGGACTGGATCGCCTCGCGTTCACGCTTGGGATGGACCGAGGCCGCCAACCGGCCCAACGCAAAAAGCTGCCCGAACAGCGTCGAGGCCAGCGGCACGAAAACCGCATGGGCCAGCACAAAGGTGACAGGGCTGGGATGGAGCGTCACCAGCCCCGAACCGATTGTCAGAAACACCGAAGAGAGCAAGGCGATGGCGCGCCGGTTGGCCCGCTGGTCTGCAATAATGCCAAAGCCCACCGAGGTGGTGACCGCAATCACCGAGGCCGCGATAAGGATGCGGGAATAGGCCCCGTCGCTGAGCCCGAAAATGGTCACCGCGATGGTGGAAGCCTGCGGCAGAAGCGAGGCCACATGCGCGCCAAACAGCACCATCAGCGCCGAGGTCAGCAGCAATGCGGGATCTTTCACCAGCGGCTTATACGCGGCCAAGGCAGACATCGGGACCTTCCTTTCGCAAGATCCCCACATGCCCTTTCGCGCAGGGCGCTGCAATCCCTATCACGGCTTCGGGGCCGCACAGGCCGCTCTGCGCGGCTTCGGCACAGGCAGCACCGCCCCCTGATGCCGGACCGAGACCCGAAGGGGCCGTCAAGCCTCGGGGACCGTCTTGCCCGGATTGAGGATATTCTTGGGGTCCAGCGCCGCCTTGATCGCGCGCATCGTGCGCAGCGCAACGGGGTCTTTGTATTTCGCCATCGACCCCAGCTTGGACAGCCCGACGCCATGTTCCGCCGAGAAGCTGCCCCCCATCACCACCGCCTCGCGCGAAATCGCATCACGGATCGGGGCCACAAAGCCCTTATCCGACGGGTAGACGGTATAATGCAGGTTGCCATCGCCCAGATGCCCGATCGCCATCATCCGCGCCTTTGGGTCCAGTCGCGCCACTTCGGCATTCATCCGGTTGAGCCACGGCTCGATCAGATCCAGCGGCAGCGACACATCGGTATCGACCAGCGGATCCTCGTTCAGGGACACTTCGGCTGCGGATTCGCGCATATGCCACAGATAGTTACGCTGTGCATCAGAGGAGGCCACCACCGCATCCAGAATATCCCCCGCCTCCAGCGGGGCCTCCAGCAGGTCTTCCAGCCGCGATTGCGGGGTGTCTCCGGGCACCGTCGTGGCGATTTCCAGCAGGATATTCACCGGCGCAGGGGTGATCGGGCAGGTCCAGTCGGGTTTGTATTTCGCCATCCGGTCGAAAAAGAGATCGGGCAGATACTCATAGGCCTCGACCGCCCCGCCCGTACCCGCCTGCACACGGTTGAGAAGCGAGAGCGCCTGCGCAAAGCCCGGCAATGCCAGCAGCGCCGTGGCCCGCGCAGTGGGGGCCGGCACCAGATGCAGCATGGCGGCGGTAATCACCCCCAGCGTGCCTTCCGCCCCGATCATCAGATCGCGCAGGTCATAGCCGGTATTATCCTTATGCAGCGCGGTCATCAGGTTCATCACCGCGCCATCGGCCATCACCACCTCAAGCCCCAGACACAGCGCCCGCGCATTGCCATAGCGCACCACATTCGAGCCGCCCGCATTGGTCGACAGGAAGCCCCCGACCATCGCCGACCCCTTGGCCCCGAAGCTGAGCGGAAACATCAGACCGGCCTCGGCCACATGGTCATGGATCGTCTGCAAGATGACCCCCGCCTCCACCGCTATGGTACGGGCCGCAGGGTTGAAATCGCGGATGCGGTTCATCCGCGCCAACGAGATCATCAGCCGCCCCTCGGCCTCGTGCCCGCCATTCAGCCCCGTCCCGCCAGAGACCGGCACGACCGGCGTGCCGCTTTCCGAGGCCAGCCGCAGAATGCCCGAGACCTCTTCGGTTGTGGCAGGACGTAGCACGGCCAGCGGCTGCCAGTGGTAATGGCCCGTAAATTCCTCACCGAAACCTGCCATATCCGCGCCGGTCAGCACATGGTCATGCCCCAGCAAATCCCGCAGGCGATCAAGCAGCATGTCAGTCCCCATCCAACAAGCGGGGGCCCGAACGGCACCCGACACAGGTCATATCCCTATTGTATACAGAACGGCGCCGTTACCGTCGCCTTGCGGCAAAACCTACCCGCGCTTCCAGTCAAAAAACCCTTTTGGCGCCTGATCCAGCAGAGCACGGGCCACGTCAATCCCCAACTCGCCCGCATCGGACAGGCTGGCACGCCCCTCGGCGCGCAGACATTCGGACCCGTCGGGACGCAGGATCTCGCCGCGCATCCAGATTTCGTCGCCCTCGATCAGCGCAAGCCCTGCAATCGGGGTCTCGCAAGAACCGTCCAGCGTGGCCAGAAACGCGCGTTCGACAGTCAGCCGCTGCTCGGTCGGAATGTCATGGATGGGCGACAACAACTGCGCCGCGCGCGCGTCATCCACACGACGTTCGATCCCGATGGCACCTTGCGCCACAGCTGGCAGCATATCTTCGGGGGCAATCGCCCCTGCGGCCAGTTCCGTCATGCCAAGGCGGTTGAGCCCCGCCATCGCAAGAAAAGTGGCCTCGGCCACACCATCGGCCAGCTTCTGGCGCCGCGTCTGCACATTGCCACGGAATTCCACCAGTTTCAGGTCGGGACGGCGAGACAGAAGCTGCGCACGGCGGCGCAGGCTGGAGGTGCCCACCACGGCCCCTTCGGGCAGATCATGGATCGTCGTCGCCTTCAGCGATACAAAGGCGTCGCGCACATCCTCGCGCGGCAGATAGGTATCAAGGACCAGACCCTCGGGCTGGACCGTCGGCATATCCTTCATCGAGTGGATCGCGATATCAATCCGCCCGTCCAGCATCGCCTCTTCGATCTCTTTGGTGAACAGTCCCTTATTGCCGATTTCCTTGAGCGGCTTGTCCGAGGCGATCATCGCACGGTCATCGCCGGTGGTCTTGATAACGACCACCTCGAAGGCGGCTTCGGGCAGATCATGCGCCGCCATCAGGCGGGCACGGGTTTCATGGGCCTGCGCAAGCGCCAGAGGGCTGCCGCGGGTGCCAAGCTTCAGGGGCTGATCGGGTGTGGGCATCTGTGTCATAGCCATAGCCTTAGCCTTGCGCGCGGCCCCATGCAAGAAGCCCTGTCGGCCATTGTGGTGCGGGAAAGCTTGACAGCACGGGCCCCGCCTTGTTCTAGAGAGACCAACCCAAGGAGAGTACCCAGATGGCCGACAAAACGATCCTGCGCGCCCTACGCGGCGAACGCCTGCCCACGCCCCCGATCTGGATGATGCGGCAAGCCGGACGTTACCTGCCGGAATATCGCGCCACGCGGGCCAAGGCGGGCGACTTCCTGTCGCTGTGCTACAACCCCGAACTGGCCGCCGAGGTCACGCTGCAGCCGATCCGCCGCTACGGCTTTGATGCAGCGATCCTGTTCGCCGATATTCTTCTTCTGCCGCAAGCCCTTGGGGCGGATCTGTGGTTTGTCACGGGCGAAGGCCCGCGGCTGTCCACCATCACCTCGGCAGAGGGGCTGCGCGGGCTGAAGACCCGTGACGACATCCACGAGGTGCTTTCTCCGGTCTACGAGACGGTGCGGATTCTGTCCGAAAGCCTGCCGGAAGAGACCACGCTGATCGGCTTTGCCGGTGCGCCCTGGACGGTGGCGACCTATATGGTGGCCGGTCGTGGCACGCCCGACCAAGGCCCCGCGCATAAGCTGAAAGACGAAGATCGCGCGACATTCAGCGCCTTGATCGACCTGCTGAGCGATGCGACCATCGAATATCTTTCGAAACAGGTGGAAGCCGGTGCCGAGGTCGTGAAACTCTTCGATAGCTGGGCCGGCTCGCTGAAAGGGCAGGATTTCGAGGATTTCGCCGTCAAGCCGGCCGCCCGTATCACCAAGGAAATGAAGGCCCGCTTCCCCGGTCTGCCGGTGATCGCCTTCCCGCGCGAGGCGGGCGATGGCTATATCGGCTTCCACCAGAAAACCGGCGCGGATTGTGTGGCCATCGACAATTCGGTGACCCCCGAATGGGCCGCCGAGCATGTGCAGGTGTCGGGCTGTGTGCAGGGCAATCTGGCCTCGCGACATATGGTCACAGGCGGGCAGGCACTGGTCGAGGAGACCCGCCGCGTGGTCGAGGCCTTCCGCAAGGGGCCGCATATCTTCAACCTCGGTCACGGGATCACCCCCGATGCCGATCCCGAGAATGTGGCACTGATGATCGAGACGGTGCGCAATATGTAACAGAGGCGGGGGAACCTTTCGGGGCTTCGGGCGTCATACTCCTGAATTAGGAAACAGGAGATTTCGATGAAACTCGTGAAACTGACCCCCGCTCTTGCTGTTCTCGCCCTGCTGGCGGCCTGCGGCCATAACGCGACCGAGCGGGCCGCAACCGGCGGCCTTGGCGGCGCGCTTGTGGCAGGGCCTGCAGGGGCTGTGGTTGGCGGCACGGTCGGTGCGGCAACCGCCCACTGATCACCCATCCGCCGATCCGGCCCGAAGGCCGAGCGTCCCAACGGGGGCCAAAGCCGGACGCCCGCGACAAATGCCCGAGCCGGATGCCCGAAACCGAAAAACCCGCAACCATCCGGCTGCGGGTTTTTGGCTATTCCAACGGTGTGCCGGAGAACGGCGCGGGCGTTACCGGCGACGGTCGCGGCGCGAGCTCATCGGCTGGAAGGCAACGCCGACATGCGCCTCGCAATAGGGTTTGCCCGATTGGGTCGGCAGGCCGCAGAACCAGAAATCATCCGTAGCAGGATCCCCGATCGGCCATTTGCAGGTGCGCTCGGTCAGCTCCATCAGGGTGAGCTTCTTGGCGTGTTTCTCGATCTCGCCCACACGGGCCAGTGCCTCGGGGCTGATCTCGTTGGCCGAAGGCTGCGGCGGCAGCGGCTGGCCTGCGGGAATGATCTGACGGCGCATGGGCGCCGGTGCGGCCTCGGCCACTTCTGTCGTCTCGACCGGCTCGGGCTTGGCAGCGGCGGGTTTCGGCGCAGGAGCCGGACGCACAGCCGCACTGGCGGGCGCGGCTTTCGGCTCTGCACGCGGCGCAGCGGGCGCGGGTTTGGGCTCGACCACGGGCTTGGCCTCGGCCGCAGGCTTGGGCGCAGAGGCGGGCGCTGCGGCCTCGGCGGTGGTTGCGGTCCGGTTGGACAGACCCAGACGGTGCACTTTGCCGATGACGGCATTACGGGTCACCCCACCCAGTTCCTTTGCGATCTGGCTGGCAGACTGGCCCTCGGACCACATCTTTTTCAGAATTTCGACGCGTTCATCGGTCCAGGACATGGGTTTCCTTTCACTGTTCCGGTCCGGACGGGCCCATAGCTTCCCACGGGATTTCCGGCTCCGGAATATCAAGAGCTATGGATTTACCCCGCCATGCCCTGCTTTTCAAGATGTCTGAGCACGAGAAGCTGTGTTCTTGTGCAGAGTTCGGACGCACTGTGCCTTAGTTGCCCGATTGCGTTGCGCCCACTAGGTAGAGAGGCACAGACCACGCGCTCTGGCGGCCCCGAGCTCCGCCGGAACCGGACCAAGCGGGAAACGAGACGACTGATGGACAGACACGCAAATCGCGAGATGGGAATACGGCGCTTTGGCCGGGTGAACTGGCTGGGCCTCTATAGCCTTGGCTGGCGCGAGAACCGCCGTTTTCTGGCCGTGTGGCAACAGACCGTGCTGGCGCCACTGATCACCGCAGGGCTGTTTCTGGTGGTCTTCGCGCTGGCCTTCGGCAAAGGGCGTGCCGATATGATGGGCGTGCCGTTTCTGGAATTCCTCGCCCCCGGCATTCTGATGATGACCGTGATCCAGAACGCCTTTGCCAATACCTCGTCTTCCATCGTGGTCGCCAAGGTGCAGGGCAATATCATCGATACGCTGATGCCCCCGCTGGCCCCGTGGGAGCTGTTGATGGGCTATCTGGCCGGAGCCATCGGGCGCTCGCTTCTGGTGGCGGTCGTGATTGCGGCGGGGCTGTTTGTGACCATCGGACAGGGCATCGCCCATCCGCTCTGGGCGCTGGCCTTCGTGATCCTGGGCGCGATGCTGATGGGCGGTCTGGGGATGCTGGCTGCCATCATGGCCAATAAATTCGACCAGATGGCGGCCTTCACCAATTTCGTGATCACACCGCTGTCCTTCCTGTCGGGCACTTTCTATTCGGTCGAGGCCCTGCCCCCGTTCTTTCAGGCGCTCTCGCATTGGAATCCGGTCTTTTTCCTCATTGATGGGGCCCGCTACGGCTTTATCGGCACGTCGGATGCCTCGCCGGTGCAGGGGCTGGGAGTGATCGCGCTGTGGCTCGTGATCGTTCTGGGCTTGGCATGGTACTGGTTCCGCATCGGTTTCCGTCTGAAAGCCTGAGGGGCGCGCGCCTTCGGGCCAGCGCGGCAGAAAGCGTGCGAATCCGATTTACAACATACGAGCCGGCGGCTAAGGAATGCAGCATGATTACGGGCTTTGACCATATTTCGCCTATCCGACGTCGCTAATGCGCGCCGATCCGCCCTGCGGCGGGTGATCAGACGTGGCCAATTGCCACATCCCTTCCTAAAACAGCATCAGTCCGGCCCGAGACATTGACACCCTGCGGGGTTCGTCGCACCAAATGGGCCTTCCCTTATGGAGTTCATGCCATGATACCGTCCGTCCTGCCCACCTATAACCGCGCACCGCTGGCCTTTACCCGCGGGTCGGGAAGCTGGCTCGAGACGGAGGATGGCAGCCGATATCTGGATATGGGGGCCGGTATCGCGGTGAATGTGCTGGGCCATGCTGCCCCCGAACTGGTCGAGGCGCTGACCGATCAGGCGCAGAAGCTGTGGCATGTGTCGAACCTCTACCAGATCCCGCTACAGCAGAAGCTGGCGGATATGCTGGTCGAGAACACCTTTGCCGATACGGTTTTCTTCACCAATTCGGGCACCGAGGCCGCCGAGCTCGCCATCAAGATGGCGCGGAAATACTGGTATTCGAAAGGCGTGGACCGGACCGAGATCATCACCTTCGATGGCGCCTTCCACGGCCGCTCGACCGGTGCGATTTCGGCTGTGCCCCATGCCGAGAAGATGGTGAAGGGCTTTGGCCCGCTGCTGCCCGGTTTCCACCAGATCGCTTGGGGCGATATGGATCTTCTAAAATCCACCATCACCGATAAGACCGCCGCCATCTGGATCGAACCCGTGCAGGGTGAAGGCGGTATCCGCCCGCTGCCCGAAGCCGAGATGAAGGCTCTGCGCGCTTTGTGTGACGAGACCGGCATCCTCTTGATCTTTGACGAGGTGCAATGCGGTGTCGCCCGTACCGGCAAGCTCTTCGCGCATGAATGGTCGGGGGTGACGCCGGACATCATGATGATGGCCAAGGGCATTGGCGGCGGCTTCCCGCTGGGCGGCGTGCTGGCCACCGAAGAGGCGGCATCGGGCATGGTTGCGGGCACGCATGGCTCCACCTATGGCGGCAACCCGCTGGGCTGTGCGATCGGCGCGAAAGTTATCGAGATCGTCAATGATCCGGCCTTCCTTGAGGCCGTGAACGCCAAGGCGGGCTTTATGCGGCAGAAGCTGGAAGGTCTTGTGGCCACCCATCCCGACGTCTTCGAGGAGGTGCGCGGCATGGGGCTGATGTTGGGCCTGAAATGCAAGGTGCCCTGCGGTGATGTGGTACAAGCGGCCTATGCGCAGCACCTTCTGACCGTGCCCGCAGGCGATAACGTCCTGCGCCTGCTGCCCGCGCTGAATATTTCCGAGGACGATCTGGCCGAGGCCGTGACCCGCCTTGATAAAGCCGCCCAGAGCCTTGAAGTCCAGAGCCTTGAGGCCAAGACTAACTGACCCGAAAGCCCGAACCTTTCGGGAGACAGAAAGCAAGACCGATGAACCATTTCCTTGATATCCATACCACCTCGCAGGCCGACCTACGGGCCATGATCGATCAGGCGCGCGCCATGAAGGATGCGCGCAAGGGCCAGCCCAAAGGCACCCCCGATGCGGAAAAACCGCTGGACGGTCATATGGTTGCGCTGATCTTCGAGAAGCCCTCGACCCGCACCCGCGTCAGCTTTGATGTGGGCGTGCGCCAGATGGGCGGGCAGACGATGGTGCTGTCGGGGTCCGATATGCAGCTTGGTCACGGCGAGACGATTGCCGATACCGCCCGTGTGCTGTCGCGCTATGTCGATCTGATCATGATCCGCACCTTCGAGGAAGAGACCCTTCTGGAGATGGCGGAATATGCCAGCGTGCCGGTGATCAACGGTCTGACCAACCGCACCCACCCCTGCCAGATCATGGCCGATATCATGACCTTCGAGGAACATCGCGGCCCGATCAAGGGCAAGAAAGTGGTCTGGTCGGGCGATGGCAACAATGTCTGCGCCTCTTTCATGCATGCAGCAGGGCAGTTCGGCTTCGATTTCACCTTTACCGGCCCGCAGCCCCTCGACCCCGAGCGCGAATGGATCGATTTCGCGCGCAATATGGGCGTGAAATGCGAGATCGAGCGCGATCCGGTGAAGGCCGTCGAAGGGGCCGATCTGATTGTCACCGATACTTGGGTGTCGATGCATGACCCCGAATCGGCCAAGGAGCGTCGCCACAACCAGCTGCGCCCCTATCAGGTCAACGCCGAGCTGATGAAACACGCCAATCCCGATGCGCTGTTCATGCATTGCCTGCCCGCGCACCGTAATGACGAAGCCACCAGCGAGGTGATGGATGGCCCGCATTCGGTGATCTTTGACGAGGCCGAGAACCGCCTGCATGCGCAGAAGGCCGTGATGCGCTACTGCTTGGGCAAATAAACCGGCATTCGGGCAAATGACTTGCAGCATGCCCCCTTGAGGGAGTATCTGCACCTGAAAAGGGCGGGCCTTGGCTCGCCCTTCGCCTTAGCCACCTTATGCATGGGAAGCGACATGAGCCAGAACCCTCCGAACCTGCGCCCCGACCTTGCGCCCCGCATCCGTGTGGACGAACCCGTCCGCGAGGGTCAGCCGAAGATCGGCATGGTCAGCCTTGGCTGCCCCAAGGCTCTGGTGGATAGCGAGCGCATCCTGACCCGCCTGCGCGCCGAAGGCTATGCGATCAGCCCCGACTATACGGGCGCCGAGGCGGTGATCGTGAATACCTGCGGCTTTTTGGACAGCGCCAAGGCCGAAAGCCTTGAGGCGATTGGCGAGGCGCTGAAGGAAAACGGCAAGGTGATTGTCACCGGCTGTCTGGGTGCCGAGCCCGACTATATCACCGGCGTGCATCCCAAGGTGCTGGCGGTGACCGGCCCGCAGCAATTCGAGCAGGTTCTGGATGCCGTGCATGGTGCTGTGCCGCCCGCGCCCGACCCCTTTGTGGACCTGCTGCCGGCACAGGGCGTGAAACTGACGCCGCGCCATTACAGCTATCTGAAAATCTCGGAAGGCTGTAACCACAAGTGCAAATTCTGCATTATCCCCGATATGCGGGGCAAACTGGCCTCGCGTCCGGCCCATGCGATCCTGCGCGAGACAGAGAAGCTCTTGGAAGCCGGTGTGCGCGAGATCCTGATGATCTCTCAGGACACCTCGGCCTATGGTCTGGACCGCAAGCATGACCTTTCCCCGTGGAAAGGCGGCGAGGTGCGCGCCCATATCACCGATCTGACCCGAGAGATGGGCAAGATGGTGAAAGAGGCCGAGGCGTGGCTACGGCTGCATTATGTCTACCCCTATCCGCATGTGCGCGACCTGATCCCGCTGATGGCGGAAGGTCTGGCCCTGCCCTATCTGGATATCCCCTTCCAGCACGCGCATCCCGATGTGCTTAAACGCATGGCGCGGCCCGCAGCTTCGGCCAAGACGCTGGATGAGATCGCCGCTTGGCGGGCGGATTGCCCCGAGATCGTCCTGCGATCCACCTTTATCGTGGGCTATCCCGGCGAGACGGAAGAGGAATTCCAATATCTGCTGGACTGGATGGACGAGGCGCAACTCGACCGTGTCGGCTGCTTCCAGTATGAAAATGTGGATGGGGCGCGCTCGAACGACCTGCCCGACCACGTGGACCCCGAGGTCAAACAGGACCGCTGGAACCGCTTCATGGAAAAGGCGCAGGAGATCTCCGAGGCCAAGCTTCAGGCCAAGGTCGGCACGCTGCAACAGGTCATCGTGGACGAGATCGACGAGGAAGGCGCCACTTGCCGCACCCGCGCCGATGCACCGGAAATCGACGGCAACCTGTTCATCGACGAGGGTTTCGAAACCCTCAGCGTGGGCGATATGGTCACCGTCGAGGTGGATGAGGCCTCGGATTACGACCTCTGGGGGCGGCTGGTTTAAAGCTGCCCTTCGGTGTCGATATGCACCGTTGCTCCGCAATGTTTGCAATGCACGGCATCGGCGTCATGCAGGCTTAGCCCGCAGGTCTTGCATTCGTAGCGCACCTTGGTGGGCCGGAACAGCACCTGTGCCAGCCGCAAGAACAGCGTGACGCCAAAGATCATGATCGCCACGGAAATCATCCGCCCCCATTCGCCCTTGGGGGTGATATCGCCAAATCCGGTCGTGGTCAGCGTGGTGACGGTAAAATAGAGCGCGTCGGCGTAATTGTTGATCTGGTCGTTCACGCCTTCCTGCGTGACATAGATCAGCCCCGTCATTACGAACAGGAACACCGCCAGATTGATCGCCGCCAGAAGCACATCCTGATGCTTGCGGAAAAACGGCCAGTCCTGACGCAGGCGGGATAGCGTCTGATAGGCATGCAGCAAGCGCAGCGTCCGCAAGACCCGCAGAAAGCCCAGCCCCTCGCCTGCCAGCGGCAGGAGAAACGAAACCATCGCGATAAGGTCGGCCAAGGTGGCAGGCTGGAACCAGAACCGGAACCGGCGCGACACGATCAGCAGACGCGCCAGAAAATCGGCCACGATCGCCAGACCGATCACCGCATCAATCACCGTAATCACCACATCATGCGGAACAAACGACGTGACCACGACAAACACGACCGTCACGATATCAAATGCCAGAAGCCCGTAGCGAAAACGATGCGCGCGGTCGGTCTCGCCCTCGTAAAGGGCGCGCAGGAACTCGATCATGGTCAATGGCCTATCGGTTGGGACATATCCTTTGATATGCCACAGGCCACGGGAATTTAAAGCATTTTTGCCTTTGGCCCCAAGCCTTCTGTCAAGGCGGGCCGGAAGGTCACGAATTTCCGTCGGAGTCTTGCGCGGCAACGGGCGCTGGCTGGTCTTGCTGTACCACAGGGGTGTCCTCGGCAAATTTCAGCGTCTTCAGATCGGTTGTCACGAATTCCATCCCATTCGCGCGCAAAATCTCGGCGATTTTTGCATTGCGCGCCGCATCCTGTGCCACAGACATGGACGCGCCAAAAGTCACGCCCGAAAGGGCCAAACAGAGGGAGAGGACTATTCGTTTCATAGCGTAATCTTTTTAAACATGGATCCAAGGTGAACCAATCGGTTCGATCCGTCATGAAATTGATATATTCTGCGCAGCAGCGAAAAGAAACAAAAGCTTGCTTAGAAGATATGTGCGGCGCAGCACAGACTTTCTGCGCGCCTCCATATTTGGGCCATTTAACTGGCAAGGGCGTGTGAAAACCGCGTATTTCTTCATCTTAGAAAAAACTGGCCCGCTTGCGGCGGGCCAGTCTGTGATCAACGGAGATCGCAGAGATTATTTGTTGATATATTTAGCGGTGATCATCCCGTCATTGCCGCTACCAATGTGATCCAGCAGCATTTTATCAAGCTGGGCATCGGTATAGTCGGCGGGGTTCACGCCAAGCTGGGCCGCAATCTGGGCTTTGCCAGGCGTGACGACACCTTTGGCACCGGGCACCGCACGATCTTCATGTTTCACGACGAAAGCCACAGCTTCCATGTTGTCATTGCGCAGCGAGGTGCTGACTTTCTCGAGCTCGGCCGTGGTATAGTTGCCCGGATTCAGGCCAAGCTGTGCGGCCAGTTGTGCCGTACCCGGATTGACGTCGGCCGTATGTTCCACCGCCCGATCCTCATGGTTGATATAGTACCGCGCCGTCGAGACATCCCCGTCGCGCAGGGCGGCGTTGATCTGGCGGGCTTCCGCATCGCTATATTGCGTCACGTCGACACCATTGCGTGCCAGCATCGGGTAGTTCAGCGGCGCAGCGGCGGCAACAGTTGCAGAAGCGGTCAGACCAAGGATTGCGGCGGCGGCAAATTTCGTAAGTTTCATTTCATTTCTCCAGTTTTCCTAGAGATCTCGGTCGGTAGCTGAGCCAGCCGGGGTCTCGTTCGTTGTATGAAACAAATATGTAGGTTTATGATCCGAATAAAAGGCAGTTAGTTAGCATGCTAATGTGTATGAATGCACATTGACAGATATAAGCAAGCTTACTAACTCAATGCGCTTGCCCTCTTTTATAAAGAGCCGATTCCGACTAGAAGGGGCGCCAATCCTGCCTCGAAACAAAGGGAATTCGCATGGCGTCCTACCAATTCGTCTACCATATGGATGGTGTCTCGAAGACCTATCCCGGTGGCAAGAAATGCTTTGAAAACATCCGTCTCAACTTCCTGCCCGGCGTGAAAATCGGGGTTGTCGGCGTGAACGGCGCCGGTAAATCCACGCTTTTGAAGATCATGGCGGGCATGGATAAGGACTTCCAGGGCGAGGCCTGGGCCGCCAAAGGTGCCAAGGTCGGCTATCTCGCGCAGGAGCCCGAACTCGACGACACCAAGACCGTGCGCGAGAACGTGATGGAAGGCGTCGCCGCCAAAACCGCCAAGCTCGAGCGCTATAACGAGCTGGCGATGAACTATTCCGACGAGACCGCCGATGAAATGGCGCGCCTGCAAGACGAGATCGACGCCGAGAACCTGTGGGATATCGACAGTCAGGTGGATATCGCGCTGGAAGCCCTGCGCTGCCCGCCCGATGATGCCAATGTGGCCACCCTCTCGGGCGGCGAGCGTCGCCGTGTCGCGCTGTGCAAGCTGCTGCTTGAAGCGCCCGACATGCTGCTTCTGGACGAACCGACCAACCACCTTGATGCCGAAACCATCGCTTGGCTGCAAAAGCACCTGATCGAATACAAAGGCACCATCCTTTGTGTGACCCACGACCGTTACTTCCTTGACGATATCACCTCGTGGATCCTCGAACTGGAGCGCGGTCGCGGTATTCCGTGGGAAGGCAACTATTCCAGCTGGCTGGAACAGAAAGCCAAGCGCATGGAGCAGGAGGCCCGCGAGGACAAGGCCAAGCAGAAGGTCCTTGAGAAAGAACTCGAATGGATCCGTGCCGGTGCCAAGGCCCGTCAGGCCAAATCCAAGGCGCGGATCGCCGCCTATGAGAAGATGGCCGATGAGGGCGTCAAGGACCGTGTGGGCAAGGCGCAGATTGTCATCCCGAACGGCCCGCGTCTGGGCGGCAAGGTCTTCGAGGTCGAGGGCCTGAACAAAGCCATGGGCGACAAGCTTCTGATCGAGAACCTGTCCTTCTCGCTGCCGCCGGGCGGCATCATGGGCGTCATCGGTCCGAACGGCGCGGGGAAATCCACGCTGATCAAGATGCTGACCGGCAACGAGACCCCCGATGCGGGCACGATCAAGGTCGGTGAGACGGTGAAACTGTCCTATGTCGACCAGTCGCGAGACGCGCTCGACCCCAACAAGAACGTCTGGGAAGAGATCTCGGAAGGCGCAGAGATGATCGTGCTGGGCGACGCGCAGATCGCATCCCGCGCCTATTGCGGGGCCTTCAACTTCAAGGGCGCCGACCAGCAGAAGAAAGTGGGCCTCCTCTCGGGTGGGGAACGCAACCGCGTCCACATGGCCAAGCTCTTGAAATCGGGCGGCAACGTGCTGCTCCTCGACGAACCGACCAACGACCTTGACGTGGAAACGCTGCAGGCGCTGGAAGCGGCCATCGAGGATTTCGCGGGGTCTGCCGTGATCATCTCGCACGACCGCTTCTTCCTTGACCGCCTGTGCACGCATATCCTTGCTTTCGAGGGCGAGGGCCATGTCGAATTCTTCGAGGGCAATTTCGAGGATTACGAACAGGACAAGATCCGCCGCCTCGGCCCCGATGCCGTGGAGCCCAAGCGCGTGAAATACAAGAAGTTCACCCGCTAAGCTTTACGGGTTTTACGAACCATGCCACAAACCTCCGCATTGATTTGCGGAGGTTTTCATATGTCCAAGGGCCGCTCTATCCGCCTGTTCCTGCTCGAGGGCACGCCCACCGGCCTGATGACCGCCGAAATCATGAACTGGACAGGCCATGTTCTGGCGGGGCCGCGCACACGACTTGAAGCGGCGCTCAAGGAAGAAGAGCTCAAACGCACCGGCGTCTATATTATTTTTGGCGATGATGGGGAAAGCGACCTGCCCCGCGTTTACATTGGCGAAGGAGACGACATCTCGTTACGCCTGCGCCAGCATGCCAAAGATCCAGAAAAGGAATTCTGGGAAAGGTTCGTTGCCGTGACCAGCAAGGACATGAACCTCACCAAGGCCCATGTGAAATACCTTGAGGGCCGCCTGATCACGCTTTTGCGCGAGGCCAAGAAAGCCGTCAGCCACAACAGGACAGAGCCTGATTTCACCCGCCTACCCCGTGCCGATATTTCCGACATGGACACGTTTCTCGAAGAACTACAGCTGGTCCTTCCGGTCATCGGGGTCGATTTCTTCCGCCGTCCCAAAACCGAAACGGCACCATCTCTTCGGGCCGAAGCCCCGCTCCCCCATTTCGTCACGTCGAATGGCAAGAAAGGCATCAGAGCCCGCGCGGTTGAAACCGAGGGCGAATTCGTTGTCCTGTCTGGCAGCACGGGCAGCCTGAACGAAAGTGTATCCTTCACCGAACGCTATCAGGCCCTGCGCGAGAAAGCCTTCGAGAGCGGCCAGGCCATTCGAGTGAACGCGGAGACCTTCCGTCTCGACGCCGATATCGCTTTTACCAGCCCGAGTGCGGCGGCTGTATTTCTTTTCGGCACAAGCCGGAATGGTCGAACCGATTGGCTCCTGGAAGGCAGCTCGCTAACCTATGGCGCATGGAAAGACCAACAAATCGATGCCGCCGAATAACCCATCCGCTCTGGACGCAGCCCTTCTGATTTGCGATAAGCCCGCCAACATCGCGGGATAAGGAGTGGCTGCAATGGCGTTTCGGCAAAGGCACCTTCTGGGGATAGAGCATCTCTCTCAGGAAGATATTCTCGCCGTTCTCGATCTGGCCGAGCAATATGTCGACCTGAACCGCCGCACGGTCAAGAAAACCGATGCGCTGGCGGGCATGACCCAGATCAACATGTTCTTCGAAAATTCCACCCGCACGCAGTCGAGCTTCGAGCTGGCCGGAAAGCGCTTGGGCGCGGATGTGATGAACATGTCGATGCAGACCTCCTCGGTGAAAAAGGGCGAGACGCTGATCGACACGGCGCTGACGCTCAATGCGATGCATCCCGACCTGCTGGTGGTGCGCCACCAGAATTCGGGCGCGGTGGATCTGCTGGCGCAGAAAGTGGAATGCGCGGTGCTCAATGCCGGTGACGGCAAGCACGAGCACCCGACTCAGGCGCTTCTGGATGCGCTGACGATCCGCCGCGAGAAGGGCCGGATCTCGCGCCTGACGGTGGCGATCTGTGGCGATGTCACCCATAGCCGCGTGGCGCGCTCCAACATGATCCTGCTGGGCAAGATGGAAAACCGTGTGCGTCTGGTCGGGCCGCCGACGCTGATGCCCTCGGGCGTGGCCGATCTGGGCGTGGAGGTCTGCGAGGACATGCGCCAAGGCCTGCAGGATGCCGATGTGGTGATGATGCTGCGGTTGCAGAAAGAGCGGATGGATGGCGGGTTCATCCCGTCCGAGCGCGAATATTTCCACCGTTACGGGCTGGATGCCGAAAAACTGTCTTACGCCAAGCCCGATGCCATCGTCATGCATCCGGGGCCGATGAACCGCGGCGTGGAGATTGACGGCACCATCGCCGACGATATTAACCGTTCGGTCATTCAGGAGCAGGTCGAGATGGGCGTGGCCGTGCGTCAGGCCTGCATGGACCTTCTGGCCCGCAACCTGCGCGCCGAGCGTGGCCGTGCGCTCAGCGAAGGTCATGAAGGCACCTATGCCTGAGACCGCCCCCCTGCCTGACCCTGCCATCGATCTTGCCCCACAGGAGCAACGGCTGGCCGTGTTCCGTGCGGACCGGCGGCGGTTCTTCTCGGTTCAGGCATTCTGGATCACGGCCAGCTTCGCTGTGGCGCTGTTTGTCGGCAATCTGATCACCTCGGGGCAGAACCTGATGGCCCTCTTGGGCATGATCGTGATGGCGCAGCTTTTCGGGATGATGATGGCCTATCGTCGGGTCTTCTCGACCATCTGGTGTCTCACCGACCGGCGGCTGATCGGGCCGCGCGGACGTTCGATCCTGCTGCTCGACATCCAGAAAATGGTGCCGTTTCTGGGCGATGTGCAGATCATCAATACCGAGGGGCGGCGCTTCCGCATCGAGCATATGGCCGATGCGCAGGAAACCATCGCCCGTATCGAGGCCGCCCGCGCAAGCCGGGCCAGCACGCAGCCATGACCACGATGGCGCGCCTGACCCCTTCCTTGCCGCATCGCCACCTTGGCGCCCCGTGGAGCGGTCGCATCCCCGCCGAGGAAACCGTGCTCTGGCAGGGTATGCGGATGGGGTCGGTGCTGCATAACAAGGCACGGGGGCCTGCCCTTTTGCTGGCCATCGCCGTGCTCTGGACCGCCTTTTTCGCCACCGCCCGGCGGGATCTGGAAGTGCCCGTGGTGTTCGGCCTGCTCGCGCTGGTCTGGCTGGTGGGGCAGATCATCGCGATCCGCCGCAACCCCCATGCCGAGCGTTATCTGCTGACCGACCGTGCCGCCTATATCGCCACCGGACCGGCCACCAATGCCAAGCTCTCGCGCTTCTCGCTTTTTGTCGATGACGCCGCCGGACGTCTGGACGAGGCCGATCCCAGTTCGGTGCAGATCGGCACGCGCCAGCGCCGCCCGCAAACCCTGCGTCTGGATGACACGCCCGTCCATGATGCCGTCCCCGCCTATTTCCACGATATTACAGACGCTGAAAAAGTCTCCGACCTGATCCGCCAGATCCGGGCAGGCCACAGCCAGTGAGGTGACCCCATGACCCTGTTTCTTGAAAATGCCCGCCTGATCGATCCCGAGGCGCTGACCGAAACCACCGGCAATGTCATCATTGACGATGGCAAGATCGCGGCGATCGGCCAGATGTCGGCACCCAAAGATGCCGAAGTGATCGATTGCGGCGGTAAATATCTGGCGCCGGGCATCGTGGATCTGGGCGTGAAGATCGGCGAGCCGGGCGAGCGCCACCGTGAGAGTTTCCGCACCGCAGGGCTTGCGGCGGCGGCAGGCGGCGTGACCACGATCATCGCGCGCCCCGACACGACCCCCGCCATCGACACCCCCGAGACGCTGGAATTCGTGACCCGCCGCGCCGCGCAGGCCCCTGTGCGCATCCACCATATGGCGGCGCTGACCAAGGGCCGCGAAGGCCGCGAGATGACCGAGCTGGGCTTTCTCATGGATGCGGGCGCGCTGGCCTTTGGCGATGTGACCCATGTCACCACCGACACCAAGGTTCTGTCGCGCGCCTTCACCTATGCCCGCTCGCTGGGCGCATTGGTGGTGTGCCATCCGCAAGATCCGGGCCTGTCCAGAG
The DNA here is from genome assembly GCF_045291555.1 of Thioclava sp. GXIMD4215. Lineage (NCBI taxonomy): Bacteria > Pseudomonadati > Pseudomonadota > Alphaproteobacteria > Rhodobacterales > Paracoccaceae > Thioclava > Thioclava sp. GXIMD4215. The sequence continues at coordinate 2,362,034 of NZ_CP149515.1, read as the reverse complement.
GCGCGTCGGTGACCTCGGGCAAATTCGCCTCGCTGCGCGGGCTGCCCGGCGTCTCCCCGATGGCCGAGCGGATGGGGCTGGAACGCGATCTGGCCCTGGTCGAGATGACCGGCGTGCGCTACCACGCCGACCAGATCACCACCGCCCGTTCCCTGCCCTCCCTTGCCCGCGCCAAGGCGGCGGGCCTTGATGTTACGGCGGGCATCTCGATCCACCACCTCACGCTGAACGAGCTGGATGTGGGCGATTACCGCACCTTCTTCAAACTCACCCCGCCGCTGCGCTCGGAGGAAGACCGTCTGGCAATGGCGCAGGCTGTTGCAGACGGGGTGATCGACATCATCTGCTCGATGCACACGCCGGCGGATGAGGAATCCAAACGCCTGCCCTATGAAGAGGCTGCCTCTGGTGCTGTCGCGCTCGAGACCTTCATTCCCGCCGCAATGCGGCTTTATCACGCGGGGGCGGTGTCGCTGCCCCAACTGTTCCGCGCGATGTCGCTCAACCCCGCCAAACGGTTGGGGCTGGCACAGGGGCGGATGCAGGAAGGCGCGCCTGCCGACCTCGTTCTTTTCGATCCCAACGCACCTTTCGTGCTGGACCGGTGGACATTGCAGTCGAAATCGAAGAATACCCCCTTTGACGGTCAGCGCATGGAGGGCAAAGTGCTTGCAACCTTCGTGGCGGGCCGCAAAGTTTTCGACCGCACAGCCCAAAGCGCCTGACCCCCTGTCAGGCCTCCCCTAACGCCACATCTTTTCCGAAGAAGGAGCCCTCCGGTGACCGAACATCTTCCGGCCGTTCTGGCCCTCGTGTCCTTGCTGGGCTACCTTCTGGGGTCGATCCCCTTCGGTATCGTGATCACACGCGCCTTCGGTCTGGGAGATCTGCGCCAGATCGGGTCGGGCAATATCGGCGCGACCAATGTGCTGCGCACCGGCAACAAGCCCGCCGCGCTGGCGACCCTGCTGCTGGATTCGGGCAAGGGGGCGATTGCCGTGCTACTGGCGCGCTATTTCCTGAACGACCCGCTGGCCGAGCAGCTTGCGGGGGGCTTTGCCTTCCTTGGCCACCTTTACCCTGTCTGGCTGAAATTCCGTGGCGGTAAAGGGGTTGCGACCTTCCTTGGCACGGTTCTGGCGCTGTGCTGGCCGCTGGGCCTTGCCGCCTGCGGCATATGGCTGCTGACAGCCATCGTCACCCGTATCTCGTCGCTTTCGGCGCTGGTCTCGGCGGCGCTCAGTGTGCCTTTGGCCCTTGTGATGGGCGAACGTCAACTGATGCTGCTGCTGGCTCTGCTGGCGGTGCTGATCTTCTGGCGTCACCGCGCGAATATCTCGCGCCTTGCCCAAGGCGCAGAACCCAAGATCGGCAAGAAGGGCTAGGGAACAGGGAACCCGCCCCCTCGTCCCGCCGTTATGCGGAAAACACCGAAGGCTCCCCATGCGCTTCCAGACCATCATCCGAACCTGCCTGACACGGGACTATGCCAATTTTTCGGGGCGTGCCACGCGCAGCGAATTCTGGCTGTTCATCCTGTTCTTCCTCTTGGCCAACATTGTCCTGAGCCTTCTTGACGGCCTGATCTTCGGCGGGCTGTCGATGGGTGCGGGCAATGGGCGCGCATGGTTCATCTCGAACGGTGGCCCGCTGGAGTTCCTCTTCTCGCTCTGCGTGGTGATCCCGCTTCTGGCGGTCTCGGTGCGCCGCCTGCATGATATCGACCGCAGCGGGTGGTGGCTTCTGCTGCATGTCCTGCCGCCGGTCGGACAGATCATCCTGTTCGTGTTCATGCTGGGCCGCACCCGTCCGGGGCCAAACCGTTTCGGCCCCGAACCGCAACAGTAACGCCTGGGGCCGTAACGCCTAGGGCCGTGACACTCAGGAGGGCGTGCGGGCCTCCAGAGCCTCTAACAGCTTGGCACAGCGACGCAGGTTGGCATATATCCCCAGCCCCAGATAGAGCGCGCCGCAGACCATCACCCACAGCACAAGATACAGCACCGTCGTAATGATGGTGGCGGTCATCGTCGAAACGATCAACCGGCTTTCGACAAAGACCAGCGGCAGGTATCCGCGCATCAACAGATCCACCGCCGAGAAGACGATCATCGCAAAGCCGAGCACCGCCAGCAGAAGGAGCGCCACCGCATAGGCGCGCATGACAAGGTTCTGCATGGGTTTTCCTTCCGGACCTCGACAGTTCAAATGGAAACGCAGGCCTGAAAGCCTGCGCCCTGTTCCCGAGCCTGTCTCTCAGGCCGAGGTTTTCTCGAGCTGCTTTTCCAGAAGCTCGGCCATTTTCTTGGTGTTGTCATAGATCCCGAGACCCACATAAAGCGCACCGCCAATCAGGATGACATAGAGCGCGCCGCCAATCAGGATGCCGATAAAGGCCAGAATCGCCATGCCAGCGTCACCGCCATAGGGGTTTGCCGACAGCAGATAGGCCTGCGTGCCCGCCCAGATGACAACGCCGATCATTCCCAGAACGATAATAAGCGCAACCAGTTTCCGGTAAGAGGAAATCATGAAATTCTGCATGTCAAACTCCGACAAAAAAACGCGGGAAAAATACCCCGCGCCCTTTGATCGGATTATCACAGAGAGTTCAACCGAGAATCAGTAGCTATACTCGCTGTAGATCTTGGACAGATCGCCCTGCCATTCGCCGTGGTATTTCTCCAGCAGCTCATCGGCAGGTACACGGCCCGAATCCACGCTTTCTTCCAGCGCGTTCAGGAAATGCGTTTCATCCGGCACCAACCCGCCCGAGCCGGGCTTGGCGCGGGATTTCAGCCCCGAACGCGAGATCGCAACCGCTTCACGCGCCAGATCATGCAGCTTGATACCGTTATATTCGCCCTGAAGCGCATCTTTCGCCGCCGCACGGCGCAGCCCCTCTCGGGTCTCGTGATCCCAGCCCTTCACCAGATCCCATGCCGCATCCAGCGCCGACTGGTCATAGGTCAGCCCCACCCAGAAGGCAGGCAAAGCGCAAAGACGGCGCCACGGGCCACCATCGGCCCCGCGCATCTCGATGAATTTCTTCACCCGCGCCTCGGGGAAGACGGTGGTCATATGGTCCGCCCAATCCGAAAGCGTCGGCTTCTCGCCCGGCAGCGCGGGCAGCTCGCCCTTCAGGAAGTCGCGGAAAGACTGGCCAAGCGCGTTGATATATTTGCCGTCGCGATAGACGAAATACATCGGCACATCGAGGACGTAATCCACCCAAGCCTGATAGCCGAAGCCCTCTTCAAACACGAAGGGCAGCATGCCGGTGCGGGCCTCATCGAGGTTCTGCCAGACATTGGCACGCCATGATTTGAACCCGTTGGGCTTGCCATCAAGGAAGGGCGAATTGGCAAACAGCGCCGTGGCCACCGGCTGTAGCGACAGCGCCACGCGCATCTTCTGCACCATATCGGCCTCGGAGGCGAAATCGAGGTTCACCTGAACCGTGCAGGTCCGGTACATCATGGTTTTGCCCATGGTGCCGACGCTGTCCATATAGTCGGTCATCAGCCGGTAGCGGCCCTTGGGCATCATCGGCATCTCGGCCTCGGACCATTGCGGCGCAGCACCCAGCCCGATGAACCGCGCGCCGATCTTGTCAGCGATGCTCTGAACTTCGCGCAGGTGCTGGTTTACCTCGTCGCAGGTCTGATGGATGGTCTCCAAAGGCGCACCCGACAGTTCCAGCTGGCCCCCCGGCTCAAGGCTGACATTGGCACCATTATGGGTCAGGCCGATGATATTGCCCTGCTCTTCGACAGGCGTCCAACCATAGGTATCGCGCAGCCCTTCCAGCATCGCCCTGATCGAACAGGGGCCCTCATAGGGCAGCGGCTTCTGGGCCTTTTCGCAATAGCCGAATTTCTCGTGCTCGGTGCCGATACGCCATGCATCCTTGGGCTTTTCACCCTCGGCCATATAGGCGGCGAGCTGCGCGAAATCTTCGATCGGGCCACCGCCCTGCTGCGGAATGGACATGGACGCTCCTAATTCATTGTGGCCCTTGGAAGGGCAAGAGGTGTGACGATTACGCGATCAAGTCAAGCGCAATGACAGTCTATCCTGATGCACGTTTCCATAAAACCTGTGCGGTCACGCGCTGATCCAATGCCGCGGAAATCGCCCGCATGTCGGTTCCGGGCAAGCTGGCATAGGCGTCGTATAATTGCGCCGCGCCCGCGGCATCGACGGGAATCAGAAGCGCCTGCCCGTCCGCGGTCTTCAGCCGCCACAGATGGCGACCGTTCAGATGCAACAGCCGGATCTCGGCCAGATCGCGCAGCGCCACCTGCCCGCCCAGCAGACGCCCCGCGCCGAAATAGCCGATCTGGCCCTCGTCGATCTCCACCACGCCCGGCGCGCCCACATCGCGGGCAAAGCGCAGCCTGCGCCAGGCCACCACCGCCCAGGCCAGGGCCGCCGCCACCAGCGCCAGCCCCGCAGGCAGCAGCACCCAGCCGCCCAGCCGGCACAGCCATAGCCCCAAGCCCAGAGGCACAAGCGCCAGCAGCACTTCGGAATGGCGCGCCAGCGCGTGACGGAGTTCGGGACGGATCATGGCAGGGGCCTGCTGAGAGATAGTCACGGAACTCTTGCTTGGGTCCTGCCGGAATGCAACCATTTGCGCAGGCTCCTGCCCGCCCGATGGCGCGCAGCCCCCTGTTCGCGGAGGCATGAATGGACAAGATCACCGTCACCACCACAATCAACGCCCCTGTCGGGACCGTCTGGGCCGCCTATACCGACGCCGCCCGGATTCCACACTGGAACTTCGCCACACCCGACTGGCACTGCCCCGAGGCCGAGGTCGATCTGCGCATCGGCGGGCGCGTCGTGTCGCAGATGGCCGCAAAGGACGGCAGCCTGTCCTTCGCGTTCGGCGCAACCTATACCGAGGTCACTCCGCCCCATCGGCTGGCCATCCGCATGGATGACGGGCGCGAGGCGGTCACCCGCTTCGAAGCGATGCAAGGCCGCACCACCGTGACCACCTGCTTTGACCCCGAGACGCAAAACCCCGTCGCCATGCAGCAGATGGGCTGGCAGGCGATCTTGGAAAATTTCCGCCGCTACCTTGAGAGGTGATCAGCCGTTGATCGTGGCAAAAGCCGCCTCATAGCGGCCTTCGGCCTCTGCAAATCGCTGGAAATGCACCCGCTCGACCAAGATCTCGTCTGGCACCTCTGCTGCGGTCATCTGGGCAACCACCTCCTGAATGAACTGTGCAAGCGGCAGGGCTGCGGCAACCTGCGACTGGCCCGGCGTCAGTTCGGTGGCCACCAGAGGCGGCGCGATCTCGTGCACGCGCACCGGGCTATCGCGCAGCTGGTGACGCAGCGATTGCGACCACGAATGGATCGCGGCTTTGCTGGCCGAATAGACCGGCGTCGCCGCCTTTGGCACAAAGGCCAGCCCCGATGACACGGTGACCAGCGCGGAATGCGGCTGCGCGCGCAGATGCGGCAGCAGCAGGGCCGCAAGCTGGATCGGCGCGGTCAGATTGGTGGCGATGGTGCGATGGGCCACATCAAGGCGGACCGGATCGGCGGTATAGTCCTCGGGTTCCATGATGCCCGCATTCACGATCACCGTGTCCAGATCGGGATGCTCGGCCAGCAGTCGGGGCGCGAATGCCGCGACCGCCTGCACGTCGGTGACATCGAGGTGATAGCCCGCCATATCGGGATTGCGCGCCAGAGTGGCCTGCAGGTTGCCCGCTTTGCGCCCCGTGATGATGATCCGGTTGCCAGCGGCCTGCAATGCCTCGGCCAGCGCCTGACCGATGCCGGAATTGCCGCCGGTGATAAGGATGGTGCGATTGATGAAGCTCATGGTCTGTCCTTTCCCTTGCTGGCAACAAGATGCGGCCTCTGCTATCTTCGGGAAAGAAGGCACCGGAAAGATTTATACTTACCCGAAAGAGAGTATGACCCATGTCCGCCGATGATCTGCGCAAAGACCTCAACGCCCTGCCCTGCGATCCGGCGGTGGACCGGCTGGTGGAAGAGATCATCGGGCGGGTGGCGGACAAATGGACGATGCTCCTGATCGAGATCCTGACCGAGCGTGACTGCGCCCGTTTTGGCGAGCTGTCGCGCGCCTGCACCGGCATCAGCCAGAAGATGCTGACCCAGACCCTGCGCGCGATGGAACGCGACGGGCTGGTCAATCGCACGGTCTATCCGGTGGTGCCGCCCAAGGTGGAATACCGGCTGACCGAGCTGGGGCTGGGGCTGTCGAAGGCCTTCTGCGGCGTCTGGCTTTGGGCAGAGGCGAATTACGACACGATCGAGCGGGCACGGAAAGACTTCGCCGCCCGCTCGAACGGTGGGTAATCAGCCCCAATCTCCCAGCGCGGATTGCCATAGCGTGATCGCCGCGCAAACGGCGGTATCGGCACGCAGGATGCGCGGCCCGAGGCTGACCGGCGTGACATAATCGAGGCTGCGCAGCATGTCTCGCTCGACCGGAGAAAAGCCGCCCTCCGGCCCGATCAGGATCGCCCAGGGGCCGGGGGTCAGCTGGGCCAATGTCTGGGCGGGGCCGACAAGGCTTTCATCGCAAAACAGGATACGCCGCGTATCGTCCCAGCCCCGCAGAAGCTGCATCAGGCTCTGCATCTCGGTGACTTCGGGCACATAGGTGCCAAGGCATTGCTCGGCGGCTTCCATCGCATGGGCCTGCGCGCGGTCCTGTTTGATCCGGCCCGCATTGGTGAATTCGGTCTGCACGGGAAGGATGCGGGCACAGCCCAGTTCCGTCGCCTTTTCCACGATAAAATCGGTGCGCTCTTTCTTGATTGGCGCAAAAAGCAGCCACAGGTCGGGCGGATCCAGCTGCGGGGCGGCCTGTTCAACGCAGGTCAGCTCTCCGGCCTTTTTATGGGCGCGGGTGACGGTGGCCGTCCATTCGCCATCGCGGCCGTTGAACAGCGCCACAGCACTGCCCTCCCCTTCGCGCATGACCCCGAAGAGATAGTGTGATTGTTTATCGGTCAGGGCGATGACTTGCCCCTGACCCAGCGGATGATCTACATGAAGACGTATCTTGGCGCGTTGCATGAGGCAAATCTATGATCGGTGGGCGGAAAACTCCAGAGGCAGACGGTATCGTCTATGACGCCTATGATGGCAACTGGGTCGATCACCGCGCCCCTGCCCGCCTGCGCCCTCTGTTGCGGCTAAGCCGCGCCGACCGCCCGATCGGCACATGGCTTTTGCTGATGCCCTGCTTCTGGGGCATCGCTCTGGCCGCCAATGCGACGGGAGGCTTTGTCTGGTGGGACCTCTGGCTGGTCATCGGCTGCACCATCGGGTCGTTCCTGATGCGCGGCGCGGGCTGCACGTGGAACGACATCACCGACCGCAAATTCGACGCAGCCGTGGCGCGCACCCGCTCGCGCCCGATCCCCTCGGGGCAGATCTCGGCCAAGGGCGCGCTGGTCTGGGCGGTGGTGCAATGCCTGATCTCGCTCCTGATCCTGCTGACCTTCAACGCCGCCGCCATCTGGCTGGGCGTGCTGTCGCTGGCGCCCGTGGCGGTCTACCCTTTTGCCAAACGCTTCACATGGTGGCCGCAGGTCTTTCTGGGGCTGGCCTTCAACTGGGGCGCGCTGCTGGCATGGACCGCGCATACCGGCAGCCTCGGGCTGCCTGCCGTGCTTCTTTATGTCGGCGGGATCAGCTGGACACTGTTCTACGATACGATCTACGCCCATCAGGACAAGGAAGACGACGTTCTGATCGGGGTAAAATCCACCGCCCGCCTCTTTGCCGAGAAGACGCCGCAATATCTGCTGGGCTTTCTTGTGATTGCCACCACGCTGATGGTGCTGGCGGTTCTGGCAGCCCTTCTGCCCAATGGGGCCTCGGGCCGACAGCTTCTGCTTTGCCTGTGCGGGCCGCTGGTCTTTGCCGCGCATATGGGATGGCAGCTGTGGCAGCTTGATATCGACAACCCCGACCTGTGCCTGAAACTTTTCCGCCGTGCCCAGAAGGCGGGGCTGTTTGCTGCGCTGTTTTTCGCCGTTGGCGCGATTGTGTAAGCTTGCGCGCGTCCCTACGGATTGCGAGAACCCCGCCCACACCGTAAGGAACCGGCATCCCTTTTCTGACCTCGGAGAGCTGACCGCATGCGAAGCAAGATCCTGACCGCCACCGCCTTTGGCGCCGCACTCCTCTGTTCGGCCCTTGTTGCGGGCGGCTCGGCCACAGTGATCGAGAAACGCACCAAGTCCGATATCCGTATCGCCCTCGAGACCTCGGGGCATGGCTGGGCGAAAATCGACACCGACGGGTTGCAGGTTCTGGTCAGCGGCACCGCCCCTTCGGAAGCCGAGCGCCTGCGCACCATGACCGTGATCAGCTCCGTCGTGGAAGCCTCGCGCATCCGCGACAATACCGATGTGGTGCAGACCGAAGACCTGACCGCGCCGGATTTCTCGCTTGAAATCCTGCGCAATGATGATGGCGTCTCGCTGATCGGGCTGGTGCCCAGCACCACCGACCGCAAGGCCCTGATGTCCACCGTGGCCTCGTTCACGCAGGGCGGCGAGGTGGTCGATATGCTGGATGTGGCCGATTACCCCGTGCCGAAGGGCTGGAACACCGCCTATAACTTCGCCGTCGAGACGCTGCGCACCCTGCCGCATTCGAAGATCTCGGTCGAGGCCGGCAAGGTCTCGGTGACCGCCATCACCGCCTCCAAGCGCGAGAAATCCGACATCGAAACCGCGCTGAACCGTCGCAAACCCGACGGGCTGGATCTAAGCTATAACATCTCGGCCCCGCGTCCGGTGATCACCCCGTTCACGCTGCGCTTCATCAAGGATGACGAGGGTGCCCGTTTCGATGCCTGCTCGGCCGATACCGACCGCGCCAAAACCACAATCCTTGCCGCCGCGCGCAAAGCGGGGGCCGAAGGCGATCTGGGCTGCACCGTGGGCATGGGCGTGCCCTCGACCGAATGGGCCGATGCCGCCGCGATGGGGATTGCCGCCATTGGTCAGATGGGCGCGGGCACCATTACCTATTCCGATACCGATATCGCGCTGGATGTCCCTGCAAGCGTCGGCAACGATGCCTTCGATCAGGCGGTGGCCGATCTGGAAACCAACCTGCCCGACGTGTTCTCGCTGCATTCGATCCATGAACAGCCCAAACAGGTGCAGGCCCAGATTGCCCAGTTTTCGGCCGCACGCGATGCCTCGGGCAAGGTGGTGCTGCGCGGACGGGTGACCAATGCGATGCAGCGCGACATGGTCGAGAACTATGCCCGTGCGCAATTCGGATCGAAGGATGTGTCGGGGGCGACCCGCGTCGATGACAGCCTGCCCGCAGATTGGGGCGTGCGGATGATGGCGGGGCTTGCCGCGCTGGACCAGCTCAATAGCGGGCAGATCACCGTGCGGCCCGATATCCTGCGGGTGTCGGGGATTTCGGGCAATGCACAGGCCAGCGACGAGATTTCGCGGCTGCTGTCCAAGCGGCTGGGGGAAGCGGCACGGATCGATCTGTCGGTGCGCTATGACCGGCGTCTTGATCCGGTGCTGGGCCTGCCCTCGGGGCAGGAATGCGTGACGCGGCTCAACAATGTGCTGTCGGCGCAGAAGATCACCTTCGAGCCGGGTTCGGCCAAAATCGATGCGGCAGGCGAAACCCCTGTGGAAGCCCTCGCCAAGGCCTATCATAACTGCGAGGATTACAAGCTGGAAATCGACGGCCATACCGACAGTCAGGGCCGCGACGAAATGAACATGGCCCTGTCGCGCGACCGTGCGAATGCCGTGCTGGAAGCCTTGGCCGCGCGCGGGGTCCCGGTGCGCAATCTCACGGCGAAAGGCTATGGCGAGACCCAGCCGATTGCCGATAACGGCACCGAAGCCGGACGCGAAGCCAACCGCCGCATCGAGTTCGTCCTGCTGGACGAGCAGCCTCTGGAAACCGGCGAGCCGCTGCCCGAAGCCACGGCCAGCGCCACCACGCCGATTGTCGAGGAGGCCAGCAAGGGTGAGGCACAGGCCGATCAGGTGGGCGGCACCGCCGACACCTCCAGCGATGCGGCTCAGGATCCGCAGATCACGATCCCTGTCGCTCCGGCGGCGAAATCCCCGGGCAAACCCAAATTGCGTCCGGCCGACCTCAAGACTTCAAAGAACTGACTGGGCAAGAGCCTGCGGGAACATATCACATGAACAGAACCGAATTCGTCTTTGCGACCGCCATCATCCTGTTTCTGGCTTTCTGCCTGGGGTGGTTTGCCTGCTGGCTTCTGCACCGCCTGACCCGTGTAAGCAAAGCGGATATGGGCGAGCTGGAACAGATGGCCCATGCGCTGCATGAGGCCGAGGACACGCGCGACCGTGCGCTGGCCTATATCGAACATCGCGAGGCCGAGCTGACAAACCAGCTACATCAGTCCGAAGCCGAGCTGCGCGCGGCAATGGAGGGGCTGCGCGACGCCCGCCGCGAGGCCGAGGAACTGCGCGCCAAGCTGGACAGCTAGAACCGATCGGCGGGCACTCTGCTGCCCGCCTTGCGCCCCCTATGCTCCCTTACGAAGCCTCACGCTACGGCAGACGGGACGCAGAAGGCGGGCACCATCGCGACCGCAAGACCAGGCACGGCCAGATCTGGCGGGCGTGTGTTTCCAAGCGATCAGAGGGCGGTATAATCGGCGCGACCTTCCGGCGCATGGCGCGCCCGCGCGATAAGCTGCACCCCCGCCCGACGCGCCTCCTCGACCGCCAGCCCCGTAGGCGCCGAGGGCGAGACCAGCGCCGCCGCCCCGAACATCGCCGCTTTCTGCACCAGATCGACCGAAATCCGCGAGGTCATGACAATGGCGCAGCCCTCGGGCGCATGGCCCGCAGCCAGTGCCGCCCCGACCAGCTTATCAACGGCGTTATGCCGCCCGACATCCTCGCGCAGCAGGACAAGCGCGCCCGCCTTCCACAGCCCCGCCGCATGACAGGCGCGGGTTTCATCCTGCAAGACCTGCCCCTCGCGCAGCACATCCAGCGCCTTGGCCGCAGCCTGCAGCGTCATCACGGGCCGGAGCGGACGGCTTGGCACCTCGCGCAGCGCCTGCGACAGGCTGTCGATGCCGCAAAGCCCGCAGCCCACAGGCCCGGCCATCGCGCGCCGGCGGTCACGAAACGCGCCGCTGGCGGCGGCAGGCAGCCATGCCCGCACCTCGAGACCGCGCGGGCGCGACAGGATTTCGATATCGGACAGCGCCTCCGTGGCCGGCACGATGCCCTCGGTCAGGGCAAAGCCGCGCAGGAAATCCTCCAGATCCACGGGGGTGGCCATCATGACCGCCTGCGTGACCCCGTCATAGACAAGCGCCACCGGCACCTCTTCGATCAGGGGCTCGCTTACGCCCTGCATCAGACCGACCCGCCGGACCGCTTGCATCATCATTGGCCTCCCGCACCGCACCCGCCCCTTATGCCAAAACCCTCAGGCCTTGGATAGGCGCATCATTTCCGTGAAAACTTCACGAAAAGCACCCCGCCTTGCTTGTAGGGGCATGACCAAGGACTTACATGCCGGACATGGATTTCAAAGCCCTTCTCCCCCTGCGGCGCAAAGAGCCGCGCGTCGCGCTGATCCGCCTGCAAGGAGCGATCGGCATCTCCCGCCCCGGTTCTGCCGGTCTTTCGGATGCCGCGTTAGGGCCTCTGATCGAACGCGCGTTCCGCAAGGCCAAACCCACCGCCGTGGCGCTGGTCATCAATTCCCCCGGCGGTTCTCCGGTGCAAAGCGCCCTGATCGCCGCGCGGATCCGGCGGCTGGCCGACGAGACCGGCACCCCCGTCCATGCTTTTGTCGAGGATGTCGCCGCCTCGGGAGGATACTGGCTGGCCTGCGCCGCCGATGACATCTGGACCGACCCGACCTCTGTGGTGGGGTCTATCGGGGTCATTTCCTCGGGCTTCGGCTTCGATCAGTTCATCCACAAACACGGGGTAGAACGCCGCGTACACACGGCAGGGGGGTCGAAAAGCTTCATGGACCCGTTCCGCGCCGAGAAACCCGAGGATATCGCGCGGCTCAAACGCCTGCTGGACGATATGCATGACAGCTTCAAAGACTACGTCCGCCACCGCCGCGGCACGCGCCTGACCACCACGCGCGACCTGTTCACGGGCGATATCTGGACCGGACGTCAGGCCCTGAGCGAAGAAACCGGCCTGATTGACGGGATTGCCCATGTCGTGCCCAAACTCAAAGAGCTGTATGGCGAGAAAGTGCGCCTGATGCCCTTCGCGCAGAAAAAGCCGCTGTTCCGGCGTTTCGGTGCGGCCTTTGGCGGCGAGATCGCGCAGGAAGCCATGCAGGTGGCGCTGGCCGAGGCCGAAGAGCGCAGCCTGCGTGCGCGATACGGGCTGTGACATGCTGCTGAAGCTGATGGCCCTGTTTCTGGCAGGTATGGCGGTGCTGGCCATGTTCGGCAAGCTCCGCCTGCCCAAGGGGCTTTCCGGAACAAAGCGGCCGGGACAAAAGCGGTTGGGGGCCAAACGCTGCCCGCGCTGCGGTCGCCCGCAAATCGGATCGGGGCCCTGCCCCTGTGGTCATGGAAAACGGAAAGGCTGAGGTGCCCTTGTGCTGATTGATATCGCGATGGTTGTTGCGGGGCTGGTCCTGCTGGTGGTCGCTGGCGACTGGCTGGTCAAGGGGGCGGTCAACCTGTCGCTCCGGCTGGGCATTCCGGCCCTTGTCGTCAGCCTGACCGTTGTGGCCTTCGGCACATCGGCCCCCGAGCTTCTGGTCTCGGTGACAGCGGTTCTGGACCACTCCCCCGCCATCGCGCTTGGCAATGTCATCGGCTCGAACACCGCCAATATCCTGCTGGTGCTGGGCCTTCCCGCGCTGATCTCGGTGATCCGCACCAACACCCATGACACCCGCGAGAGCTATCTGATGATGCTCGCAGGCACCGTGCTGTTCATCGTGCTGGCCCTGAGCGGACCGATCACATGGGCAAAGGCCATCGTGCTGCTGCTGGCGATGGCCGCGATCCTGACGCGGCAGATCCGTCAGGCCTTGCAGCACCGCCATGCCCGCCATGACAGCCATGACAGCCGCGAGGACGTGGAAGGGGCCGAAGACGGTCTCCATGCCCGCGCGATTGCCCTTTATCTGCTGCTGGGGCTCGTCGGTCTGCCCGTCGGGGCCAATCTTCTGGTCACCGGCGCGTCGGATATCGCCAGCGCCATCGGTATTTCGGATGCGGTGATCGGCCTGACACTGGTGGCGGTAGGCACCTCCCTGCCCGAGCTGGCCACCTCGGTCTCGGCGGCGCTGCGCGGACGGGCCGATGTGGCCCTGGGCAATGTGATCGGCTCGAATATTTTCAACCTGCTCTTCATTCTGGGCATCGCGGGGCTCTTCGGCCAAATGCCCGTGCCACCGGAAATGTTGCGGATCGACCTCTGGGTTATGCTTGCAGCGGCGCTGGTTCTGGGGCCATTTATTCTGCTCAGGCAACCGATGGGACGCGTCACGGGCCTTGCCTTCACGCTGGCCTATATCGCCTATATCTGGGCGATTGTGGCGGCCTGAGCCGACGCATCCCGAACGGCCCGCGAGGAGGAGACTATGATGCAGAATGCCCTGATCACCGGCGGCGCGAAACGGCTGGGGCGCGCCATGGCGCTGACCCTGGCCCAGCGCGGCTGCAATATCGCCATCCATTACCACGGGTCACAGGCCGAAGCCGAAGACACGGCGGCGGCCTGCCGTGCCTATGGTGTGCGCGCTGTGATCTTGCAGGCCGATCTGCTGGAGGAAGCGCAGGTGACCCCGCTTCTGCCCGCCGCAGCCGAGGCCTTGGGCGCGCCGATCGATCTGCTAATCAACAATGCCTCCGTGTTCGAATATGACAACATCCATACTGCCACCCGCCGCAGTTGGGACCGCCATATGGAATCGAACCTGCGCGCGCCCTATGTGCTGACGCAGGCCTTTGCCGAACAGGCCCCTAAAGCCGATCGCAGCGCAGGCGAGCCGCGCGCGCAGGCGATGGTGGTCAATATGATCGACCAGCGCGTGCGCAAGCTGACGCCGGAATTCTCCACCTATACGCTGGCCAAGATGGGGCTTTGGGCGCTGACGCGGACGGCGGCAATGGGGCTTGCGCCCGATATCCGCGTGAATGCCATCGGACCGGGGCCAACGCTGCAGGGCGGGCGGCAGACGCTCGAGCATTTCACCACACAGCGCCAGTCCACCATTCTCGAACGCGGCTCGGACCCCGAGGATATCTGCGCCGCATTGACCTATCTGATGGAGGCGAAATCGGTGACAGGGCAGTTGATCTGCACCGATGGTGGCCAGCATCTGGGCTGGCAGACGCCGGACATATTGGGAACAGAATAAGCGCCGGAGATGTGCCGTTAAGACATGCCTCAACCCTGTGGAACAGAGGTTACCAAAGAGCTAACGTTTTCAAAATGTTACAAAGGAAAAATAAATTAGTCTTTGGAATCAAAGCTCTGGTTTTTTGCACAAAAAACGGGCAAAGTGATGACATGCCAGTGTTACAAGGCTAAAATGCCCTTTCCCCGCGCTTACTCACATAGTTATCCCCAAGAGTCGTGGAAACTCTTCCATCTTGCTTTTCCCGAAAGGGAGAGAAAGAGATCAACAGAATCGGATGGTTAACAAAACTGGGGGGAATGATTAACTCCACCTCCGGCAACCGGAACGAGGTCATCTTGGACGACAATGCACAGCCTACCCCGTTGCGCGGTCATGATCTGATCGCTGACTATGTGAAACGTCTGGATTCCTCCCCCGGCGTGTATCGGATGCTGAACGCCCAGAACGAGGTGCTTTATGTCGGCAAGGCGCGCAACCTGAAGGCGCGGGTGTCGAATTACGCGCGCCCTTCCGGCCATTCGGCGCGGATCGCACGGATGATCTCGGAAACGCGCTATATGATGTTTCTGACCACGCGCACCGAGACCGAGGCGCTTTTGCTGGAACAGAACCTCATCAAGCAGCTCAAACCGCGCTACAACGTGCTTTTGCGCGACGATAAAAGCTTTCCCAACATCCTGATCCCCACGGACCACCCGTTTCCGATGATCACCAAACATCGCGGCGCGCGCAAACAGAAGGGCTATTACTTCGGCCCCTTCGCCTCGGCAGGGGCGGTGAACCGCACGCTGAACCATCTGGAACGGGTGTTTTTGCTGCGCAACTGCTCCGACAGCCAGTTCTCGGGGCGCACGCGGCCCTGCCTGCAATATCAGATCAAGCGCTGTGCCGCCCCCTGTGTCGGCAAGATTTCCGAGGCCGATTACGCCCAGCTTGTCGAGGATGCGAAGCGCTTCCTCGAGGGCAAGACGACCTCGATCCAGCGCGAGCTGGCCGAGCAGATGCAGGCCGCCTCCGAGGCGATGGAATTCGAACGCGCCGCAGCACTGCGCGACCGGATCAAGGCGCTGACCAATGTGCAGCAGTCTCAGGGTATCAACCCGCGCGGCGTGGCCGAGGCGGATGTGGTCGCGCTGCATATGGAGGGCGGACAGGCCTGCGTGCAGGTCTTCTTCATCCGCGCCAATCAAAGCTGGGGCAACCACGATTTCTACCCCAAGACCGGCTCCGGCGCCGATGAGGCCGAGGTGCTGGAGGCCTTTCTGGCGCAATTCTACGACAACCGCCTGCCGCCCCGTCTGATCCTGCTCTCGCATCCGATCGAGGATGAGGACCTGATGGTCGAGGCGCTTTCACAAAAGGCCGAGCGTAAGGTCGAGATCCTTATCCCCAAGCGCGGCGAGAAAGCCGAGCTGGTGGAAAACGCCCATCGCAATGCCCGCGAGAGCTTGGGGCGGAAGATGTCGGAAAGTCAGGCGCAGGCGAAGCTTTTGAAAGGCGTGGCCGATGCTTTCGGTCTGCCGAAAGTGCCAGAACGGATCGAGGTCTATGACAACTCCCACATCCAGGGCGCCCATGCGGTCGGCGGGATGATTGTTGCGGGGCCCGAGGGCTTTCTGAAAAGCCAGTACCGCAAATATAACATCAAGGATAACGAGGTCACTCCGGGCGATGACTTCGGCATGATGAAAGAGGTGCTGACCCGCCGCTTCCAGCGCCTGCTGAAAGAAGACCCCGAGCGCAAAACCGATGCTTGGCCCGACCTTCTTCTGATCGACGGCGGCGCGGGGCAGGTCTCGGCGGTGCAGGAGATCATGGATGATCTGGGCGTGGCCGATGTGCCGATGGTGGGCGTCGCCAAGGGCATCGACCGCGATCAGGGAAAGGAAGAATTCTACCGCACGGGCCGCCCCGTGATGGCGCTGCCGCGGCAGGATCCGGTGCTTTATTATATCCAGCGTCTGCGCGACGAGGCCCACCGCTGGGCCATCGGCACCCACCGCGCCAAACGCGCCAAGGCCAATCTGGCCAACCCGCTGGATGAGATCCCCGGCATCGGGGCGACCCGCAAGCGCGCTCTGCTGACGCATTTCGGCTCGGCCAAGGCGGTCAGCCGCGCCGGGCTCACCGATCTGATGGAGGTGCCGGGCATTTCCGAGGCCACCGCCGAAACCGTCTATAACTTCTTCAACGAGAAGGGTTGACCGATTGGCCGCCGCGGCGTAGCGCGCAGCCCATGACCCATGCGCTGACCACCCCCGATGATCTGGTAACCGCCGGACTAAGCACCGAAGACCCCACCCTGCTGACGCGGGTGGCGCAGGAGTTCCGCATCCGCATCACCCCCGAGATGCAGATTGGCGCGGGGCCAATCACCGCGCAATTTGTCCCCAGCGTGGCCGAACTCACCACCCTGCCCGAGGAGCTGGCCGATCCGATTGGCGATGAGGCGCATTCGCCAGTGAAGGGGCTGACCCATCGCTATCCCGACCGCGTGATCCTGCACATTACCAAGACCTGCGATGTCTATTGCCGCTTCTGTTTCCGCCGCGAGACCGTGGGCGAAACCGGCCCCCTGCCCGCGCCCGATCTGGACGCGGCGCTGGACTATATCGCCGCCACCCAAGCCATCCGCGAAGTGGTGCTAACAGGGGGCGACCCGCTGACCCTATCGCCGCGCCGCTTGCGTGACGTGCTGACCCGCCTTGATGTCCTCCCGCATCTGGCCATGGTGCGCTTTCATACCCGCGTGCCTGTGGTGGCGCCCGAACGTATCACTCCCGAGCTGACCCAGCTGATCGCGGGGCTGCGCTTGGCGCCCTGGATGGTGCTCCATACCAACCACGCAGCCGAGCTGACCCCAAACGCCCGCACAGCCCTTGCACGGCTGGTGGATGCGGGCATCCCCGTGATCTCGCAATCGGTTCTTCTGCGCGGGGTGAATGATAGCGCAGAGGCGCTGGCAGAGCTTTTCACCACGCTTTCGGCCCTGCGGGTGAAACCCTATTACCTGCACCACTGCGATCTGGCCCGCGGCACCTCGCATTTCCGCACGACAATCGACGAAGGCCGCGCCCTGATGCGCGCGCTGCGCGGGCGGATTTCGGGGCATTGCCTGCCAACCTATGTACTGGATATCCCCGGTGGTCACGGCAAGGTGCCCATCAGCGCCGAGTATTTTGCGCAACAATCGACAGGCCATTGGAAAGTCACCGATTGGCAAGGCAGAATTCACGACTATCTTGACCCCAAAAGGTGAAGCCCCTTCCCCTTTCAGATTGACGCGGTTAACTTGCCCCCATGACGTGGACCCTACCCAATATCCTCACTGTATTGAGGCTCGTTGCTGCCCCCGGCGTGGCGGTAATGTTTCTGTATTTCAGCCGCCCGATGGCTGATTTCTTCGCACTAGCGCTGTTTATCATCGCCGCTGTCACCGATTGGTTCGACGGCTACCTTGCCCGCGCATGGAAACAGGAAAGCAAATTCGGAGCGATGCTGGACCCGATTGCCGATAAGGCGATGGTGGTGATCGCATTGGTGATCCTGACCGGCTATTCGGGGATGAACCCTTGGCTGATCCTGCCGGTGACGGTGATCCTGTTCCGCGAAACCTTTGTGGCGGGCCTGCGCGAATTTCTCGGCACGGATTCGGGCAAGCTGAAGGTGACGAAACTGGCCAAATGGAAGACCACGGCACAGATGGTGGCGATTGCCATCCTCTTCCTTGGCACGGGGCTGACCTATGTCGAAACCGGACGCCCGCCGCGCGTGGGCGAAGGCGACCTGCCCACCGGCCTGACGCCTGCCGATCTGGCCACCCATGCGGGGATCGCGCTGATCTGGATCGCGGCGGTTCTCACCGCGATCACCGGCTGGGATTACTTCCGCAAGGCGCTGCCCTACCTGCGAGGCCCGAAATGAAACGCGAGCTGGTCTATTTCGCTTGGGTGCGCGAGCGGATAGGTCATCCTCGCGATATCATCGAGAGCGACGCCCAGACGCCTGCCGAACTGGTGGCGGAACTGCGCAACCGCAATGATCATTACGCGGCGGCCTTTGCTGATCTTGCCGCCCTAAGGGTCGCCATCGATCAGGAACTGGCGGATTTCGACACGCCTCTGGGCCATAGCCGCGAAGTGGCGTTTTTTCCACCGATGACAGGCGGCTGATATGCGGCTGATCGTGCAGGACACCCCTTTCGATCTGGCCGCCGAACTTGAAACCTTCGGACAGGATAGCCTGACTGGGGCCGTGGTCAGCTTTACAGGCCGCGTGCGCGATGACACCGGCACGCTCGAGGCGCTTGAACTGGAACATTATCCGGGCATGACCGAACGCGCCTTGGCCCAGATCGCCGAAACGGCACAGCGCCGTTGGCACCTGACCGATCTCACAATCATCCACCGCGTAGGGCGTCTTGCGCCCGGCGAGCCCATCATGATGGTCGCAACCGCCAGCCCCCACCGCAAGGCGGCTTTCGAGGCAGCCGAGTATTTGATGGATTTTCTCAAATCCCGCGCTCCCTTCTGGAAAAAAGAGCATTTCTCCGACCATAGCAAATGGGTTTCCGCCAAGCAAAATGACGAAGACGCATTATCCCGCTGGTAAGGCACTGTGACCTCACCCGCAAAGCCTCTTCCATAGCGATTACCTTTTTCCACAATCGCAGGGGGCTCCGCCCCCGTCGGGCCAAGGCCCGCCTCCCCCGGGATATTTTTTGCAGCTGGAAAGCGCCAGTCATTCCAGCTGCCCTAAATATCCTGGGGTGAATTCGACGCAGTCGAAGAGGGGCAAAGCCCCTTTGCCTTGCGCTAGAAACTGTCTTCCACGTGAAAGCCCTGCGGAATATCCGCCCGACCTTCCAAAATCATATCCGCCATGACCTGCGCGACCTTAGGGGCCATACCGAAACCAATCTTGAAACCGCCATTTGCAATGAAATGCCCAGCCCTATCCGGCCATGGGCCAAGCATCGGCGCACGGCTTTTGGCGCGAGGACGCAATCCGGCCCAGCGGTCGATGACCGGAGCAGCGGCAAGTTCCGGACAGATGCGGCGTGTTTTCTCGATCAGCGTCTCAAGTTGCGCATCCGTGCTTTCGGGGTCGGAATAGTCTCGTTCGGAGGTCGAGCCGATGGCCACAGTGCCATTGGAATGCGGAATGATATGCAGGCTCTCGGCATAGATCTGCGGCATATCTCCGGCGTCGAAGGCAAAGACCGCCGCCTGTCCCTTTATCCCCGCGCCAAGGCTTTTGCCCAAGGCTGCTCCCAGTTCCGACAGGCCCGCCGTGCCGGTGGCATGCAGCACCGGACCCGTTTCTTCCGCCGCGCCGATAAGGATCTCGCCGCCCAAGGCACGGATCGCGCGGGCCAGGGCATCGCCTGCAGCCCGCGGGCAGGCGCGGGCGCTGAGCGTGTCTTGCACGACATAGCCGCTGGGACTGTGGAACCCGAGCGGCCCGAACCTGCGCGCGGGGACCACCTCCCAGACGGCTTGGCCCTGCCAAAGGGTTTTCGCGTTCTCGCCGCGCGTTTGGGCGCGGGCGATCTGTGCCGCATCCTGCAGCGGCTGCACCCGACCGATCCGGCCATAGCCTGCATCCCCGCCGCCGATCCGCGCCACATCGGCCCAGAAATCTGCGGCCATCAGCAGGCTTTCCAGCTGGAACTGCTTTTTGGGGTTCCAGTTCTCGGGCACATGGGGGGCCAAAGCCCCGACCGTACCGCCCGAGGCCCCTGCCCCGATCCCCTTGATGTCGATGACCCGCACAGAGGCACCGCGTCGCGCCATCTCGAAGGCACAGGCAAGGCCGAAGACGCCCGCGCCGCGCACGGTGACCTGATCGCCCAGAGCCCCGACCCGATTGATCCTAAGCCCGCTTGTCATTGCCGTCGCCTTTCTGCATTGTCGCCCTCGGGCGCCACGCGCCCTGTTCCGCAAGGTGTTACCCAAGGCCCTACCCCGCATGACCCGCACTGACCAGAGTGAAGCTGCCCTAACCTGGCGCGATGAGGCAATTCCCGTGTCCTCGCGCTTCGACGACCCCTATTTCTCGCTCGGGAACGGGCTGGAGGAAACCCGCCATGTGTTTCTGCGCGGCAATGATCTGCCCGCGCGGGCGCGGGACGGCTTTGTGATTGCCGAGCTGGGCTTCGGCACGGGGCTGAACCTGCTGGCCACCGCACTGGCCTGTCCGGATGTTGCCCTGCACTATACCAGCTTCGAAGCCTTTCCGATGTCGGCTCAGGAAATGGCCCGCGCGCTGGAGGGCTTTCCCGAAGCGCGTGCCATTGCCGACCCGCTGATCGCGGCATGGGGGCAGGGTCTGGACCGTTTCACGCTCGGGCGTATCGAGGTGCAGGTGATCATGGAAGATGCCCGTCTGGCCCTGCCACAATGGAAAGGTCGGGCCGATGCGTGGTATCTTGACGGCTTCTCGCCCGCCAAGAACCCCGAGCTTTGGGGGCCGGAGCTGATGGCCGAGGTGGGCCGCCACACGGCGCCGCAGGGCAGCTTTGCCACCTATACCGCCGCAGGCTTCGTGCGCCGCGCGCTACAGGATGCGGGCTTCGAGGTCGAGCGTGTTTCGGGCTTCGGACATAAACGTCATATGAGTCGCGGGCGGTTCGCCCCCAGCAGGACCCACCATAATGGCCCTTCAGACGAATAATAAACTCGGGGCGATCCTGATCATCATCGTCACCATCGTGTTTGCCGCACAGGACGCGATTTCGCGCCATCTGGCAGAAACCTATAACACCTATATGGTCGTCATGATCCGGTTCTGGTTCTTTGCGGCCTTTTCCTTCTGGCTGGTCGGGCGGCAGAAAGGCGGGCTGGCACGGGCCGTGCGCGCCCATCACCCGTGGATGCAGGCGACCCGCGCCATTCTCCTGGTGCTCGAGATCTATGTGATGATCGCCGCTTTCGTACTGCTGGGTCTGATCGAGACACATGCCGTCTTCATCTGCTATCCGCTGCTTGTGGCCGCGCTGTCCGGCCCTGTTCTGGGCGAGAAGGTCGGCTGGCGACGCTGGGTCGCGATCGGGATCGGCTTCATCGGGGTGCTGATCATCCTCAAGCCCTCGGGCGGGGTGTTCTCGCCTCTTGCGGCCATTCCCTTCCTCTGCGCCGTCATGTTTGCCGTCTACGGGCTGCTGACACGCAAGGTCGCGGATCAGGACAGCTCCAACACATCGATTTTCTGGACGGGAATTGGCGGCGCGATCGTATCGACCGTGGTCGGCGTCTGGTTCTGGGAACCGATGAGCGGGACAGACTGGATCTGGATGTCGATCCTCTGCGTCACCGCCGTGGTCGGCCACGGGCTGATGATCCGCGCCTATGAAATCGCGGAGGCCTCCGCCATCCAGCCCTTCAGCTATCTGCAGCTTGTCTGGGGGGCGATGATCGGCATGACGGTCTTTGGCGATGTGCTGCGTACCAATGTCGCCATCGGAGCCTGTTTCGTGGTGCTGGCGGGGCTGTTCACCCTTTGGCGTCAGGCGCAGAACAACATCGACCCCGTGCCGCCCGGACCGGCGGTCAAGCCCTGATCAGGGCCCGTTCCCGCGCAGTTCCTCGCTGAAGGGCACAGCCGGCTCGCCAAGCCTTGCGCGATAGATCGGCAGGCTTTCGGCGACGCGCATGACATAATTGCGCGTCTCGTCAAAGGGGATCATCTCGACCCAGTCCACCACATCGGCCCCGGGAGCACGCGGGTCGCCCATATCCTTGATCCACTGGCGCGACCGCCCCGGCCCCGCATTATACCCCGCCGCCACCAGAAGCGGCGAATTGCCGAATTCGTCGCGCAACTGCTTGAGATATTCCGAACCGAGCCGGATGTTATAGGTGGGATCGGTGGTCAGTGCCGCAGGCGTATACTCGACGCCCAGTCTGGCGGCCATCATCTTGGCCGTGCCCGGCATTAACTGCATCAGCCCGCGCGCCCCGACATAGGAGATGACCGTATGGTCGAACTCGCTTTCGCGTCGGGCAATCGAGAGCGCCAGTTCCTCCGGCACCGCCAGATCATGGGTTTTAAGCTCGGGGAAGGGGAAATAGCCCGCCACGAGAATCTCGCCATTCAGCGCCGCCCGCTTGGAAAGCTGCAAGGCCAGATGCGGATCGCGCCATTCCAGCGCCAGATCGACCAGCCCCGCGATGCGGCTGTCGGGCAGGCTTTCCTCGTAATGCAGCACGAAACGTTCGGCGAGCGCCGCATCGCCTGCCGCATGCAACAACAGCGCCGCCTGAAACACCGAACTGTCCGTATAGCCGCCTGCCCGCCAGTCGGGCAGCGCCTCGGGCTGGATCAGCGAGGCGTCAAGCGCCTTGCCCACCTTTTCCGCCGAAAGCAGCCCGTAATAGGCGGTCTGGTAGCGCGCGCCCGCCTGATAGGCCTGATCTGCCGCCTCCTTGCGGCCCATCGCCTCAAGCGCCCGCCCACGCCAGTAATCGGCCCGCGATTGCGAGATCGGGCTGCCGACATTGACCGAAAGCGCCTCGAAATGACGCAGCGCGGTAGGCGCATCCCCAAGCTTGAGCGCCGCATAGCCCGCCAGCCATTCCAGCTCGGCATAATCGGACCCGCCGGGCGACAGGTGATGGTTGGCCGCCTCGCGATAGGCGCGCCGGTAATCGCCGCGCCGCATGTCCCAACGCGCCATGCGGCGGCGCACATCCGCCCAAAGCGCGGGATCGCCCAGCTTCTTGGCCGAGCCCGACCAGTCGAGGATCAGATCCGCCGCGCCGTCCTCGTAGCTTTCGCGCCAGCGCCAGACCGCACGGTCACGGGCCAGACCGTAGGAACCGCGCATATATTCCGGCACCGCCTCGACCAGCGCATCGACACCGGCCTTGCGCCCCTGCAAGGCGATCCGCGCCGCCGCCACCGCGCGGGTGCCCGGCGTGACCAGATCCAGCATCCTTCTGGCCTGCGCCAGATCGCCACGATCCAGCATGGACTGCATACGCCCGCCATTGGCGGAGCTGATCAGAACACCGTAGCGGTCCTGAAAGGCCTGCTGCTCCTCGGGGCTGAGATCCAGATGCCGCCATGCCCGATCCGCCTCGGTCGCGGCGGCATGGGATTGCCCCTTGGCCTGATAGGCGGCGATCAGGGCCAGGGCCCCTTCGCCGGTCAGGGGTTTATCCTTGGCGAAATAGGCGATCACCTGTTCGGGGCTGGCCGCGTCCAGCTTGTCCTCCCCCTTGCGGCGCAGCAGGGGCAGTCCCGGCCAGTTATGCCGCCGTGCCGAGAAATCGGCGTAATCGCGAAAGCTGCCCTCGCCAGCGCGCAGACGCTCCCATTCGATGATATCGAATGCAACAGCGCCAGCGGAACGGGCGGCCTCTTCGGCCCCCGGCCAGTCCTGCTGATCGGCCAGTGCCAAGGCCTGCGCCAGAGCCTGCTCGGGGCTTGGCCTGACCACTTGCGTGGCCTCTTCGGCCCGCAAACCGGCGCCACAGCCCAGAACCACGACAGTCAGCCCGGCGAAAAGGGTCTTTCGATGCATGAGATCCTCTTTGATTGGCCCCTGTGTGCCATAGTGACGCCGGAGTGCAATTCACAAGTTGGCAAGAGCGCCAAGCTCGCATAATGTCCGCCCGATTTTAACCCGACGAATCCATGTCGGATACCCAACACTGCAAAGGAGCGTGTCATGTTCAAAGGGTCCTACCCCGCCCTCATCACGCCGTTCAAGGACGGCGAGCTGGATCTGGACGCGCTCAAGAAGATCGTCGACTGGCATGCCGATCAGGGCAGCCACGGTCTGGTCCCTGTGGGCACCACCGGCGAATCCCCCACGCTGAGCCATAGCGAGCATAACACCGTTGTGGCCGAAGTGGTCAAAGCCGCCGCCGGACGGATGAAAATCATCGCCGGTGCAGGCTCGAACTACACCCGCGAGGGGATCGAGCTGATCCAGCACGCGCAGGCCGCCGGTGCCGATGGCGCGCTTGTGGTGACGCCCTATTACAACAAGCCCACGCAGGCCGGTATGATCGCGCATTTCACCGCGATGCATGATGCCTCGGATCTGCCGATCATCATCTATAACATTCCGGGCCGTTCGGTTGTGGATATGACGCCCGAAACGATGGGCGAACTGGCCAAGCTGCCGCGCATCGTCGGTGTGAAAGACGCCACCGGCGATCTGGCCCGCGTGGCCAAACAGCGTATGAGCTGCGGCAAGGACTTCATCCAGCTTTCGGGCGAGGATGCCACCGCATTGGGCTTCAACGCAATGGGCGGCGTCGGCTGTATCTCGGTCACGGCCAATGTCGCGCCGAAGCTCTGCGCCGAATTCCAGAACGCCACACTGGCAGGCGACTGGGCCCGCGCGCTGGACATCTCGGACAAGCTGATGCCACTGCATGTGGCCATCTTCCTCGAACCCGGCGTCTGCGGTGCGAAATATGCGATGTCGCGCCTTGGCCTGTGCTCGGACGAGGTGCGCCTGCCGCTGGTCGGGCTAAGCGATAGCGTGAAGGCGCGCATTGATGCCGCGCTGGAATTTGCAGGGCTGATCTAGGCCCAAAGCCCCTGCGGGCCTCCTCCTGAGCGGCCCGACCTTTCACGGGGCAAGCCGCCCAAGGACGGCCCCCTCAAGGATAGCCAGATCGGGGGGCCTGTCAGGGGATGACGCAATGCCCGCGCGCCTGTGCTGCGGCCACGCCGGAAGTGCAAAAGACGAAAGGCGCCCGCTCGGGCGCCTTTTGGGTTGCCTATGACGCAGGATCAGGACGCTTTCTCCCACTGCCGGGGACGATCGGCATCGCGTTCTTCCCATGCGGCGATCCAGTCACGCCCCAAAGCCTCGATCAAAGGCTGAAGCTGTGCCTCGTAGCGCCGCCAATAGCCGACCCCTTCACGGTTGATCTTGCGCCGGACCCGCACATCCGAGGCCGTGCGGACCGCCCCCTGCGCCGCTTTCGGCTCCAGACAGGCCGGCTGCATGGCCAAGCCCAGATGATCCAGCAAGCGCGGAATTTCCTGCGCAGGCTGCTCGACCAGCGCCCGCAGGGACTGCATCCGGAACGCCGGCCCCAGCTTTTGCGCATAATCACGCATCGACCGGTCGGTGGCCCTGACCATATGCGCGATCCATTCCAGCTTTTCGCTAAACCCGTGCCCGTCCGCAAAATCCGTCATGAACAGCGACAGCCCCACATCCAGCGGGTGCCGGTTCACACAAATGAAGCGCGCCTCCGGCAGCATCGCGCGCAGCACGGCAGCATGGCTGAGATCCAGCGGCATTTTCGAGAGAATATAGGGCGTCGTCTGGCCCCGCGCGGCAATCCGGCGGCGATAGATCTGGCCCAGCTTGTGGATCAGTGGCCGACCGGGCTGGCTGAACCAGCGCCAATAATCCAGCGGTGCCGTGCCCGCGCCGATTTCGGCATGCATCAGCTCGATCATCGACAGACGGAAATCACAGGCCTCGCCAAGGGTCGACACCTTGTCATGACGGATCAGGATCTGCTCGGTCAGGGTGGTGCCCGACCGCGGCAAACCACCGATAAACACCATCCGCGGCTCCCCCGCCATACCGACCCGTTCCGGCAGGCTGCGCAAATCGGGACACTGCGCGAGCTGATCGTGCAGGCGTCGCTCGATCAGGTGCGGATCATAGCCGCGCGCCTTCAGGTCATTGCCACGCTGGAAATGGGCGAAGGCCGCCGCGTACTCTCCGGCGGCATCCTCGATCGCGCCCAAGGCGAATTCGGACATCACCTTCTGGCCAAGGCTTGTGGCCTCATCCCGACTGGCCTGCGCCAGCCTGCGCCATTCCGGCCCCGTCGCGGAAAACCGCCGCAAGCGGTTGCGCCCCGAAAGAAGTTGCACGTCATCCGGACGGAACGACAGCGCACGATCATAGGCGGCTACCGCCCCCTCGACATCGCCAAAGGCGGTCAGGATCGCGGCATGCATCCCCCATAGCACCGAAACCTCGGGCCACAGAGTCACCGCTTCTTCCGAAAGTTTACGGGCTTCGCCGTCCTGACCAAGCGCCCAAGAACTGCGGATCGCCTGCATCATCAGGTGTGAACTCGGTCCATTCTGTGACCAGAGTGTCTCTATTCGCTTCAATGCGGCACGATGATCGCCATCAAGAACCGCAAGTGCAAGGGAGACATCCTCATCATGATCGAGATCGGTTATGTCCATTTCAGTATCCAACGAGTGGCACACCCCCTCAGGGTTGTACCTCCCATAGACCATACCGATCTTTATTTAATATGAATCACGACCGCTGATCGGCATCGGCGGCTTCCACCGTGCCATGACCGTCAACCTCGCCTTCGTAATCATCCTCGTCTGCCGCTTTGCGGCGGGCTTTTTCCTCGCGGGCTTTCTGGATCTCCACCGCCTCTTCCAACTGATGTGCCGCCGTATCGGAAAGGGGCGTGTAAACGGCCCAGTCACCATCGGCGGGCGGCGGCAGGGTCTCGCGCGGGATATTGCGCAGAAGGATCGTCTTGGACAGGAAATGCGCGGTGATCGGCGCCGTCATGAACAGGAACAGCGTGATCATCAGCTCGTGCAGCGACAGATCCCCCTTCTTGACCGCGAACCAGATCATCGAGGCGATCAGACAGGCCCCAACCCCCAGCGTCGTGGTCTTGGTCGGCGCATGCAGGCGGGTCATGGAATCGGGCAGCTTGACCAACCCGAACGACCCCACCAGCCCGAAGAAGCCACCGATCACCAGAAGCGCCGAAATGAGAATTTCCCAGAACAGTTCCATCTCTTACCTCACTCGATCAGATCGCCACGCAGAAGGAATTTGGCATAGGCCACCGTCGAGACGAAGCCCACCATCGCATAAAGGATCGAGGCCTCGAAAAAGATCGCCGTGCCTTCCCAGATCCCGAAACAAACGAACAGCCCGATGGCATTCACCGCCATCGTGTCCAGCGCCAGAATCCGGTCGGTGACGCCCGGCGATTTCACCACCCTGTAGAGGTTGAACAGAAGCGCCAGCGCATAGCAGCCGATGGCAAACATCAAAGCATAGGTGATCATTCGAAGATCTCCTTCAGACGGGCCTCATAGCGGGATTTCATGCCGTCGCGCGCGCCCTCGGGGTCGGTCTCGTGCAGGCAGTGGACCAGAAGCGAATGCCCGTCCGCCGAGAGTTCTGCCGCCACCGTTCCGGGCGTCATGGTGATCGTGCCGGCAAAGACGGTGATCGCCTCGGGGGTATGCAGATCGAGCGGAATGGAAATCCATACGGGCTGCAATTTCGCATTCGGCGTGAACAGCACGATCTTCGCCACCACGACATTCGACACCAGAATATCCCACAGCACGATCAGCGCATATTCGACCATCTTGGGAATATTGCGCACCATCGGCCGGTCCGGCCAGTAGGGGGCGGTGATCCACGGGATCACGATCCCGAGGATCAGCCCGAAGACCAGCGAGTTGAGCGTATAGGCATTGGCCAGCAGCAGCCACACCACCGTCAGAAGCACGGTCAGATGCGGATGCGGAAGGATGCGTCTAATCATATCCTGCCCTCCCTCAATGCCCGTCGATCACGGTGTGATCTTCTTCATGGGCGCTGTCTTGCACGTCATGGTCCTCTCCGTGCGGATGGGCTCCGGCTTCGGCGGCGGCCTGCGCGCGGGCGGCAGAGCTCTCCATCACCGCCGAGATATAGCCCTGACTGTCATAAAGCTGTGCCGAGATCCCCTGCACATAGGTGCTGGCAGGCCCCGCGAAGACGGTCCATGCCACAAGCCCCGCCAGCAGGCCGCCTGCGGCAGTAATGGCCAACGCGGGCGAGCTGCTATCTGCCACACCAAGCGGCGGCGGGGTCTCGTCTTGTTCGTCCTCTGTCACGGCATAGGCCTTCCAGAAGACCGTTGTCCCCGCCCGCGCAAAGCCCACGATGGCAATCAGTGACGTGCCAAGGATAACGGCCCAGATCCACCACTGGCCATAGGTTGCGTGCAAGATCATCAGCTTGCCAAGAAAGCCCGAAAGCGGCGGCATACCGGCCATGCCGATGGCCGCCATGAAGAACATCCCCGCCAGAAGCCCGTTCTGCGCAATCAGTGGCTGGGCTGTCAGAGCCAAGCCTATGCGACGGCGCTCTTTGACAAGATCGGCCACAAGGAACAGCGCGGCGGCCACCATCGTCGAATGCACCATATAGTAAAGGCCTGCCGCCGTCGCATCCTGATGGAATTGCGAGAAGGCCATCAACATGGTCCCGACCGAGCCGATCACCGAGAAGGCCACGACCCGCCCCAGATCACGCGCGCCCAGAATACCGACCATCCCGACAATCAGTGTCAGCGCCGCGGCGGGCAGAAGCACATCATGCGCCAGTGACCCCACCGCGCTTTGCGGCGTGAACACCAGCGTATAGATACGGATGATGGAATAGACCCCCACCTTGGTCATGATGGCAAACAGTGCCGCCACCGGCCCCGGCGCGTTGCTATAGGTGCCCGGCAGCCAGAACTGGAATGGCACGATCGCGCCTTTCACAGCGAAGACAAGGATCATCAGCGCCGCACCGACCCGCAGAAGGGCCGCGTCGCTTTCGGGCATCTCGGCCACTTTCTGTGCCAGATCGGCCATGTTCAGCGTGCCGGTCGTGGCATAGATCGTGCCAAGCGCAAACAGGAACAGGGTCGAACCGGCAAGGTTATAGACCACATATTGCACGCCCGCCTTCAGACGGTTGCGCCCGCCCGCATGGATCATCAGGCCATAGGAGGCAATCAGCAGCACCTCGAAGAAGACGAAGAGGTTGAACGCATCGCCCGTCAGGAAGGCCCCGTTAAGCCCCATCATCTGGAATTGCAGCAGCGAATGGAAGTGCCAGCCACGCTTGTCCCAGCCCGAGCCGATCGCATAAAGCGCGATCGCCAGACCCAGCACCGAGGTCAGCACCAGCATCAGCGCCGAAAGCTGGTCCAGCACCAGGACGATGCCGAAAGGCGCTTCCCAGTCGCCCAGCCGGTAGACTTCCGGCACCCCGCTGGAGGCCCGCACCGCCAGTGTCACCGAAATGGCCACCAGCAGCAGCATTCCCACCACCGAGAAGACGCGCTGCGCCGTGCGGTCGAAGCGCATCCACAGAACGATCAGCGGCGCCAGAAAGGCCGGCAACACCACGGGCGCGATAACGAGATGATCAAAGAAGCCCAACATCTGTCTTATTTTTCCTTCTCGTCATCGAGGTCGATATAGTCATCGCCCGCCTCGATGAAGGCGCCAAGCGCCAGCATCACAGTCACCGAGGTCATCCCGAAGCTGATCACGATGGCGGTCAGCACCAGAGCCTGCGGGATGGGGTCGGTGTAGTTTGTCACACCGTCCTGCAGGATCGGCGGCATATTCACCGCCAGACGCCCCGTCGCAAAGAGGAACAGGTTCACCGCATAGGACAGCATCGTCATGCCCAGAACCACCGGAAAGACCCTCAGCCGCAGGATCAGATAGATCCCCGCCGCTGTCATCACGCCGATTGCGCTTGCAACCAAGGCTTCCATCAGTGGGCTCCCCCGTTCTTGTCGCCGTCTTTGCTATCGTCTTTTCTGGCTTGGTCCTCGTAGCGTTCCATCAGATAACGCTCCTCGAAACCGCCATCCTCGCGCTGCGCCAGCCAGCGCCGCGGCACCACGGTGCCTTCGGGGAAGTTCTGGATACCGACCTCGGCCACGGTGCGGGCCTCGGGGCGCTCTGCCAGAATATGGGCCGCGCGCTCTTCGGTGGGCATGGCGGCCCGCCGTGCCAGACGCGACAGCCCCCCCAGCGCCAGCAGGACCGAGCCCACCACCCCGAGGAACACGCCCAGATCGAACCCCATCGCGGTGGCCAGCTCGAATTTATCGAGGAAGGGCAGCTTGAAATAGCCGAAATCCGAGGTCAGGAAGGGCTTGCCATTGAACCACGCACCAACGCCCGTGATCCCCGCGGCCAGCACCCCCAGCCCGATCAGCTGGTGGTAATAGATCTTCTGCCGCGCCTGCGTCCACGCAAAGCCCGACGAGATATACTGCATCACCAGCGCGATCGCGACGATCAGACCGGCGATAAAGCCCCCGCCCGGCAGGTTGTGGCCGCGCAGGAAGATGAACACCCCGAAGACCAGCGCGATGGGCATCATGACACGGGTCACGATCAGCATCATCAGCGGGTGCTTGTCGCCCGCACGGATCATATCGGGACGCCATGCGATCAGCTTGCGCGAGCCGGTGCCGTTCAGCAGCGCCTCGGTCAGCGCAAAGATCACCAGCGCCGCGATCCCCAGAACGGTGACCTCGCCATAGGTATCATAGCCACGGAAATCGACGAGGATCACGTTCACCACGTTATCGCCGCCCGCGAGGTTATAGCTATTGGCCAGATGGTATTCCGACATCGACGGGAAGGCGAAATCGCGCATCATCAGCGCGTAGATCAACGAGCCGGTGCCCAGCCCCACCACCGCCGAGAAGATCTTGTCGAAATGGCGTTTGAGGTTGCTGGTCTCGGGGGCGGTGACCTTGGGCAGGAAGTTCAGCGCCAGAAGCATCAGCACCGCCGTCACCACCTCGACCGAGATTTGCGTCAGCGCAAGGTCGGGGGCCGAGAGATAGATGAAGCAGATCGACACGATCAGCCCGACAATCCCCACCAGCACCAGCGCAAGGAAACGGTTGCGGTGATAGGCGGCCACACAGAAGGTCGCGGTGACCAGCATGATCCAGCCCACCAGTGCCACGGGGCTGATCGGCAGCATCTGGCGGGTTTGCGGCCCCTGATCGCCCGTGGTCCATGCCCAGAACCCGATGGCCAGCGCGGTAAAGGCGAAAATCATCAGATAGCGCGCCATCGACCCGTTATGCAGCCCCGAGGTGAACAGCCGCGCCGCGCAGGCGCAGCGCTCCACCACCCAGTCGAAGATCGACTTGGCCTCGGGACGCGGCATGGCATCCCAGATCGCGCGCAGCGGGTTGAAGGCCGCCAGCACCAGAAGACCACCCGCAACCGCGAGGCCCGACATCATCAGGGCAGGCGTGATGCCGTGCCAGATGGCTAGGTGCAGATGCGCGCCCAGCGGCGCACCGATCACGGCCTGCGCCACGGTGGTGACGAAAGGATCCATCAGGAAGGGGAAACAGCCGATCAGCAGCACAAGGGCGGCAAGAAAGGCAGGGCTGGCCCACATGCCAAAGCCCGGATCATGCGGTTTATGCGGATAGTCGTCGCGCACCGGCCCCATGAAACCGTGCCAGATAAAGCGGAAGGAATAGGCCGCCGACAGAAGCGCCGCAATGGTCGCCAAAACCGGAATGAGCCACGGCGTACCGGCCCAAACGGTATGCGAGGCCTCCTCCAGCATCAGCTCTTTCGACAGGAACCCGTTGAAGAAGGGAATCCCCGCCATCGACAGGGTCGCGATCGTGGCGATCGTGAAGGTCA
This sequence comes from Thioclava sp. GXIMD4215, assembly GCF_045291555.1. Classification (NCBI taxonomy): domain Bacteria; kingdom Pseudomonadati; phylum Pseudomonadota; class Alphaproteobacteria; order Rhodobacterales; family Paracoccaceae; genus Thioclava; species Thioclava sp. GXIMD4215. The sequence continues at coordinate 2,330,190 of NZ_CP149515.1, read as the reverse complement.
CCGGCATCAGTTTGCGCAACCCGCCCAGACGTTTCAGATCGCGGGTATGGGCTTCGTGGTCCACGATACCCGCGGTCATGAAAAGCGCGGCTTTGAAGGTTGCGTGGTTAATGATGTGGAAGACCCCGGCCACAACGCCCGCTTGCGTGCCAAGCCCGAAACAGAAGGTGATCAGCCCCAGATGCGAAACGGTCGAGAAGGCCAGCAGCCCCTTCATGTCATCCTTGAAGATCGCGATCTTGGCCGCGATCAGCATGGTGAACAACCCGACACTGACCACGATATAGAACCATTCCGGCGTGCCCGACAGCGCAGGCCAGAGCCGCGCCATCAGGAACAGACCCGCCTTCACCATCGTGGCCGAATGCAGGTAGCTCGAGACCGGCGTGGGGGCTGCCATTGCATGCGGCAGCCAGAAGTGGAACGGAAACTGCGCCGATTTCGTGAAGGCCCCTAGCAGGATCAGGATCAGCGCCGGAAGATAGAGGTCCGACGACTGGATCGCCTCCCTCGCCGCAAGAATATCGGAGATCGTATAGCTGCCCGCGATATGGCCAAGGATCATCATCCCCGCAATCATCGCCAAGCCCCCTGCCCCCGTCACGGTCAGCGCCATGCGCGCGCCCTGACGTCCTTCGGGGAGGTGTTTCCAATAGCCGATCAGCAGGAAGGACGACAGCGAGGTCAACTCCCAGAAGATCAACAAAAGCAGGATGTTATTGGAAAGTACAATCCCCACCATCGCGCCTTGGAACAGCATTAGATAGGTGTAGAACTGCCCCACCGGATCTTTCGATGACAGGTAATAGCGCGCATAAAGGATCACCAGAAGGCCGATCCCGAGAATCAGCGTCGCAAACAGCATGCCGAGCCCGTCGATCATGAATTCGACATTCAGCCCCAGCCAGGGCATCCAGTCGATTCTGGTGCGGATCACTTCGCCCGCCATGACGTCGGGCAGATGCAGAAGCAGCCCCAGAAGCGCGAGGCCGGAACAGATCGCCACCGAAATCGCTGTTGTATTCCGGCCGGTGCGGATCAGAACACCAGGGAGCAGCGCCCCCAGAAATGGCAAGACGGCAATTATAGCAGGTGACATTGCTCTCCGGTCCGTTCAAGGGCATAGCTGTTTCACGCCCACCCGCGCTGGACCGCGCGAGATGTCGCAAGGTGGCTGATCAATCCACCTTTAACTGCGAATTCCCCTCCCCCGTGTCAAGGGAAACTGGGGCGAATCGAACACGGCATATTCACGGAACCGTCAAATCGAAAACCGACAGAAATGCCCCCAAAGCGCGTGGTTAACAACAAAAGACCCAAATTTCGCCCGAGATTTGGGCGGGTTTTTGCCTGCTCTCTCCCCAAACAAGCGCAATTATGCGGAACAAACCACAGTAGGTTGCTGTTCTGCACATTGAATATCAACCTCTATTGCACATCGTGACGCTTCAAGAGTATGCCTCAGCGGCAGAGGTTCACGTGATAGGGAACTTCCTGAGATTACTGGATAATACATGATTAAAACTGCCAAGAATGCCCGCACCGTCCCGACCCGCCGTCAAGTGATGGCCCATCTTGCCGCAGGCACGATGCTGGGTGGCGTCTTGGCAGGGGCTCCGCTTTGGGCGCAGGACGCGGCAGAGGACACACCCGCCGCAGATGCCGCGCAACCGGCCCTGCCCCCCGCAGCCGAAACCCAGCCCTTCAGTTTTGACAGCCTGACCATCGAGATGCGCGAGGCGGCAAAGCAGCCCGCAACCGCACCGCAAAAGGTCGACGGCTTCCTGTCGAAGCTCGATTATGACGCCTACCGCATGATCCGTTTCAATCCAGAGCATGCGCGCTTTGCCGATGGCGACCACCCGCAATTCACCCTGCAGGCCTTCCATATGGGCTGGCTGTTCCGCGAACCGGTGCTGATTTACGAGGTCAAGGACGGTCAGGCGCAGGCGATGAGCTTCTCGACCGATGACTTCGTCTACGAGCGTAAAGCCCGCGAGATCGTCCCCGAACATGCCCCCCTGCCCGGCGTGGCGGGCTTCCGTTTGCATCATCCGCTCAACCGCCCCGATGTGCTGGACGAGCTTGTGGCCTTTCAGGGCGCATCCTATTTCCGCGCGCTTGGCCGCAATTCGCAATACGGGCTTTCGGCCCGCGGTCTGGCCGTGAATACCGGCCTGTCGGTTGCCGAGGAATTCCCGCGCTTCCGCCGTTTCTGGGTCGAGCGTCCGGCAGAAAATGCCAAGACGGTGACCGTCTATGCCGCGATGGACAGCGCCTCGCTGACAGGAGCCTATCGGTTTGTGATCACGCCCGGTGAAGCGACGGTGATGGACGTGACCGCCCGCCTGTTCCTGCGCGCCGATGTGCAGCAACTTGGCGTGGCACCGCTTACCTCGATGTTCCTCTATGCCGACCGCTCGCGCGACCGTTTCGACGATTTCCGCCCGCAGGTGCATGACAGCGACGGCCTCATGATCGAGAAAGCCAGTGGCGAGCGCGTCTGGCGCCCGCTGGCCAATCCCGAGCGTCTGGCCTCCAGCTATTTCAGCGAATCGACTCCGAAAAGCTTCGGCCTTTACCAGCGTGATCGCGAGTTCGAGCAATATCAGGATGCATGGGCCCGCTACGAGCGCCGCCCGTCGCTGAAAGTCGAGCCGACCAGTGATTGGGGCGATGGCATGGTGCGCCTTGTCGAGATCCCCTCCGAGGCCGAGGCCAATGATAATATCGTCGCGTTCTGGGTCCCCAAAGACGGGGCCAAGGCGGGACAAGAGCGAGAATTCTCCTATCGGCTCAGTTGGGGGGATCTTCCCCTTGATCCGAACGAGGGTATCGCCCATGTAAAAGAGACCTTCGCCGGCGCCGGCGGAGTTGCGGGCAGCAATGATAAGACCCGGAAGTTCGTTGTGGACTTCGCAGGCGGGCGTATCGCAAACCTTCCCTCTGACGCGGTTGCCGATCTGAAAGTCGTCAACACGATCAGCGGGGGCACTATCACCAACCAGAGCTTCTCAAAAATCCCAGATCACGACATATGGCGACTTGTGATGGATGTAGACGCCGAAGACGGTTCGACTGTGGAACTCACAGCCTACCTTCAGGGTTATGGTGCTAAGCAATCTGAAACTTGGGCTTACCAATGGATCAAAGCATGACCGTAATTACCTCCCCCGCGGCGGTGGACACCGTCAAACTTGAACCGCAGGACCTGATCTCGGGTCCCTGCGCCCTGCCGGACGCGCCGATGGCGATGCCTGTGCAGGTTCTCGAACGTGAAGGCGCCGGATTCTGGCATGCGCTGCTTGCGGTTCTTCCGCAGCCGATGCGCGCACATGGGCGCAGCTGATCGCACCGAATAGGAGCGAAATATCATGACCGTCGGACGCCTGTTCCTCTGGGCTTTGCGTAGTTTTGCGATTGCACTGAGCCTGGTGGCAGGCGGCGGTGCATTCGTATTGTTTCTGCAATTCGGCTCTGCAGATGGGCTGGATGTGTTCGACGTCGTGCGCGCCGTTCTTATCCTTATCTCAACACTCTGGCTGGCATGGGGGGCCGTTCAGGCCCTCATCGGGCTGACAACCCGCGCCAAGCCCCCGAAATATGACGCGAACGCCCCGATCGAGGGGCGGACCGTCATCCTGATGCCGGTCTATAATGAAGACCCGCTTTACACCTTCACCCGTCTGGCGGCGATGGACGCTTCGCTTCAAGACGCGCAGGCCAGGGCCGGCACCTCTGCCGAGGTGCATTTCGCCATTCTCTCCGACACGCGCAACGATCTGACCGCGCGCCGCGAAGAGCAGCTTTTTGCCAAGCTGGTGGCGGAGCGCAACGGGATGGGCCGGTACTACTACCGCCGCCGCGAGAACAATACCGGCAAAAAGGCCGGTAATATCGAGGATTTCATCACCCGCTCCGGTGGTGCCTATGATTTTGCGCTGATCCTTGATGCCGATAGCCTGATGGAAGGCGAGACCATCTTGCAGATGGCCCGCCGCATGGAGGCCGAGCCGCGTCTGGGCCTGTTGCAGACGCTGCCGAAAGTCATTCGGGCGCGGTCGCATTTCGGACGGGCCATGCAGTTTTCGGCCGCGTTCTTCTCCCCCGTTTTCGCGCGGGGTCTGGCCATGATGCAGGGCCGCACCGGCCCGTTCTGGGGTCATAACGCGATGGTGCGCACCCGCGCCTTTGCCGAGTGCTGTGGCCTGCCCACGCTGCGGGGCAAGCCGCCCTTTGGCGGCCATGTGATGAGCCATGACTATGTCGAAGCCGCACTTCTGGCGCGTGGTGGCTGGATCGTGCGGCTGGATGACGATCTGGAAGGCTCCTTCGAGGAAGGCCCCGAGAATATCGTCGATCACGCCAAACGCGACCGCCGCTGGTGTCAGGGGAACCTGCAACATAGCCGCGTCATCAACGCCCCCGGCCTGCGCATGTGGTCGCGCTTTGTTTTCGCGCAGGGCATCATGGCCTATATCGCCCCCCTGTTCTGGCTGGCATTCATTCTAGCCTCGATCGGCGCGATGGCCTTTGTCGCGCCGCCCAACTACTTCCCCGAGCCCAACTGGCCCTTCCCCTATTTCCCGCCCTCCGAAGCCTCCAAGGCCATCGGTCTGTTCATCGGGATCATCGGCCTGCTGCTTCTGCCGAAGATGCTGATTGCCGCGCGGGCATGGCTGGATGGCACCGCCCGCGGCTTCGGCGGTGGGGCGAATGCCCTTGCAGGCACGGTCTGCGAACTGCTGATCAGCTCGGTCAACGCACCGATCCTGCTGATGTTCTCGACCCGCTCCGTGCTTCAGGTCCTGTTCGGGGCCGATGGTGGCTGGCCCACCAATAACCGCGGGGACGGCACTCTTGGTTTTCGTGATGGGTTCAAGGCCTCGTGGTGGATTGTGCTTATCGGCGCGCTTGGCTTATGGGCCACTTGGGTGTATGCACCGGGTCTGTTCTGGTGGCTTTCACCCGTCGGCATTCCGATGATTCTGGCGCCTTTCATCATTTCGATGACCTCGCGCACGGCCAAAGGAAACCTGTTCGGAACCCCCACGGAATATCACGCAGCCCCGATCATGGTGCTGCATGACCGGATTCTCAACAATTGGTCGGCTGAACCGGAGGCTTCGACCATAGAGGAAAAACACCATGCCTGAAGCTCGGTCCGCGCGCGATCCGCGGCTGGATTTCTTCCGCGGCATCGCCTTGGCGATGATATTCGTCAATCATATCCCGCATCAGATCTATGAAAATTTCACCTCGCGCAATTTCGGGCATTCCGATGCCGCCGAGGGGTTTGTGTTCATGTCCGGTCTGGCCGCCGCTCTGGCCTATGGTCCGAAACTGGCAGAGGGTTTCAACCGGCAGAGCTTCGGCAAGATCTGGGGCCGGTCCTGGACGCTCTATATGACGCATCTTGTGATCACTTTCTGGGTCATCGCGATCTTCGCCGGTGGTGCGCTCTTTTTCGGCGGCGACAAGCTGTTGACGATGAACGCTTTCGGCCCGCTGGCAAAGCAGCCGCTGGAATGGTTGATCGGCCTTGCCACGCTGAGCCATCAACTGGGATATGTGAATATCCTGCCGATGTATGCCGCGCTGATGATCGCCGCGCCCTTCATGATCCGCTTCTCGCAGGTGGCTCCGATGAAGCTGCTGGCGGTCTCGCTGAGCCTATGGGCGCTGGCGGGCACCTTCCGGCTGAACTTCCCAAATTTCCCCTATGAGGGCGGCTGGTTCTTCAACCCGCTCTCGTGGCAGCTGATCTTCTGTATCGGTATCCTGACCGGCACGGCAATGCGTGGCGGCAAGCGGTTTCTGGGGGTGCACAAGCCCTTGGTGATCCTTGCGGGGCTATGGCTGGTCATGGCGGCGATCTGGGTCAATAACGCATGGATGCTGCGCACTTGGGGTCCGGCGCTTGGCAGCCTCAAAGATCATGGCGTGCCCTTCTTCCTTGTGACCTTCGACAAAACCTTCCTGTCGCTGCCGCGCTTCCTGCATGTGCTGGCGCTGGTCTATATTCTGTCGATGCCCTATCTCGTGCCGCAGATTGCCGCCTCCAAAGCGGCAGCGCCCCTGCGCATGCTGGGCCGCCACGGCCTGAAAGTCTTCGCCTTCGGCACCGTTCTGGCCATCTTCGCCCAAGCGGTGAAAGTGGTGCATCCGGGCGGGCTGCTGCAAGATACGGTTCTTGTCTGGGGCGGGCTGGCCATCCTTTACGCGATTGCCCGTATCTCGGAATGGATGCGTGCCAAACCCGTCGCGCGGGACGTGCCTGCGGCCCGTACCATGCCGCGCGAGGACATGCCCGGCGACCTCCTGCGGCCCGGTGCGCCCGCCCTTGCGCTGCCGCGGCTGTCGCTGCCCTCGTCGATTCCGGTCGTCCAGCCCGAAGTGCCACGCCGCGCCGAACATTGAAAAAAAGGCCACGGAACGCTCCGTGGCCTTTATCCATTTCGAGGGGCTATCCGGAGCCCGCGGCCCAAAGCGCATAATCTTCGGGTTCGGGCCCCAGTTCAGACCTCAGTTCAGACCCCAGTTCGGGCCTCAGTTCGGGCGCGGGCTGCCGATCAGATCCTTCAGCACTTTCAGCACCGCCTGCACCTTTGCCGTGCGATGCAGATCGACATGGGTCACCAGCCAGAGCGAGGATTCCCATTCCGGTCGCGGCGGCAGAACCTCGACCATCCGGCTATCGGAGCGGCCTTCGTTATAAGGCACGAAGCCCAGACCAAGCCCCTGCCGCACAGCCGCCAGCTGGCTCTCATGGTCATTGGCACGGAAAACAACGCATTCATCGGGCACGGCATTGCTCATCCAGCGCCAGAAAGGCGCGCGGCTGTCCCGTTGCTCCGGCCCGATGAAACGGTGCTGGTCCAGCGTCTCTTCGGTCGGCATGCCATAACGCTCGACATAGCTCTTGCCCGCATAAAGGCCGGTGCGGTTGGCGCAAAGCTGCTGCACCACGTTATCGGGTTCGGTCGGGCGGTTACCGGCACGAATGGCCACATGCGCCTCGCCATATTCCAGCCGGAACACGCGCTGATCGGTCAGATAGCGCAATTGCAGCTTGGGATGGTCTACCAGCATCTGTTCCAGCGCCGGCAGGATCAGGGTCGAGATTGTCGGCAGGGACGTCACGATCAGCTCGCCCGACACTTCCTCTCCTGCCCCGGCAATCCGGGCCGCCAGCTGGCTGAACTGGTCTTCGGTCGCCTGCCCTACGGCCAGAAGCTGATGCCCCGCTTCGGTCGGCGTATAGCCGCGCGGATGCCGCTGGAACAGCTTCGTCCCCAACCGCGCCTCCAGCGCGTCGACATGGCGGATCACGGTCGCATGGTGGACACCAAGCACCTCGGCTGCCCCCGAAACCGTGCCGACCCGCGCCACTTGATAGGCCGTTCTGATTTCATCCCAATTATCGAAACTCATGCTGTGCACCCGCGAACAAATTCCGTGCGATCATGCCAGTTGAGTTCAAGGTAGCAAGAGGCAATCTTGCGCCAGACTAAAAAATCCTCCCCATTCTTCGCTATTGGAGATTCCAATGACCATTCTGCGCATCGATAGCTCGATCAAGGGCGATGCTTCCGTGACCCGCAAACTGACGGGCATGATCTGCGAGAAACTCGGCGGCGACGTCGTCACCCGCGACACCACCGGCCTGCCGCTGATTGATGGCGTATGGCTGGGCGCGGCCTACACCCCCGCCGAGAACCGCACCGCCGAGCAGAAAGAGCTGCTGAAACAATCCGACGCGCTGATTGCCGAGCTCAAAGCCGCCGACGAGATCGTCATCGGCATGCCGCTTTACAATTTTGGCGTGACCGGCCCGCTGAAAGCATGGATCGATATGATCTGCCGCGTCGGCGAGACCTTCCGTTACACCGAATCCGGCCCCGAAGGTCTGGTATCGCCCAAGCGCGTCTTCGTGGCCTATGCCTCGGGCGGCGTGCCGCAAGGGTCGGGCTATGACATCGCGTCGAGCTACATCAAGCAGGTTCTGGCCTTTATCGGCCTGACCGATGTGACCTTCGTCTCTGCCGAGGGCGTGGCTATGGGCGAGGCGGAAGCCATCGCCAAAGCACAAGAGCAGATCAAGGGCCTTGCCGCCTGAGTTCTGCCGGTTGTAGTGTACGAGTATGGCCCGCGACATGGCGTTGCGGGCCTTTTTCATGGAGCGCCACCAATGTCCCGTTTCGCGCCCCTGCCGGACCCGCCCTATCACGCGGTCATCTTTTCGTCGCAGCTTGGGCCGGACCAGGCGGGCTATGGCGAAATGGCGGATCTTCTGGCCGATCTGGCCGCCAAGCAGCCGGGCTATATCGGGGCCGAGTCGCTGCGCGACAGCCACGGCTATGGCATTACGGTCAGCTATTGGCGCGATGCCGAAGCGGTGCGCGACTGGAAGCAGGTCTCGACCCACCTGATGGCGCAGAAACTGGGCAAGACCCGCTGGTATGATCATTATACCCTGCGCGTGGCCTGCATCGAACGCCAGTATGAGGGCCCCGACGGACGGTAACGCCCCGCAATCGCCTTGCGCGGTTGACTCCGCAGCCCTTTTTGACTAAGTGTCCCGAGATTCCCCGGAGGACGAGCCCTCCGGTCCCCGCATGAGGCGGGGATCGCCACCAGTCAGCGCGTTGCGCCCACTGGTGCGCTTGTCGTTTGTCTGATGCCCTTATGCAAGGAGGGAGCCATGTTCGAGAGCCTTTCAGATCGCCTTGGCGGTGTGTTCGACCGGCTGACCAAGCAGGGGGCATTGTCCGCTGATGACGTAAAGACCGCGCTGCGCGAAGTACGCACCGCGCTCCTTGAGGCCGATGTCTCGCTGCCGGTGGTGCGGTCCTTCGTGAAGGCCGTCGAGGCCAAGGCGACCGGTGCCGCCGTTACCAAATCCATCACCCCCGGCCAGCAGGTCGTGAAGATCGTCCATGACGAGCTGATTGCCATGCTGGCAGGCGATGATGAAGCCGGAGCGCTGAAAATCGACAACCCGCCTGCGCCGATCCTGATGGTCGGTCTGCAGGGCTCGGGTAAAACCACCACCACCGCAAAGCTTGCCCGCCGCCTGAAAGAGCGCGAGAAGAAGCGCGTGCTGATGGCGTCTTTGGATATCTACCGTCCGGCGGCAATGGAGCAGCTGGCCATTCTGGGCAACCAGATCGGCGTTGACACGCTGCCCATCGTGCAGGGCGAGAGCGCCGTGCAGATCGCCAAACGTGCGAAGCAACAGGCCACTCTGGGCGGCTATGACGTCTATATCCTCGATACCGCGGGCCGCCTGCATATCGATCAGGTGCTGATGTCCGAGGTCCAGCAGGTCCGCGACGTTGCCAACCCGCGCGAGACGCTGCTGGTGGTCGACGGGCTGACCGGTCAGGTCGCTGTCGAGGTCGCGCAGGAATTCGAGGAAAAAGTCGGCATCTCCGGCGTTGTCCTGACCCGTATGGACGGTGATGGCCGTGGTGGTGCGGCGCTGTCGATGCGCGCGACCACCGGCAAGCCGATCCGCTTTGTGGGTCTGGGCGAGAAGATGGAGGCGCTTGAAACCTTCGAGGCCGAGCGTATCGCGGGCCGTATCCTTGGCATGGGCGATATCGTCGCTCTTGTGGAAAAGGCGCAGGAGGTCTTCGAGAAAGAGGCCGCCGAACGTATGATGAAGCGGTTCCAGAAGGGCCTCTTCAACATGAACGACCTGAAGTCCCAGCTTGAGCAGATGCAGAAGATGGGCGGCATGCAGGGCGTGATGTCGATGATGCCGGGCATGGGCAAAATGGCCAAACAGGCCGAGTCCGCCGGTTTCGACGACAAGATGATCCGCCGCCAGATCGCGCTGATCCAGTCGATGACCAAGGAAGAGCGCGCCAAGCCCGAGATGCTGAAAGCCTCGCGCAAGGAGCGTATCGCCAAGGGTGCGGGCATGGATGTGGCCGAGCTGAACAAGCTTCTGAAGATGCAGCGCCAGATGGGCGACACCATGAAGAAGCTGGGCAAGATGAAGGGCGGCGCCCTGAAACGCGCGATGGCCGCGATGACCGGCAAATTCGGCGGTCTGCCCAATGCGGGCGAGATGGACCCCGCCAAAATGGAAGAAGCCACCAAGATGCTGGGCCAGACCCTGCCGAAGAACATGCCCGGACTGGGTGGCATGGGCGGTCTTGGGGGCTTGGGTGGCCTTGGGGGCTTTGGCAAGAAGAAGTAATGGTCGCGCCCGTCCTTCATACCGAGCGCCTGACGCTGCGTCCGCATGACATGTCGGATTTCCCCGCTTTTGCGGAGGTGATGAAGTCTGCGCGGGCGCGCTATCTGGGCGGGCCGCATGATGTGAAGGCGGCGTGGTTCCATTTTGCGTCCGACGTGGCGCAATGGGCGCTGAAGGGCTGTGGTGCGCTGGCCGTGGTGCGCAAATCCGACCGCCAGCTGGTGGGTCAGGTGACGCTGAACGATCTGCCGCATTTTCCTGAACGCGAGTTGGGCTGGATCGCTTTCACCGGCTTCGAAGGTCAGGGCTATATGACCGAAGCGGCGCGCAAGATGCGCGATTTCGCGGCCACCGACCTGAACTGGAAGCGCCCGCTGGTCAGCTATATCATGCCCGGCAATGCGCGTTCGGTCGCGCTGGCCGAACGCATCGGGGCCAAGCTGGACCGCGATGCGCTGCCTGCGGTGAAGGGCCAGCTAGTATATCGCCACCCGATGGGAGGTCAGCCATGATCGCGCTGTCCCCCACCCCTGTTCTGCATAGCGCCGCGCTGGTGCTGCGGGCGCCTGCAGCCCATGACTATCCGCATTGGCGCGATTTTCAGGCCTCTGATCGGTCGGTCTTTATCCGCCCTGCCCCCGAGTTTGACGAAGGGCTGGTCTGGCGGGCTTGGGCTGCGGTGATCGGCCATTGGGTCATGCATGGCTGGGGACCTTTCGTGGTGACCCCCCAAGACAGCGACCGTGGTCTGGGCCTTGTCGGCCCGTGGCAACCGCATGGCTGGCCCGAGGCCGAAATCCTGTGGAACCTTTGGGACGCCGCCAATGAGGGCCGTGGCCTCATGGCCGAAGCTGCCGCAATGGCGCGCGCCCATCTTTACACCGATCTGGGCTGGGACAGCGTTGTCAGCTATGTCGATGCCGCCAATAGCCGCTCTGCCGCGCTGGCCAAGCGTCTGGGCTGCCGCCTTGATCCGCAGGCCGCCACGCCGCTTGGCAAGCCCTGCCTTGTTTACCGCCATCCCAAGCCGGAGGACCTTGCATGAGTGATGCAACCAGCCGCGCCGCAGAGCTTCTCAAGGAGCACCGCGACAGTATCGACCGTCTGGATGCGGTGATGATCTATACGCTCGCCGAGCGCTTTGCCCAGACCCAAGCGGTGGGCAAGCTGAAAGCAGAGCACGACCTTCCTCCCTCGGATCCCGACCGGGAGAAGACCCAGATCGCACGTCTGGAAAAACTGGCCGACGACAGCGGTCTCGACCCGGAATTTGCAAAGAAATTCCTGAATTTCGTGATCTCGGAAGTCATCCGGCATCACGAACAGTTCCAAAAGTAACGGACCCCGAAACAGGTCCGACACCAGCCATTCAAAGGAGATCAACCCATGGCTATGAAAATCCGTCTCGCACGCGGTGGTTCCAAAAAGCGCCCCTTCTACGCAATCGTTGCTTCCGACTCGCGCATGCCGCGTGACGGCCGCTTCCTCGAGAAGCTGGGCACCTACAACCCGCTGCTGGCAAAAGACAGCGAAGAGCGCGTGAAAATGAACATGGAGCGCGTTCAGTACTGGCTGAGCAAAGGCGCGCAGCCGACCGACCGTGTGGCACGCTTCCTTGAAAACGCCGGTGCTCTGCCGAAAACCGAGCGTAAGAACATGAAGAAAGCAGAGCCGGGCAAGAAAGCCCAAGAGCGTGCAAAAGAAAAAGCCGAGAAAGCCGCTGCGGCTGCTGAGGCCTCCGAGGCCTGATCTTGGACGCGTTCTCCCCCGAGTTCCGCGAGGATCTGCACCGGTTGATGCTGTGGCGGCGTGATGTGCGCCGCTTCCGCACCGATCCTGTGCCCGAAGAGATCCTTGCACGGGGGCTGGACGCATTTTCCCGCGCACCATCGGTCGGCCTGTCCGAACCGTGGCGCGTGATCAATGTCGAAAGCGCCGCGGCCCGTGCTGCGGCGCTTTCCAATTTCCAGACCGCCAATGCCGAAGCGCTGGCCGCCTATCAGGCCGGTGGCGACATTGATCGCGCGACGCTCTATGCGGGGCTGAAACTTTCGGGCATGCAGAAAGCCCCTGTCCAGCTGGCGGTGTTTTGCGATACCGGCACGGTCAAAGGGGCCGGTCTGGGGGCCAGATCCATGCCCGAAATGCGTGCCTATTCGGTCGTGGCCGCCATGACGATGATGTGGCTTGCCCTTCGCGCCGAGGGGGTGGGGATGGGCTGGGTGTCTATTCTGGACCCCGAGGCACTGGCAAAATCGCTGGATGTGCCTGAGAGCTGGAAATTGATCGGCTATTTGTGTATCGGCTGGCCGGAACGGTCGCAGCCGACCCCCGAGCTGGAGCAGCTTGGCTGGGAAACCCGCGACGGGCTGCCCAAACTAGAGCGGAGATAAGCCATGACAGAACGGACCTGTGTCGGAGCCATTGCGGGCGCTTTCGGGGTCAAGGGCGAGGTGCGGCTGAAGAGCTTCTGCGCCGACCCGCTGGCCATTGCCGATTACGCGCCGCTTTACACCGAAGACGGCAAGCGCGCCTTTGATCTGACCGATCTGCGCGCGATCAAGGGCGGCATCGGCGCCTATCTGAGCGGCGTCGAGACGAAAGAAGAGGCCGATGCGCTGAAGGGCGTCTCGCTCTGGGTGGATCGCGATATGCTGCCCCATCTCCCCGATGACGAATTCTATCACGCCGATCTGATCGGACTGACGGTTGTGGATACCGGCGGCGCGGTGCTCGGGTCGGTGCGCGCCGTGCAGAATTATGGCGCGGGCGATTTTCTGGAAATCACCACAGCAGGCGAGAGCCAGCCCCTGCTCTTGCCCTTCACTATGGCCGTTGTGCCGACCGTCGATCTGACCGCAGGCCGGATCGTGGCGGATCCGCCCGAAGACGTATAAGACATGACCGACACTCCCGAAGACACCCCGAAAAAGGGCGCGATGCGCCTTGGCAATCTGATGGGCAATGCGGCGCAGGCCGAAGCGGTCCCGCCGAAGGCAAGCCGTTCGCATGGGCGGGTGTCGATCAGCGCCAGCCTTCAGGTCCGGTCCTTGATGGACGAGCCCGTGCAGCTTTCCCGCGCGTGGAAGGCCAAGATTGTCACGCTGTTTCCCGAGGCTTTTCCGGGGGTTCTGGGGCTGTCGCTGACCGGCAAGGCCCGCGATCAGGGGCTTTGGGCGCTGGAGACCATCAACCTGCGCAGCTTTGGCGTGGGCAAGCATCGCAATGTGGATGATACCCCCGCAGGCGGTGGTGCGGGCATGGTGCTGCGCCCCGATGTGGTGGGCGCGGCGCTAAAAGAGGCGGCGCGCGGCGTGGACCCGCAGGCCGACTGGCCGGTGGTCTATATGTCCCCGCGCGGCAAGCGGTTTGATCAGGCGATGGCGCGGCGCTTTGCGGCGGCCGACGGGATGACCATCCTGTGTGGGCGCTTTGAAGGCGTAGACGAGCGCGTGCTCGAGCATTTCGGCATCGAGGAAGTCTCGATGGGGGATTTCGTCCTGACGGGGGGCGAGTTGCCCGCGCAGGCGATGATCGACGCCACCGTGCGCCTTTTGCCCGGTGTGCTGGGCAATGCCGACTCGGCGGTGGAAGAAAGCCATTCCAACGGGCTTCTGGAACATCCGCAATATACCCGCCCCGCCGAATGGGAGGGCCGCGCCATCCCCGAGGTGCTGATGTCCGGCCATCACGGCAAGATCGAGAAATGGCGCCGCGAGATGAGCGAAAAGATCACCGCCGAGCGTCGCCCTGATATGTGGGACGCCCATCAATCCAAGCGCTAGGCCGCAGGCGCGCCCGCACGGGAGCGCGGGCATTGAGCCAAGACAGGACCGGCGTCTCGATCCAGCGATAGCCAAGCAGACCGACCCCGACCAGCAGCACGGCTTCGGCCATAAAAATCAGCCCCGCATCCGTGGTCCAGCGCGTCAGCCCGACATAGACCAGCGGCAGGGCCAGGTGATGGGCGAGATAGATCGAAAAACTGGCATCGCCGCAATATTCCAGCCAGCGCAGGCGGAACGTACTGCGGGCGGCCACCAGCGTAAGCACGGCGCAGGCCGTGCCGAACCCCGCCACCGTTCCAAGGTCATATTTCCCCTGCCCCGCCCAAAGCGCCATCACCGCGACGCCCGCAAAGGCAAGCACCGTGCCGCGCCCCCCGATCCGGAATGCGGGCAGCTTCTGATGGGCGATCGCGGCAAGGATTCCCAGCAGGAAGAGAAGATTGGCGCTGGAGAACGCGGTCACCCACAGAATATCGGGCGCGTGCCGCATCGGGGATGGCACCCCCGCAGGCACAAGCGCCGATGCCAGCATCCACCCGCCGAACAGCCATGCAAAACCGCGCGGCGAGAGGAAAAGGACAAGGAAGACCAGATAGAACAGCGCCTCGTGGCGCAAGGACCAGAGCACGCCGGGATAGGGTTTTTCCAGCGGCAGAAGGAAGGCGGAGGACAGCCATGAGGTAAAACCGCCGCCACTGGCGTCCGCCCCCAAACGGCCCGCCACTGCCACGATGCCCACCCACGCCGTCGCCGCGATCAGCGTGAAGGGCAGGATGCGGCTGACACGTTTATAGGCAAAGCGCCCCAAGGCTGCGCGCTGGCCTGCCTCGTGGTGATGGACCTGCCAGAGGATAAAACCGCTCAGCACAAAAAACAGCCCCACGCCGCGCGCGCCCAGATCCAGCGATTGTGCCAGACTGGCCACTCCGAGATTTCCCCAAAGCTGGTCAAGAATATGGTGCCCCACCACGGCCAATGCCGCGATTGCCCGCAAAATCTGCAAAGCGGGCAAGCGTTTGGTTTCCGGCTTGGACATTCATGGCACCCCGACTGACACTCGTACCGGCGCAGGGTGGCAGATCGGGGTTAAAAGACTGATAGTCCGATCCAGGCGACCGGGCCGAAATTCGGACGGCGCGGTGCTTCTATGCTTGATCGAAACCGCATTTGGCCGTATAGCGCGCAGGTCCGTACCGGAATCGGTGACCGGACCTTTTTTCTGTAACCACGCGGCGGCGCCTTCACCGCCACATTGCGGCCTGAAAAAAGCAGCTAAAGGATGACCTGAATCCTCCGGTGGGCGCAGTATGGCGGACCCGCGAAGACCCGGAGCTCTGAGGCGTGAAACCACCTTCACGGCAATACCGTGAGTAGATGAAAGGACATGCGATGAACCTGATCGCACAACTCGAGGCGGAACAAATCGCCAGCCTCGGCAAAACCATTCCGGATTTCAAAGCCGGCGACACCGTTCGCGTTGGCTATAAAGTGACCGAAGGCACCCGCTCGCGCGTTCAGATGTATGAAGGCGTCTGCATCTCGCGCAAAGGCGGTTCGACCCTTGCTGCCTCGTTCACCGTTCGCAAGATCTCCTTCGGCGAAGGCGTGGAGCGTGTGTTCCCGCTGTACTCGACCAACATCGACTCGATCGAAGTCGTGCGTCGTGGCCGTGTGCGCCGTGCGAAACTCTACTACCTGCGTTCGCGTCGCGGTAAATCGGCACGTATCGCCGAAGACACCACCTACAAACCCAAAACCGAAGCTTGAGGAGCGGATCGATGAAAGCGGAAATTCATCCCGATTACCACACCATCACCATCAAGATGACCGATGGTTCCTCCTACGAAACGCGCTCGACCTGGGGCAAAGATGGCGACACCATGACCCTCGACATCGACCCGACCTCGCACCCGGCATGGACCGGTGCAAGCTCGCGCCTGATGGACACCGGTGGCCGCGTGTCGAAGTTCAAAAACAAATATGCCGGTCTGGGCTTCTGATCCGACCTGCCGTTATGATGAAGGGCGTGCCACTGGTGCGCCCTTTTTCGTTGCGCCCCCTTTTTCATTGCGCCCGTTCGATCGCGAAGGAAGGGTTTCCTTGGCTAACCGCCAATCTCCATAAGAACAAATATACGCCGGATCACCGTCCCTGACACGTTGAACAGATGGGTTCTCGCCTCGCGCATGTGGCTGCCCCCAGACAGGAGACCGGCATGACCCAGAGCAATAACAACGCTTCAAACGGCACCACGCAGGGAAATGCGCAGGGCGCTTCGGGGCAGCAGGATAATTGCAACAGCCAGTCCAGCGACCATCAGGACGCGTGCAATAGCCAGCCATCCTCCCCCCAAGGGCATGACGACACCTGCAACACCGGTGGTCAGGGCAATTCCGGCTCTGGCACGTTTCCTCCCGATGGAAATGGGGGCAACCACCACGAGGATGACTGCAACGGGTCCGATGACAACCATAACGGGGTGCCCTGCTTCACCCCCGGTGCGCAGATCATGACGGCGCAGGGGCCGCGCAGGATCGAGGAACTCCGGTTGGGCGATCAGGTCGTGACCCGCGACAACGGGCTACAGGCGATCCGCTGGCTGGGGGCCAGGAGCCTGGGGGCAGAGGCGCTGGACGCCCCCGCCTTGCGCCCCATCCGCATTCCGGCAGGCAGTCTGGGCGATGGTCTGCCCGCCATTGATCTGCTGGTCAGCCCGCAGCACCGGATGCTTCTGCGCGGGCCGGAACTGCAACTGGCTTTTTCGGAAGACGAAATGCTGATTGCGGCGACCCATCTTTGTGGGGCGCGCGGCATCCATGCGATCCGGCCCGACAGCGTGACCTATATCCACATGATGTTCGACCACCACGAGGTGGTTCTGGCCAATGGCGTCTGGAGCGAGAGCTTCCAGCCCGGCTGCCAGGTGATGGGCGCGATGGAGACGGCGCAGCGCACCGAAATCCTGACGCTGTTTCCGGCCTTGGAAGGGGCTCTGGAAGACGGCACCCCCGAGCAGGCCTATCCCGCCGCGCGCGCCAGCCTGAAAGGCCCCGAAGCCATTCTGGCCCGTCAGATGATGTAACACGACATCAATATCTTACCCACATGTGACAAAGCGGAAACTCTTGTGCAACTCCGCTTTCCCCGCTGTGCCTTCCCCCCTATAGTCACGTCATAAAGATCACCCGCAAGATGACGTGAGGACGGCAGAGTTGGCGCATATCATCGTGACTGGCAATGAAAAGGGCGGGTCGGGCAAATCGACCACCTCCATGCATGTAGCAACGGCGCTGGTGCGCATGGGGTGGCGCGTGGGCGCGCTGGATCTTGACCTGCGCCAACGCTCTATGGGGCGCTATGTCGAAAACCGTCGCGCCTTTATGGAGCGCGAGGGCGTTACCCTGCCCTGCCCCGATTATCGCACATTGCCCGAGATCGACGCCGCCAGCCTGCCTCCGGGCGAGAACCCCTATGACTACCGCCTGTCCGCAGCGGTGACCGAGCTGGAGACAAGCTGCGACTTCATCATGATCGACTGTCCCGGTTCGCATACGCGGCTCAGTCAGGTCGCGCATTCTCTGGCCGACACGCTGATCACGCCGCTCAATGACAGCTTTATCGATTTCGACCTTCTGGCACGGATTGACCCGAATACATCAAAGGTCACAGGGCCATCGATCTATTCGGAGATGGTCTGGTCGGCACGTCAGTTGCGCGCCCGTGCGGGGATGAAGCCCATTGACTGGATCGTGCTGCGCAACCGTCTGGGTGCCCAACAGATGCATAACAAACGCAAGGTCGGAGCCGCGCTTGAACAGCTATCGAAGCGAATCGGGTTCCGTGTTGCGCCGGGCTTCTCCGAGCGGGTCATCTTCCGCGAACTCTTTCCGCGCGGCATCACATTGCTGGATCTGAAGGATCTGGGCGTCGAGAACCTGAACATGTCAAATATCGCCGCCCGGCAGGAATTGCGCGATCTGATGAAAGAGTTGAACCTGCCGGGGGTCGAGGTCGATTTCTGAACGCCGCATCAGGCCGCCCCTGCCCCGCGTCACAGGGCATGATGGACCACTCTGAACGGCGAAACCGGCCTGAAAGGCGAGATGGGGCAGCTATGTCTGCGCGCCTTGCGCAGCCCCAGATCGGTCAGCCGCGCATCGATTTTCGGATCACGGCGCACTGACAGAAACGACAGGACGCCGGACAGGGTGAAGACTGGGTGCATAATATCCTCCCGACACTATAAGCAAGCTCAATGTAATCCGATTCGCCTTAAACGCGAAAAATAGATTAGATAAATTTCGAACCTTCAGCTCGGGCAGAGGAGGCCATGATCTGGGCAAATTGGCGGTTACCGGATGGCAAGGACCGGCAACACTCCGGCAATTTTGATTTTCTAAAAATATAACGATCCTGCGGAAACATGGAAAACACAGAAGTTTTCAAGCCTTACCCTGCTTATCGTATACATATGCATACAGTGCATAGCTGCCAGACTATGGACAATCACGATGCGTAAAGGAAGTCTGGCGACAATACGCTACCACTGAGCATTGGTCATAGCGGGTGCTTGAGGAGCCCCGCTGCTATTTGGCCCCGAGGTAGCACCTGAGGAGGACCCCATGAGCTTTGATGTCAAAGTGAGTAGTTCACGCATTCGTAGTGATGTTTTTAAACGTAAAATCATGTCGGCAGAGGATGCTGCCGCCCTGATCAACCCCGGCGCCATTATCGGCATGTCGGGGTTTACCGGCTCGGGCTATCCCAAAGCCGTTCCGCAGGCGCTGGCCAAGCGAATCGAAGAGGCCCATGCCCGCGGTGAGAAATTCAAGGTCTCGATCTGGACCGGCGCCTCTACCGGCCCCGAACTGGATGGCGCATTGGCCAAAGCCAATGGCATCGATTTCCGCCTGCCCTTCAACTCGGACCCGATCGCGCGCCAGCAGATCAACAATGGCGAAATGTCCTATTTCGACATCCATCTCAGCCAGGTTGCACCGATGGCGTGGGAAGGGTTTCTGGGCAAGCTTGACACCGCCGTGGTCGAGATCTCGGGCATTACCGAAGACGGTCAACTGATCCCGTCCTCCTCGGTTGGCAATAACAAGACATGGCTGGATCTGGCGGATAAGATCATCCTTGAGGTGAATAGCTGGCAGACCGAGTTGCTGGACGGGATGCATGACATCTATTACGGCACCGCGCTGCCGCCGCATCGCAAACCGATCCCGATCCTGAAATCGGATGACCGCATCGGTCAGCCCTATTTCAACGTGGACCCGTCGAAGGTCGTGGCCGTGGTCGTCACCGACAGCCCCGACCGGAACGCCCCCTTCTCGCCGCCCGATGATACGGCCAATGCGATTGCAGGCCATATTCTGGAATTCCTGAAATGGGAAGCCAAGCGCGCCGGCCTGCCCAATTCGCTTCTGCCGCTGCAATCGGGTGTCGGCAACGTGCCCAATGCCGTGATGGCGGGGCTGATCGATACGCCGTTCGAGGACATGACCGCCTTCACCGAGGTGATTCAGGACGGCATGCTGGATATGCTTGAAGCGGGCACCCTGCGCATGGCTTCGGCCACGGCCTTCTCGCTGTCGCCGGAAAAAGCCGAGTATTTCAACCAGAATGCGGCCTTCTTCCGCGACAAGCTGCTGCTGCGTCCGCAAGATATCTCGAACAATCCCGAACTGGTGCGCCGCTTGGGCTGTATCGCCATGAACGGCCTGATCGAGGCGGATATCTACGGCAACGTCAACTCGACCCAGATCATGGGCTCGAAAATGCAAAACGGCATTGGCGGCTCGGGTGATTTCGCGCGCAACTCCTATGTCTCGATCTTCATGACCCCCTCGACCGCCAAAGGCGGCGCCATTTCGGCCATCGTGCCGATGGCAAGCCATGTCGATCACATCAATCAGGACGTGCAAGTGATCGTGACCGAACAGGGTCTGGCCGATCTGCGCGGGCTCTCGCCCAAACAGCGCGCCGAGAAGATCATCGAAAACTGCGCTCATCCCTATTATCGTCCGATGCTGCGCGATTATTTCGAACGTGCGAAAAAGGGCAGCTATGCCCAGCAGAGCCCGCATCTGCTGAATGAATCGCTAAGCTGGCACCAGCGCTTCATCGAAACCGGCTCGATGAAGGTCTGACCTGAAGCCGTTTCGCACCGGAACCAGATGACCTCTGCGGGGTTTCCCCGCAGAGGTATTTTTATGCAAAACCAGACCCAGACCAGACGCGCCGTCCGCGATATTGTCGCCGCCATTGACGCGCGCGCGAGAGACGAAGACGAGATCCGCATCGAGGATGTGCTTGGCTCTTTGGGCGGCGCCTCTTTCGTGCCGGTGCTACTGGTGCCTGCCCTTTTCGTGGTCAGCCCGCTCTCGGGCATCCCGCTCTTCTCGAGTGCCTGCGGCATCCTGATCGCGCTGATCTCGGCACAGATGCTGCTGGGGCGAGACCACCTCTGGCTGCCGCGCCTGCTGACGCGCCGCCATATCGCGGGGGACAAGCTGCGCAAAGCGACGGGCAAGTTGCAGGGCATTGCGCGGTGGATGGACCTGCACACCAAGGAACGGCTGCGCCTTTTCACGCATCGCCCCTTTCGCTGGGTCACACAGGGCGCCTGCCTTTTATGCGGAGCCGCCATGCCCTTTCTGGAGCTGGTGCCATTCAGCTCGTCCATCCTTGGCGCGGCGGTCACCCTTCTCGCCCTGTCGCTTCTGGTGCGCGACGGATTGATCGCATTGTTCGGGCTATGCTTTATCGGACTTGCGGGCGGCGTCGGCTATTGGGCCGTCAGCGGCACCCTCGCCGCCTGAGCGCCCCACCAAACCAACGGCTCCGGCGCATGGGTCAGGTCAGCAAGAGCACCAGCGACGGGAAGGCGATAATCAGGCCGATGCGGACGATGTCCATCGCCACAAAGGGCAGCAGCCCGCGGAAGATGGTGCCCAGCCGTACATCCGGCACGACCGACCGCAACACAAAGGCATTCATCCCGACCGGCGGGGTGATATAGCTGATTTCGGTGATCACAACGACGAAAATGCCGAACCAGATCAGATCAAAGCCCTGAGCCGCCACGATGGGATAGAAGACCGGCACGGTCAGCATGATCATCGACAGACCTTCCAGCATGCATCCCAGCACCAGATAGATCACCAGAATAGCCAGTATCATCGCCACGGGACTACCTCCGAACACCGACAGCCAGTTCTGGATATCGCCCGTCATGCCGGACATATTGACGTAATTGGTGAAACTCAGCGCGCCGAAAAGGATGAAAAACATCATCGCGGTGGTCTTCATCGTATCATAGAGCACGTTCAGCAAGCCGCCCCATGTGAACTTGCCCGACACGACCACCAGCAACAGCGCGCCCGCTGCCCCCATGCCTGCGCTCTCGGTGGGGGTAAAAACCCCCAGATAGATCCCGCCCATCACGAAAACAAACAGCACCAAAGCGCCCGCCGTGCCCTTGAGCGCCCGAAACCGTTCGATCAGCGGCAGCTTCGCTTCGACAGGCAGGTCAATCCCGCGCATCCCGATGGAAATCTTCACCGCCAGCGCATAACCGACAATCCCGATCAGGCCGGGGATGATCCCCGCCAGAAACAGCTTGCCGATATCCTGCTGCGTCATGATGCCGTAAAACACCAGAATGACCGAGGGCGGGATCAGGATGCCCAGCGTTCCCCCCGCCGCAATCGAGGCCGTCGACAGCCTGTCGGGATAGCCGAAGCGCCGCATGGAGGGCAGCGAGATCCGCGTCATCGTGGCCGCAGTTGCCATTGACGAACCACAGACCGAGGAAAACGCCCCGCAGGCCACCACAGTGGCCATCGCCAGCCCGCCCTTGCGATGGCGCAGCCATGCATAGGCCGAGTTATACAGCTCGGAGGCGATCCCCGACTGCACCACAAAATTGCCCATCATCAGAAAAAGCGGCAGCACCGACAGCGAATATTCCCGCCCGTTGTCAAAAAATGCCGACCCGATCAGGGAAAGGGCTGGCGTCCAGCCGATGATCATCGCCACGCCCACAAGGCCGACACCGGCCAAAGCAAAAGCGATCGGCACCCCTGCCAGCAACAGGACGATCAGGATCGCCAGACCTACAGGCCAATGCTCCATCACCGCCTCCGAAGCTGAAAGGTCAACTGCCGCAGCGCCGCCACCACGGTCAGCACAACGCCAAGCGCACAACAGAGCGCGCAGAGATAGCCCAGCGGCGCGATGGGAAGACGCAGGGAATTGGTGGCCTCACCATAGCTGGCCTTCTGCCCCGCATAGACCCAGATCCGCCATGACACGATCCCCAGAACCACAGCAGACAGCAACGAGGTGGCCAGCTCCCGCCACGGCTGCACGCAGGCCGGCAAGCGGTCGATCACCAGATCGACCGTCACATGGTCACGGTCGAAGCAGACGGCAGGCAACCCCAGAAAGATCACCGCGCATAGCAGCATTTCGGTCAGCTCGGTGGCCCCTTGCAGCGGCGCGACAAACACATAGCGCCCGATGACATCCACCACCGTCAGCGCCATCATCGCCAGAAGCATTGCGCCACAGACGACCCCCAGCGCAAGCCGCGGCCAGTTTCGGGGCACCGGTGCCCTATCGCGGCCCGAAGACGGATCCGTCTCGGGCACGCGCGGAAAGTTCTCGTGTGTCACAGGTTACTCGGCAGAGGCTTTGGCGATTTCGGATTTGAGGAAATCATAGGCTTCCTGCCCGTCGATCCCCGCGCTTGAGGCTTCTTCGATCTTGGCATCGACAAGCGGCTGCAGCGCGGTCTTCCACGCCGCCATTTGCGCATCGGTCGCAGGCGTAATCTCGATCTTGCCCTTCATCGCCTCGCGGCCTGCGGCATCGGCCCGATCCCACATCTGCCCCGCCTTGCGCGCAAGAACCTCCCCCGTGACCGAGTTGATCTCCTCCTGCACCTCGGGCGAGAGGCTATCCCATTTCGCCTTGTTCATCACAATGAAGAAGGACGTGTTATACAGCCCGCCATCCACGGCAATCGCCTTGTTCAACTGGGGGATCAGCTTGAAGAAATTCACCGATTCATAGGGGAAGGTAATGCCATCGGCCACACCTTGGCTCAGCAGTTCGTAGGATTTCGACGACGGTCCCTCCACAGGCACCGCCCCGAGCTTCGAGACGATTTCATGCACGATCCCGCCCCCGACACGGATCTTGCGCCCCTTGAGCACGTCGATATCCGACACATCGCCATCCTTCAGGAAAACTTCCCCCGGACCGTGGCTGAAAACGGCCAGAACATGCACGCCTTTATATTCACCCGCGTCCTGCAGCATCGTCTGGAAGGTGCGCCAATAGGCCACCGAGACCGCCTCCGCCGAATTGCCCAGAAACGGCAGTTCGACAATATTGGTGGTTTTGAACCGGCCCGGATTATAGCCCTGCACCCCGAAGGTAATATCGGCCACCCCATTGACGGCAAAATCGAAATGTGCGGCGGGCGGGCCAAGCGGAGCCGGAAGCAGGGTTGCCTTGACCTCGCCGTGGGTGGCCTCCTCAATGGCCTTGGTCATCGGCACGATCAGGTCCGCGACCAGCGGATGCGAGGGCGGAAGCCAGTTGGCCACAGTCAGATTGGTCTGGGCCGAAACCGGCAAAGCCAGCGCCATAAGCGCGGCAGAAGACAACAAAGCGAAACGGGCCATGGGCGGAACCTTCCTGTAACTATGCTCCGGATTTTCGCGATATTAGGCCCGCCACATCGGCAGATGGAAGGTATCGGCGCGCGAGTTATTCCAATTTGCGCCTTCCCGGCAACAAACTGCTGTAAATTGCGCCCTTCCGAGAAGGCCGGTCTCTTGCCAGCGGCCCCACAAGCGATTAGACCCGTCAAACGCCAAGGCGGATGACGCCGAGGCGCATGGATGGGTGGCCGAGTGGTTTAAGGCTCTAGTCTTGAAAACTAGCGTGCGGGGAACCGTACCGTGGGTTCGAATCCCACCCCATCCGCCATTTACCTAATATTTCGCTTAAATATCAAATTCTTGCAGGGCATTTTGTCAAACTTATTCGGCAGGTTTGACAGTTATTGACTTGTTTTCAGCTTTCCCGAGCGCGAGCATAGCCCGCGTTGCGAGGTCTTTCCGACTGGCGGCAACGGTATATCGCGTCACCTCTGCCAGTGATCTATGGCCCGATATAGCCATAATTTCGTGCGCCGTGCATCCCGCTTCCGCGAGTCTGCGACATGTCGCCTTCCGTAAGCCATGGGGCGAAAGGCCGTCAGGCAACCCCGCTTGGCGGACCATATCCCGAAACCAGTTCGTGAAGCCCGGTGGCGTGAAAGGCTTCCCCTGCGCCGTCATGAGGAACGACGGATCATCGGGCGGGCTGGATTCCAATAGCGCCAACAAATCGGAATGCAGCGGGATATGCACGTCCTGCCCAGTCTTCTGTTGCTTAATGGAAAGGATTCCGCTGCGGACATGCTGCCACCCCATACGCACTACATCGCTGCGCCTCTGCCCTGTGTAAAGCAATAGCGCCAGTGCGAGGTGCGCACGGCTGCCGGGGTCGTGATGCGCTTCAAAGGTCGCGATGTGGTCCTCTTCCCAAGTTAGGAAGCCTGCGGATTTGTTGCGCACCTTGCGGACCCCTTGGGTCGGATCATCGCGCCGCCAGCCGCTTTCGACGGCATGACGCATCAACAAATGGATCATCCGCAGCATGTTATTCGCGGCGGCAGGCGTGTCCGACTTCTTGGCAACGATCTTCTGAACGTGTTCGCGCTGCATCTCTTTCACAAGGCGGTGCCCGTGGTCTGCCCGGAAGCGTTCGATGATGCCCCGATATGTGACCTTTGTGGAATCGCTCAGCCCCTTGAAGTCGCTGGTATTGTAGAAGCTGACCACTAGCGCGGAAACGCTACCTTGCATCGTCAACGTTTTGCCGATCTCAGGCTTTTCTCCAGACGCAGCCCTTTCATAGCAGGCCATGAATTCAGGGCTCCAAGGCAAGCCCGGCAACGG
Source organism: Thioclava sp. GXIMD4215 (assembly GCF_045291555.1). Classification (NCBI taxonomy): domain Bacteria; kingdom Pseudomonadati; phylum Pseudomonadota; class Alphaproteobacteria; order Rhodobacterales; family Paracoccaceae; genus Thioclava; species Thioclava sp. GXIMD4215. The sequence goes on along the minus strand of NZ_CP149515.1, from coordinate 2,305,168 downwards.
CACGCGGGGGAAGCCCGGACGGCGATAATACCAGTATGGCTTTCCGCGTCTCATAAAGCCTTGGCAGTATTTGGGTGGTTTGTTCATTAGTTTCACATGTCGCTCCAACTGTCTGTTGCACCATCAGAGCCTGAATCGTCACTCGGAAGAGCTAAGAATGCCAAGTCCAAAGCGTGCCGATCCCATACTTTACGGGTGCCGAAACGCTTAGGGGCTGGCATTAGTCCGTCGGAAACCATTCTATCAAAGGTCGTTGTGCCGAAGCCGATGTATTCCGCCGCCTCAACACGGCTCAGGCCGCGCTTTTCAGGCAGCATGAAACCATGTTGAGGATGACGGGCTTGGGCGGGCATATATACCTCAGAAGCCCGACAGCCGAACTTTAAGAGACCCGGTGTCAGCCGGTGCAGCTTCGACCGCCACGCCTAGCTTCGTGTTGTCGGTTGCGGTGCTGGTCGCCAGCTCGTCGTCAGCATCCCAATAGACAGGTGCGCCCAGCGTGAACGCGTCTGCGGCTACCTTCGACAGTTCCCAGACGCCCGAGGTTGTCACATCGACAGGCGCAGCTTGTGCAGCATCCCCCTGAGCAATGCCAACGATTGCACCGGCAATAACAACACCGCCAGAGGAGACTGCGACAGGTGCCGGGATGGTGAGAGTGTCACCGACTTGGACAAAATTGCGAGCCATGGTCAGAGTCCTTTCGAGGTCTGAAGGCGGATCAGCGTTTGCCGCCCGCGCGTGAGAGTGGCGATTTCGGCGTCGATAGCGGCAATCGCCCGTTCAATTTCAGCTTGCGAGCGATATTGGACCGCTTCCCCGTTTTGATCGGTCAAGCTGCGGACGCCCGAAAATCGAGCGTCCTGAAGTTGTTCGCGGTATTCGCGCAGTTTCGTCACGCTGGTCATGCTGCACCCGTTGCGTGATAGGCCCCGCGCCAGTCGAGCCAGCCACACCCGAAGTCCAGCCAAGCGCGATATTTCAGCCCGAGGGTATCCCATGCCTCTTGGCGCTGGATCTGGACGCCTTGGGCAGCGGCGAGGTAACCATATTGCAGCGAAGCAACGCGGGCCGGATCTGCCAGCAGATACCAGCCTGCGCCCGTCAAACGGGGTTCGACAACAAGGGACAGCTTGCCAGCGAATGCGGCCACGTCTTCCGAAGTGGTGGCATAGATCGAAGCCAGCAGCTTTTCGGCAGCGGTTTCAAGTTCCGGTCCGACAACAAGGTATTTGGGCTTTGCGTCGATGATGGTTTTGCCATCCAACCCTTTGACCGTGCGCATCGCCTTGCGGGCGTTCGAAAGAGCCTGTTCGCTCAGTGCGCTACCCGTGGTGGCATAGTTGCCGCGACCAGCAGCGAAGACTTTCGTGCCATCCGACAGGGTTGGGTTTGCCGTCAGCAAGGCAAGCAATTCTTCGGCTTCGGTCTGCGCAGCGGCAGCCCCCATTGCTGCGGTCATATCGCCCAGAAGGCCCAGATCGTCGTTGATCAGCAGGGCGCGCGCGGCGGTTAGGGTGCCACCAAAGGTTTTCAGGCTCATACTCTCGCCAGATTCGGCGCGGCTGGTGTGTTTGAACTCGCCGTGTTCCGTCATTTCTTCGAGACGCCCCATTTCCCCCAGCCGGATCGAGGTCGACTCTTTGAAGTTCGGCAGGGTGCGCTGACGTGCCAGAGCCTTCAGAGGGCTTTCAGCCGCCTGATAGGCTTGGGCTGCGACCTTGCCCATGGCGTTGCTGACCAGAAGCGGGAAGTCACTGGTGCCATGCGCACGGGTGAAAATATCATCAGCAGACATGCCACGCACCGATACGCCCGAACGGGTCAGAGCATCGGCGGCAAGATCGCGCATCGACATGTTGACGAATTCGCGCGAAGCTTCGGGCAGATCGCCCCCTGCCATCCGGAAGGCCAGAGCATCGGCGGCACGAGTTTGAATTTGGCCCGGGTCAGTGTGATCCTGACGGATACGGATTTGCGGGGCACTACGCTGCGTCAGAGCCTCACGGGCTGCGGCGCGGATAGCGTCCGGATCGGCATCTTCGGGCAGACTGTCTGCCCATGCTACCGACAACCCGGCAAGGCTGCGGATATTTTCCACGAACGAATCGCGGTCTTCGGGATTATCGAAAGGCATTTCAGATGCACTCCTAACGATTGTTGCATTGCGGTCGGCAGGCACAGGCACAAGGCTGACCTCCAAGAGCCGCCAGCGTGTGGCAGTCTTGATCCTCGTGCCGTCAGGGGACTTTGACTCGCGCCATGCGAGAACTTGATAACCAACGGAGACGTGCGGGAGGGTGCCGTCTTTCACCCGCTGGTAAATTGGTGCAATGTCGTCAGCTTGCCCAAGGCGCAGGGTTGCGCGGATGCTCGGGCCGTCAATGACCAGATCGGACACGCGCCCAACAGTCTCACGAGCGGATTGCTTGTGGTCAGTCAGCAAGGGCCAATCGTCGTCTTCGTTGAATTCCAGCCCTGCCGGGTCGAGGACTTCAAAGTAGATGCCCCGAGGACCTTTGCGCTTTACAGGTGCGTTGGTGGCCACGACGGCGCGGAATGTCCGCGTATCGTCGTCCAGATCGCCCACATGCGACACAGCGCGATAAAAGCGTTCACCTTGCGTCTTATCGCAAGGGGGGAGTAGCAGGCTCGGAGTAATCCGAGACGCCTTAGAAGGGTCTCCCGTCAACCGAACGTTCATTCTTTGGATTCCTTTTGTTCTTTCCGCTTCGTGCTGAAAGTCAGGCCAAGGGTAGCTTCTCGCTCCCGATCAGCCGCGATTTCAGCGTCCACGACAGCAACATCATAGCCAAGCTGCGCCACTGCCTGACGGCGGCTGATAAGCCCCATGTCCAGCATCTCACGCGTTGCCTTGGCGTCGGACTCAGGATCGACCCATTGGGGTTTGGGAAAGTGAATTTCGACCTTCGTTTGGGGGTCAACGCCATCCGCTCCACGCAAGGCTTCCAGCGCCAGCCATCTCCGCCAGATCGGTTCATAAAACACAGGCACCAGAAGCGAATGCTGGATAGCCTCGATCCGGCTGCGGAACTGAACAAGAGCCGTGCGGGCGCTAGAGTAGTTCACGCCTCGCATGTCGCCCGACAACAGGAATTCGGGGATTTGCAATCCTGCGGCGATCTGGCGAAGAGATACCGCGACCAGCTCGACCGACTGCGCCATCTGCTGCGGAGTGCTGAAGCGGATATCCCAACCGGCAGGCAAAACCCGCAGCGTGCCGGGTTCAAGGCTCAAATCCATCGGGTTTTCGCCATCACCGAATGCGCTCGTCGCAGTGCCGTTCTGATCGATAAGAAAGCCAGTCATCATGGCCTGAACCTTCGCCGTCACCTGCAAGGCATCCTGAAGCTGCGACAGTTCATTGAGCGGCAGGATAACCGGCGCGAACCACGAAAGGCCCCGCGTCTGCCCTGCCCCCTGACGGCGGAAAAGATGGATCACGTCCGCAGCTTCGACCCGCACGGGCTGGCGGAATGTCTGATATTGGTCGGTCGGACGCGAGGGGCGGAAGTGATATGCAACGGATTGGTCGTCCGCGTCATATTCAATGCCAGCGGCGATATACCACCCGTTGTCCAGATCGACCGAATAGGCTTCGTCAAGCTGTTCGGCAGGGACATGCTGAAGCCGAAGGGCTCCGTTATCATCGGTGCGCATGATGATAAGGCTTTCGCCATCCGTCACCAGAGCGTCTATGACCTCACCCTGAAGCGCGAAAAAGCGGGCTGCACTGGACCATTCCGCAAAATCGGCATCTCGGGCTTCATCGCCGCACGTCACCGTTGCGCCATACCCTACGAGTGCCGTCCGCAGAATCTCGGTCGCATTGGCGGCAGTCGGGTCATTGAAGCGCAAATGCCGCCCGCGCCCGCGCACCTGAGCCGCTCCCGCCAGTACTTCGCTGCCTGTAGCACCAAATGCAGGTGTCTTTGACCAACGCTTGTCCGATGCGCCTTCAAGCATACGAACGGAGGTGCGGGGAGGGTCGGCTTTACGACGACGGAAGGGGAATGCCATGGCAATCAATCCTCGTCGTGCGAGGTCGCGGCGGTGAATTCGAACGCTTTTATGAAATCGCCCAGAAGGGCGGTTAGGTCAATGTTCAGCACTGCCCGATCAACGATCTTATCACGGACATCAAGCTGCGCGGCAGCAGATGTAGCGCGTGCGCTCTTTTCCTTATGACCGCTCAGACGGAATGCATGCCACTTTTCCCACGGCTCAGGGCGCATGCGAAGTGTGACATTCAGCGTAACTGCCTTCCCTGCCTTGATAGCTTCAACTGCCATCGCGAATTCGCTGAGAGATCCGCCCAACGTCGCAACGCTATCAAAGGTTTGGCGCAGGCGGCGCAATGTTTTCGCATCTCGTCCATCTCATAAGGAAATGCTGCCGAATCACTCTGAGGGGGCTTTTTTGAGGGTTCTGAGCCCAAGATGTCGTCAAACATATCCATACCGGGATTCCCCAATTTCAAAAAAACAGAAGAGAGCGTTCTGGTGCGACTCAACGGACCCGCTGACGCCACCCCCTAGGAAGGACCCGAACAAGGGACGCAAGGCTTCGCATCCTACGGCGCGGAGCTTCGCAGCATGTAGGAATGTCAAGGCTTCGCAGAGCAACACGCGCTTAAAGATTATCGTCTTTCGCATCACAGGACTCCTTCGCCCGCATCGTCCGGACAACCGGACACCCCTAAAGGGGTGTGTCCGAGTCCGTCCGGATTTCGACGCTTTGCCATTTCGGACAATCCGGGATTTGTCCGGACAGAGTCCGGATTGTCCGGCTCGCTCAGATCGTCAAAATCATCGACATCATCGCACCAGACGCGATAAATACCGTTTTGGAAGGTCACGCTTCCTTTTTGGATCAATCCCTTTAGCGCCCTATCAACAACACGTCTGCGACTGTCCGGATTGTCCGAGGCAGAGACCTTGCGCCCCTCGATACAGACCCGACGCAATTCGGCTTCCTCCGCCACACCTCCGACATTGTGGATCACGTCGAGCGTGGCCCGTTCGGCAGGTGTCATTTTCACGGCTTCAGGCGCTTGCGCAGCATCCAGTTCTTCACAGCGCGGCAAGGTGATGCGGTCGCCGTCTTCATCAACGCCGCCGTCTTCCGTCGCGATGCGGAATGCAATGTCCCGATCACAGGAGCCGTTGCGGTTCTTGGTCAGCTTCCCTCGGATAATGCCGCTATCGTCCCGCTTCACATGAAGGGCCACGTCCAGCGCACCATTCAGCAGGCTGTGACCGCGCGGGGTCGCGCCTTCCGCCTTGGTGTCGTGATGGATCAGGATTACCGCTGCACCCCATTTTGTCAGGGCACGCGCGACAGCGACAACCCGGCCCATAGCTTCGGCGCTGTTCTCTTCCAAGCCGGGGAAGGACATGGCGAGCGTATCAAGGATGATAAGCTTGGGCTTTTGTTCTTTCACCGCGTTCCGTAGTGCCATCAGATCCGGCGACTCTTTGGCCAGAAGATCCGACACACCTTCGACAAGCTGGAAACCTTCCGCGTCCCCGTGCGCGATACGAAGAGCTTTCACCCTACCGCGCATCCCGTGCGGGTCTTCGGCTGCAACATAGAATACGCCGCCCGCTTTCGACCGCATCCCGAACGCTTCACGCCCCTGAGCCAAGGCATACGCGAGGAACGGGGCCAGCAGCGACTTGCCTGCACCCGGCGCGCCGAAGATACACGCCACGTCCTGTTCCGCCAGAAGCCCTTTCATAAGATAGGAACGCGAGGGTGCAGCATCGCAATCGGCAGGCGACAGGAAGGACAGTCGCGACTTCGCAACAGGTGCCTGCGGCGCTTCGGGCTGGTCTTCGAATTCGGACTCGAGGTCGTCAGACTGGACATCGGACCAGCCGTGTTCTTGTGCCTCCGCCACTATAGACCGCATCGTGCGAGCCACACCGGTTTCGCGGTTCAGGCTGTAAAACAGCTTCTGCGCAGCCGCGTCAGCGGACTCATGGTTCGGATGCTTCAGAAAGTGCTTTGTCGAAGTTCGCGACCAAGCGACGAACGCGCGGCAGAATTGGGCAGTCTCCGCTTTGCTTCGCCCCCAAGATTCATGGCGCAAGCTAGCAGCAACTGCGAGCCATCCCATGTAGCTACGATCCCCGTTCGGGACATAGCGCAGACAATCCGCAGCTTGTGCCGCGGTGTAGCCTAGCGGGGGCGTCTCGGTCGTGCTGACCGAAGCGGCAGGCGCGACTTCACCCCCCAAGATATCATCGAACATATCGGCAGCGACGAAGCTTGACACCTTGCCGATCGAAGGCACGTCTGTGGCATCATCGACAGCGCGCCCTTCAACTAGATGCACGACAGGCTCAGCTTCCACACCGCCGAAATAGTAGGACTGCGACAATGTGAAAGACTCGCCCGCAAGAATGCCGCCAAGAGCCCCGTTCACACGAGCGCAGAGCGCATCCCTTTTGGCTGGCGCGACATTCCGCGAGATAGGAGCCAAGACCCGCCAGCGCGGTGCGTCAGGAGTATGCGAGGGCGTCGTATAGATCAGGCACGCAATGCCTGCCGCCTTCATGCGGGCGGCTGCTTCCTGCGCTGTGACCTTCCCGTCATCATAGTCCCCTTCAATACCGCTGATCGCCACCAGATTAGCATCGTGGCGCAAGGAACCCCCTGGCGTGCGGGCATCGCCAAAGGTGCCCAGCTTCAACAGCGGTAGCGCGTTTTTCTCTTTCGCACGCATGCGCCGGATGACTCCGGCCAGCATGTTAAGCGAAATTGTGTCAGTGCTGAGATTCTGCGCCTTTACGTTTCGAAATCGGGTAATAGCCAAAGGAAGGTCGAGAGGTGAAAGTCCCCCTAGCAATCCATCAGCGTCGTGATATATTCCGTCATAGGGTGTTTTTTCATCCTGTGTTTTTTTCGAGCCGTTGCGGGGACCATCCGCAGCGGCTCTTTCTGTTTCGAGCCTTCGATTTCTCCCCACCAAGTGTGCGATATCCGGCGTGATGACGTGCATTTGCATAGCAGTTCCTCAGTTGAGGCCCTGCAAGCCGTTTGACAGTCTCAGCGAAAAGCTATGGAAAACAACGAGACGATTTCAGCGAGGTTGACACTGTAAGCGATTGTATTTGCTTAACGGTGTCACACCCACCCCATCCGCCAACAAACCAAAGCAAGTATATGATTTTAATGCAATAAACGATGTGGTCTCCGCATCAGCCCCACACCCAGCCCCACACAGTTTTTTCGATATATTTTCCGCTGGTCATATCGTCGCAGATAGTCTTATCCTGAATTAACCGATTCCTTATGCCGATAGGCCTTAGAATTCGGCGCATTCCCCCGAGCATAGGATGTGGAGGGGATTAGAACTCAAAGTCTTGCTTGGCATAGGACGTGACCGAGCGCCAACCTTAACGGGGGCGTCGTCATGTCTTCAGAAACCACACAATTCAGCCTTTTTCCGCCTCACGATTTTGCGAAAGAGCCGCCTTGCGCAGGTTCCAATCCTGGTGCAGCACCAAGCGCTAAGTCGCTTCTCTTAAAGCCATCCAACCAACCAACAAAACAGCAGCAAGTCAGCTCCACGCCATCAGATACCGAGCCTAGCCCCCGTTTTATTCCTGTGAGCGACGTAGCCCGGCGCTATTCGGTTTCAGTACCCACCATCTGGCGCTGGCTCAAACTCGACATATTTCCCCAACCCTATCGATTCGGGTCCGGCACAACGCGCTGGGCGGTTGCGGATCTTGATCGGCATGATTGTTCAATGGCGCAGGAGCGGAAGTAATGAGCCGCAACTACACCCATATCCGCCCCAAGCTCGATCGCGTTTACAGCGTTGAGCAGGTGGTCTCGCTCTACGGTATCTGTCGTAACACGTTAGGAAATTGGATCGCCAGCGGCCTGCTCCCCTCTGATGCAAATCAACCGCGCATTTTTCGTGGCGCGGAGCTCGCACGCTTCCATCAGGAGCGCGCTGGGATCAAGACACCGCTCCGGCGCGGCCAATTCAAGTGTATGAGCTGCAAGGCCCGCGTCTTCCCTGACCTCTCGACGCTCCGCTTTCTTGATGCCAAGACCGGCACCGCGCAGGCACTCGCGACCTGTCCGGACTGTGGCGGTGGGATTTCGAAGCTACTGAATGAAACGGATCGAGACGCATTCGAAAACATCCTCAAATCCAACACGAGCCTAGCGGCGTTAGACGAAGGAAATGCCGACACCCAAGCTGGTATTGGGCAAAGCGCCCCCATCGTGCCGCCGCCCAGCGCGTCGCCCAACGATCGTCTGATCCTCGAATGGCAGAACTGGGCTGCACGCTATGACGAAAAGACGATCGCCGCTCACCTCCGCGCCATCCGTCAGTTCGAGAGCTATTGCGGGCTCAAACCTTTTGCCGACGTCAATACAGGAGATGCAGCGGCTTGGCGCGACGCGGTGATTGCCGGCGAAACTGGTACTGGGAAAGGTGGCGCGCTTTCGCGTTCTACCATTCAACACCAAGCATCGCATCTACGCGCCTTCTTCACCTGGCTCTCAAAACGCCCCGGCTATCGTAGTTTGAATGCTATTCCCGACTATCTCGAATTGCCCCGCCGTTTTACTCAGAAAGCTCTGCCTAAGCTCAAAGGTTATGCCGAAATTGAGGAAGCAGAACACCTTTTGGCAGCCATGCCGAGCCTGACTCTCAAAGACAGGCGGGCCAAGGCGATCTTTGCCTGCGCCTATGTCTGCGGATTGCGGGCGAATGCGCTGGTTACTCTGCGTCTGCGCCATGTCGATATGGAGAAGCGACAAGTTCACCACGACGGCACAGAGCTGCGCGCCAAGAACGGCAAAAGCTTTGTCGTGAATTGGTTTCCTCGCACAGAGGCTTTTCAAACCGTGCTGCTTACATGGCTTGCCGAAATAAAGCAGATCGGCTTGGGACCGGAAGATGCGCTATTCCCCGAACTTGCAGATTTGAAGCGGGCGACCGAGCCAGACCGCCCGCCGCTGCGCCCCATGCAAAGCGCCCGAGCAGTGACGGAAGCATTTGACCTCGCGAGCAAGCGCGCGACGGAACCCTATTCGCCGCATTCGGTGCGCCATACCCTCGCCCAGCTCGGGGATCGCATCTGCCGCAATTCAGAAGAGCGCAAAGCTTGGTCTTTGAACTTAGGTCATAGCTCAGAAGAGATTACATGGACCTATTACGGCAAAGTCTCAGATGCCCGCCGAGGCGAGATCTTCGAACTCTTCGAGAGGGTCCAACCTTCTAGCTCGTCGGAAATGGAGCTGATGCTGGCATATCATGAGCACAGCCTGAACCTTGGTACGCCGGAATTCGAGCAAGCCGAAAAGCTGGTCGAGCAGCGTCGAAAGGCGTTTAGGAAGAAATAGCAACATAACAGACAAGGACCGATGGTGTGACTATAGCACCTTCGGCCCATTGCTGCCGTTCAAGGGGCGGCCTATTGCTGCCATGCAGCTTCCCCAAACCGGAAATCCATGGCATCGTGCAGCAAAACTCAAGGCAGAATGTCGCGGACAGGTGCCTCGTCGCGTGGCATGGCGAACAACTGGTTAGATCCTGTTAACGTTCCGACTTACGAGGACTAACCGGTAAATCCGCCAAGAGAGAGCAGGACGTCTAGTTAGATTTTGCAGCGGCGTCAGATCAGGTCGTAAGAAACTGCGTCGGTAACGTCTCGCGCGCTCTCTAGACGCCACATTGCCCCCTCAAGCATCGGGATCTCGGTTTGGCGCAGCGTGTAGCAAACTTGTCGTCCCGCCGCTTCTGCGAAGCGGCCCCTGAACCCCACCGTAACCGTCGCCTCGGCCCCTGTAGTCTTTACCTCGCCAAACCATTCTATGCGATCCGGCGCGAGATGAGGGTCGGAGGAAAGTGACGAAGGCGCGGTGGCGCGCCCCGGCGTGGCCCAAGTCAGCAAAAGGTCGACCCATGCCTTGTTGCTGGCCAGTTTTGCCGCCTCGTCGGCCTCGCACAGAACATGTCTTTCCTGCCGGAACTGTATTGCAGCCTGATGGCGCGCAAAGGCGGCACGTTCAAAATCACAAAAGGCGGCAATGACATTTTTCACCAGGCCTTCAGGCGCAAGGTCCGCCCGCGTGGCGGCAAGCGCAGCAAGTGCGGCCCGCACCTGCGTCTGTTCGTGCTCGTTGGCCTGCGCCGCAAAGACCGCGGGCGCGCTCAGATAGGCCGATTTCAGAAAATGATCACCTTCGTTCGGCTCCGCTGCCCGCGCCTGCGCCAGCAAAATAAGACACTTTGGCTCGGGCAGGATCGCTCTTTCGGCAATAGCAAACGCCGCACGGGCGCGCGGCAAATTCCCGACCGCTAGCCGCGCTATTCCCTCGGCAAAATAAACCCAGCCGGTCGGCTCCTGATCCACCGCGTAGCGGCCAAGCGCGGCCTTGATTTGCTCGAGTGCGGCAAGTGCTTGCCCTGCATTGCCTGCAATCAGCGCCGCATGCGCCCGGGCCGCGAGCGGCTCGAGCGCGCAGAGCTTGTCAAAGGGCAACAGGTTTTGCTGCCACTGGTTCAACGCCTGATCAACGGTGCGACGCAGCGCCGCCAGCTGCTCGGCCACAGTTGGCGCCCTTGGCCGCGTCAGCAGCCGCTTAAGGAACGAGGGCTCGCGCGCCGTGTTAAGCTGGGCCTCGCTTAGCACCATCAGCACCAGCCGTCCGTTCGAGCGCGCCGGATAAACCAAGTCGCAGGGCAGATGCTCGGCGGCAAGGCCAAGCAAGGCGATGGCATCGCGGTAAGTAATTTCGTTAGCGTCCCGCGGTCCGATCAAAGCCAATTCCTGCGGCAGCTGCCCTCGTAACATTGTAGCGGGCGAGGTAAGCTCGGCATGCAACGACGGATTGGCATCAGCCCACAAAAAGCTTTGCCCATCATGCGTACCAAGAAAGGCCACCCGCGCCTCCAGCGTATCGCCGGTGTTCAGCGCTGCAGTAAAACGCCCGCCGTCCTGTTCGACGTTCCAGCTTTTCACCAGCTCACCGTCGAGTACCTTAGGCCCGCCCTCAGCAAGCGCACACAATCTGCCGTAAAGCGGCTTGGCCTGATCAAGCCCATCCAATCCACGAAACAGCACTCGCCAAACCGGCGGCAACTGCCAATCATTCAACGGGTAAGGCATACTAGCCTCCATATGTGCGGTCGGCCAGCTCGGAGCACAAGATTCTGGCAATAACGGTGGCACCCTATTGGCGCTGCCGACGGGACACAACGAATGCAGTGCAGCATCCTGCCCCTAAAAAGCACGGGTGAAGCGGCTGGCCAAGAACACGTGCTTAAAAACATGAGATAGCTTCGGAAAATGCCTAACTCGGCAAAAGGCCGCGAGTGGCTCAAGCAGCTTTTGTCCGCTCCAAGTGCTTGTGCTGAACCCCGCCGGCGCACCGTCGCGCAAATGCAGCGAGGTTGCGCCGACGTGCTCGGCCCTTACTGGCCATTCATCGGGCCGATCTACGCGGTGGTGTAGTTCACTGAACCAGCCATTCGTGGCACTGTGCAGCACGACTCGGTTGCTCGACGTCAGCAATGCGGACAAAGTGTGCTTTCGTCGCGGATACGTCAGCGCCTGCTCTTCGACGACCTTGTGATGCTACTGCCCCAAAGATCGCTGCAAAAAAGACAACAGCAGTTCGTGGTGGTGATTCTCACCTTCACTCCCGGGAACATGTCCCTCCTGCTCATAGTAGTGTGCTTCAACAGGTAAGCCATTGGCTTCTCTTCGTTTATGCAGTCTTTTTGTCATTTCCGGGGACCAAGTCAGATCTTTTAGCCCAACTGATAGGAAAAGCGGGCGAGCGTAGCACTCTATTTTAATCCGCTCCGACGGTAAGAGTTTGTCAGACGATCCGTTCCATGTCCAAGCGCGCCGAGACGGATCCCACGCCTGCCAGCCCGGATCGCCGCTATCTCGAAAACCGCGCGCATCGAACGCGCCACAGATAACGTCCGGAGCGGCCAAGCACGCCACGGCATCGGGCTGGCCTAGCATATCTTCCTCGCCCATCAAGCTGGCCAAGAGCAAAGCATGTTCTGCTCCGCGTGATACGCCATAAACGGCAACTTTCCCGTTGCATGCCTCGAAGTTTCTAAGAGCTGAAAGGGCACTGACGGTTTCGGTAAGTTCTACGTCTTCTATGTGGCCTGCATTCCATGCGTTGCCGCCTTTTGAGTAACTGTGCGGGTAGCATAAAAAACCGTCCGCTGCGAGCATTGCAGCCGTTCGATGAGACCATCCTGAAACACCGCCTTCGGAGCCATGAAGGATCAAGAGGCCCGGAAATTTGCCCTCTCCTGAGGGGCCGTAGGTGGTTCCCCACTTTGGCAACAAGCGTCGCTTAATATTTGGGTGCATGCGGTCCTGTTCCAAAAATCAGTCCGTTAGGAGCTTGGTTAACAGACATTCACTTCGTGCGCAGCATCAATCAGTCCGGGCTCGAAGCTGCCATTGGCCTTCAACGGGTGTTATGTCGCGCCGAACCTGCGCGACACATCCGCTGCAAACGTCAGAAATGCGGACGAAACCGACATTCCGTCTTGGGCCTGCATCAAGCCCCGGGGTTACGCATTCCGAGGTCCTGAAAGAACCGCAACAGATAGCCATCTGGGTCGGCAACCACGAATTGCCTGTTTCCTCCCTCGCCATCCCCTACACGATACCATTTTTCCTCCACAGGAAGAAAAAGTGGGTGGTTGATGTTGGCTAGAGCTTCAACAAGCGGGTCCACAGAGGGCACACGGATTTGAACATTCAGGCCCATACCAAAGGGATAGCTTACAGGAAGATACCCCTCATCGAAGGTGCGGCCTTGTCCTATCTGATCGATCATCAGTTCCGCATCGCCAAGTTGGAGATAGCAGAAGCCTTCTTCGGGACGCTCATAGGCGCACTTGAAACCAAGCACATCGCAATAGAACGCCTTTGAACGACGCCAATCCGAGACCGAAAACTCCGGAACTAGTGCGTTACCCAAACCATGCCCTCCAAAATTATTAGCCAGCTTTAGCTCGATGTGACCCGTCCGGAAAGGGCTCATTGCTGCCATTCGTCAGACGTGCCTTTCAGCAGCCATCCGGCTCGCCCTCAATCATAAATAGTTTTGGTCTAAACAGCCCTTTTAGAGCGGCACGGCGGCGAGAAAACAGCCCGAAATCACTGGCAACCTCGCCGAGCTGCGCCGTAAGTTGCACAAGATATCCCGACCCGATCTTTTCGACCGGAAACCCTGTCGATCGGAGTGCCGCGATATCGACCTCCTGCGCATAGGGTCCTCCAAACCAGGAAGCCCAGCCTGGATTGGTGAGCCCAGAATACTGGGAGTTCAAATCTCCCGCGCGAAACTCGGTGAAGAAACTCCCGCCCAGAAAGCGGGACCATGCCTTTTGTTGCAGCTCATCTACACCGCGCCAAACCTCACTGCGCGGCGCGCCTACGTTCGGACCATCGTGTAACACAAGCGGATGCAGCATCGCCGCATAGGGCTGTGTCTGCCGGCACCATTCACGAAACAACCCTGCCCAGTCGACGTCAGGTCGGTACTGCGCCCAAAAGTTGATGCGACTGAACTGTGGGAGCGCTCGCGGCTTGGTCGCGCTCGCAAAGGTGATGGCCCCCTGCGACTTGGCCACCTGTTTGCGCAGCCAATGAAAGTCCTGCGTAAACTCTGACTTAGCGCCCTTGGCCTCTATCGTGGCCTTGAGCGCCCAATGCGCACGACAGTCGGCGAGCGCGCTGACATCGCTGCCGTTGCGGCTGGAGACCTCGCTAAAGGTCGCAATACGTTGGGGGGCGAGTTTAGGTTCGGAAAACACCGCAGACAGCAACCTCTCGCCATCCTCCCAAGAGGTAAGGTCTTTCTGGGTTTTTATCGCAATGACGAGGTCGGTTTTCATCGATAGCTCCGGAAAGGCGGTATAAGAGCAATGCCGTTTTGAATCCTCTATACCACGAGCCTAGGCTGCAACATGGCACTGCCGCACAAAGACGGGACAAAGGGCTCAAACCGGTCATGCGGCGGCGCGGCGCCTCATCACGAGGGCCGCGTCACCCTATCGACGCGTTCGGCCCTATGCCGACCTTCGTGCCAGGCGCTGCGGATGACCGGTGTAAGCCCTTCAACGACATCCGTGCAAGAAGCGGCATGTCGCCAAGCACCGACACGAAGGGCGAGAAGCCGATTTGCGGCACAGCGGCATGGCGGCTGCAGCATTTAAGCCAAAGCCGCCATCCACTCATCCCGGAGGCACGTTGCCCCAAAACAGACCAGGAGGGCCGAGAGCCGAACTTCCCCGAGTTGCATGCAACAGTCTGGTCCGCAGCCTTGGATCATGACATGCCTTCTTCATACTCTTTCAGTTTATGGTCGGACTGTCCGGCAGTAGGCGCGAGCGGCCGCATGATTCGAGGGCAGATCATCAAGAAGAGAAGCCTTTTACCCTGTGAATGACATCCTTATCTCGCCGAATTTTGCTCTACACGGTCGCCTCTTCATATAGGGCACTCGGGCATAGGCACGGGACTGATCTACATTTGCAGCGCATTAACGATCTCAGGAATTTTCTTTCGAATTCTCTTGTAGGAGTTTGGCAAACTACCAGGGGCAAGTGCCCTCGTCACACCCAACACTGTTTCCTGCTTCTTCAGTTTATTCTTTCGGTTGATCAGTATGGCTTGGGATTTGCGCTCCGCGATCGGAATGGATAAGTAGTTGTAAAGCAACCCACTTGCTGTATTTGAGCCCACCAGATCAATATCCATTGAATACCTGAAGCAGAAAACACCTACCTCCTCCAAAATTCCCATGGCGCGAGAGTGGTTGGAATGGAAGAAATCCAGAAGCGCATCCCTCTTATCTGCATCGGGAAGCATGGTTTCTATCAGGCAACTCTCCTTGAATTCCTTTTTGTATCTTGGGAATCCCCGAGGATCCCTGCTGGCGTCGAGCTCGTCATGCAGGTAAGGGAGAAAGTAATCCTTGTCGACTACTGCGGAGAACTCGATTCTGAGCTCTCTTAGAAGATGATAGGCATAAGGTAATGAAGTGACGCCATCCAAGCTCACAATGGAAACGCTGCTTTTCGAAAAGCTTAACCCGCCACTTTCCAGGAGGTGCCTTACAAGCTCCGAGTCGATTGGGCTCTCTGTGAGGACCACATAGTCAGCGAAGAAAAACTCTGAGTTTCTTCTTCTGTAAAAATTGTAATACTTCGACCTATCAATTCCCTTATCGACCCAAAAATTCCTCGACAATTGAGTGACAGTTATCTCAAATCCGCGGGTGCTCGACGCAACTCTGCGACAGAGTGCGACTTCCTCATGCTCAAGACTATCAAGCATTACGGTCGAATGCGTGGTGAAGATAACTTGAAGCGGCATCTGCTTCAATGCTGCAAGTAGCGACCTCTGCGCCTGGGGGTGCAGGTTTTGTTCGGGTTCCTCAATTCCTAAAATGTAAGTACCACCCAGTGTCTCAGCCAGGTAAGAGTAAAGTCCAATGGTCGCCAGACTCTGCGTGCCACTGCCGCAGTCGGAAATGTCGACAGTTGTTTTCCCGTCTATTACTCTTAGAGCTAAATCCTGGATGAGCAGGCTATAGTCAGGCGAGGAAGCGTAATCGAGCTCAAACTCGAAAGAACCACTGAGATGCGTCAGTTTCCGCAAGTGTTTACTTAATCCACTAAAGGTCCGATCCTTAATAATACTAGTGGCCTCTGCAACCTTTGGGGAAATTCGATCTCTGTTTTTCGTGTAATTCTTGACCCATGACAAAACCGCCGCCTGCAGAATACTCCCTTGCCCCCAACTCAACACTTTTTCAGTGCGAGAAACTGGTATATACACATATCGAATAAACTCTTGCAGAGTTTCATGAAACCCTTGCGGCGCAGCTCTCCATCCCCCGTCGCTGAACACTTCCCAAGTGTCGGATTTCCTGTATTTCAAGCGAAGCCGAACACTAGCCCCTCCAGCGACGACCCTTGGCAAGTCACATTCGACAGGAGCGTTTGAAAACTCTAAGTCGATAACGGCGGTGGAAGTTTTTTGAAAAGCGTGTCGAGATGATTCAAAATTTTCTCGCTCTTCAGAAAAATTAAAGAAGGCATTGAGAGCCCTCAATATGGAGGACTTTCCACCACTATTCTGCCCCACAAGTGCGAGTTCTGTTCCGACTTCTATATCTGCGCTACGGATTCCTCGAAATTTCTCGAGACGAATTCTTTCCAGCTTCAAATTGTCCTCTTTCTATCGCCTGTGATCGGTGTGGAACCGCATCAGGAGCTGACCGGTTCAAGTCCTCCATGGCCATAGATACCGTCCGCATTCGCCACACTACAACTTAAAAGAAAATCTTTCAGGATGATCCGAAATCGGGCAAGAACGGATTAGCTCGAACACAATGAAGACAGAGAGAATGGTCAAGACGGTTGCCGAACAGGCCGGGCACGCAGCTTACTCTTCATGGAGCCATGCAACTCGCCGGATCGCTCACAAGTCTTTGTCGAGGCATAGTTCCGGGCCTTCGCCAAACTCGGCTCCATCGGCGACTTTGGGCCCAAAGCGACAGCCGCTCCAGGTGCGCTCCTATCGAGTGCCGTGTCCGCTATCCGCGCATTGCTGCCGTTCGCCCAAGGCGCAGCGAAAGTCCGCTTCTCTAATTGGGCATCTTGGTCAAGCTCGTTTTCTTTCATTCGTCATAAGGACCGTTTTTCCGGGTCACGCTTCTCTTCGCAGTCTGGTTTGGCGTTCGAAGGGCGCCGCTGCATGCATGTGTCGGATTGGTAGTGGAGAGCCCCGCTTTCCGGCGCGCTTCAAGTTGCGCAGCAGACATTTTCGGCTTCATCCACACACCTCGTCCGGATGGACGATCCCGTTCAGGTCAGGTGGTGGGCTATTGGGTCATGCCTGGCCTCCCACTTTTTCCTGACGGAATTCTGTGCCGTCAATCCACATCCGATGGAGAAGAACGGCGAGTTTACGGGCGACAGCCACAACGGCTCGACGCCGACCTTTGGTGCGCATTAGGCGCATGCCCCATGACTTGATCTGCGATCCGGCCATCGTTCGCATGAGCAACGCATTTGCAGCAGCGTAAAGCGTCGCTCGGACATTCTGATCACCAGCTTTGGAAATGCGACCTGGATTGTTATGTTCGCCGGACTGGTATCGCCTCGGCGTGAGGCCAAAGTGCGCTGCTACTGTGCGAGAACGTTTGAACCGATTGGGGCTATCGACCGCGGCTTTGAATGTGAGAGCAGCGATCGGGCCTACACCAGGCACCGTCATGCGCCGCCGCCAGCCCCATGCCCGGCCGATGGCGTGCAGGATGTGGGGGTCCTGCGTCTGATCCTCGCTGGGGCTATAATCGGCGGGCGGCATGATCTTGGGTCGCCCGTTCTTCTTGCGCAGCTTCAGGGGGATCAGCACGCGGATCGTGTCATTGCCTCGGTTCATTCGGCGGCCTCCATATCGCGTGGGGCGATCATCTCGCGGATGACGCCCGCGACGCCTTCGCGCCGGATGTCGACCTCGAGCCCGGCGGCGGTGACGGTGACGCGCCGGACCAGAAGCTGGATGATCCGCGCCTGCTCGAGCGGGAACAGCTGCGCCCAGAGGGTGTTGAAATCATGCAGCGCCGCGATGGCCTCGGCCTCGGACACCTGATCGCGCTTCAGCGCCGCCAGCACCTGCGTGACCACCTCGGGCGTTTGCAGAATGCGCCGGACCTCGGTGACGATGGCGTCCTCGACCATGCCTTTTCGGCCTCTCGCTCTGCTCCGGCGCCGGTGGCATCGACCTCGGACTCACCATCGCCTTGCCCGGATATCGTGCTGTGGGCCATGTCGAACGGGAAACCTACGCCGCAGCCACTCTCGTGGCGCGGATGGAAGACGCGTCCCTGGATCACGCGCCTGTCTGGGACGATGTTGCCAGTTTCGACGGCCGCCCATGGCGCGGCGCGGTGGACATCATCACTGCGGGCTATCCGTGCCAGCCATTCTCCGTCGCGGGCAAGCGTCGGGGCGCGGACGACCCGCGCCACCTCTGGCCGCATGTCGCCCGGATCATCGGCGAAATCAAACCGCCCTTCGTCTTCCTCGAGAATGTCGCCCATCATCTCCGCCTCGGTTTTCCCGAAGTCGCCGCAGGACTGGTCGGCATGGGCTACCGCCTTGCGGCAGGCCTCTTTACGGCGGCGGAAGTCGGCGCGCCCCACAAGCGCGAGCGGCTCTTCATCCTCGCCATCCGCGAGGGGGACGAGCTGGCCGCCCCCGCGCGCCTGCTCTGGCACCAGGTCGAGTGGCGCGAACCGGACGGAACTGTTGCGGCTCTGGCCGACGCCCCGCGCCAGTGCGAACGAGAACCGGCAGACGAAGCCGACGCCCTCGCAGGCAGCGGGACAGCACGGCATGAACCTCGCGACGACGGCCGCGATGTGGCCGACGCCGCAGACCGACAGCTTTCGGAGCCGAGGTGGCGACAGGCGCGACGAGAAAGGTCTGGACCGGATGGCGCGGGATTGGCCGACGCCAATGGCAACGGACGGAAACAAGCCGAGCGCCGGCAATCGCCGGACGGCAGACCTTACCCATGCCAGTCAGATGTGGATGACTCCGACGGCGCGGGATCACAAGGACGGGGCGACGATCTTGGCGAACACGCCGGTGAACGGCCTGCTTGGCCGCCAGGTCCTGGTGACGCCGATGGCTGGGAGCGATACCTCCGAGCCGCGCCGGACCTTGAACCCGCTGTTCGTCGAGGCGCTGATGGGCTGGCCCACCGGGTGGACCGGCTTCGCCTCTGTGGCAACGGCGTGGTCCCCTTGGTTGCGGCGCATGCGCTGCGAACTCTGGTAGCTGAACTGCTGGCCGATGGATGACGCAGCGGCATGAAACAGTCCCGCCTGATGTCGCTGGTCGAGGCCGTCGCCAACGTTGTCGTCGGCTACGGCGTTGCGGTCGTGACGCAGATACTGATCTTCCCGATCTTCGGGCTGCACACGACGCTGGCGCAGAACCTGAAGATGGGGGCGGTGTTCACCGCGGTCAGCATCGCGCGGTCCTTCGCCTTGCGGCGGGTGTTCGAGGCAATCCGGATGCGGGGCTACTAGATGGAGTAGCTGCCGAAGGGTTTTCCGAACTTCTGAACGCCCGACTTGCCCAGCAACGTCAGCTTGTTGTGCAGCTTGTGCCCGGGAGATGCATTTCGGGCCTCGCGAGCCCAGACCTTGGCGTCGACTTCCCAGACATCGAAGTTCGTTCCGTCCGGGGTGAACGCACAGAGAACGACGTCGATCCGCTCGAGAAGAGTGTTGAGACATCCCCATTGGGTGTTGCGTCCCTTCGCGGTGCGCAACGTAGCTCGCCGGCCGTCAGGTAGTGTGAGCTCTGTTGCCACTGGGCTGACGAGGTCGCCGATTTTACTCGCAAGTGCACGGCCAGCTGAGATGCCAAACTCATAGCCCTCGCGGCCGGTGAACTCGTCCTGTCCGCCACCTGGCTTGGTGGGTTTTGTCGATACGACCTTGGGAGCCTTCGGCAGAAAATCGTCCAAGGCACGAGCGGCAACAGATGCAGCTGATAGACTGGGGTTCTGAGTTAGAAATTCGTCGAGACGGGATGCCAGATTGGGATCCAGTCGAACCGTGATTGAGTCGACCATACGCACACCTTTCAAGAGGGTTGATGCACGCATCTTGCGGGTCAGCGATAGGATTCGTCAAGAGGCATGATTCATGCCTCTTGAAGTGGTGTGCTCTTGTGAAGCTGCGTCAAATCAAGCGATGCGGTAAACCCGCCCTCGGCCCTCGACCTTCTCCGAGGTCACCTCGAGACCAAGTTTCTTCTTCAGGGCTCCGGCCATCGCGCCGCGCACCGTGTGCGACTGCCAGCCCGTCGCGGCCATGATCTCCTCGATGGTCGCGCCGTCCGGCATGCGCAGCATGGCGATCAGGGCAGCTTGCTTGGTGCCTTCGCGCGGCGTGCGCGTCTTGGGCGCGGGTTCGGGGGCAGCTGAGGTGTCCGGTTCGATGCCAATGGCGGCAAGGCCTGCGTCGGTGGCGACCAGCGTGACGCCAGTGATCGAACTGCTGTCGGACCATACCGAGCTGTTCAAACAGTTCAGCGACAATCCATCGTTTAAGAAGTGGCTCTCAGAGACGATTTTCGCGGCGACATATGCCGACAAGGCGGCGCAAGCTGGTTCGGCTGCTACTCGCAGCTGAACCAGCGCATGGCGGTTTGGATCAAATGATCATGATCCCCGCATGTAGCCTCTTGGTAGCCGCGCTGGAAGCCGATGCCGATGCAATTGACCACGGCCGACAACGTCAGGGTCGTGGCCAGAGCAGTCGTCGAGCCGTAGAGGCCGAAGAAGCCCATGCCGGTCGCCTGCAGGGTGACGAGCGAGAGCCGGTTCACATAGGTAAAGCCGCCCAGCCCGTCCGCATTTCCATATGGGCACCCCGCTTGTCGCCATGCTCCGCCCGGAAGCGTTCCATGATGCCGCGATAGGTTGCTTTCGTAGAGTCCTTAAGCCTCGTGAAGTCACTCGTCTGATAGTAGCTGGCGATCAGAGCGGACAAAGGCCCGTCTCATTCGACACCTACCGCGTCTTCGCGCTGATAGACGGCTCGGACGCGCCAGATCAGGTCTTCGCCATCTGCCATGCCGCTGCACCCCATGCAAAGCGCCCGAGCAGTAACGGAAGCATTTGCCCTCGCAAGCAAACACGCGACAGAACCCTATTCGCTGCATTCGGTGCGCTATAGGCAAGCCAGAAAGAGCTACACGAAGAAACCCGTCATCTCATCCGGCATGAAGCGATTACTCTTCAACCGCCCTTTTGTTTCCATTCCTCCAGCGCGGGGTTTGTCGCGAGCGGCGTGGTGGTGCTGGACGGGGTGGTGCTGGGCGCGGTGGACGCGGGGGGCGTTGGTTTCGGGGTACGAAAGTAATGCGCCTCTCTCGCACCGAAATAGAACCCGACAATCGCCGCCAGCAGCCACCAAAGCGGCTCGGGCACATAGGAAAGACCGACCATGCGCTGTGCAAAAGAAGCCGGATTGACCATCGCATAGATGAACAAAGCCAGCGTCCCCAACGCAAGAAGCGGTCGTGGCAAGCGGTTCAGGCCGTTGACGAAACCGTCAAACCAGCATGCGCGCGGCTGGGAGAATTCCTCGCCATAGGCACGCTGGGTGGCCATGAACGCATCATGCGACGTTTCCATCTTCTTCGTCGCATTCACCGTGAATATCTCTGCAACCTGACTGGCGGCACTGCCGATTGCCGCCGCCCCGCCCGCACTCCCGAAGAGCCTGCCGATCAACCCCATGCTGCCACCCGTGCCTGATGCTCGGCATCGCTCAGATGAAAGCGCGGCGAGATGAATTCTTCCGAGCGGGTAATCCAGCCCCCCTTACGCCCCTTGCGGGTGGTGGCGTATTTGCGGCTGGCAGGACGGCTATCGGCCAGCGCGTAGTAATAGTTCCGGCGCGCAATCCCATAGGCATCGGCAATATGCGCGGGGGCGGCCCGTGCCGCCGCCTGCGCCGCAGAAACCGTCTGTGGCCCCAGAAGACCGTCGACCCCAACCGATTGCCCCATGTCGTTCAGAAGACGCTGCAGGATTTTCACGGCATTCCGGCCGGCATTGACATACATGTCGAAAACCGAGGCCTGCAACATCTCGGGCAGTTGCCCCAAGCCAGGCTCATCGAAATAATGCCGGACAAAGATATCGACCGCCTGTGCACGGGTCAGCCGACGCACATCGGCTTCCGTGATCTTTCCGTCATGATCAAGGTCCAATCCGAGCTTCCGCATCGTATGGATGGTCACACCATAATTGGTCGCGCCTCCCGGATCGGAGGGGTCATTTACAAACCCTCCCTCACGGGCCACGATCCCTTCGGCAATCTCTCTCACGCTTGGCATGCCTGTTCTCCCGATTGATCTCACGGGAAAAATCCTCACAGGCAAAGGTTAAACAGCGGCAGCCGCAACGTGCGCGCGTTGCCGCCTCAGCTTTTAGGCGGCTCGTAAACACCCTGTTCCTTGAGCGCGTCCACAACTTCTTTGGGCATATAATTTTCGTCATGTTTGGCAAGAATTTCGCTGGCGACAAAGACGCCATCTTCCATCTTCCCCGTGCCCACCATGCCCTGCCCTTCCTTGAACAAATCGGGCAGCACACCATTAAAACGGGCAGGCACAGTGGCACCGCCATCGGTCACAGCAAAATGGATCGTGCCATCTGGGTCACGTTTGATCGATCCTTGGGCGACCAGCCCACCCAGACGGAACACTTCATTGGGCCGGACCGGCTCTGTGGCCAGTTGTGAGGGAGCGCGGAAATAGTTGATCCCGTCACGGAACGCATAGCCGATCATCGCAACCGCCACGACAAGCGCAACAGCCGCGGCCACCAGAACCTGAATACGGCGTTTCTTCTTGAGACTTTTCATCGCTTCCCCATGATGCCAGACCACCGGATGGGCGGCCTGGCCTTGATGATCAGATCTTACGGGAACACGGGGGCCAGCATCAGCCCTGCGGTTTCCTCATTGCCCAGCATCAGGTTGGCGTTTTGCAGCGCCTGCCCCGAAGAGCCCTTGCATAGGTTATCAAGCGCCACAACAACCAGCGCACGGCCCGGAATACGATCCGCACTTACGCCCACATGCACGAAATTGGACCCTGCCACAGACCGCGTTGAAGGCAAGCCGCCAAAAGGTAGCACCTCGATAAAAGTCTCGGCCGTGTAACGGTCCGCCAATGCCTTATAGACCGCCTCCGGATCGCCCTTCACATAGGCCGAAGCCAGAATGCCACGGTTCATCGGGGCCAGGTGCGGCGTGAACTGCACCAGCACCGGACGCCCCGCAATCTTCGAGAATTCCTGATCGAACTCGCCCAGATGGCGGTGTTTGCCGCCCGCCGAATAGGGATAGGTGCCGCCCGAAAGCTCGGCATGCAGAAGGTTTTCCTTCAGCGAGCGCCCTGCCCCCGAGACCCCGTTCTTGAGATCCAGCAGGATGTCATCCAGATCGATCACCCCCGCCTCGATCAGCGGGCGGATCGCATATTGCCCCGCCGCCGCGTTACAGCCGGTGCCCGCGCAAAGCCGCGCATTACGGATGTCGTCACGGTAGAATTCGGTCAGCCCGTAGACCGCCTCTTTCTGCATCTCGACGGCGCAATGCGGCTTGCCATACCATTTCTCGTATTCCGCCGGATCGCGCAGACGGAAATCAGCCGACAGATCAACGACCTTCAGATCTTTCGGAAGTTCGCGAATAACCTCCTGCGAGGTCGCATGCGGCAGGGCACAGAAGGCCAGATCCACGCCGGAAAAATCGATTTCCTCAATTTTCACAAGGTTCGGAAGATTGAGATGTCGCAAATGCGGGAACACATCCCCCATCGCCATACCGGCCTTACGCTCGCCGGACAAAGCGACGATGTCCATCGTGGGATGGGTTGCAATCAAGCGGACAAGCTCGGCACCGGTATAGCCGGATGCCCCGAGAATGGCGATTTTCTGGGTCATATGCGATCCTTTCGCAGGCGATCCGGCGCGGACCAAACCTGTTTGTAAGCCACGACAAAACCGGACTGGCCCGCCCCTTTTGGCCAGACCACCCAGTTTGACGCTGTTTTCCGCGTTGTGCCCGCGCCCGTCAAGTTATCACGCAGGATTTTTACCGACCTTGCGACAGATCAAGCCTGCTCGAAGACAACCTTGCGACGCAGGAAACGGGTTGCATGATTGGCAACATGGCCGGGATCCCCCGTTGTCAGGAACTTCGTCTGCGTTCCGGCGCCGATAAATTCGGGACGACGCTCGAGATAGTCCGCCAGACTTTCCGCAACCAGATTGGCCTGACTGTAAACCTTCACATCAGGGCCAAGACCTTCTTGGAAGGCCTGCTGCATGATCGGGTAATGGGTACAGCCAAGGATCGCCGCATCGGGGCGGGGCATACGACGGCGCAGCGCCTCGACATGTGATTTCACCAGCGCCTCCGCCAGAATGTCATCGCCCTCCTCGATCGCATCAACCACGCCACCACAGGGTTGCGCCTCGACATCCACACCGATCGCACGAAACGCCAGTTCACGCTGGAACGCACGGCTCGCGACAGTGGCAGGGGTCGCAAAAAGCGCCACATGCTTGACCTCGACCTCGCGGGGCGGCGAGTTATCACCCCATTGGCGCTCGGTCAGCGCCTCGATCAGCGGCACAAAAACCCCCAAGACGCGCTTGTCTTTGGGCAGCCATGTTTCCTGCATCCGCTTGAGCGCCGCAGCCGAGGCCGTATTGCAGGCCAGAATGACCAGATCGCAGCCCTCCTCCCACAAGCGCTCGACGGCCCGCGTGGTCAGGTTGTAGATATCCTCGGCATCGCGCACCCCGTAAGGCGCATTCGCGTTATCGCCCAGATAGACAAAAGGCACCTCCGGCAACCGCCGGGACACCGCATCCAAAACCGTCAGCCCGCCAAGACCGCTATCGAAAATGCCGACCGCCATTGGATACTCCTTCCGGATTGTCGCCCATCGTTTTGCAAGTGTTTTACGCCTGCATGATCCCGGATGGAAAGACGTAATAATGTGAGCAAGCGCCTCAAATCAGGACGGAAAGGACACGTTCCGCGATTGTTTGCACCTGCGGCACGGTTTCTCTTTGTGATCTAGGGGCTTCGTCTATAAAAGCATAGCTGTTATGCAGATATCGTAAGACTGGCTAAGGAAATAGAGGGCGTGATGGACTGGGACAAGCTGCGAATCTTTCACGCGGTGGCCGATGCGGGGTCTTTGACCCATGCAGGCGACGCGCTGCACTTGTCACAATCGGCGGTCAGCCGTCAGATCCGCTCGCTCGAAGAAATGCTGGGCACGACCCTGTTCCACCGTCATGCGCGCGGCCTGATCCTGACCGAGCAGGGCGAACTGCTGTTTGACGCCACCTCGACGATGGCCAAAAAGCTCGATGCCGCCTCGGCCCGCATCCGCGATTCGGAGGAAGAGGTCTATGGCGACCTGCGGGTAACCGCGACCACCGGCTTTGGGACCATGTGGCTGGCTCCGCGTCTCAACAAGCTTTACGAGAAATATCCCGAGCTGAAGATCGACCTAATGCTGGAAGAACGCGTGCTGGACCTGCCGATGCGCGAAGCCGATGTGGCGATCCGCATGAAAGAGCCCGCACAGGCCGATCTGGTGCGCAAACGGCTTCTGAATATCCGGATGCGCTTCTACGCGACCCCGCAATATCTCGAACAGCACGGGCGTCCGGAAACGCTTGAAGATCTCAAGAAACACCGCCTGATCTGCCAAAGCCCCTCGGTGCCGCAAGTGGCGGCGGGCGCCGCGCTTGCACAGCGCGCGCTGGCCTATGACATGCCCAGCACACTGACCGTGAACAATTATTTTGGCATCCTTCAGGCTGTCCTGAACCATGTGGGCATCGGCATCCTCCCCGATTATCTCACCGTCGACAACAAGATCGAACGGGTCCTGCACGACATCGATTCAAATGAAGTCCCGGTGTTTCTGGCCTATCCGGAAGAGCTGCGCCAATCGCGGCGTGTCACCGCGTTCCGCGACTTCATTCAGGAAGAGATCCAGGCCTATCGCCGTGTTCAGGCAAGCGAAAACCAAAGCTGACAGGCTCCGGCATCCGGCCCGCAACAAACACGCAAGGAGGCGTGGCGGGCCATACATGCCGCCAACGCATAGCGGCTCTGCAAAAACCTTTCCAGAAAACCCTTGAACGATTCATAAACTGCACATATTTCAGGCGCAGAAGCAGATGGTATGCGGAAACGCTCATCAGCTTCTACCTCCCTGTTGGACTATGGCCGAGCTTTGCTCGGCCTTTTTTTTGGCTCCTCCTCACGAAATCTTCCCGCAGGCACGCCTTGCCAAGCACCGGACACCGCCGGTGAATATCGTATATTTCGCAGAGAATTAGCCTCGATAAGCGGCATAAATTGCAAAAAAGGGCAAAGTTTTTCGGAACTGGCGCGCGGATTTCAGGGTTGAGGGAGCATGAACCGCAACGGTTAAAACATGACATCCGAGAGGAGCCAAGATATGAAAACCGCACATAAACTTCTGACCGGCACGCTGCTTACCGCAACCTTCGCCATGCCGATGACTGCATTCGCGCAGCCGAGCACTGACGCCGCGGATTCGCTGTATCAGGACGATCCTGCGGGCCTTGTCGACTATAAGATGGGCATCGTTCAGATGCAAGATGAAAGCTCCAAGGACGCCGCCGCTGCCGCGACCGCCAGCGCCAATGTGACCGGCGGTCCCGATGGCCGGAAAGGTCTGGTGCAGATGAAAACCGAAGCCAATGCCGGCGTGACCGAAGCTGATGCGGGCACGATGGGCAAGATGGACGGCAACAACACCCAAGCCGCAGTCCCTGCCGAATACAATTACAAGGGCGGCCTCGGGATTGCCGAAAGCAAGACCGCAGCACAGGATCTCGGCTCGGCCAAGTCGAAGGATGGTCAGGATATCGGCAATATCGAACGCGTCGAGAAGAATGGTGACACCGATACCGTGTATATCCGCGTCTCCGAAAAACTCGATACACCGGTGTCGATGTTCAAGGTAACCGTCCCGGCCTCGGACCTTGATGATGGCGTCGTGTCGCTGCCGTGGACCCTTTCGGGCCTTCTGGACACGCTCAAGAAGCAGCAGGACGCATAATCCTTATGTGATTCCCCCCAAGAAAGGGCCAGCCACGCGCTGGTCCTTTCCTATTTTTGCACCTATCCGCCATTCCATCCCGCCCTGCGGCACAAGGGGCCTTCCCCCAACGCGCTCAATGTTCTAAGGCATGCGCAACCGATGCGCCCGCCGGAGGACATTTATGACCGAACCCGCACTCACCCCCGACCTGATCGCCGCTCACGGGCTCAAGCCCGACGAATACGAGCGTATTCTGGAAATCATTGGGCGTGAACCGAGCTTCACCGAACTTGGCATTTTCTCGGCCATGTGGAACGAGCACTGCTCGTATAAATCATCCAAGAAATGGCTGCGTACGCTGCACACCAAAGGCCCGCAGGTCATCTGTGGTCCGGGGGAGAACGCAGGCGTTGTGGATATTGGTGACGGTCAGGCGATCGTCTTCAAGATGGAAAGCCACAACCACCCCTCCTATATCGAGCCGCACCAAGGGGCTGCGACCGGTGTGGGCGGCATTCTGCGCGATGTCTTCACCATGGGCGCGCGCCCGATTGCCGCAATGGACAGCCTGTCCTTCGGCATGCCCTCGCATCCCAAAACCAACCATGTCGTCAAAGGCGTGGTCGAAGGCGTGGGGTCTTATGGCAACTGCTTCGGCGTGCCGAATGTGGGCGGCGAAGTCCGTTTCCACCCCTCCTATAACGGCAACTGCCTTGTGAACGCCTTCGCGGCGGGCCTCGCGGATGCCGACAAGATCTTCTACTCGGCCGCATCCGGCATCGGCATGCCGGTCGTCTATCTTGGCGCGAAAACCGGCCGTGACGGTGTGGGCGGCGCGACGATGGCGTCGGCCGAATTCGATGACACCATCGAGGACAAGCGCCCGACCGTCCAAGTCGGCGACCCCTTCACCGAGAAATGCCTGATGGAAGCCTGCCTTGAACTGATGGCCTCGGGCTCGGTGATCTCGATTCAGGATATGGGCGCTGCTGGCCTGACCTGCTCGGCTGTGGAGATGGGCGATAAGGGCGGCCTTGGTATCCACCTCAAGCTGGAGAATGTTCCCCAGCGCGAGACCAATATGACCGCCTATGAGATGATGCTCTCGGAAAGCCAGGAGCGTATGCTCATGGTTCTCAAACCCGAGAAAGAGGCTGAGGCCCGCGCCATCTTCGAGAAATGGGATCTGGACTTTGCCATCGTCGGCGAGACCATCGCGGAAGACCGCTTCCTGATCGAGCACAATGGCGCGATCAAAGCCGACCTGCCGCTGTCGAAGCTCTCCTCGACCGCGCCCGAATATGACCGTCCGTGGGTCGAAACGCCGAAGCCCGCTCCGGCAGCAGCCCTGCCCGCGATTGGCGCGATGGAGGCGCTGAAGGCGCTGATCGGTTCGCCGAACTACGCGGCCAAGGATTGGGTCTTCGAGCAATATGACACCCAAGTCATGGGCGATACCGTCCGCCGCCCCGGCATGGGTGCAGGCGTTGTGCGCATCCACGGCACCTCGAAAGCCGTGGCCTTCACCGCCGATGTGACGCCGCGCTATGTCAAGGCCGACCCCTTCGAGGGTGGCAAGCAGGCGGTCGCGGAAAACTTCCGCAACCTCTGTGCCGTTGGCGCAAAGCCGCTGGCCACTACCGACAACCTGAACTTCGGCAACCCCGAAAAGCCCGAAATCATGGGCCAATTCGTGGGCGCGATCAAAGGCATCGATGCCGCTGTGAAGGCGCTGGATATGCCGATCGTTTCGGGCAACGTCTCGCTTTATAACGAGACCGACGGTCAGGGCATCCTGCCGACGCCGACGATCTGCGCCGTGGGCCTTCTGGAAAACCTTGAAGACGAGCTGATCGCAGGTCTGCCGTCGGAAGGCGACATCGCGCTGGTGATCGGGGCGACCAAGGGCCATCTGGATCAATCCGCGCTGGCGTTTGAAGCCTTCGGTATCGAGGCAGGTCAGGCCCCCGAGGTCGATCTGGATGCAGAGCTGAAAAACGGCACCTTCCTGCGCGCGAACCGCAAGTCGCTGACCTCGGCCACCGACCTGTCGGATGGTGGTGTGGCTCTGGCAGCTTTTGAACTGGCCGAAAGCGCAGCCGTCGGCGTCACGCTCGATACCGCCGATATCGGTCAGCTCTTCGGTGAGGATCAGGCCCGCTATCTGGTCACCGCAACCGAGGCGGGCGCAAGCGCGCTGGAAGCCGCCGCCGCAAGCGCAGGCGTCACCATCGCCCGCGTCGGCACCTTCGGCGGCGCTTCGATCAGCTTCGGCGGCGACAGCGCCCCTCTGGCGGATCTGGCCAAGCTCTACCGTGGAGCCTTTGCGGCAGCCATCAACGGCTAACCCGCCTCCCCTGCTTCCCGAAAGGCCGCTGCAAAGCGGCCTTTTTCATGCGCGGCACGTCACGCCCTGCGCATCTGCCAAGGCCTTCCCCACGATATCCGCACAGAGAAAGCGACTGCCGCGCCTTTCCGAAGGTTGCCACAGCGCCTATGATCGGCACCACCCTTTTACTACCGCTTTCAGGTATCCAATGACCCGCTTCGCTGCCGATAGCGTCCCTGCAAAAGCCCTGCGATTGTTTCTCGCCGCGATCATCGCCCTGAGCATCGCCGAGCTGTTGGGCTTTCATAATACCTATTGGGCGGCCATGCCGGTTTTCGTCATCGCCCAACCCATGCGTGAGGATATGGTGGTCCGTGGTATCTTACGCGTCATCGGCACGCTGGCGGGGGCCGGTATCGGCCTGCTGGCGCTGATCTATCTCGGCAGTCCCGTCGCGATCGGTCTGGCCGTCGGGGTGACTGCGGCCATCGGCACCGGCCTCGCCTACAGGATCGGCACGACCTATAGCTATGGCTTTACCCTGATGGCTTTCAGTTGCGGTGTGGTGGTCATGCCCTCGCTGGGACTTGGCGCAAACGACATTGCGCTGGCGCTTGAACGGATCTGGTGCACCCTGATCGGTGTCGCCTGCATCACGCTGGTCTCGTGGTCATTCACCCCCAGCCGGCACGGCCCCATCCCGCCGCGCCCCATGCCCCCTTCAACCCAGCAGTTGATCCTGCGGATGGCCTTTGCCGCCACCGCCTGCACCATCGGCACGGCGGCCACCGGACTGACAACGAATTTCGCCATCATGTCGGGCGCTCTAGCGATGACCGTTTTCAGCGCCGTGATCGGCTCCATGACCGATCCGCGCCCGATCATCCGCTGGCTGGTGCCCGGCGTAATCATGGGCGTCTGCGCAGCGGTGGTCTACCGCTCCATCATCGATAGCCTCGGCCTCAACCAGCCGCAGATCTATATTCTTGCGATTCTTTTTGTGGCTGCGGGGGCCCTGCTGCGCGCCCATCCGAAAACCGCCGCCCCCGCCCTTGATTGCAACATGTGCTTCCTGCTGGCGGGCGAGGCAGGCGCGGTCGGTCATTCCTTCGAGCTGACGGCCTTGGGGGCGTGCGGCATGGTA
Source organism: Thioclava sp. GXIMD4215 (assembly GCF_045291555.1). Lineage (NCBI taxonomy): Bacteria > Pseudomonadati > Pseudomonadota > Alphaproteobacteria > Rhodobacterales > Paracoccaceae > Thioclava > Thioclava sp. GXIMD4215. Next base: position 2,274,946 of record NZ_CP149515.1, on the reverse strand, counting down.
TGCGGCACGCTTCTGGTGGCCGGACCGCTGCATTTCATCGCCTCCTTACGAGACCGCGAAAGGACGCAAGCCGCCAGCTGACAGGGGACAGCCCTTGCAGCGCCTGCGTCCAGGCCCTAATTTAGACAAGAAGCTGCAGGAGTGCCTATTTCATGCCAATGGAAGCCCAGGATATCGAAAACCTGATCCGAGACTCGTTCCCCGAGGCAAAAATCACCATCACCGACCTCGCCGGAGATGGCAATCACTGGGCCGCCGAGGTCATCGACGAATCCTTCCGCGGACAGAACCGCGTCCAGCAGCAGCGCGCAGTCTATGCTGCCCTCAAAGGCGCGATGGACGGCCCGAGCGGCGCCCTCCACGCGCTGGCGCTCACGACAAAGGCGCCCGAATAACAAGAACAGACCGGCAGGAGGCGCGGCATCGTGCCCTCCTGTCATGCCCGACCGAAAATCCTACCGCCGCGCCGAGTCGTCCATCGCGGGCGACCAGCGTCCGGACAAAGACCGCTGGCCATACCGACGCCCCCGTCGGGCGGATCGGCCCTCACTCACATACGGCCTGTATGCATTGCGCATACGCCAAACAAAGGAACTTCGCCATGAGCGCGCAAGACCAGATCCAGAAAGACGTCTCTGAAAACGATGTCGTGCTTTTCATGAAAGGCACCAAAGAAATGCCCCAATGCGGCTTCTCCAGCCGTGTGGCGGGTGTGCTCAATTTCATGGGGGTCGCCTATAAGGATATCAACGTCCTTGCCGATGCCGAGATCCGTCAGGGCATCAAGGATTTCTCCGACTGGCCGACCATCCCGCAGCTTTATGTCAAAGGCGAATTTGTCGGCGGCTGCGATATCGTGACCGAAATGACCCTGTCGGGCGAGCTTGACCAGCTGTTCAGCGACAAAGGGATCGAGTTCAACAAGGAAGCGGCAGAGCAGATCCGCGCGGCCAACGCCTGAGATCCCGTCCTGCCCGACAAAAGCCCCGCCTCAGGCGGGGTTTTTTTCACGCCCGCACGCCTGCCCGATTGCCCCGGCCCGATTGCCCCGTATCGGTCATCCCAGATCGAGAAACGGCCTTTCGTGCCACATTTCCAGCAGATCGCCCGCCATACGCACCGGCCTGCCCTGCAACCGCTGGGCATGCATCTCCAGCATCAGGACGGCGGCAAGCTTGTAGCCGTGCCGCGCCGCATCCATCGACGGACTGCTGGGCACAAAACTATGTTCGATTTCCGCCGCAGCAGAGGTCAGTGCAATCGCGATATCCACCGCCTCGGCATGGGGAAAACGCCGCGCCAGCGCCGGAACAAGATCGACCCACCCTGTCTCGCGGGTCAGCAGAGCCTCCAGAGCAAAGGCCAAAAGCTGCTCTGGCACATGGTCATCGACGCTCTGAGTTCTCAATGCCGAATCGTCTTTCATTTACCCGCCGCACCACTTACCCCGCTATCATACCAGATTATGGGACCATCTTCGCGGAAAGAAATATCTGGACTTTGTGAAGAGCCGCCCCATTTGATGTTGTTTATTTGGAAAGCACTTTCTGCTAGGAAAGGGGCTCCACAGCCCAATGAGCAGCAAAATGCAGTATATCCCTCAAGCCCGCGAACTCGCGCTTGGCCTGTTCACGGCCATATTCGCGATGATCATTTTTCAGGCCGCACGCGGTGCGGGCACCCTGGCCCCGCCCGAGCTTCTGCTCCTGTCAGCCGCCGGTGCCTGCGCGCTGCGCGGCTTCATCGCCAATCTGCGCGAAGGCTGCCAGCCGCCATTACGCGCGGACTGCCTGCGCACCACCGTGATCTGCGCGGCGCTGACTCTCAAGCTTCTATGGGCGGAATTCGCGCTTGCACAGAGCGACGGCACCATGATGGCCGCCAGCCTTGCCGCAATCATCATGGCCCTTGCCCATAATCTTATCTGCCAATCGCGCGGCGCGATGCGCCGCAGCTGATCTTGGCGCGGGCGGGGTTATTTCCCGCCCAACCGGCGCTTCACGCGCCCCCAGAGGCCTTCGGCACGGTCTTCGACACCATCCCACGCCTCTTCCATATCCTCGATCACCGGATCGATGGAGCGCCTGCGAAACTGCCGCCACATCGCGCGCAAAAACAGCAGCACGATCAGCAGGAAGGTCAGGATAACGATATTCGCCCAAGGAACGATCGTCGCATCCGGCCCCGACACAACATTGATCGATACCGCATTGGGATAGATCGAGATCCACTCGTTACGCCAGCCATAATGGGTGATCGACACCCAGACCGGATTGGCCTTGGTCGAGACAAGATCCTGCGCCACGGCTTGCAGGTTAGAGCTGTCCAGCTTGAAATAGGGCGGCCAGCCCCAGCCGGTATCCTCGTTGCGATAGACCATCGGCTTGCCGTTCGGGCGCTGCGTCTGGATGAAAAACACATCGCGGCTGCCCACCGCCTGCGCCGCCTTGTCGGGCGTTGCCCAGAAGATCGAATGCTGCCCGTAATCGATGCGGCGATTCTCCGTTCCGACAATCCGGACGATGTCATGCTGCGGCAGGGTGTAGTGGAAAAAGGCGAAGACCAGCAGCGCAAGCACCGCAAAGAAACCCCATTTGAAATACCGCATCATGGCCTCATGTGTAGTTCATTAAATAGACGATACAGATCACCACGCCCACCGGCACCAGAATGACCAGCACCAGCAGGCGCTTGCGCAGGGAGCGCGCATAATCGCGCAGACCTTCGGCAATATAGGCTTCGGGGTCAAGCTGCCCGTCCGCCGCGCGCTCCAGCCCCTCGCGGACACGCGAGCGCGCATAAAGCGAAACCAGCCAGTAGATCAGGCATAAAACCCCGAACCCGATGACTGCAAAGCTCAGAAATGCGCGCATATGCTCTCCACACCGAGGGGGGCGCCGCCACCCGCCGCGCCTAAACGGGAATATTATCGATCAAGCGGACATTGCCCAACCATAATGCCACCAACAGGCGTGCATTGTCTTCAAGCTGCGCCAGCGGAGCAAGGCTGTCTCCGGCGCGCAGATCCAGATACTCGACCGTGCCGAACCCTTTCGCAGCCAGCTCCGCGCGGGCCGAGGCCAAAGCCACCCCGACATCGGCACCCGCGCGCAAACTGGCGGCAAGCTCTTGCAAGACCTGATGCAAGAGCGGTGCCATGCTACGGTCTTCGTGGCTCAGCCGGACATTGCGCGAGGACATGGCCAGACCGTCGGCCTCGCGGATGGTCGGGCAGCCGATCACGGTCACCGGCAGATTGAGGTCGCGCACCATCCGGCGCACCACCTGCAATTGCTGCCAGTCCTTTTCTCCGAAAAAGGCGCGCCCTGCCTGCGTCATGCCAAACAGCTTGGCCACCACGGTCGCCACCCCGTCGAAATGGCCCGGACGGTGTTCGCCCTCCATCGGGGCCGAGACCCCGCTGACCGATACGGTCGTGGAAAACCCGTCGGGATAGACTTCGGCCACGTCGGGCGCAAACAGCACATCCACCCCCGCCTCGTCCAGAAGCGCCAGATCACGCGCCTCGTCGCGAGGGTATTTGCTCAGATCATCGGTATTGTTGAATTGCATCGGGTTCACGAAGATCGTCACGATCACACGGTCCGACTGCGCCCTTGCCGCCTTCACAAGGCTCAGATGCCCATCATGCAGCGCGCCCATCGTCGGCACCACACCGACCAGCATACCAGAGCGTTTCCATGCCGCGACCTTGTCCTGAAGTTCGGCGGAATTACGGATCACCAAGGTCATTTCTTCACCTCGTCGGAAAACATATGTTCGGGCGCAGGGAAACGGCGCGCGCGCACCTCTTCGGCATAGGCAGCAACCGCCTGCCCTGCCGCATCGCCCAACTGCGCATAGCGTTTGACAAATTTCGGTTTGAAGGCGGTAAACAGGCCCAGCATGTCATCCACCACCAGCACCTGCCCGTCGCAGTTCACGCTGGCCCCGATGCCGATCGTCGGCACCGAAATCTCGGCGGTGATACGGTCGGCCAGCCCCTGCGGCACCTTTTCCAGCGTCACCGCAAAGGCTCCGGCCTCGTCCACCGCAACGGCATCGGCCATCAGACGCGCCGCCGCATCCCCACGCCCCTGAACCTTATACCCCCCGAAAACATTGACGGATTGCGGGGTCAGCCCGATATGCGCCACCACCGGAATGCCGCGCTGGACAAGGAAGCGGATCGTGTCGGCCATATGCGCGCCGCCTTCCAGCTTCACGGCCTGCGCGCCGGTCTCGGCCATGATACGGGCAGCGTTCCGGAACGCCTGCGCGGGGCTTTCCTCATAGGAGCCGAAGGGCATATCCACCACGATACAGGCCGCCTGCGCCCCGCGTGCCACCGCCTGACCGTGCAGGATCATCATCTCCAAGGTCACGCCCAAGGTGCTTTCAAGCCCGTGCACCACCATGCCCAGACTGTCGCCCACCAGAACCAGATCGCAATGCGGGTCCATGATACGGGCCATAGGGGTGGTGTAAGCCGTCAGACAGACAATCCGGCTTTGGCCTTTCATTGCGGCAATATCGCTCGGCATCTTGCGCGAGATCTTTGCAGCAGCACTCATGGGCTATGTCCTCCTTTGGCCTGCATATCCTCCGATGCAGGTGCCAGAGCAATAGCCCCCAGTTTCTGCAATTGCAAAGAAAACCCTACCCCCTGCCACGAAGGTGCCACCCGCCCCCCGAAAGGCCGGTCCGGGCCTGGCATAAATGAAAGCGCGACAGACCGGTCGGCCTGCCGCGCATCCCCTTTTCCCACCCGTGGGAAAACCTGTTTATGCGATCAGTTCCCGCTCAGTGCGGCCTCGCGCTCTGCATCGGTCATGGCCGCCGGATAGATCGCCTCGTCGGCTTTTTCCGCAGCTTCTGCTGCCGCGACCGGATCCCCGCCAGAGGCCTGCGCCTTGGCTGCGGCCACCGCGCGGTCATGCGCTTCCTTATCGGAGATGGCCGGATCCTCGATCTTGCCCTCATCCCATGCTTTCGCATCCGCCTCGATGGCTGCGGTATCCGACGAGGGCACCACATATCCCGAATGCAGCTCGGTCATCGGGCCTTCCATCTTCAGGCTTTCCGCCTTCGAACGCACCTTCACGACAGTGCCCAGATCCGTTTCGTCGAACATATCCATGATGTCCTGATTGAAGAAGCGGATGCACCCTGCCGATGTCGCCTTGCCGATGGAGGACGGGTCCATCGTGCCGTGCAGGCGGTAATAGGTATCGCGACCGTTTTTATAAAGATACAGCGCCCGCGCCCCCAGAGGGTTCTCCAGCCCCCCCTTCAGCCCGCCCGACAGCGGACCATAGAGGTCGGGATCATTGCGGATCATGTTCTTGGTCGGCGTCCAGCTGGGATAGACCTCTTTACGACGGATCACGGCCGTCCCCGAGAAGCCCTTACCGGCCTTGCCGACCGCAACCCCCATACGCATCGCACGCCCCGGCGCGACGATGTGATAGGCCACGCGGGCATAGGGGTCCACAACGATGGTGCCGACCGCCTCGGGGCCGTTGTAATCAACCCATTGGCGGCGGTTACGCTCGGTCAGATAACGCGGATTGATGGCCGGAACGGTCACATCCGGTTCCAGTTCGTCTTGGCGCGCGCGATATTCAGCCGGAACCGACGCTGTCGAGATCCGGGTCGAGGGGCTATCGGTATGCGGCTGTGCGGCACATCCCGCCAGCGCAACCAACCCCGCAGCCGCAATCATCGGCAGGCGAAAACGAACAAATAGAGATGACACAGCAGCAAATCCTTTCGGAACTTTTTTACAAACCAGCGCCTGCCGGGCAGATCGGCAGGTCGTGGGTTAACCGGACCTTATTTTCATGTTCCAGTAAGCGGTCAAGCCTATTGACCGCAACTCGGTTCCCCCGAAGGTGAAAAAAATGCAAGCGGTGGCCAACATATGACATTTGCGCCGGTTTCTGCGGCAGCAGGGCGCCGTTTCCCCGATCACACTTAACGCGGATAAATTAAACTTAATCATTCTGCGGGATCATAAGGGCTGATCGTCGCATACGGAGCCGTCATGGCCGTCTTCAACCTCAACTTCTTTGATCTGAGCTATGCCAGTACCACGGCGGGGACCTTCAGCAATAATGGGGGCTACCAGTTCACCGTCAATGTGGACACGATCACCCTGCAACCCGGCGCGACGAGCGACGTCCTTCAGGTCGATGACCAAACCAACGCGACCTTCGATGATGATGACAACACGCAAACTCTGGCTGCCGGATATACGATCGGCGGGGTCAACTATGCGGCAGGCACCATCATCGAGGCGGAATATGATGTCATCGTGCAGGATTCGCTGGGCAACACCTATACGCTGCAATTCGTCTCTTTGAATGGGGATGCGTGGAATATCGAAGGCTTCGTCATTCAGGGGACGCCGCCGCCCTATGGCGAACCGCTGACGGTGATACAGGCCATTGACTATACAAGCGGCAGCTATGCCTATGCCACCTCCGCGCCATCCTGCTTCGGCCCCCGCACCCGCTTTCTTATGGCGGACGGGCAGCAGAAAATGGCCCAAGCCCTGCGCCAAGGCGATATGCTGCGCTGTCACGATGGCACCGCCGCGCCGGTTGCCATGCTCTTGCAGTCGCGCGTTCCGCTGGACAGCGCGCGCGACCATCGGCCCATCCGCCTGCGGGCCCATGCGCTTGGCAATGGTCTGCCCGGAAAGACGCTGATTCTATCGGCGCATCACCGTGTATATATTGCCGAGATTGACGCGCTTCTGCCCGCCTCTTCGCTGCTTGTCCGCCCCCGCATCGGTCGTGCCCCGGAAATTGCGGGGCCTTATATCCATATCGTCCTACAGCGGCATGCGGTGATTTTTGCCAATGGCCTCCCCTGCGAGAGCTTCTGGCCCGGACCGGTGGCGCTGTCGCTTCTACCGCCGGAAATTGCCCGAAAGATCCGCAAGATCATGGGTCGCACCCCCACTCCGGCCAAGCCGCTCTGGCCGATGCGGGCCGCGCAGCGCCATACAACCCGCGCCTTGGCACAAGAGCTGCGGATCTCTCTGCCCCAATTCGACCCATAAAAAAACCGCCACAAAAATCGTGGCGGTTTTCTGTTACAAAGATCGGGGCCTTAGCGGCGCTCGTCTTCTTCTTCGTCGTCATCATCGCCATGCGGCAGGTTGAAGAAGCTGTCCGCATCGGAATAATCGGCGGGCGATTTACGCTCGTCGTCATCTTCCGGCTTCGAAAGCGAGAAATTCTCCAGCCCCGCAATAGAGGACGGCAGACGCGGCTCGTCCGACATTTCCAGCGACTGCTCGGTGGACACCAGCTTGCGGCGCTCGTCATCGGTCATGACGCCCATCGCAGCGGCTTTCTTCGCGGCCTTCTGCACTTCCATATCCAGTTCGGACTGGCGGCACAGGCCCAGAGCCACCGGATCGATGGCGGTCATGTTCTGGATGTTCCAGTGGGTGCGCTCACGGATCGAGGCGATGGTGGGCTTGGTGGTCCCCACCAGACGCGCGATCTGCGCATCGGCCAGCTCGGGGTGGAATTTCACCAGCCACAGGATCGCGTTCGGACGGTCCTGACGCTTGGACAGCGGCGTGTAGCGCGGGCCACGGCGCTTGTCTTCGCCAACAGCTGCCTTGTTGAACTTCAGCTTCAGCTTGTAGAGCGCGTCTTTCTCGCCCTTCTCGATCTCGCTGGCGTCCAGCTGGCCATGCGCCACAGGGTCCTGGCCCTTCACGCCCACAGCCACATCACCATCGGCAATGCCTTGGATTTCCAGCTCGTGCATGCCGGTGAAGTCACCGATCTGCTTGAAGCTCAGCGTGGTATTGTCCACCAGCCACACGGCGGTCGCTCTTGCCATCAGGGGCTTGTTGGTCATCTCAGCCATCCTTTACATATCTCTCCCGTGCCGAGAAATCGGCTGCGGGCGGGAGATCCCTACGCCGCGATCCATTTCTGGTGGGGAATTGGCCTCGTATATACTCAAATCCACAGCTCGGGAAAAGAGAAAATGACGAAACTTCGCGTATTCCTGATAATCTTGGCACTTCTGAGCACCAGTCTTTCTGCGCAAGCCGAGGGCGAAAAGGCAGGCCAATTCGATTATTATGTGCTTGCGCTCAGCTGGTCCCCAACATGGTGTGCCTTAACGGGCGATGCCCGTAACTCGCCGCAATGCGACACAGACCGCAACGGACCGCATGATTTTGTGCTGCACGGGCTCTGGCCGCAAAACGAAACCGGCTGGCCCAGCTATTGCAACATGTCAGCACGCGATCCGTCCAAGCAGCAGACGGCGGCAATGGCGGATATCATGGGCACCACGGGGGCGGCTTGGTATCAGTGGAAGAAACACGGGCGCTGCTCGGGGCTTGAGGCGCAGGCCTATCTGGATCTGGCCCGCCGCGCCTATGACAGCGTGAAAATCCCGGATGTGTTCGAGCAGCTGCGCAAGGATGTCACCCTGCCCGCCAGCGTAGTGGAAGAAGCCTTCCTTGAGGCCAATCCGCAGCTGAGCGCCGATGGCGTGACCGTCACCTGCCAATCCCACCGCATCCAGGAGGTGCGCATCTGCCTGACGAAAGACCTGACGCCCCGCACCTGCGGGGCCGATGTGATCCGCGACTGCCCCCTGACGGATGCGCGGATGGATGGCATCCGCTGAACGCAAGACACCAAAAAACCCCCAAGGAAACCGAGGGGGTTCATGGTGCGGGCAAACCCGCCAGCTTTCTCAACACGTCGAAACTCAGAGAGCCCCTTCACGCTGTGCTTTTTTACGCGCCAGTTTACGGGCACGGCGAACGGCTTCCGCCTTCTCGCGCGCTTTCTTCACGGACGGCTTCTCGAAATGTTGCCGAAGCTTCATTTCACGGAAAACGCCTTCACGTTGAAGTTTCTTCTTCAGGGCACGAAGCGCCTGATCGACGTTGTTATCGCGAACGCTGACCTGCATGGTGTCACCACCTTCCTAAGTTAGAGTTGCATCGGTTTGCAGGAGCGCTTCATATAGCTATAAACCTTCCATTTGTCCACCACCTGAAAGGGGCCCGAAAGGGAAAGGCCATGAAAAACGATCATCTCGATGCCGATCGCGCCAAATCAGAGCTGTTGGATGCGATCCTGCCCCATGTTCCTTTCGATGGCTGGGCCAAACCGGCCTTCGATATGGCCGTAAGTGATTCGGGTATCGACCCGGGTGTCGCCAAGATCCTCTGCCCTCGGGGGGCGCTGGATCTGGCGGTGGAATATCACCGGCGCGGGGATCGGGCGATGGTAAGCGCCCTGAAGACCGCCGATCTGTCAGCGATGCAATTCCGTGACAGGGTCGCCTTTGCCCTGCGCGCCCGCCTCGAGGCTGTCGACCCCGAACTGGTGCGCCGAGGGGCCGCAACTTTTGCCCTGCCGCAAAATGCCGCGACCGGCACCCGACTGGTCTGGGACACCTGCGACCTGATCTGGACCACGCTTGGCGACAGCTCGACCGATTACAACTGGTACACCAAACGCATGACACTGACCGGCGTCTATTCGGCTTCAGTGCTGTACTGGATGGGCGATGAAAGCGAAGACCATGCAGAGACCTGGGCCTTTATCGACCGCCGGATCGAGGATGTCATGCAATTCGAGAAAGTGAAGGGCAGCGTCATGAAGCTGCCCTTTGTGAAGACCATGCTTTCGGGCATTCGCGCGCCGCAGGGCTGCGAGGATCTGCCCGGCAAAACCGCGGCCCCGCAGGATAAGGACTGAAAAATGAGCCTCCCCCATGAAATGCAGGTGATGGAAATCACCCAACCGGGCGCCCCCGAGGTCTTGCAACCCGCCCATCGCGCCGTGCCTGTGCCGGGCTATGGCGAGATCCTGATCGAGGTGGCCTATGCAGGTGTCAACCGTCCCGATGCGCTGCAACGCGCCGGAGCCTATGATCCCCCGCCCGGCGCATCCGATTTGCCCGGGCTGGAATGTTCGGGCCGTGTGGCTGCGTGCGGGCCGGGTGTCAGCGACTGGTCCGTGGGCGACGAGGTCTGCGCGCTTCTGCCCGGTGGCGGCTATGCCGAATTTGTCACCTGTCCTGCTGCCCATGCCCTGCCCGTCCCGAAAGGTATGGACCTGAAACTGGCCGCCTGCCTGCCCGAGACCTGCTTCACCGTCTGGTCCAACGTGGTGATGCGCGGCGGTCTGAAAGGTGGCGAACGCTTTCTGGTGCATGGCGGCTCGTCCGGCATCGGCACCACCGCCATCCAGATCGCCCGCGCGCTCGGCGCCACGGTTTTTGCCACGGCGGGCTCTGCCGAAAAATGCAAGGCCTGCGCGGATCTGGGCGCCACCGCCATCAATTATCGCGAGGAGGATTTCGTCAAGATTCTCACCGCTCAGGGCGGTGCGGATCTGATCCTCGATATGGTCGGAGGCGAGTATATCAAGCGCGACCTCAAAGCTTTGGCAATGGACGGGCGGCTGGTCTTTATCGCCTTCCTCCAAGGGCCGAAAGCCGAAATCAATTTCGCCCCCGTGATGACCCGCCGTCTGACCATCACCGGCTCGACGCTGCGCCCGCAAACCGATGCGCAGAAAGCTGTTATCGCAAGCGAGTTGCTCCAAAGGGTCTGGCCGATGGTCGAAACGGGCAAGCTGAAAGTGTTGCTGGATTCAACCTACCCCCTGACCGAAGCCGCCGCAGCCCACGCCCGCATGGAGAGCTCGACCCATATCGGCAAGATCGTCCTGAAGGTCAAATAACCTCCGTCTCGGGGCGGGCCTTCGGGAACAGAAGCCGCGCCCCACACAGGCCACGGACAACAAAAAACCGCATCCCTTTCGGGAGCGGCTCGTTCGCTAAAGCTGGTTGCGGGAGCCTGACACCACCGAAATCTTACCGTTTACAAACTTTAGACGCTACCGGACCTTTTCCTGCGGAACACAATGGGCGGAAAGCGGACTTGCGGCAGTGCGGCTTGGCGCCTGTGGCGAGTTTGGGATAGCGGCCATTCATGCGCCGCGCAGCAAGGAACGCTGACCTTCGTTACGCATAGGGCGACAGAACCGCGAGAGCCTCATCATGCTACCTGCTCTGACATCTGCTTTTTCAGAAGATCTGCGAATGCCCTGATCTGCGTTTGGCGCAGAGCTTGAGGCCGCGTAACGAGAAACACGTCCAGTTTCGGAAGGCTCACGTTAGGGAAAAGCTCCACAAGCCCCACCGCTAACGAATGTGGGAGAACCGCCGCTCCGTGCCCCCGCTTTACGGCCTGAATCTGGGCCGCAAAAGACGAGACCCTAATGCGGATGTTGCCAAATCCTGCTGCCCCCGCGGCTTTCATATAGGGCAACTGGTCCATTGGCGGCAAAAGCCCGATCATCGGTATGTCCTCGGGGCGAGCGTTCCGTTTGATGCCAAGATCTTTGATCGCGTAAAGGCCGAGTGAAACCTCAGGCATCCGTTGATAGATCAGCGACGGCTCTCCCAGATGTGCGGTGCGCACTGCAATATCGGAGGCACCCTGCGCCAGTTTTACGAACTCGGGCGAACTGGTGATGTCGACAGAGCAGCCGGGATGCTCGGAAATGAAACGCGCGGCAACATCAGCAACCAACCCGATGAACCCGTCGCCCGCTGTCACCCTGACGCGACCGGAAAGACCAGCGCTCTTCTGTGGCAGGATAAGCGCGCTTTCGAACTCCTGCGCCGCTTGGATCAAAGTCGATCCCCTCTCGGTTAGGCGCGTTCCATCCGCGCCGCGTTCGACCAGCGCCGCGCCCATCTGATGTTCCAGCTGCGTGATCCGGCGTGAGAGGGTCGAGGCAGCCATGCCGAGCGTCTCGCCCGCCCTGAGGAAACTGCCGCTCCGCGAGATCGCCAGCAACAATCGGATGTCATCCCAGTTCATCTTGGCTCTCTGCTGTGCATTTTGACAAAGCTGTTTTGCCATGGTGTGCGTTCTACGCAAAGCCCGGCTTTGCTATCAAATCGCTAAGCGGCGCAGAGCGCGCCCGCAAGGAGATCTTTCATGCATACCGTTTTCGTCACTGGTGCCACCGGGCTATTGGGCAATAATCTCGTGCGGCTGGGCATCATGTCACAATGCAGGATCTGGTGGCGATATATCAAAAGGTCACGCAGATACCCGCGCCAAGCAGGAAAATCCCCGTGGCGTTATTATGGCCGATCGCAGTCTTGCAGGAACTCGGGGCCCGTATCTCTGGCAGGCCTGCACTTTTGAGCCTTGCGACGGTGCGCAAGGGCGATGGGAGTGCGGTCGAGATAGGCAGGATCGAAACTGCCGACCGAAAACCCCTTTTCCTCACCGATCTTGGAGCGGAGCCATATGTCCGAAATGATCTTCAGCTCGGTCAGAAGCGCAAGATCATGCGGGCCGTCCACCAACTCGAAGCTCATCTGGTCGCGCTGTGCGCGGGCATAAGCCGCGCGGATCTTCTTGCGCTCGGGGCCGTCAAGGCTGAAGTTACGCAGATCGACCACCGCCTCCTCGCCGAATTTATGCGCGACCATGCTCGACCGGCTGCGCCTACGGGAGGAGGAGTTGAAGGCTCTCAAAACCGAACTCGCCGCCACCTCCGCACCTGAAGAGATCAAGATGCCGACGCTCAAAGACCTCAAGCTAATCTACCACTCACAACTGGTTAGGCTGGAGAGCTTGCTGACGGGCTCGGATCAGCTCATCGCCGCCAATGCGTTCCTCACAGGCCTTATCGACCGTGTCGAGCTCATAGGGGACCCAGACAGTCGAGACGGGATGCGGATCACGATCATCAGCAATGTAGGGAGCCTCTTCGGAGGCCCTTCTTCGCTCCAAGGTGTTGATAGGCAACAAAAAAGCCTCCCTAGGGAGGCTCTGCGGCTCGTTCGCTAAATTTGGTTGCGGGAGTAGGATTTGAACCTACGACCTTCAGGTTATGAGCCTGACGAGCTACCGGGCTGCTCCATCCCGCGTTATTTGTGTCTGATTTGGGGGGTGTTATCGTTATAGAGATGAATGACGCTCTTTATTAGGTTTGGCGGTGACCTACTCTCCCACGTCTTGAGACGCAGTACCATTGGCGTGTTGGCCCTTAACGGCCGGGTTCGGAATGGGACCGGGTGTATAGCCAGCGCTATGACCACCAAACCGAATAAAGAGCGTCCAAGTCAAGTTGTGTTGTATGCATGATTTTGATCTGCAGGAGTGTCTGTCTACTACTGGATCAAATCAAGCCAATCGGGCAATTAGTACTGGTCAACTGAATGCATTGCTGCACTTACATCTCCAGCCTATCGACGTGGTGGTCTTCCACGGCCCTCAAGGGATACCTAGTTTTGAAGGGGGCTTCCCGCTTAGATGCTTTCAGCGGTTATCCTGTCCGGACATAGCTACCCAGCACTACCGTTGGCACGATAACTGGTCCACCAGTGGTCCGTTCACCCCGGTCCTCTCGTACTAGGGGCAACTCTTCTCAAGTATCCTACACCCACGGCAGATAGGGACCGAACTGTCTCACGACGTTCTAAACCCAGCTCACGTACCTCTTTAAACGGCGAACAGCCGTACCCTTGGGACCTGCTCCAGCCCCAGGATGAGATGAGCCGACATCGAGGTGCCAAACGGTGCCGTCGATATGGACTCTTGGGCACCATCAGCCTGTTATCCCCAGAGTACCTTTTATCCGTTGAGCGATGGCCCTCCCACTTGGGACCACCGGATCACTATGGCCGACTTTCGTCTCTGCTCGACTTGTCAGTCTCGCAGTCAGGCAGGCTTTTGCCATTGCACTCAACGACCGATTTCCGACCGGTCTGAGCCCACCTTCGCGCGCCTCCGTTACTCTTTGGGAGGCGACCGCCCCAGTCAAACTACCCGCCACACAGGGTCCCGGATCCGGATAACGGACCGCGGTTAGACATCAAGAGTGCGAAGGGTGGTATCTCAAGGATGCCTCCACCGGAACTGGCGTTCTGGTTTCAAAGGCTACCACCTATCCTGCACATCACAATCCTGATGCCAGTGTGAAGCTGTAGTAAAGGTTCATGGGGTCTTTCCGTCTAACCGCGGGTAGTGTGCATCTTGACACACAGTTCAATTTCGCTGAGTCCACGTTTGAGACAGCGGGGAGATCGTTACGCCATTCGTGCAGGTCGGAACTTACCCGACAAGGAATTTCGCTACCTTAGGACCGTTATAGTTACGGCCGCCGTTTACCGGGGCTTCAATTCAGAGCTTGCACCCCTCCTTTTAACCTTCCGGCACCGGGCAGGCGTCAGACTGTATACGTCGCCTTACGGCTTCGCACAGCCCTGTGTTTTAAGTAAACAGTCGCCACCCCCTAGTTTGTGCCCCCCACCACTAGTTGCCTAGCGATGGGGCCTCCTTCTCGCGAACTTACGGAGGCATTTTGCCGAGTTCCTTAAACGTGGTTCTCTCAAGCGCCTTGGTATTCTCTACCAGTCCACCTGTGTCGGTTTCGGGTACGGTCTTATAGAGAGGCTATTTCCAGGGACCTGTAGGCTGCCCACACAATCCGATAAGTGTGAACAACGGTTCAGATCCGTCACCATCTCACGGCCCAGGAATATTAACCTGGTTCCCATCGACTACGCCTTTCGGCCTCGCCTTAGGGGCCGGCTTACCCTGCTCAGATTAGCTTTAAGCAGGAACCCTTGGACTTTCGGCGACAGGGTCTCTCACCCTGTTTGTCGCTACTCATGTCAACATTCTCACTTCTGATCACTCCACCGGATGCCTTACAGCCCGGCTTCACAGTCAGAACATTGCCTCCAATCTTCCCTAAGGAAGTAAGGAGGCAGCGTTCTATATCACAGAACGCTCCGCTACCACGCACTTCACAGTGCATCCAAAGCTTCGGCTCGTGGCTTGAGCCCCGTTACATCTTCGCCGCAGGACCTCTTGACTAGACCAGTGAGCTGTTACGCTATCTTTAAAGGATG
>NZ_CP149515.1:1962500-2255000 GCF_045291555.1 Thioclava sp. GXIMD4215 | reverse complement strand
CCGACCAAGGGGTCGTGGTCAGCGCCGCCGCATATTTTTTCGGGTCCGACTTGTCCCAGCCGAATTCGTAGAAATTGTTGTAAGAGGTGATCTCCTCGAAGCTATTGGGCGTGAGCGCCTCGGCACGGGCTCCGCGCGGCAGGGCCGTGACACACGCCGCCCCGAGGCCACCAGCCATGATCTGGCGGCGGTTGAGAAACATCTCCTTCGGGGTGACATCCCGATCCTTGTAGATATCCCAGTCTTGGCGCATCATCGACCCTCCGGCTATAGGCATCTGGCAAAGCATACGGGGAAGTATACGGGCCGGACGGGGCAGAAGTTTCAGGCTTTGCGCAAAAATCCCTCACGATTTGGTCACCCCGCAGCCTGTAGGATCTTTACTCGGGCGGCTAGCCGCCCTATCTCTGCCCGATCATGGCTAAGAAACCGAGTTCCGAGAATAACGGCCTGATCGCCGAGAACCGTCAGGCACGCTACCATTACGCCGTCGAGGATACGCTCGAGGCGGGCATCGTGCTGACCGGATCCGAGGTCAAGTCCCTGCGTAATGGCCGCGCCAATATCGCCGAGAGCTATGCATCCGTCGAAGAGGCGGAGCTGTGGCTGATCAACGGCAATATCGAGAAATACGCTCAGGCCAAGACCTTCGGCCATGAGGAACGCCGCAAGCGCAAGCTGCTGGTATCCAAGCGTGAACTCTCGCGGCTGTGGAATGCGACCCAGCGCGAAGGCATGACCATCGTGCCGCTGAAGATGTATTTCAATGAAAAGGGGCTGGTGAAGCTCTTGATCGGCATCGCCAAGGGGAAGAAAGTGGCCGATAAACGCGCCACCGAAGCCAAGCGCGACTGGGATCGCCA
Source organism: Thioclava sp. GXIMD4215 (assembly GCF_045291555.1). NCBI lineage: Bacteria > Pseudomonadati > Pseudomonadota > Alphaproteobacteria > Rhodobacterales > Paracoccaceae > Thioclava > Thioclava sp. GXIMD4215. Next base: position 2,254,137 of record NZ_CP149515.1, on the reverse strand, counting down.
GAAGCAGCGCCTGCTCAAGCAGAACCTCTGACCTGACGTGCGGATGCAAGCTGCGGCTGTGCGGGCAAGGCAGCCTTGCCCGATCCGCCCTTGCACCCCCGATCCTCTTCCGTTTAATCAGGAAGCTGAGTAAAAGGGAGGGAGGCGCGCGATGGATAATCCGAAAATACTGGTATCGACCGACTGGCTTGAGGACCATCTGAAAAATCCCGATCTGCGGGTGATCGATGCATCCTGGTTCATGCCGGGGTCCGATAAGGATGCGAAGGCGGCGTATGACGCCTGCCATATCCCCGGCGCACGCTTTTTCGATATCGACGAGATTTCCGACCAGCGTTCCGATCTGCCGCATATGGCACCGCCCGCCGAAAAGTTCATCTCGCGGATGCGGGCAATGGGCGTGGGCGACGGCCATCAGGTGGTGATCTACGATCAATGCGGCATCTTCTCGGCACCGCGCGTGTGGTGGCTGTTCAAACTGTTCGGCAAAGCCGATGTTGCGGTGCTGGATGGGGGCCTGCCGAAATGGCTGGCCGAGAACCGCCCCACCGAAGACATGCCGCCCGTGCTGCGCGAACGGCATATGACGGTGCAGCGTCAGGCGCAGCTAGTGAAGGATGTGACGCAGGTCGCGCATAGCTCGAAACTGGGCGATGCGGTGATCATCGATGCGCGTGCCGCCGAACGCTTTGCGGGCAGCCAGCCCGAGCCGCGCCCCGGTCTGCGGGCAGGCCATATCCCCAATGCGCGCAATGTGCCCTTCGGCACGGTTCTCAACGCGAACGGCACGATGAAATCCCCCGAGGACCTGCGCGCGATTTTCGAAACAGCAGGCGTCGATCTGGCGAAACCCGCCATCACGTCCTGCGGATCGGGTGTGACGGCGGCCGTGCTGGCGCTGGCGCTCGAATCGATGGGCAAATCGGATTGGTCGCTTTATGACGGCAGCTGGTCCGAATGGGGCATGTATAACGACCTCAGGGTCGCAACCGGAGAAGCATGATGTTCAGCAATCTCAAACCCACGCCGGCGGACAAGATCCTTGCCTTGTCCGGCCTCTATCGCGCCGATCCGCGCGACGAAAAGATCGACCTTGGTGTCGGCGTCTACAAGACTGCTGAAGGCAAGACCCCGATCATGTCGGCAATCTCGAAAGCCGAGAAGATCCTGCACGAGACCGAAACCACCAAAACCTATGCCAGCCTGATCGGCCAGCCGGATTTCCACGGCGCAATGGCCGCGATGGTGCTGGGCGAAGGCTATCCGGCGGACCGTCTGGCCTTCCTGTCGACCGTCGGCGGCACCGGTGCCTGCCGTCAGGCCTTCGAACTGGCGCGTCTGGCCAACCCCGAGATGAAAGTCTGGGTGTCGGACCCGACCTGGCCGAACCATATCGCCATCCTGAATTTCATGGGTGTCGAGGTCAAACCCTACCGGTATTTCGACAATGACGCCCGCGCCGTGGCCTTTGACGCGATGATCGAAGACCTCAAGCAGGCCAAGAAGGGGGATGTCGTCCTGCTGCATGGCTGCTGCCATAACCCGACCGGCGCGAACCTGACGCTGGAGCAATGGGCCGTGGTTGCCGAGACCCTGCTGGCAAACGGCGCGACCCCGATGATCGATCTGGCCTATCAGGGCTTTGGCGACGGTCTGGAAGCCGATGCCGCAGGCACCCGCCTGATGGCCGAGAAGATGCCGGAACTGATGATCGCGGCCTCCTGCTCGAAGAACTTCGGCATCTACCGCGAGCGCACCGGCTGTCTGATGGTGCTGGGCGATGCGGCCAATACCGCAATCACGCAGGACAATCTGGGCAAGCTGAACCGTCTGGCCTATTCCTTCCCGCCCTTCCACGGGCAGGCGCTGGTGGCGAAGGTCCTGACCGACCCGACCCTGCGTCAGGAATGGGAAGACGAGCTGGAATCCGTGCGCAACGGCATGCTGGGCCTGCGCGAGCAACTGGCCGCCGAGCTGCGCCAGTTGACCAATTCGGACCGGTTCGACTTCCTCGCCCGTCACCGCGGCATGTTCTCGCGTCTGGGGGCGACCGAGGCACAGGTGATGAAAATGCGCGAAGATAACGCGATCTATATGGTCGGTGACTCGCGTCTGAACATCGCCGGCCTGAATGAAAACTCGGTGCCGCTCTTGGCCAAGGCGATTGTCGCAGCCGGCGTCTGACCCGCAGATTGCATCTTTAAGACCTAAGTAGGCAGCCCCCAGGGCTGCCTTTTTTCATATATTGTAAGACGAATGCGGTAGAGTTACTTTGAGCAAACTTATAAAATAATAACCGTTTCATCCTAAGATGATGTCAGACAACAGAGGTTCCCTATGCCCAAAGCCCGCCTAGCCTATCTTCTGCACGACGCCTCGCGCGCCGTGCGCAGCCGCTTTGAAACCCATACGGCCGATATCGGACTGACATCTTCGCAATGGCGCCTTATGTCGATTCTCATGCGTGAAGGACCGCTGCCGCAGGCGCGGATTGCCGAGTTGATGGAAATCGAGCCGATCTCGGTATCGCGTCTTGTCGACCGGATGGAACAGGGCGGCTGGGTCGAGCGGGCCCCCTCCCCCAATGACCGCCGCGTGCGGCTGGTTGCGCCGACAGAAAAGGCCCAGAACACGTTCACCGAAGCCCGTAGCGCCGCTGACCGCGTTTATGCCGAATCCATGACCGGTATGCCCGAGGGCACCTATGAAGAACTGACTGACATTCTGGAAAAGCTGATCCACAACCTCAATACGCTGAACAACCAGCACCGTTGAGGCGACGCCATCACATAGCAAAAGGCCCGGATCGCACGGATCCGGGCCTTTCTTCTAAGCGGTGATGCGCCCCTCTTACGGGTGATACGCGCTTTCGCCATGCGAGGTCTGGTCCAGACCCTGACGCTCTTCGTCTTGGCTGACGCGGAAGCCGACAAGGGCCTTGGTGATGTAGAGCAGGATGATCGAGCCGATCCCCGTCCACAGGATGGTCACGCCAATCGCCTTGATCTGCGCCATGACCTGTGCCGCCATCGTGCCTGCCTCGACCACATAGCCGGTGCCGCCCAGCGACGGTGCGCACAGGATACCGGTGCCGATCGCGCCGACGATCCCGCCCACGCCGTGGATGCCGAAGACATCGAGGCTGTCGTCATAGCCGAACTTGTTCTTCACGGTGGTGACGAAGAAGTAGCAGAAGCCCGAAGCCACAGCGCCCAGAACAATCGCGCCAACCGGACCGGTGGTGCCACATGCCGGAGTGATCGCCACGAGGCCTGCAACCATCCCCGAGGCAGCCCCCAGCATCGACGCCTTGCCACGTGCCATCGATTCGATGAGGCACCATGCAAGGATCGCGCCAGCAGTGGCCACGAAGGTGTTGAACAGTGCCAGCGTTGCGCCGCCATTGGCTTCAAGGTTGGAGCCCGCGTTGAAGCCGAACCAGCCGACCCACAGCATCGCCGCACCCACCAGCGTCAGCGTCATCGAATGCGGTGCCATCATATCGCGGCCCAGACCGATGCGCGGCCCGATGAAGATCGCGGCAACAAGCGCAGCCACACCGGCATTGATATGCACCACGGTGCCGCCGGCAAAGTCGATTGCGCCCATGTTGAAGATCAGGCCTGCGCCATCCCACACCATATGGGCGATCGGGAAGTAGACGAAGGTGACCCAAAGCGCCGAGAAGACCAGAACGCCCGAGAATTTCACACGCTCGGCGAACCCGCCGATGAACAGCGCCGGAGTGATTGCGGCAAATGTCATCTGGAACGCGATGAAGACATATTCCGGCAGCACGACACCATCAGTGAAGGTGGCGGCGGTCGTGTCCGGCGTAACCCCTGCAAGGAACAGCTTGCCGAAACCGCCCCAGAACGGCGAGGTGCCGCCGCCAAAGGCCATCGAGTAGCCATAGACCACCCAGATCACCATCACCATTGCGCCGACTACGGTACATTGCATCAGAATCGAGAGCATGTTCTTGGTGCGCACAAGCCCGCCATAGAACAGTGCCAGACCGGGAACGAGCATGAAGAGCACGAGCAGGCTCGCGGTCATCATCCAGGCCACGTCGCCCTTGTCGATCACAGGCGCTGCCGCTTCCGTGGCGTCCTGTGCCAAAGCCGGCAGGGCCGACAGGGCGAATGCCGAGGCAAGCGCCGCTGATTTCAGCAATTTGTTCATTTCACCTATCCCTGTATTCCGTAACGCTTATAGAGCGTCTTCGTTGGTTTCCCCGGTACGAACGCGAACCGACTGTGCCACATCGAGCACAAAGATCTTGCCATCACCGATCTTGTCGGTTTTTGCGGCTTTGAGGATCGTGTCGACGACCTCATCCGCCAGACCATCGGTCACGACGATTTCAAGCTTCACCTTCGGCACGAAATTCACCGCGTATTCGGCGCCACGATAGATTTCCGTATGACCGGACTGCGCTCCGAAACCCTTGATTTCGGTCACCATCATGCCACGCACGCCGATGGAGGTGAGTGCTTCACGCACCTCTTCCAGCTTGAAAGGCTTGATTGCTGCAATAATCAGTTTCACGTTCGATCCCTTCCTGTATCCGCAGCTCCGCCTGCCGGATTCGATAGGCGGCACGCTGTCAGAAAGCCCATTTCTTAGGCATTGCACAAGCAAACCCTCATCGCCTCCTCACGATCCCGTGCCTTTCAGCGCAGGCAATACCCAATATTTAAGCAGCAAGATGAAAATTTAAGCGGACAATATACCGAATCGTGAGAACCATAATCTCCACAAAGCCTGCCCAGCCGTGTAAATTATCCGCAACGATCAAAAACGGAAACGAGCAGATGGCAAATAATGGCGGCCCGCGCAAACCGCTGGTGGCGGAACGACGCTACCCTCGCGGCGGCAAACCTGGACCGAAGAAGACCCCCCCGAAGAAATCCGCAAAACCGGCTCGGAAGCGTCCTGTGCGGCGTCACGGCCTGATTGTCGGATTGCTGCTGGGCCTTTTGAGGTTCTTCGGAAGCCTGCTGTTCAAGGTCACGTGGCGCGTCTTTGCCGTGATCGCCTTGGTGCTGGGTAGCTTCGTCTATTACTACTACACCCAGCTCCCGCCGCTCGAGACCCTGCTGGATGGCCGGACCCGCGGCTCTGTCACGATGCTCGACCGTGACAATCAGGTTTTCGCATGGCGCGGGGAAACCTTTGGCGGCCAGATTACCGCCAAGAACGTTTCGCCCTATCTGCGCGAGGCCGTCGTGGCCACCGAAGACCGCCGCTTCTACCATCATTTCGGGGTCAGCCCGCGCGGCATCGCCTCGGCGATCCGCATCAACCTCAGCGAGGGGCGCGGCCCCTTCTCCGGCAATGGCGGCTCGACCATCACGCAACAGGTGGCAAAGCTTCTGTGTCTGGGCGTCGAATATGACCCCAAGAAATGGAAGAACGAGGCCGAATATGAAACCGACTGCCGCTCGGGCGGGCTGACGCGCAAGATCAAAGAGATCCCCTATGCGCTGGCGATGGAAGCCAAGTATACCAAAAACGACATCCTGACGATCTATCTCAACAGGGCCTATCTGGGGGCGGGCGCGCGCGGCTTCGAAGCCGCCGCACAGCGGTATTTCGGGATCTCGGCAGCCAATGTGAACCCGCAGCAGGCCGCCATGCTTGCCGGCCTGCTGAAAGCGCCGACCCGCTATGCCCCGACCAATAATCTGGCACGTTCGCAGGCGCGGGCAGGCACGGTTCTGGCCCTGATGCACGAGCAGAAATTCCTGACCGATGCCCAGTATCAGGAGGCCGTGGCGCATCCTGCAACCCTGTCGGAAGCGGCGCAGAAACGTGCGGGCGGCTATTTTGCCGACTGGGTGATGGATGACATCCCGCCCTTCCTGTCAAACGACACCACCGAAGACGTGATCGTGCATACCACGCTGGACCAACGGGTGCAGGCTGCCGCCGAAAGCGCGCTGAAGGATGTGTTCGACAACAAGGTCAAGGATGGCTCCAAAGCGGAAGCGGCGATCATTGTCATGAGCGCCGACGGGGCGGTCCGTGCGATGGTCGGCGGGCGCGAAAGCAAGGTGACGGGGGCGTTCAACCGCGCGACAATGGCCCTGCGCCAGCCCGGTTCGACCTTCAAGCCCTTCGTCTATGCGGCGGCGATGGATATGGGCTACACACCTGATTCCATCGTGCAGGACACACCTCTGACGCTGAACATTCCCGGCTCCGGCCCGTGGTCACCGCAGAACTACGAGCGCACCTATAGCGGCCCGATCACCCTGACGCAGGCGCTGACGCATTCGGTCAATGTGGCCACCGTGCGCCTGCAGGAAGAGGTGGGCCGCGATGCCGTGCGCAAAGTGGCGGAAGATTTCGGCTTCGGGCACAATCTTGCCAAGGGTCCGGCGCTGGGTCTCGGGGTGTCGGAATCGACCCTGATCGACATGACGGGGGCCTATGCGGGCATCCTCAATGGCGGCTCCTCGGTCCGGCCCTATGGCCTGACGGACCTGCGACTGAAGGGGGACCAGACCCCGATCTTCACTTCCGGCGGCGGCATCGGCGAGCGGGTCATCTCCGAGAAAGCCGCGCGCGAGCTGGTCTATATGATGCATTCCGTCGTCGAGAACGGCACCGGCCGCCGCGCCAAGCTGAACGGCTACGAGGTTGCGGGCAAGACCGGCACCACCCAGTCGGCGCGGGATGCATGGTTTATCGGCTTCACCGCCGATTACGTCACCGGCGTCTGGATGGGCAATGACAATAACAAGCCCCTGACCGGCGTGACCGGCGGCGGCCTGCCCGCCGAGATCTGGCACGAGGTCATGACCCGCGTCGAACAGGGGCAGGAATCGAAACCGCTGCCGATGGCCGACCCGTCGGAATGGCGCGGCCAGACCCAGCCCTATGACGGGCAAACTTATGACGGGCAGACCTATTCCAGCGATGGCACCGTCGTGTCCGGCTGGAATGCGCAGAACCAGCCGGTTCAGCAGCAAGAGCCGAATATCGCCGAAAAGATCATCAATGATGTTCTGGGGGCGATTACCGGAAAACGTTAGAGCTTTAACGAGATTCAACCCTTGCGGTAAATCTTCGGAAAGACCTCTGGGCAACACTGGACCCCGGCACCTCTTGAAACAGGTGCCGGGGTTCTTTTGCGACAACTCTGAAAGGGTGTCATGCCGGATCGTCGTTTTCTGAAGGGAAAGAAAGAGCTGAATGCCGAACGGCAGCGCGAGGCAGGGCTTCTGGTCAGCGTCGCGGTGTTCTCGGCTTTTGTGAACCTGCTGATGATGACAGGTCCGATGTTCATGCTGCAGGTCTATGACAGGGTGCTGGCTTCGCGTGCGGAGGAAACGCTGGCCAGCCTGTTCCTGCTGGTGGTATTTCTTTACACGATCATGGGCACTCTGGATTTTGCCCGCGCCCAGCTGATGTCGCATGTGGCCAAACGTATGATGGGCCGTCTGGAATCGCGGGTTTTTGCCGCGGTGCTGCGCCGCAATGCGCTCAACCCCGAAGATCTGGTCTCCAGTCTGGGTCTGGCCGATCTGGATGCCGTGCAGAAACTTCTGGGCTCGCGCATTCTGCTGGCCATCTTCGACATGCCTTGGTCACCGCTGTTTTTCATGGCCATCTTCATCTTCCACCCGCTGCTGGGACTTCTGGCATTGGGCGGCGGCGCGGTTCTGATTGCGGTCACCCTGCTCAACCGTCTGGCCACCCGTGGCCTCAGCCGCGAGGCCGCGAAAGCGCAAACCACCTCCAGCAGGCTGGGCACCTATTTGCGCGACGAGGCCGAACTGTTGCAGGCCTTGGGCATGCAGGGCGCCGCCTTCCGGCGCTGGCGCGACAGCCGCAGCCTTGCCACCCAAAGCGAGGCCCGCGCCGCCGACCGCACGAATGGCTTCACCACCTTTACCCGCAGCTTCCGACAGCTTCTGCAATCCGCCATGCTGGCCCTGGGTGCCTGGGTTGTCTTGCGCGGCGAGATGAGCGCGGGGGCGATGATTGCCGGCTCGATCCTCATGGGGCGCGCCCTCAGCCCCGTGGAAACCGTCATTGGCGGATGGAGCGTCATCATGCGCGCCCGCGACGGCTGGAACCGTCTGCCGGAATTGCTTGATAGCAAGCCTGCCGAAAGCAGCACGATCCCTTCGCGCCCCGCCGCGCGGATCTGGGCAAAAGACCTGACCGTCTTTCCGCCCGGCGCCCGCAAGCCCGCCCTGCGTGCCGTCAGCTTCCGGCTGGAACCCGGACAGGCGCTGGGGGTCATCGGGCCTTCGGGATGCGGCAAGACCACACTGGCACGGACCCTATGCGGCGTCAGGCCGATTGCCGACGGGCATCTGCGTCTGGACCATAATGAACTTGCGCGTTTCCAGTCGGACACGCTGGGCCAGCTTCTGGGCTATCTTCCGCAGAACGTTACGCTTTTCGAGGGCACGATTGCGGAAAACATCGCACGCATGAAAGAGACACCGTCTCTCGATTCGGTGATCGAGGCGGCAAAGCGCGCCGATGCGCATGACATGATCCTTGATCTGCCGGACGGTTACGAGACACGGGTGCAGGGCGCGTCGGGGCCGCTCTCGGGCGGACAGATCCAGCGCATCGGTCTGGCCCGCGCGCTTTACGGCGATCCCGTCCTGCTGATTCTGGACGAGCCGAATGCCAATCTTGATGCCGATGGAAGCGCCGCACTCAACCATGCCATCCGCGAAATGAAGGCGCGGCGGGGCGCGGTGATCGTGATGGCCCATCGTCCGGCGGCCATTACGGAATGCGACATGCTGCTGATGCTGGACCGTGGTCAGGTCCGCGCCTATGGCCCGCGCCAAGAGGTTTTGTCCAAAACCGTGCGAAACGCCAAGGATATCAGCCAGATCGCCAGCTATGACCGGTCCAAAGCCCAGCCCCGTCACGGAGGCCCCCTCTGATGCGCTACGAACCTCAAACCCCGCTCCGGGTGGCCGACCTTTCCAGACGTCTGGCCCAGACCCCTCCCCGCCCGGTGACCCCGGCAAAAAAGCCCGTGCCTTCGGGGCAGATCGCCCCCAAAGACAGCGCCACCAAACGGCTGCTGCTTCTGGGCTATGCGGCGCTGTTCATTCTGGTGGTGATCTTCGGCAGCTGGGCAAGCCTGACAACCATCGCGGGGGCTGTTATCGTTTCCGGCCGTCTGGAATTCGATACGAACCGGCAGGTGGTGCAGCACCCTCAGGGAGGAAGGGTCGAGGAAATCTATGTGCATGACGGCGATAAGGTTGCCGCCGGAGATATTCTGATCCGGCTGGACGGTGGCGATATGCAATCCGATCTCACCATCCTCGAAGACCAACTGTTCGACCTGCGGGCACGGCGCGCAAGGCTCCAGGCCGAAAGAATTGGCGCAGAGCAGGTGGCCCTGCCCCCTGTTCTGGCCGCGAAAGCCGCCAACCGTGCCGATTTGCGGAAGATCCTGACGGGCCAGTCCACCTTGTTCGATGCCCGCCGCGAAACACTGGCCCAGATGCTGTCCCAGCTGGATCGCAAAGCGCTTCAGGCCGCCAACCGGCTGACAGGGATCGACGCGCAGATCAACGCCATCGGGCAACAGCAAATGCTTCTGTCGCGCGAGTTACAATCGCAAAAAGGCCTTTTTGAACGCGGTCTGACCCAGCGCACACGCATTCTCTCTCTGGAGCGCGAACTGGCCAGTCTTCTCGGACAACGCGGCCAGCTTATCGCACAACGCGCCGAAACCGAGGAAGAGATCACCTCGACCGAAATCCAGAAGCTCCAAGCCACGTCCGAACGCCGCGTCGAAGCCGAGGACCAGCTGCGCGACATCGACCAGAAAGAACTGACCCTGATGGAGCAAACGCGCGATTTGCGAAACAAGATCGCGCTTCTGGACATCCGCGCGCCGATTGACGGGATCGTGCACGAGATGGCAATCACAACCCGTCTGGCCGTACTTCGTCCCGCAGATCCGGTGCTTTATCTTATCCCGCAAGACCGCCCGATGCTGATCGAAATTCGCGTGCCACCCATGAATATTGACGAGATACGGCAGGATCAGGTGGCCTCGCTGCGCCTGCCCAGCCTGCCCTCCCGCGAAACACCCGAACTCTCCGGTCGCGTTCTGCGGATTTCGCCCGACGCATCGGTCGATCCGGCCACATCAACCACCTATTACCGCGCGGAGGTGATGCCCGATGCTGCGGCAGAGGCAGAAATGTCCAAGATGCCGCTTCTGCCGGGCATGCCGGTCGAGGCCTATCTGCGCACCACTGACCGCACGCCCCTCAGCTATATTCTGGCACCTTTCATGAGCTATCTCGAACATGCCTTCCGCGAAAGTTGAGCTAGAGACGGTTCAGCAATCCAACGGTCGGCCAAGCATCGGCAGGCAACCCCAGAGCGGATTGCGCACCTTGTACGGCGGCCCGCGTCTTGCGGCCCAAGATGCCGTCCACCGTGCCGACATCCGCGCCACGGGCCGAGAGCTTTTCTTGCAAGATCTTGATCTGGGCCTTTGAAAGCCCCGGATCGGGATGGCCCGCCTCGAAAACCGGAGCCCCTTCCAGTCGCGTCGCGAAATAGGCCGCCGTCGTCACATAGACAAAACTCTTATTCCACTCGAACAGAACCTCGCAATTTGGGTAAGCAAGGAAGGCCGGCCCCTTGCGCCCCATCGGCAGGATCACGGCGGCAGACAATGCGGGGTCCAATACGCCATCGCGCGGCACCACCCCCCGCGCGACCCATTCCGAGATGGGCGCCGGGTGATCCAGCCCGGTCCGCGCCCAATCCAGATCATCGGGTAACGTCACCTCTTGCAGCCAAGGCGCGTTCGGTTGCCAGCCCAGATGACGCAGCAGTCTGGCCGCCGACGTCAGAGCATCCGCCGCAGACCCTTTCAAATCGACATGCCCGTCCCCGTCGCCATCCACCCCGTTTTCCAGAATATCCTTGGGCAGCATCTGGACCTGCCCGATCTCGCCCGCCCATGCGCCACGGGTTCGCAAAGGGTCGAAATCCCCCCGCGCATACAGCTTTGCAGCCGCCATGACCTGTGGCAGAAACAGCTGGGGGCGGCGGCAATCATGCGCCAGCGTCAAAAGCGCATCGCGGGTCTTATACGTCCCCTGCACCTGTCCGAAATCGGTTTCCAACCCCCAGAAAGCCAGAAGCACGCCACGTGAAACACCGTAAGTCTGCTCGATGTCTTGCAGCAACGGGCCTTGTTTCACCGCTTGATACGCGCCGGTCTCAAGACGGTTCCGGCTGATCACCCGACGCGCGAAGTCATCGAAATCCAACCGGAACACACCCTGCGCCCGATCCGCTTTCAGAACCTCCGGATCGATACGGGCCCCATGCAGAAATGCCTTCGCCTGAGAATCGCTTAGCCCCTCGGCCTGCAATTCAAGGGTCAGAGTGCTCAGAAAGGTTGTAAAATTGCCGCCACAGCCCGCCGCAGAAAGTGGCGCCGCGGCCACAGAACTTACAACCAGAAAAGAGAAAAACAGGGATTTCATCGTTATTTCATTAGGTTATCCAAAAGCTTCACATCATCCACGGCTTTGCATCAGGTCAGAAATCTTGTGCGACTTCACTTGATTTTCACCATTAACGGCACAGAATTGATGCCAAGACCGCTCATCCGGAAGATGGAGGACCTGATGGAGTTCTTGCCCAAAGATATTGCCCAAGCCATGCGCGAGGCGCAAACCAAGACCGCGGGCCAACGTACGAGGCTGAGCCTGAAATCGGGCGAAAAAAGCTGGCCGATCCTGCGCCGCTGGCGTGGCGGGCTGGCGCTGAATGCCGATGAGATCGATCATCTTCGCGGCGAAGTCGCCCTGTATGAGGGCATCCGCCACATTGCCACGGGGCTGATCATCGCATCGGAAGTCGAGAATGGCGAACTGATCTGCACGATCAAGCGGGAAACCCCTGTGATGGACCGCGCGCCGCTGGATTTCGTGCGCGATCCCAATGCTCCGGCGGGCTACCTGCCAAGCGCCTGACGGAAATGGCCCCGACGACGGGGCCATTCACAGCTTTATTGCAGGTCCGCAAAGACCTGCTGCAAGCGCGTGACAGCCTCTTCCACCCGCGCGCGCGGCGTCGCCAGATTGAAGCGCAGGTAAGCCTCGCCGCCTTTGCCGAAGGTCGTGCCGTAATTGGCGGCAATCTGCGCGTCTTTCTCGACCCTGCGGGTGAATTCCTCGCGTGCCATCCCCGTCCCCGAGAAATCGACCCAAGCCAGATAGGTCGCCTCTAGCGGCATCGACTTCAGCCCCGGAATCGCATTCACCGCCTCGTCGAAGATCCGGCGGTTGCCATCCAGATAGGCGCAAAGCGCATCCACCCACTCTGCCCCTTCGGGACTATAGGCCGCCGTCGCCATCGCCATGCCGAAGCTATTGGGCGAGATCCCGAGCGCCCCCATCCGCGCGGCAAAACGCGCCCGCAATGCCGGATCGGCAATGATCACATTGCCAGAATGGGTGCCCGCGATGTTGAAGGTCTTGGTGGTGGCGGTCATCATCACTACCGGAAAATCCCCCGCAACCTTCGCCATCGGCACATGGGTCTGCCCCGGCATCAGCAGATCATGGTGGATCTCGTCCGAGACCAGCACCAGATCATGCTTGCGGGCAAATTCCACCACCTGCGCCAGCTCCTCCTGCGTCCAGACCCGACCGCCCGGATTATGCGGCGAGCACAGCACCAGCATGCGGGTCTTTGCATCCACAATCCCGTCCCACGCGTCGAAATCCATCTGGTAGCGCCCATCCACCAGCTTCAGCGGGCATTCCACAACCGCGCGCCCCGCGGCCTTAATCACACGGGCAAAAGCGTGGTAGACAGGCGTCATCAGCATCACGCCATCGCCTTCCGAGGTGAAGGCATCCACGCAAAGCGCCGTGCCATTGACCAAGCCATGCGTGGTAAAGATCCAGTCGTCCTGCACGTCCCAGCCGTGGCGCGTCTTCATCCACCAGCGGATCGCGGCGTTATATTCGGCGTCGCCCCCCCAATAGCCGTAAACGCCCTGACGGGTCATCTCTTCCAGCGCTTCTTGCACGTAGGCGGGCGGGCGGAAATCCATATCGGCGACCCACATCGGAATGCCGGTCTCGGCGGGCACGCCGTAAATGCCCTCCATACTGTCCCATTTCGCGGAATGGGTGCCGCGGCGATCAATGATCTCGTCGAAATCGGGTGTGCTCATGACAACTCTCCTGCATCTTTGCCGCGCATCAGACCACCTCTTGGCGCGGGATACAAATGCCCGATTGTACCCTTATAATGCGGGGCCGGGGCCGCTGACCCATTGCCTAAATCTCCACCATCGCCTAAATCGGCCCTATGACCCTACGCCCGATCCTGATCCATCCCGACCCGCGACTGAAGAAGACCTGTGATCCGGTCGCTTCCGTCGATGCCGAAATCCGCAAACTGGCCGATGATATGTTGGCCACGATGTATGACGCCCCCGGTGTCGGCCTTGCCGCGCCGCAGATCGGCGTTTTGCAGCGCGTCTTCGTGATGGATTGCGTGAAGGAAGAAAACGCGGCGCCCCAACCGATGGTGATGATCAACCCCGAGATCACATGGTCCTCGGAAGAGACCAACACCTATGAAGAGGGCTGCCTGTCGATTCCCGATCAATATGCCGAGGTCACCCGCCCGAAACTGGTGCGGATGAAATGGCTGAATATCGACGGCAAGGTCATGGAAGAGGAATTCGACGGGCTTTGGGCCACCTGCGCCCAGCACGAGCTGGATCACCTCGATGGCAAGCTGTTCATCGATTATCTCGGGCCGATGAAGCGCAAGCTGATCACCGCGAAGATGCAAAAGCTCAAACGCGAGCGCGCCCGCGCGCCGAAATCCGACGGGATCATCTAATGGCCGTTCGCAAGTTCATCCCCTTCGAGGACAAGCGCCTTCGCACGGCGGCCGAGCCTGTGGCCGAGATCACCGAGACCGTTCGGATGATCTGGGATGACATGATCGAGACGATGGACGCCATGCCGGGGGTCGGCTTGGCCGCGCCGCAGATCGGGATCATGCTGCGTCTGGCGGTGGTGGATGCGTCCGACAAACGCGGCGAGGCGGTGCGCATGGCCAACCCCGAGGTGCTTCATGCCAGCGTCAAGATGCGCAAGCATGACGAGGCCAGCCCCAATCTTCCGGGCGTCTGGGCACCGATCGAGCGTCCTCGCGCCGTGACCGTGCGCTTTCTCAATGCCGATGGCGAGATGGAAGAGCGTGATTTTGTGGGCCTTTGGGCGACGTCGGTACAGCACCAGATCGACCATCTGAACGGCAAGACCTATGTGGACCATCTCTCGCCCCTGCGCCGCAAGATGCTGATCCAGAAATCGAAGAAACTGAACAAAGGCTAAGGTTATGCGCGTCGTCTTCATGGGCACCCCCGAGTTTTCTGTGCCGGTGCTCGAGGCACTGGCGCGCGAACATGACGTCATCGCCGCCTATTCCCAGCCGCCGCGCCCTGCGGGCCGCGGCAAGAAGCTGCGTCCCTCGCCGGTTCAGGCACGGGCGGAAGAGCTGGGGATCGAGACGCGCACCCCTTTGAATTTCAAGGATAACGCCGACCGTCAGGCCTTTGCCGATCTGAAGGCCGATGTGGCCGTGGTCGTGGCCTATGGGCTGATCCTGCCGCAGGGTATTCTGGATGCGCCCGCGCAGGGCTGTCTGAATATCCATGCCTCGCTTCTGCCGCGCTGGCGCGGCGCGGCCCCCATTCACCGCGCGATCATGGCCGGAGACGCCGAGACAGGCATCTGTATCATGCAGATGGAGGCAGGGCTCGACACCGGCCCCGTGCGCCTGCGCCGCGCCACCGAAATCGGCGCGACCGAGACTACAGGCGAGCTGCATGACCGGCTGTCGGTCATGGGGGCTTCGATGATCATCGAGGCGCTGGAAGGGCTGGCCGATCTGCCGGTAGAGGTTCAACCGGAAGATGGCGTGACCTATGCCAGTAAGATCGACAAGGCCGAGGCGCGGATCGATTGGGCCGCCCCCGCCGAAGAGATCACCCGCAAGATCAACGGGCTCTCCCCCTTCCCCGGCGCGTGGTGCGAGATCAACGGCGAGCGCGTCAAACTGCTGCGCGCCGCGCAGGTGGCGGGGTCGGGTGAGGTGGGTCAGGTGCTGGATGGCTTTACCATCGCGGGCAGCACCGGCGCGGTCGAGGTTCTGGAGGCCCAGCGGGCCGGCAAGAAACCGGTGAGCGCGGCGCAGGTGCTTCAGGCACTGCCCCTTCCCGAGCGCCTCGACTGATCCGATGTTCGGCCTGCTGATCGCCCCTCTGACCGCCCTGACCTCCCGCCTGATCGGGGTGGCTCTGGTCGTGGCGCTATGGTTGATCTCGCGGCCTGGCGGGTGGGCCGTGTTGGTCGTGCTGATTCTGGTGGGTGTCAAGCTGCTGCCCGAACCGGCCTCTCACCCCGATGTGACCTCTCCCGCCCCTGTTACACCCTCCGCCCAGCCTTAAATCGGAACCAAAGGAGCGGATCATGCCTATTGCCATTTTTCTTGCGGTGTTCATTTTCGTCGGCCTCCTGTGGTATCGCAGGCGTAATCCCTGCCGATGGGAACGGGTGGGCGGCAAAGGCACGCTGAAGCAATTCCGCTGCAAGACATGCGGGGCCGTCGCTTATTCGGCCCGCTATGACGGGCCCGAGCAATGCAAGAAGGGGCTCGAGCCTCCGGCGCTGTAGCCATTGGCAAGGATCTGCGCATCGGGCGGCGCGGATCTCACAACAAGGAACCTGCCAGCTTCCCCGACGTTTTACCGTCAAATCTCAGTCGAGAGGAGACGACAATGTCACAGACCCCTACACCTCCGCCGCGCCGCGATGGCGGGCTGTATTTCATCCTCGGGGCCATCGTCGTGGCTTTGGGGGTGTTGATGTGGTACATCATGGGTTCGCCTGGTGATCAGAGCGCAACCCCGCCTTCGGGCGCCGGAGATGTGTCCATTACCAATGAGGTCGCGCCGCAATCCGACCCCGCGCCCCAAACGCAGGACAACAAGGAACCTCCGGCACAGGTGGATGTCGCGCCTGATGCCGATAATGGCACCCAACCGCAGGCAAACTAATCATATAGCTACTAGCTACAAAAAGGCCCGCGATTGGCGGGCCTTTTCCACTGAGCCTTGTCCGAACGTTTCTCGTGAAACAGTCAGATATGGCGGATTTCAGCCAGAATTGCCTGCGCCGCGGCCTTGGGGTCTTCGGCCTGCCAGATCGGGCGGCCAACGACAAGGTGATCCGCACCGGCGGACAGGGCAGATGCGGGCGTCTCGACCCGTTTCTGGTCTCCCAAAGCCGCCCCCGCCGGACGCACGCCAGGCGTGACGATCAGCTTGCCTTCCGCTTGCGGCAGCGCGCGGATCATCGCCGCCTCGCGCGGCGAGGCGATCACGCCATCCGCACCCGCCTCCAGCGCACGGGCCGCCCGCTCGGTTACCAGATCGGCAATATCGCCCGGCTGGATCAACGCCGCATCCAGATCGGCACGGTCCAGCGACGTCAGGATGGTCACCGCCAGAATTTTGAGATCTTTGCCCGACGCGCCCTCTTTGGCGGCGCGCACCACATGGGGGTCGCCATGCACGGTCAGGAAATCCAGATCGAACTGGGCAATTCCGCGCACGGCATTCTCAACGGTCGCGCCGATATCGAAGAATTTCATATCGAGAAAGATGCGCTTGCCATGTTCCTGCTTGAGCTCGTTGGCAAGAGCCAGCCCGCCGCCGGTCAGCATCCCCAGACCGATTTTATAAAACGACACGCTATCGCCCAGCTTCTGGGCCAGATCCAGCGCCGCCAGCGCATTGGGCACATCCAGTGCGACAATCAGACGGTCATCTGCGGGAAGTAGGGCAGTCATGCGGCATCTCCTGTGGGTTTGCACCCCGATGCGCAAGCCAGCCTCAAAAATCAAGCCCCGAGGTCCCGCGAACGGAAAAATCGCCTAAAATTTCCTGTGCCGAGAGCCGCCGGGAAGGCCGCAACGTCAGATACGGGACTTGACCGGCGTCAAGGCATGCACCCGAAGGCGATGCATCATGACCAGACCCATAAGGGTTAAGGCGGCGAGGAAGGGCAGATAATGCAGCACAGTCATGATGTCTCTCCTGTTCCTGATGTCTCATCCTACGGGCGAGACATTTACGGAACCTCGCCGGGGCCCAAACAGTTCCCCAAACACGTCGCCTAAGGCGAAATATTTCAATTTGGTCGAGGCCGGTCCCTTGAATACGCATAGAAACCCACCCAATTATTCGATGAGACCCGACCAGATATGTGCCGCTTACGGGCATATCGATTTTCGGGGGCTTTAGAAAAGGAGATACCCGATGAACATGGAAAAGTTCACGGAGCGTTCGCGCGGCTTCCTTCAATCTGCGCAAACCATTGCAATGCGGGAAGGCCATCAACGTGTGGTGCCCGAACATCTGCTCAAAGCACTAATGGATGACGATCAGGGGCTGTCGGCCAACCTGATCAACCGTGCCGGCGGGGATGCCGCACGCGTGACCGATGCGGTCAATCAAGCCGTTGAAAAACTGCCCAAAGTTTCGGGTGGCGATGGTCAGACCTATGTCGAGCAATCGCTGGTGCGCGTGCTGGACGAGGCCGAGAAGATCGCCAAGAAAGCCGGTGACAGCTTTGTTCCGGTCGAACGGATCCTGATGGCGCTGGCTGTCGTCAATACCCGCGCGAAAGACGCGCTGGATGCAGGGGCTGTGACCGCACAGAAACTCAACACCGCCATCAACGACCTGCGCAAAGGCCGCACGGCCGATAGTGCCTCTGCCGAGGACGGCTATGAGGCGCTGAAAAAATATGCCCGCGACCTGACCGAGGCCGCTGCGGAAGGCAAGATCGACCCGATCATCGGGCGCGATGACGAAATCCGCCGCACGATGCAGGTCCTCTCGCGCCGCACCAAGAACAACCCTGTGCTGATCGGGGAACCGGGCGTGGGGAAAACCGCGATTGCCGAAGGGCTTGCGCTGCGCATCATCAATGGTGACGTGCCGGAATCCCTGCGCGACAAACGGCTTCTGGCGCTGGATATGGGCGCGCTGATTGCCGGTGCGAAATATCGCGGTGAATTCGAGGAACGCCTGAAATCCATTCTCAAAGAGGTCGAAGCCGCCGCCGGCGAGATCATCCTCTTCATCGACGAAATGCACACGCTTGTGGGCGCGGGCAAATCCGATGGGGCGATGGATGCGGCCAATCTGATCAAACCGGCGCTTGCGCGGGGCGAGCTGCATTGCGTTGGCGCCACCACTCTGGATGAATACCGCAAATATGTGGAAAAAGACGCTGCCCTTGCGCGGCGCTTCCAGCCGGTGATGGTGGAAGAGCCGACCGTCGAGGATACGATCTCGATCCTGCGCGGCATCAAGGAGAAATACGAACTCCACCACGGGGTGCGGATCTCTGACTCGGCGCTTGTGTCGGCGGCAACGCTCTCGCATCGCTATATCACCGATCGTTTCCTGCCCGATAAGGCCATCGATCTAGTCGACGAGGCGGCATCCCGCCTGCGGATGGAGGTTGATTCGAAGCCCGAGGAACTTGATGCGCTGGATCGCCAGATTTTGCAGGCGCAAATCGAGGCCGAGGCGCTGAAGAAAGAAGATGACGCCGCAAGCCAGGACCGTCTTGAAAAGCTCGAGAAAGAACTCTCGGAGCTGCAGGAACGCTCTGCCGGGATGACCGCCAAATGGCAGGCCGAACGTGACAAGCTGGAATCCAGCCGCGTGCTGAAAGAACAGCTGGACCGCGCACGGGCGGAACTGGAAGGTGCCAAACGCGAAGGCAATTTCGCCAAAGCCGGCGAGCTGCAATATGGCCGTATACCGGATCTGGAGAAACAGCTCTCCGAGGCCGAGGCGTCGGAAGATGTCATGGTGGAAGAGGCCGTGCGCCCCGAGCAGATCGCCGAGGTTGTCGAACGCTGGACCGGCATCCCGACCTCGAAAATGCTCGAGGGCGAGCGCGAGAAGCTGCTGAAAATGGAGGAAGAGCTCCATAAGCGGGTGATCGGGCAGGACGCAGCTGTAACAGCAGTAGCCAATGCGGTGCGCCGTGCGCGTGCGGGCCTGAATGACGAGAACCGCCCGCTGGGGTCCTTCCTGTTCCTCGGCCCGACCGGTGTGGGGAAAACCGAGCTGACCAAGGCCGTGGCCAATTATCTCTTTGATGATGATCAGGCGATGGTGCGCATCGACATGTCGGAATTCATGGAGAAACACGCCGTGTCGCGTCTGATCGGCGCTCCTCCGGGCTATGTCGGCTATGACGAAGGCGGGGTTCTGACCGAAGCCGTGCGCCGCCGCCCCTATCAGGTGGTGCTGTTCGACGAGGTCGAAAAGGCGCATCCCGATGTGTTCAACGTGCTTCTGCAGGTGCTCGATGATGGCGTGCTGACCGATGGCCAAGGCCGGACGGTGGACTTCAAACAGACGCTGATCGTGCTGACTTCGAACCTCGGCTCGCAGGCGCTGAGCACCCTGCCGGACGGATCGGATGCGGCACAGGCCAAAGCGCAGGTGATGGATGCGGTACGGGCGCACTTCCGCCCCGAATTCCTGAACCGGCTGGACGAGATGGTCATCTTCGACCGCCTCTCGCGCGAGAATATGGACGGTATCGTGACGGTACAGCTCGCACGGCTCGAAGCCCGTCTGGGCCACCGCAAAATCGGACTGGCGCTAGATGATGCCGCGCGCACCTGGCTAGCCGACAAGGGCTACGATCCGGTCTATGGCGCACGCCCGCTGAAACGGGTGATCCAGCGCTATCTGCAGGACCCGCTGGCCAACCTGATCCTGTCTGGTGAAGTCCTTGACGGGTCCACCGTGACGGTCACCGCCGGAGCGGACGGACTTTCTGTCGGGGGGCACATCGTGCCTCCGGGGGACAACGCCCCCCTTAGCGCTTCGCTACATTAACCGGAGAGGCGGCGATACAAGTCGCCGCCTCTCCCACAACCATGGAGGGGGCTCTGCCCCCGCTGCCTGCGGCAGCCCCCCGGGATATTTTCAGCAGCTGGATCTATAAAGTGGGTTTCCAGCTGCAAGAAATATCCTCAGGGGTGAATTGGCCCCAAGGGCCAAGAGGGGCGCGAGCGCCCCTCCTTCTTTTGCCTTTTGAGGGATATCATGGCGACGCTTTGCAGATCCTGCCTTGCCCATTATCCCGATAACTTTCGGGGGCGTTGCCCGCGCTGTCGCCGCGATGGCCTTGTCTGCCATGACGAGATTTTCTCTCTGGGCATTGCCCATATGGATTGCGACAGTTTCTATGCTTCGGTCGAAAAACGGGATAACCCGTCCCTGGCCGCCAAGCCTCTGATTGTTGGCGGCGGCACGCGGGGGGTTGTCACGACCTGTTGCTACGTGGCGCGGATCTATGGTGTACGGTCTGCCATGCCGATGTTTCAGGCGCGCAAACTATGTCCGGATGCCGTTATTCTTCCCCCACGCATCTCCTATTATGCCGAGGTATCGCGCGAGATCCGAGCCAAGATGGCAAGGCTAACGCCGCTGATCGAGCCGCTCTCGCTCGATGAGGCCTTTCTGGATCTGACGGGGACCGAGAAGCTTCATGGTATGACGGCCGCAGAGTGTCTGGCGCGGCTGGCCAACGAGATCGAGAACGAGATTGGCGTGACGATTTCGGTGGGGCTTAGCCACAACAAGTTTCTTGCCAAGATTGCGTCCGATCTCGATAAGCCGCGCGGATTTTCGGTGATCGGCAAATCCGAGACAGCCGCATTTTTGCAAGATAAGCCCGTCAGTATTCTATGGGGGGTCGGCACGGCGACACGTCAGGCCTTGGGACAGGCAGGTATCCGGACCCTGAACGACATCCGCCGGATCGGGCGGGATGACATGCTCCGGCGGTTTGGCGGTCAGGGTATGCGGCTTTGGTCATTGGCGCAGGGCGAGGACAGCCGCAAAGTGATACCGGATGCGCCGGTCAAGTCCGTCTCGAACGAAACAACCTTCTCGCAGGACCTCAGTGACCGTGACGCGCTGTTGGCTCAATTATGGCACATGTCCGAAAAGACGGCGGCGCGGATGAAGGCCAAGGAACTGGCGGGCAGCATCGTGACGCTCAAGCTGAAAAGATCCGATTTCTCGACCATCACCCGCCAGTTGCCGCTGGAAGACCCGAGCCAGCTGGCCGATACGCTGTTTCACGTGGGACGGCGGCTGTTTGATACCCTGCCCTCCGGCACGGCCTATCGGCTGATCGGCATCGGATATTCGGGTCTGCGCCCCGCGCAGGCGGGCGATCCTGTCGGCGACCTTCTGGACCCCGAAGCCGGACAGCGGGCCAAGCTGGAGCGGGCCACCGATGCGATCCGCGCGAAATTCGGCACTACGGCCATCCGGACCGGACGCGGGCTGGATCTGGACCCGAAAGACTAGCTATTCCGCCGCCAGAGAGCCGGACTGGCGCGGACGGCCGATATCCGCGATACGGGTCAGCACCCCGTCCATAAGCGCCTGAAACTCGGGAAAATCCGCACGTCGTTCGATTCGCGCTTCATCCATGTAGAGCGCGCGGTTGATTTCGATCTGCACCGCATGGCGGCCCAGGTTCGGCTGACCATAGGTTTTCGCGATATATGCCCCGGCAAAAGGCGCATTCCGGCTGACAGAAAGGCCGGTCTCGGCAAATGCCGCCTCGATTCCCTCGACGATTCGCTCCGATGCCGAACTGCCATAGCGATCCCCGATCACAATCTCGGGGCGCCGCAAGCCGAATGCTTCAATCGCCTCGCTGGGCATGGAATGCAGATCAACCAGAATCGCTTCGCCAAAAATAGCGTGCACATCCTCCATCAGGCTGGCAATCCGGCCATGCCAGGGCTCCCAGATATCATCAAGGCGATTCTGGGCCTCTTCGACACTGATCTTGCCGCGCAAAATTGCGCGACCGCCCGAAACCACGCGGGGAATCACGCCAAGACCGGCGGCCACGCGACTTCCGCTGCCCCGATGGCGCAGCCCGTCGATGATTCCCGGATCAAGCTCGTCTTTCGCACGATTGAGATCGAGATAGGCGCGCGGATAGGTCGCGGCGATGGAACAGGCCCCGAGATCAGGGGCCAAGCGCATGAAATCATCCACAAAAGCATCCTCGGACGACCTGAGGCGCAGCAGATCCAACGCTGTATTCTGTTTAAAATCAGATGGATAATAGCGCCCAGAATGCGGCGAGGAAAAAATGACAGACGTCCGGACCGGATCGGGCACGGACAGTTTGAATGCCGGAAGATCATGTTTCATGGATGGTCATGAACCCTCTTTATGATGCCCGCAGTGTAGCGCAATGCATTTTCTCGTCAAAACCCTCTTGCGCGTCTCGCGAACACCTTTTATAGACCCCTCCACACCGATGAGGTGAACCGGAAGATCGAGGTTCTGGACAGGCACAAGCCTGAGACAAAATCCGGTCGAAGGCAAATCAAATCGGAGCGTGGGCGGTTAGCTCAGCGGTAGAGCACTACGTTGACATCGTAGTGGCCACTGGTTCGATCCCAGTACCGCCCACCATTCTATTTCGCCGCCCCTTCGGCCTGGCTGTCGGGGCTTTTTGCTTTCAAGGCGCACGCGCGCCGCGACAAGGAGATACGACCATGAAGGTTCGCAACTCGCTCCGCTCGCTCAAGCAGCGTCATCGCGATTGCCAAATCGTGCGCCGCAAGGGCCGCGTTTACGTGATCAACAAGACGCAGCGTCGTTTCAAAGCCCGTCAGGGCTGAGACGACCGAGCCATCGGCAAGATCAAACCGCAAGGGAAACCTTGCGGTTTTTCTTTTGTCATCTCGCTTTTCTTGCAAAATCCTGCTGTGAAAAATCCTGCCGGACGGGTGGATTTTTGATAGCCCCATGCGCGCTCTTCTGATTCAATGGTGATAGGCCGATTAAGGAACGCACTGCCATGCTGACCCTTCTTCTACATCGCCAATGCGCCCGCGATTTCTACCGTGTGGACGTGTGCGACAATCTTTTTGGTGAATACACCGTCCAGCGCGAATGGGGGCGCCACGGCCGCGCTACAGGAATGCGCAGCGTACTTTTCTCGAACCTGCGAGATGCGGTTCAGGCCGCTGATACATGGCGCATGCAGGCCGCCCGCAAGGGCTATGCCCTGACCGAGGCAGCCGCCTCCTGAAGGCCCCTCAGAACGGCGCTTCGGCACTAAAGGACATATGCATCCCGCCATCGGGATGACGCAGCCGCAGCGTATGGGCATGAAGCATCAGGCGCGGATAGGCCTGCGCCTCTCCCTCGGCATAAAGCGGATCCCCCAGAATGGGATGCCCCAGCGACTGGCAATGGACCCGAAGCTGGTGGCTCCGGCCTGTCAACGGCATCAGCCGCACCCGCGTCGTCCCGTCGGGATCATGGCGCAGCACTTTCCAGTCGGTCTGGGCAGGTTTGCCGTTCTCGTGATCCACATGCTGGCGCGGGCGGTTCGGCCAATCAACGATCAACGGCAGGTCGACACGCCCCGCTTTCGGTTCCAGATGGCCCCAGAGCCGCGCCAGATACGCCTTTTTGGTCTGGCGGTGCTCGAATTGCAGCCCCAGGTGCCGTTGCGCATGGGGGGTAAGCGCAAAGACCATCACCCCCGAGGTATCGCAATCGAGACGATGCACGAGCAGGATCTCGGGGTAGGAATGACGCAGGCGCGCAATCAGGCAGTCCGCCTTTTCCGGCCCCTTGCCTGGCACCGACAGCAAGCCGGACGGCTTGTCGACCACCAGAATTTCATGGTCGGCATGCAGGATCGTGACGGGGTCGGTTGGCGGATCATAGCGATACATCATAAAGGTCGCTTGCCTGCGATCGTCTGCGTGGTCAAGCCCCCTTTGGTCCCGATTACGGCCGGGGCCATAATTACGGTTTGGTAAGCTTTTGCGCTTAAACGGGATAGGTGAAGAGTGACGAGCTGGAGACTGCAGATGAATCTTTATGCCGAAGCCCGCCAAGACGCATTATGGGTCCGGGTCGAAGAGAACCGTCTTGATGCAGCCATCGCGATCCGCTTCAAAGATCAAATGCGTGAAGCCTGCACGCAACCATCGCAACGCGTGGTACTGGACCTTGAAAGCGTGACATTTCTCGACAGCTCCGGCCTGGGGGCGATCGTGGCGGTCATGAAAGCGTTGCCGGCGGATCGCAAGCTGGAACTGGCCGGTCTGAATATGAATGTGGCAAAAGTCTTCCGCCTGACGCGGATGGACACCATTTTCAAAATCCATCCCACTGCGGAAGAGGCCTTCCTGCCGGAGGTACGGAATGCTGGCTAATCATGACGCAGAGGCGTTGAAGTCCGGCACGGCCATTCCGCGAGAGGATCGGCTTCAGCCGCGACTGTTTCATCATAGCTTTCCCGCCACCCCGCTTGCGGTACGAGAGGCATTGCGCGCCGCTTTGGCACGGTTTGTCTTGCATATGTCGCAAGACGAAGCGGGGACGCTAGAGCTGCTGCTGGCGGAAGTGCTCAATAACATCGTCGAACATAGCTATCAGGATACCGGCGTCGGAACGATCACCCTTTCCATGGTGATGGAAAAGCGCGGGCTGAACTGCTCTGTCACTGATGACGGGGTCGAGCTGCCGTCCTTCGTTCTGGAGGACCCGTCAACCTTCGATACTGTCGAAGATGCGTTGCAGACTCTGAATACAGACGAACTTCCTGAAGGCGGGTTCGGCTGGTTCCTCATTCGCGATCTGGCCGAAGATCTTGGCTATAAACGCGAAAATGGACGTAACATGTTGGCCTTTCGCCTGCCATTGCGGCAAGAAGGCTGATCGGGGTTCAGTTCAGCTGGAATTGCAGCGGATAGGCGCCGTTTTCAAACTCGCCGAACAGATCCGGCAGATCCGGATGCTCCACAGGCTCACCTGACCCGTCTACAATCAGGTTCTGCTCCGAGACATAGGCGACATAGAAATCGTCATCCGTCTCGGCGAGAAGGTGGTAATAGGGCTGGTTTTTCGCAGGGCGGCTATCCTCGGGAATAGCGTCATAGAATTCCTGTGAATTGGCGAAAGTCGGATCCACATCGAAGACAACGCCACGAAATGCATCCTTCCGGTGGCGCAAAACCTGCCCGATATGGAATTTGGCTTGAGTGGCAAACATACACGGCCTTCCCTAAAGTTTTCGAATTCTTAATTCTTTTACAAACAACCCAGCATTTTTTCCACAAATTCGCCGGAAACAATCTGTGTAAGTGGCCCTGACAGTCGTGCCTAAAGCTTTGTGATTTTCGTTATGGTCATTTTCGGATACACTGCCCTGCAAAACGAGATCATAATCAGGCAAGAGCAGTATGAAGAAATTCGCCTTTTTGGCGCTGGCCCTACTGGCCGCTTCCTGTGGTGGGGGCAACTACAAGGCGCCACAAAATCTTGATGACGCATGCGCATTGTCGCGTGAGCGACCCGCCTATTTCAAGGCGATGAAACGCACCGAATCGCGGTGGGGGATTCCTGTCTATGTGCAGATGGCCACCATTCACCAAGAGTCGCGCTTTGTCGGCAATGCCAAAACCCCGTTCAAATATGCGCTTGGGGTGATTCCGATGGGGCGTCAGAGTTCGGCTTATGGCTATAGTCAGGCGCTGGACGCGACATGGGAAGAATATCGCGACAGCGGCGGCGGGCGCGGTGCGCGGCGCAACCGGATTCAGGACGCCACCGATTTTATCGGATGGTATATGGATGGCACCAGCAAAAAGCTGGGCATCCCCAAAACCGATGCCATGAACCAGTATCTGGCCTATCACGAGGGGCGGGGCGGCTTTGCCAACGGGTCGCATAAATCGAAGCCCTGGCTTCTGGCCGTGGCGCGCAAAGTGCAAAGCCGTGCGCTGATGTATCGCGCACAGCTTGCCTCCTGTCGGCGCTGAAAACAGGGATCAGCCGCCTCGGCGGCTGACCTCCTGATCGATCGAGAACAGCGACGGCGCAAAGGCTTTGCCATTCTGCAAGCCATTCAGAATCACCGTGGTTTTCGCCCCCGCATTATCGGTAATCACCCATTGGCGCAGCTGGGTCGGGTTGCCCGTAAACACCATCTGGATATTGCCATATTCGGGGTGCTGCGGGTCCTGCGCGGTGACGGTTGTTTTCGTGCCATCCGATGTATGCTGGGTCACCATCCCCGATTTGGCCAGATTGACATTATCGGCCAGAATCAGGCTCAAGGGCGTTTTCGACAGCGGATATTGCTCCGGTCGTCCCATATTGGATTTCGGATCGAAAATCGCCACCTGCCCTGCCGAAGCCAGCACCAGCGTTTTATCCTTATCATATTCGAACCGCACGCGATTGGGGCGGCGGATATAAATCGTGCCTGTCGAGATCGAGCCATCGGAATTCACCTGTGTGAACTTCGAAGAGGCCGATTGCAGGCTGTTGAGATAGCTGGACAAAGTCCCAAGCGAAATCGCATCGGCAAATGCCGGCACGGCAAGAGACAGGGCGAGGACGGGCGCAAGCGCGAAGCGAAGTATGTTCATAACCTGGAATTTAGGCGCTTTTTGAAAAAGGAAAAGCCCCGCGCAATCAACTTGCACGGGGCGCCTATCACGAGTTTGCGGAAACCGGCTCAGGCTTCGGGGATCAGGATCTCGCGTTTACCGACATGGTTCGCGGAAGACACCACATGGTTTTCCTCCATCTGCTCGACCAGACGCGCGGCCTTATTATAGCCGATGCCCAGTTTACGCTGGATGTAAGAAGTCGAGCATTTGCGGTCCTTCGCCACGATCTGCACCGCCTGATCGTAAAGCGCGTCCTCATTGCCGGTATTGCCGCCGGTATTAAGACCCAGCACCGCGTCGATATCCGAGGCCTTGTCATCTTCCGGCCCCTCGACCACGCCCGACATATAGCTGGGCGGCCCGAAGGATTTCAGGTGGTTCACCACCTCCTCGACTTCTTCATCCGAGCAGAACGGCCCGTGCACACGGTTCAGACGCGAACCGGTGCCCATGTAAAGCATGTCGCCCATGCCCAAAAGCTGCTCGGCCCCCTGCTCGCCCAGAATGGTGCGGCTGTCGATCTTCGAGGTCACCTGGAAGGAGATACGGGTGGGGAAGTTCGCTTTGATCGTGCCTGTGATCACATCCACCGACGGGCGCTGCGTGGCCATGATCAGGTGGATACCCGAAGCACGTGCCATCTGTGCAAGCCGTTGAATACAGGCTTCGATTTCCTTGCCCGCGACCATCATCAGGTCGGCCATCTCGTCGACGATAACGACGATATAGGGGAAGGGCTCGGGACGGAATTCATCGGTCTCGAAGATCGGCTCGCCGGTCTCCTCGTCAAAACCGGTCTGCACGGTGCGCTTGAACATCTCGCCACGCGCCAGCGTCTCTTTGACGCGGCCGTTATAGCCTTCGATATTGCGCACGCCCATCTTGGACATCTTGCGATAGCGGTCTTCCATCTCGCCCACGACCCATTTCAGCGCCACAACGGCCTTCTTCGGGTCGGTCACAACGGGCGAAAGCAGATGCGGGATGCCATCATAAACCGACAGTTCCAGCATCTTCGGGTCGATCATGATCAGACGGCATTCATCCGGCGTCAGGCGATAGAGCAGCGACAGGATCATCGTGTTGATCGCCACCGATTTCCCCGAACCCGTGGTCCCTGCGATCAGCAGGTGGGGCATCTTGGCAAGGTTGGCCACAACAGGCTCGCCGCCGATATCCTTACCCAGAGCCAGCGGCAGGCGCATGTTGCCATCGCTGAAATCACGCGCGGTCAGGATCTCGCGCAGCACGACCTTCTCGCGATGCTCGTTCGGCAACTCGATCCCGATCACGGTGCGCCCCGGCACGGTCGACACCCGCGCAGACAGCGCCGACATCGACCGCGCGATATCATCGGCCAGACCGATCACGCGGCTGGCTTTCAGACCCGGCGCCGGTTCCAACTCGTACATGGTGACCACGGGACCCGGACGGACCGAGACGATCTCGCCCTTGACGCCGTAATCTTCCAGCACGGTTTCCAGCTGGCGTGCATTTTCTTCCAGCGCCTCGTCGGGCAACTGGTGGCGCGGGATGGAAGCCGGATCGGTCAGCAACGACATCGGCGGCGCTTCGTAATTGGCATGGGTCGCGCTCGGCATATGCACGGGCTTCTGGATCGGCCCGCGATTGAGGCTTTCCCCCTGTGCCACGGTCTTTGCCGTTGCAATCGGCTTGACGGCAGGCACATCCGGCATGGCATTGCGCGCAACGCCCATATCATGCGCCTCATCCAGCGATGGCTCCGACAATGACGGCTGCGGCGCATCTATCATGTCGTCGTCATCATCCCCGCTCAGCGTCGCATCCTCGGCATAGGCCTCGCCGCGCTGGATCATACGATAAGCCGCAGACGGCTCCTCGTTCTCTTCCACCGGCGCCGAGAAGCTGGCGCGGGGCATCTGTACGGGTGCGGGCTCGGAATGGGCGGAGCCATAGGTCTCGTCCAAGGCGCTGAACGCATCCACGTCGAAAGGCTCGAACTGATGGCTGTCCATCGTTTCGACCTCATCCATGTGATAGCCCTGATCAAGCCACTGATCCTGCGCGCGGAAATCCTGATGCGGCTCGGCCATCAAACGGCTGCGCGCATCCGAGACCTCTGCCGCAGATTGCGCGCGCGGCGCGGGCTGCAGAGCATAAGCAGGATGCGCCATATCGGCATAAGGGGCCGACGGAGCCTCGGCATGGGACGCTCCGAAACGCGGCATATAGCGCGGCTCGGCACGCAGCGGCGGTTCGACGCGGGCCGGTTCGGCCTTCAGCTGCGGCTCGATCCGCTCGCGCAGTTTCGGACCACGGGCCAGACGGCGGGCCACAGCCGCCATGACCGAAAGCGGGGCTTCGGGCCGTGCAGGCTGGACCTCTTCGGGTTCCGGCGCGACCGGTGCTGCAAGGTGTTGCGGAGCCTCCTGACGCTGCACCCGCGGGGCCTGCCGACGCTGATGCACGGCCTCGGCAATACGTGCCTTGATCCGCTCGGGGCTGGGTGCCTCGTCCGTTCCGGCGCGCGGATCGTCATATTCGAAGTCCACAAGCTCGGCTTCGACCATCGGCTCCGGCTCGGCGGGACGGATAATGCGCGACAGGAAGCCTGCGCGAGGCGCGTCCTGTTCGGGTTCGTCGTCGTAAAGAACCTCCTCTTCCTCGTCATAGACGGGGGCCTGATATACCGGCGCGCGACGCGCCGATTGGGCGCGCGGGGGCTGGGCCGCCTGCGCCTGATAGTCCTGTTGGGCTTCCCATTCGGCCAGTTCGGCGGCATGGGCCTGTGCCTCGGCACGGCGGGCACGGTGGCGTTCGGCGGCACCACGCGCCGCCAGCACCGAAGCCGATGCCCCCTGCCCGATCATACGCATGATCGCGTCATAACCTGCCAGCAGACCAAGCAGCAGAAAACGCAGGATATTTTGCAACTCCGGCTTCACGAACCCGGTAACGAAGGCCATCATCGCAAGGCTACCGGCCGCAAAGAGCAGCGACAGGAACTTCACCACAAAGGCCGAAGCGCCAACGATCCCCAGCATCATTCCCGCGATCATATCGCCAAAATGGCCGCCAAGTCCGAAATTCGCGGTCCATTCCGCCCCCGGCACCAGAAGTGCCGAATGCACCGCCGAAACCGCGATTGCGATGGGCAGGAAAATCAGCCGCGACAGGGCCCGTTCTTCGCCGCGATGGGTCATGAAACGCACGCCCCATGCCAGCGAGGCCAGCGGCAGAAGCCATGATCCACGGCCAAAAATGACGTAAAGCGGCGAGGCAATCCCCGCGCCGATCCGCCCCAGCCAGTTCTGCACCTCTCCATCCGAGGCGGCCATCCAGCTGGGATCTTCGGGCGAATAGCTGACAAGCATCATGCTCAAGAGCGCCGCCAGAACGATCAGTCCCGCGCCGGCAAGCTCTTTACCGCGGCGTTCAAGAAGTGCCTGCGTATTCTGGTCGAGAAGGGGGTCGCGCTGTCTCATTTGATACAATGCCATCTGCTGCTCGTCCTCAAAGGTAAAGGCAATCACGGAGCTTGGTCAGTCCGCGTCGCGTTTCTTCTCTTGGGGCGACAAGAGCCACCCGAATATAGGATCTGCCGGGATTTTCGCCCTCGACTTCGCGCGAAAGATAGGCACCGGGCAGAACCCGCACACCGGTCTCGCGCCATAATTTCATGGCCGCCGCCTCGCCATCCTCCACCGGCAACCACAGGAAAAAGCCCGCATCGGGCATGGTAACCGAATTGATGCCGTCAAAGACAACGGCCGCGTCATCGAATTTCTCCTGATACAGGCGGCGGTTCTCGATCACATGATCCTCGTCCGCCCAGACCTTTTCCGCGACACGCTGCAAGGGCTGCGGCAGCGGTGCCCCCGAATAGGCGCGCAACTGGCGGATATAATGCATGCTTTTCGGCCCCGCCGCAACAAAGCCGGACCGCAGCCCCGGCAGGCTGGACCGTTTGGACAGCGAATGGAAGATCACCACGCGCTCGGGATCGGCCCCCACCTCCTGCGCCACCTCGATCAGCCCGGGGGGCGGGTCATGGCGATAGAGTTCCGAATAGCATTCATCGGCAAAAACACGGAAATCATGTGTCTCGGCCAGCTCTAGCAGATCGGCCAGATACGCGCGCGAGGCCACGGCCCCCTGCGGATTGGCGGGCGAGCAGATAAAGGCGATCGCCGTGCGGTCCAGCACCTCGGCAGGCAGCGCGCGATAATCGGGCATGAACCCCGTTTCTGCGGTGGCGGGCACGAAAACAGGCTCTGCGCCGATCATCATCGTGGCGATGGCATAGACCTGATAGAAGGGGTTGGGGATCAGAACCACGGGGCGCTTGCCCCGTTTGGTTTCGGGGCAAAGTGCCAGCACCGCATTGAACAGCCCTTCACGGGTGCCATTCAGCGCCATGATCCGATCCTCGGCAACCTCCACGCCGTAGCGCCGCGCAATCCATGCCGAAATCGCGGCCAGAAGTTCGGGGGTACCGTTATTGGCTGGGTATTTGCCGAATTCCGCGACAGAGGCCGCCAGCACATCGCCCACAAAGCCCGGCATCGCATGCCGCGGCTCGCCAATGGTCATATTAATAATTTCCCCGCCCGGCTGGTGGGAATCGAGCAGCGTCCGCAAACGCGGAAACGCGTATTCGGGCAGGTTCGAGAACCGCTCGGGATAATCCATTATATGCCTCATTTGCCGGAGTCATTTTGCGCCCCGTTCGGGACGACGTTACCCAAAAACCACATGTCCTGTCCAGATCATGGCGAGATGCGGGCAAGGTCGCCTTTGGATTGTGGCATTTCAGCCAAGCGCGGCCTCGATTGCAGCCCCAAAACACAGCACCTTTTCATCCTCTCCGGGCAGCCCCAGAAGGCTTAGCCCCACCATATCGCGCCCCGTGGGTAGGGTCAGCACCGGCCCGCCCAGAAGCGCCGCACTGCCGACATTCCGGCTGGCCAACTGTTGCTGGCTCCTAAAGAATTCCTGATCTATCAACAGGCTATCATAGCTTGGGGCCAAGGATGCCGCAGTGGGCATCAGCACGACATCATAGCCCGCAACCACGCCCCGCCAGTCCTGCCGCACCGCGTGCAACTGCGCGAGCCCCTGCAGATAGACATCCGCCGAGACACCTCCCGCCGCCTCGAAGGCCCGTAGGAAATCGGGCGTCACCTTAAGCGGATTTTCTCTCACCCGCTGCTGCCAGCGGGCGTGAAACTCGGTCTGCGCCAAAAAGCGCAGCCGCTTCAGCGCCTCGAACGCTTTGGGGCTTTGCACCGTAATCTTGGCGCCCGCCTTGGCCAAACGGCCTATCGCACGGCTCATTGCCTCCAGACAGGCCGGATCGGCATCATCAAAGACGCCGCCCTCCAGCACCAGAAGACGCGCGCCCGATATGTCTGCGCCACGCAGATCGGGGAGCTTGCCGTTTTCCACCAGCGCCAGCCCCTGCGCGCAATCCTCGACCCGTCGCGCCATGAAGCCCAGCGTATCGAATTGCGACCCCGTCGCCACCCCCGCAAGCGGCACGCGCCCCAGTCCGGGGCGGAACCCCACCAGATCGTTCCACGCGGCAGGCACCAGAAGCCCGCCGCCGTTCTCCAGCCCCACCGCCATAGCACAAAGCCCCAGTGTGACCGAGAGCGCCCCGCCAGAGGCCCCTCCCCCCGTCACAAGGCTGGGATCATGGCGGTTGGGCGGGGTGACGCTGAGGGCATTCACCCCCAGAAGATCCAGCCCCAGCTCGGTCATCTGCGTCTTCCCCAGACAGACCCCGCCCGCAGCACTGGCCTGCTGCAACGCGCGCGCATCACGAGCGGGCACATGGCCCGAAAACAGCCGGCTGCCCGCTTCGGTGACCGCCCCCGCACTGTCCACCGCATCCATCCATGAAATGGCCACCCCATCCAGCGCCGAACGCCCCTGCCCCACTTTCGTACGGGTCCGCGCCGCCATCGCCTCGAAGCGCGCCCGATTGGGGGTCAGGCGGGCAAATGCCATCCGGCCATCGCGCCCCGCTGCCGTCTCCAGATAGAGTTCGACCTGCGCGACCGGATCCAGCATGCCCGCGGCAATCAGACGCCCTTGTTCCGCGGCAGGCAGATAGCGGGTCGAGGTCGTCATGCAGGCTCTCCAATCATCACTCAAACCCAAGGCTAGACATGATTTTATCGTTCTGACAATGGGGGTTACACCAAAGTCGTGCAAGCAATGGACAAGCGCGCCGAAAACGCCATATTTAGCAGCATGAAAACCGATTGTGATATCCTTATTTCCGGCGGCGGGCTGAACGGCCCGACCTTGGCATTGGCGCTGGCACAGGCGGGGCTACGGGTGACCGTGGTCGATGCAACGCCGCCCCGCGCAAGGGCTCATCAGGGCTTTGACGGGCGGGCCTACGCTTTGGCGGTCGCCTCGCAGCGGCTGCTGAAGGGGCTGGGCCTATGGGGCCAGCTTGCCCCCGAGGCGCAACCGATGATGGATGTCAAAGCCTCCGATGGTCACGCAGGCGACGGCGCGGCCCCCTTCTTTTTGCATTTCGACTCGCGCGAGATGGACCAGTCGCCTGTGGGCTGGATGCTGGAAGACCGCTATCTGTCCCGCGCCTTGCAGGACGCGATGGAGGCACAGCCCCTTGTCACCGTAATCGCGGGCACCTCTGTCATCGCGCAAGAGGTATCCCAAGGCCATGTCACAGCGACGCTTTCGGACGGTCAATGCCTGACGGCCCGCCTGCTGGTCGGGGCCGACGGACGCAAATCCGGCGTGGCCGAACGTGCGGGGATCACGCGCGAGGGCTGGGATTACGGCCAGACCGCTCTGGTCGCCGCAATCGCCCATGAAAAACCGCATCACGGCATCGCGCAGCAGTTCTTCATGCCGACCGGCCCGTTGGCGATCCTGCCGCTGACCGGCAACCGGTCCTCTATCGTCTGGAGCGAGACGCGCGAGAACGCGCAGACGCTGGACGGCCTGTCGGATGGCGATTTTCTGGGCCTGCTGCGCCCGCGCTTCGGGGATTTCCTTGGCCAGATCTCTCTGGCTGGCCCGCGTTTCAGCTACCCGCTGAACCTGACGCTTGCCAAATCCTATGTGGCCGCGCGGATCGCATTGGTCGGCGATGCGGCGCATGGCGTGCATCCGATTGCGGGACAGGGGCTCAATCTCGGGCTGCGTGATGTCGCGGCGCTGGCGCAGGTTCTGGTGGATGCCTACCGGCGTGGCGATGATATCGGTGCGCTGAATGTGCTGGAAGACTATCAAAGCTGGCGGCGCTTTGATTCCACCTCGCTGGCGCTGGGGATGGATACGGTCAACAAGCTGTTTTCCAACCATAACCCCCTGCTGAAACTCGGGCGCCAGATGGGAATGGGGCTGGTTCAGGCACTCCCCGGATTGCGGCGCGGCTTCATGACACAGGCCGCAGGGCTGGGTGGCCCCCTGCCCCGCCTTCTGAAGGGCGAGGCGCTTTAGCCCGCCTCAATCGACATCCAGATCCCGCGCCTCGGACGGGATCAGGATCGGAATGCCGCCGCGGATCGGGAAGGCCAGACGTGCGGGCTTCGAGATCAGTTCCTGTGCGGCGGCATCATAATGCAGCACGGCAT
The DNA here is from genome assembly GCF_045291555.1 of Thioclava sp. GXIMD4215. Lineage (NCBI taxonomy): Bacteria > Pseudomonadati > Pseudomonadota > Alphaproteobacteria > Rhodobacterales > Paracoccaceae > Thioclava > Thioclava sp. GXIMD4215. Next base: position 2,219,920 of record NZ_CP149515.1, on the reverse strand, counting down.
GGGTCAACGGGCACACAAGCACCTCCAGCATCCGCCTGTCGAAGGCAGGGCGCTCGGTACTGACACGGTCGGGATTATCCTCCGGTTGCGCTGTGCTCATTGCAGGCTCTCTTCCCCTTCGCCACCACTGCGCAGGGAGAAGTCCATCAGCGTCAGCAGGGTTTCGCGCCGCACCGTCAGGTTGGGAGCCTCCAACAGGGCCTGCTTGTCCTCCGGAGAAAGCGGCATCAGCATCGAAAGCGAATTGATCAGCAATTCGTCCTCGGCATCACGCAGACTGTCCCAGTCGGTATCCATGCCATTGGCCTCGAAAAACCGGCTGAGAAGCGCAAAGAAACTCTCGCGTTGCAGGCCCCGGTCATGGTCAGGCCCATGCAGATCGCCGGAGAACTCGTCCCACTCGACCTCGCCCATAATGTAGGGCGTGAACCCGTCGCGTGCGCCCATCAGACGGAAGCGCGAGATGCCGGTCAGGGTGATCAGATAGCGCCCGTCCTCGGTTTCGGAAAACCCCGTCAGACGCCCCGCGCAGCCGATCGGCGCAAGCTCGGCCTCGTCCTCGCCGTGGTTGCGCGGCAAGATCATCCCGATCAACCGCCCCGGCGTTTTCAGGCAATCCTCGATCATCTGCAAATAGCGCGGCTCGAAGATATGCAGGGGCAGCGTCCCCCGGGGCAGCAAAAGCGCCCCGGGCAACGGGAAGAGCGGAATGGCATCGGGCAGGTCGATTGCGTTCATCATGGACCACCAGCTAGGCCGAAACCCCGATCAGACAAATATCATCGAGGCGAGTTTGCGACGCCCCTTTGCAACCAGAGGATCGGTGGGTTTGAGCGCCTCGAAAATGGTCTGCAACTGGGCTTTGGCCGCGCCATCATTCCATTCGCGGTCACGGCGGAACAGCTCCAGAAGCTGGTTGATCGCGCCTTCCGCATCACCAGCGGCAAACAGCGCCTGCGCCAGATCGAAGCGCGCCTGAGCATCGGTCGGATCGGCATCCACCTTGGCCTGCAGTTCCGCCTGCGGACCGGCATTGGCCGATTGTTTAGCCAGTTCCAGCTGTGCCAGCGCCGCCTCGACCGATGCCGCCGTGGCAAGGGCGGGCGCAAGATTTTCAACCAGCGCCTGCGCCTGCTCAAGCTGCCCTGCCGCGATATGGGCACGGATCAACCCCGAGAAGGCCTCGGCATTTTCAGGCTCTTCGTCCAAAATGGCCGCAAAGGTCTCGGCGGCGTCCTCGGCCGCGCCCTCCGCCAGCATCTCTTCGGCGGCGGCAATCGCATCGGCCAGACCGTTATCGGCCCCCGGCCCCATCTCGGCGATCTTGGTCACGAATTTCTCGATCTCGGAGCCCGGAAGCGCGCCCTGGAACCCGTCCACCGGCTGGCCCTGATAGAAGGCATAGACGGTCGGGATGGACTGCACCCGCATCTGCCCTGCGAGCATCTGGTTTTCATCGACATTGATCTTGGCCATCACGACCGCACCCTTGGCCTTGGTCACCGCCGCTTCCAGCGCCGGACCCAGCGTCTTGCACGGGCCACACCACGGCGCCCAGAAATCGACGATCACTGGCACGGTTTGCGATCTCTCGATCACGTCGGCCATGAAATTGGCTTCGGTTACGTCCTTGATCAGGTCATCGGTTGCGGCTGTCATACCGCCGATCATCTCATTGCCGAGCATGGGATCTTCCTTCCGGAGTTCTGTCGGTGTCTATATGCGCTCGCGGACCCGCCCCGCCAAGGGCTGCCCTGCGGGACGCGCGAAATTAAAGATCGAAAGTCGCGAAGACCGGCGCATGGTCGGAGGGCTGTTCCCAACCGCGCACATCGCGCAGGATACGCGAGCCCGAGGCCGCGCCCGCAATATCCGCTGTCGCCCAGATATGGTCCAGACGACGGCCCTTATCGGCGGCGGACCAATCCTTGGCGCGATAGCTCCACCAGCTATAAAGCAGCCCTTCGGGGATGTCCTGACGGGTCACATCGACCCAGTTGCCCGCTTTCATCACCGCGTCCAGATGCTCTACCTCGATGGGCGTATGGCTGACGATTTTCAGAAGCTGCTTATGCGACCAGACATCATCCTCGCGCGGGGCGATATTCAGATCGCCCACCAGAATGGCGCGCTCGGGCGCTTTGGCGGCGAATTCATCGCGCATATGGGTGAGGTAATCCAGCTTCTGGCCGAATTTCTCGTTCACCTCGCGGTCGGGCACATCGCCCCCTGCGGGCACATAGAAGTTATGCACCGTCACGCCATTAGCAAGACGGCCCGCCACATGGCGCGCATGGCCCAGATTGGCATAATCGCCGGCGCCTGCCTCTTCCATCGGGATCTTGGAAAAAATCGCCACCCCGTTATAGCCCTTCTGGCCGCGGGCAACCATGTGCTCGTAGCCCAAAACGCGGAAGCTCTCGAAGGGGATGCTCTCCACAGGGCTCTTACACTCCTGCAGGCACAGCACATCGGGCGCCTCTTCGCGCATCAGACGCGCCACAAGCCCCTCGCGCAGGCGGACCGAGTTGATGTTCCAGGTGGCAAGGGTAAAGCTCATGGGTGTCTCCGTTTATCGCGCGCGGATAGTGGCGATAACGGCCGTGGGGCGCAAGGCGAAAGGCAAGGCTCCACCCCGGCCATCCCAGGCAAATACCCCCTCCTGCGGCCCGGATCGGCCTCACGCGCCGCGCCCGAGCGGGGGATCGGCAGCGCCACGGAAAAAATGGGGGGAAACCGTACGGGCGACCGGACTCGAACCGGTATGGGCCTAGGCCCCAGGGAGTTTAAGTCCCATGCGTCTACCATTCCGCCACGCCCGCAACGTCGTCTTGGCTAAGCGAAAGGCTACGAAGGCGCAAGAGGCCAGCGCCTCTAACCCTTCAATATTTCGTCCAAACGCGCCTTTTCCTCGACACTCAGCGCCTCGGGGCGGGGGTCGTGACGGCGGGCCCTGCGGCGCACCCAGACCACCACACTGCCCAAGGCAATCAGCAAGGTGGCAGGCCCCGCCCAGTAGAGCAGCAGATTGGCGCCCTTCGCCTCGGGAGAAAACAGCACATATTCCCCGTAGCGCGCCGTTACATAGTCCAGCACCTGCTGGTCCGTATCGCCCGCCACCAGCCTTTCGCGCACCAGACGCCGCAGATCACGGGCCACGGCGGCGTTGGAATCGTCGATATCCTCGCCTTGGCAGACGGGACAGCGCAGCTCTGTGCTCAGGGCGCGGGCCCGGGCCTCCAGCGCCGGATCGGGCAGGATCTCGTCGGGCTGCACGGCCAGAACCGCCGCCGCCTGCAACATGACGAAAGACAGGGCGCAAAGAAGGATACGAATCATCGGCACGGCCTCACTCTGCCGGAGTGGCGGAAGAGACTGCCGACGCCTTGCGCGCGCCCGCAGCCACACGATACCGGCGGTCCGACAGGCTGAGCAACCCGCCAAGGGCCATGATAATCGCCCCGCCCCAGATCCAGATCGCGAAGGGTTTGATATAGGTGCGCACGGCCCAGCCGCCATTCTCCTGCGGATCGCCGATCACCAGATAGATGTCGCGCAGGAAGCCACTATGGATTGCGGCCTCTGTGGTGGGCATGCCCTCGGTCGGATAGACCCGCTTTTCGGGATGCAGCACCGTGATCACCTTCCCGCCACGCCGCACAGTCATCGTGGCGGTGGTGGCAACATAGTTCGGCCCCTGATCGCGATGCACCTCGTCAAGGCTGATCCGGTATCCGGCCACCTCGAAGGGCTGCCTCTCCTGTGCCACGCGGATATCCTCGACCTGACCGGCGGTCAGCAGCCCGACCCCCATGATGGTGATCGCCAGACCGGAATGCGCCACCGCCTTGCCCCAATCGGCGCGCGGCAGGCGCAACAGCCGTGCGGGCCTGCGTCCGGCGCGCTGCCAGAGTTCGACAAGCGCCCCCAGAATGATCCATGCCCCGAGGAAACTGGCCACCAGCGCCATCAGCGACCGGCCCGTTTCCATTGTCCATCCCAGTCCGGCAATCGCCAGCGCCAGCACGAAGGCCGGCAGCAGCGGACGCAGCACACGGCCCATCTTCGCACGTTTCCACGGCATCATCGCCCCGACCGGCAGCACCAGCGCCAGTGCCACGAAGAACGGCGTGAAGCTTTTATCGAAGAACGGCGCCCCGACCGAAAGCTTGCGCGCCCAGAACATCTCGGCCAGCAGGGGCCAGATCGTGCCCACAAACACCACAAGCGCCGCCACGGCCAGCAGGATATTGTTCAGCACAAGCGCGTTTTCCCGCGACAGCATGGAAAACACGCCCCGCGCCTGCATGGCCCCCGCGCGGAAGGCATAGAGCGTCAGCGCCCCGCCCACGAAGACCGCCAGAATGCTCAGGATATAGATCCCGCGCTGCGGGTCATTGGCAAAGCTATGCACCGAGGTAATCACACCGGAGCGCACGATAAACGTGCCGATCAGCGAAAATCCGAAGGCCAGAATGGCCAGAAGGATCGTCCAGCTTTTCAGCGCCTCGCGTTTTTCCACAACGATCGCACTATGCAAAAGCGCCGCCGCCAGAAGCCACGGCATGAAGGAGGCGTTTTCCACAGGGTCCCAGAACCAGAAACCGCCCCAGCCCAGCTCGTAATAGGCCCACCATGATCCAAGGGCGATACCGATGGTCAGAAAGATCCATGCCGCAAGCGTCCAGGGCCGCACCCAGCGCGCCCATGCCGCATCGACGCGCCCCTCGATGAGGGCGGCCACGGCAAAGGAAAAGGCCATCGAAAGCCCGACATAGCCCAGATAGAGGAAGGGCGGGTGGAAGGCCAGACCGGGGTCTTGCAGCAGCGGGTTCATCCCGCGCCCGTTCATCGGCGGATTGGCCATGCGCAGAAACGGGTTCGAGGTGAACAGGATGAAAATCAGGAATGCCAGCCCGATCATGCCCTGCACCGACAGGACACGGGCCCGCAGACGGGGCGGGAGATTGCCACCAAACCATGCCGCCGCCGCGCCGAAGATCGACAGGATCAGCACCCAAAGCAGCATGGAGCCCTCGTGGTTGCCCCAAACTCCCGAGACCTTATAGAGCATCGGCTTGTCGGTGTGACTGTTCTCGTAGACCAGCGCGACCGAAAAATCCGATGTCACGAAAGCATAGGTCAGCGCCAGAAAGGATGTCACGACAAGCAGAAACTGCACCGTCGCCGCCGGTCCGGCGACCGCCATCCAGCCGCGCCAGTTCTTATGCGCCCCGATCAGCGGCACAAGGGACTGAATAACGGCCACAAAAAGTGCCAGTATAAGAGTAAAGTGACCTAGCTCGGCAATCATCGCGGGGGCCTCCTGTTGCGCAGGCACCTTACCGCCCGCAGGCGCGTAGGAAAAGCACCCAGCCTATCACACCATGGAATATGTTGCAGGCTTGGCCCTAGCCGATCACCGCAGGCCGCCTCGTGCCCAGCAACAGGCTGGTTTCGCTGCGGCGCACCCCTTCGAAGGCGCGGATGATCAGCAGAAGATCATCGAATTCCTGCAGATTGCGGGCGCCGATCTCCAGCAGGAGATCCCATTGCCCATTGGTCGTATGCACCGCCTGCACCAGAGGCAGGCCCAGCAGGTTCTGCACGATCTGGTCGGTCTGGCGACCGTCGATCTCCAGCAACATCACCCCGCGCACGGCAGCCTGCGGCGCATCCGAGCGGGTCTGGACGGAAAAGCCGGTAATCTCGCCCCGCGAGATCATCTTTTCGATCCGCGAGCGCACGGTGGCCCGCGACAGGTTGAGCTGGGTCGCCAGATCGGAGACAGCCGCCCGCCCATCGCGACGCAGCGCGGCAATCAGACGGCGGTCCGTATCATCGAGCTGATCAGAAGAAACGCTCTCACCTGTCATGAAATCACCTCGGGAAAACCGCTCTCAGACATCCCTATCCGGCTCGGACAGGGCAACCACAGGAACAAAAACAGCACATGCTGCGGCCCCTTTTGATTAATTTACCACAGCTCTGCAAGCGGTTTCTGGCACGGCATGAAGGCCGGCCCGCCCCCGAACCACCCCGCCCAAGAGGCCGATCGCCCGCGCGCGCCGGAGGGTCCTCACGTCAATGGCCTTTACTTCACTGCACAATGACCGCATGCATGGACGATACCGACACGGGCCGGAATGCGCCGATTTTGGCCTGCGGGCCGTGCCAGCACGCGTTCCGGTCCTTATCCGAAGGATAGCCCCATGCGTTTCATGCTCCCGATTGCCCTGATTGCTTGTCTTGCCGCCTGCAAACCCGACGCCCCACCAGCGGATATGCTGGCCGCTCTGCCTGTCGGGCAGGAATGGCAGGTCACGCAGATCGCAGGCCGTCCGGTGCCCGAGGGGGTCAAGGTCAACCTGCTCCATCCGGAAGCGGAGCAGATTGCCGGAAATTCGGGCTGCAACCGCTATAGCGCGCCTGTGGAACGGCGCGACGGCAAGCTGCATATCGGTGCGATTGTCGGCACCCGCATGATGTGCTCGGAACCGCAAATGCAGACCGAACAGGCCTTCCATGCAGCCATTGCCCGCGTCGACAATGTTGCGGCCACGCAAGACGGCATCGAACTGCGCGCCGATGGCCAACCCGTTATCATCGCGGTCAGACCTGCGGACTGATCGCCGCCGCATCCGTCACCGTCTCCATCGCCACATAGGTGGTGGTGGAGGAAACATGTGGCAAAGCCGAGATTTTCTCGCCCATCACACGGCGATAATCGGTGATATCGCGGGTCCGGACCTTCAGCAGGTAATCGAAGCCGCCAGCGATCATATGGCATTCTTCCACCTCGGGAAGGGCGCGCACCGCGCGGTTGAACGCCGCCAGCGACACCTCACGCGTGTCCAAGAGCCGCACCTCGACAAATGCCACATGGCTCAGCCCCATACGGATCGGGCTGAGCACGGCGCGATAGCCCTTGATCACCCCCAGATCCTCAAGCCGCTTCATCCGCGCCTGCACAGGCGTCTTGGTCAGCCCGACGCGGCGCGCAAGCTCGGTAACAGACAGCCGCCCCTCTTCCGAAAGCGCTGCGAGAATCTTCTGGTCGTAATTATCGAGGTCTGGCAGATCATTTGGCATGTTTAGACCCGTATCTTTGGTTTCTTCGACCAAGAATTGTCATCGAATGGGCGAAATAAAAAGTAGTTTCGATGTAGATTAGACAAAATACCTTCCTTGAGGCCCGCCATGACCAAAATTTCATCTCCCATCGTTGATCCGGCGCTGGACTTCCAGCAGATCGACGCGCTGACGTTGCAACCCGAAGAACCGCTGCTGGACCGCCTGATCGCGCAGGCCGCGCTGGATGAGGGCACGCGGGGCAAGATTGCCGCACGCGGGGCCGCACTGGTGCGCCGTATCCGCGCCGATAGCCGTCCGGGCCTGATGGAGGTCTTTCTGGCGGAATACGGTCTGTCGACCGAGGAAGGCATTGCGCTGATGTGTCTGGCCGAGGCGCTGTTGCGCGTGCCGGATGCCGACACGATGGATGCGCTGATCGAAGACAAGATCGCACCGTCGGATTGGGGCAAGCATCTGGGCCATTCGGCCTCGCCGCTGGTCAATGCTTCCACGTGGGGCCTGATGCTGACGGGCAAGGTGCTCGATGACCGTCCGCCGGGAATGGCAGGCCATCTGCGCGGCGCGATCCGCCGTCTGGGCGAGCCGGTGATCCGCAAGGCCGTAAGCCGCGCGATGAAGGAAATGGGCCGCCAGTTCGTTCTGGGTGAAACCATCCAGTCGGCGATGGTGCGCGCCAAGAAGCAGGAAGCCAAGGGCTATTCCTACAGCTATGACATGCTGGGCGAAGCCGCCCGCACCATGAAAGACGCCAAGCGCTACGAGGAAGACTACTCGAAAGCGATCGACGCGATTGCCACCAACTGCCGCAAGGGTCACCTTTACGACAACCCCGGCATTTCGGTGAAATTCTCGGCGCTGCATCCGCGCTACGAGCTTGCCAAGGAAGAGCGCGTGATGGCCGAGCTGGTGCCGGTCGTGCTGCGTCTGGCGCAAAAAGCCGCCAAAGCCGATATGAGCTTCACCGTCGATGCCGAAGAAGTCGACCGCATGACGCTGTCCTTCAAGGTGATCGAGGCCGTTCTGGCCGATCCGTCGCTGGCAGGCTGGGACGGTTTTGCCGTGGTGGTGCAGGCCTATGGCCGCCGCTGCACCCCTGCAATCGACTGGCTCTACGATCTGGCGCAGCGCTATGACCGCAAGATCATGGTCCGTCTGGTGAAAGGCGCCTATTGGGACGCCGAGGTGAAGCGCGCGCAGGTCATGGGCCTCAAGGACTTCCCCGTATTCACCCGCAAAGCCTCGACCGATGTCAGCTACATCTCCAATGCCCGCAAGCTTCTCAGCCTGCGCGACCGGATCTATCCGCAATTTGCAGGCCATAACGCGCATACCGTGTCGGCCGTGCTGGAAATGACCGAAGGCGAAGACCGTCGCAATTTCGAATTCCAGCGTCTGCATGGCATGGGCGAGCGTCTGCATGACCTCGTTCTGGGCGATCACAAGACCCGCTGCCGGATCTATGCGCCCTGTGGTGCCCACCGCGACCTGCTGGCCTATCTGGTGCGTCGCCTGCTGGAGAACGGCGCGAATTCGAGCTTCGTGAACCAGATCGTGGACGAGGATGTGACCCCCGAGGAAGTGGCCTCCTGCCCCTTCGCTCAGGTGGAAAGCACCCGCCATGTGGAAAACCCGATCCTGCGCAAACCCGATGCGCTGTTCGGCGACCGCAAGAACTCGACCGGCTTCGATCTGACCGAACGCGACGCTCTGGCGACCATTGATGCCGCCCGTGCACCGTTCAAGGCCGCCCGTTTCGAGGCCCGCCCGCTGATCGCAGGCACCGCACAGCCGCTGCCCGTTGTCGAGGCGCTCAACCCCTCGAATGGCGATGTGATCGGTCAGGTCTTCAACGCCTCCAGCGCCGATGTCGAGACCGCTCTGGCCAATGCCCAACCGTGGGCCGCGTCGGAAACCGAACGCGCTGAGGTTCTTAACCGCGCCGCAGAGCTTTACGAAGCCCATTACGGCGAAATCTTCGCGGCCCTCGCCCGCGAGGCTGGCAAGATCCAGATCGATGCCGTGGCCGAGCTGCGCGAAGCTGTTGACTTCCTGCATTACTACGCCCACAACATCCCGCAAAATGCGCAGGCGCGTGGCCTCTTCACCTGCATCAGCCCGTGGAACTTCCCGCTGGCGATCTTCACCGGTCAGGTGGCCGCAGCCCTTGCGACCGGCAATGCCGTGCTGGCCAAGCCCGCCGAGCAGACGCCGATCATCGCCACCCTCGCCGTGCAGCTTCTGCATGAGGCAGGCGTGCCGCGCGAAGCCCTGCAACTGCTGCCGGGGGATGGGGCGACCGTGGGCGCGCGCCTGACCTCGGATGCGCGGATCAATGGTGTGGCCTTCACCGGTTCGACCGAGACCGCGAAGATCATCCGTCGCGCTATGGCCGACAACATGGACCCCGGCGCGCCGCTGATCGCGGAAACCGGTGGTCTGAACGCCATGATCGTCGATTCCACCGCCCTGCCGGAACAGGCCGTGCGCGATATCCTCGTCTCGGCCTTCCAATCGGCGGGTCAGCGCTGCTCGGCCCTGCGTTGCCTGTATGTGCAGGACGATATCGCCCCCACCATTCAGGAAATGCTGTTTGGCGCGATGGACGAGCTGCTGGTGGACAACCCGTGGGATCTGACCACCGATATCGGTCCGGTCATTGATGACGAGGCTGCAGGCATCATCCGCGACCACGTGGCAACCGCCCGTGCGCAAGGCCGCGTGCTGAAAGAAATCAGCGCCCCGCAGCAGGGCCATTTCTGTGCCCCCGTCGCGATCCGTGTGAACGGCATCGAGGATATGAAACGCGAGATTTTCGGCCCCGTGCTGCATATCGCGACCTTCAAATCCGAAGACCTGCACAAGGTCATCGACGCGGTCAACGCGACCGGCTACGGGCTGACCTTCGGTCTGCACACCCGTATCGACAACCGCGTGCAGGAAGTCACGGAAAGCATCCATTGCGGCAATATCTACGTTAACCGCAACCAGGTGGGCGCGGTCGTGGGTAGCCAGCCTTTCGGTGGCGAAGGGCTTTCGGGCACCGGCCCCAAAGCGGGTGGCCCCGAATATCTGTGGCGCTTCACCACTTCGGCACCCTCGGACAAGCCGCAAGAGGCGCGCTCGCTTCCGGGCCCGACCGGTGAATCGAACCGCCTGACGCTGCATGTGCGCGAACCGCTCCTGTGCATGGGCCCCAGCGCCGAAGAGGCCCGCAACCAGAAAGCGGCTGTCGAAGCACTGGGCGGCGTGGCCGAAGTGGCCACCAATATGACGCCGGATGGTCTGACCGCGAAACACGGCATTTCGGGGGCGCTCTACTGGGGCAAACCGGAAGAGGCGCGCAAATACGCGCAGGCCTTGGCCCGCCGTGAGGGACCCATCCTTGCGCTGATCACCGGCCATCCCGATGTGGGCCATGTCTGGCATGAACGCCATATCTGCATCGACACCACAGCGGCAGGCGGCAACGCCCAGCTTCTGGCCTCGGCGGGCGCGAAATAACCCGTCCGGACCCTGTTCCCCTGAATGGCCTCCCCTTGCGGGAGGCCATTTTTATTGTGGGCGCGGCATCTTCGCCTATGCTGGTTGGTGAACCGGAGGAAACGCCCATGATCATCGACCAGAATGCCCCGCAAACCGTGAGCTGCCATTGCGGTGCCGTAAAGCTGCAAATCCGTCTGGCAGACGGGCTGCGCACCGCGCGGCGCTGCGATTGCTCGTTCTGTCGCAGGCGCGGGGCGGCGGCTGTTACGGTGAAGCTGGAGGATCTAGAGATCACGCAGGGCGAAGAGAACCTGACCGTCTATCAGTTCAATACCAAGACGGCGGTGCATTACTTCTGCAAGACCTGCGGGATTTACACCCATCACCGCCGCCGCTCGGACCCGACCCAATATGGTGTGAACCTTGGTGCCATCGAGGGCGTGAACCCCCGCGACTGGGAGCCTGTCAAATGGGTCGACGGGGTCTCGCACCCCTCTGACAGATGAGCCGCTCCGAACGGCTGCTACAGCTTCTGGACATCCTGCGCCGCCATCGCCATCCGGTGACGGGGGCCGCTTTGGCGCAGGAACTCGGGGTAAGCCTGCGCACGCTCTACCGCGATATTGCCACCTTGCAGGGGCAAGGCGCCCCGATCGAGGGCGAGGCCGGTCTGGGCTATGTGCTGCGCGAAGGCTTTCTGCTGCCGCCGCTGACCTTTCCGGTCGAAGAGCTTGAGGCGCTTGTTGTTGGCACCCGCTGGCTGGCCAGCAAGGGCGATAGCGATCTGGCGCAGGCCGCGGAAAGCGCGCTGGCGCGATTGCGCGCGGTGGTGCCCGCTGCCCTGCGCGACGAGATGGACCTGACCACGCTGGTGGTGGGCGGCCCGCGCCCTGCCCCCGATCAGGTGGCCTCGCGCGCGCTGCGGGCGGCCATCCGCCAGCAACAGAAGCTGCGCATCACCTATCGCACGGGCGAGGGCACCCTGTCGGAGCGCGTCATCTGGCCCGTGGCGCTGGCATTCTTTGACCAGGCGCGGGTGCTTCTGGGCTGGTGCGAGCTGCGCGGCGATTTCCGCAGCTTTCGCACCGACCGAATATCGGAAGCCCTGCCCACGGGCGAGACCTACCGCCCCCCGCGCAAGAAGCTGTTTGATGACTGGCGGCGCGCGCAGGGGCTGCTTGGCTGCTGACAGAAACTGACACAGGGGCACGCTAGAGAGGGGGCATCATGAAAAGGAGCACCCCATGACACAGACCACCCTCTTTCTGTATGTCGCGGATATCGCACGGTCCTGTACCTTCTACGAAGCGGCTTTCGGGCAGGCACCGCTTGAAAGGATGGACCAGTTCGCGCTGTTCAAACTGCCCGACGGGCAAGCCCTTGGGCTTTGGCAGAAGGATCATGTGACACCGGCTGCCACGGGAGCTGCCGGGGGCTGCGAGATCGGCTTCAAGCTGGCCCAAGGCGAGGTCGACACGCAATTTGACCAGTGGAAAGCGCTAGGTCCGGTCCTGATGGAGCCGACCGACCTGCCCTTTGGCCGCAGCTTCATGATTGCCGACCCCGACGGACACCGGCTGCGGCCCTATGCTATGGGCTGATCACTTCAGCAGACTGTCTTTCGACGCGCGGCGGTTCATTCCGCCGCGATTTGCATGACGGCTGTCATGGCCGCCCTGACACTCGACGCAAAGCTTTACTCCGGGAATGGCCTTACGCCGCGCCTCGGGGATCGGCTCGTCACAGTCCACGCAAAATTCGGCGCTTTCGCCCGTGGGGCCACGGCGCTGGCGCATACGGGCCAGTTCATCCTGAACCGAGGCTTCGATCTGTTCGTTCACGGCCCCGTCGCGGGCCCAACCTCCTGCCATAGCGCACCTCCTGTTTCCAAGATGGGCAGCATAGGCGCACGGCACAAGCCCGTTGGTCGCCAAACGGCATTCTGACATAGAAAGACGCCCCCGCGGGTGGCAGGGGCGTTTGGTCAATGTTGCAAAAAGGATCAGCTGCGCAGGCTGCCCTTGGTCGCCTTGGTGACCTTGTCGATGATCTTGGCAGAGACCGCCTCGATATCCTTATCGGTCAGCGTCTTGTCCCGCGGTTGCAGGCGGACGCTGAGCGCGATGGACTTCTTGCCCGCACCCATCTGCTCTTCCGCTTTCGGGCCGGTGAACTGGTCGAAGACATTCACGGCCTCGATCAGCGCCTTATCCGCGCCCAAGGCGGCATTTACGGCGGTCAGCACCTCGGTCTTGGCATCGACGACAAAGGCGAAGTCACGCTCGACCGCTTGCAGGTCGGACATTTCCAGCGCCGGACGCGACGGGCCCTTGGCTTTCGGGAAGGGCACATTTTCGAGCCAGATGGTGAAGGCCACCGCCGGACCTTTCACACCCATCTCGCGCAGGACCTTGGGGTGGATCTCGCCAAAGGCACACAGCTTGTTCGGACCCAGCGCCATCACGCCCGAGCGACCGGGGTGCCACCAGCCATCCAGCTTGCGGTTGATCTGCATCCGCGCAGGCGCACCGATCGCCGACAGAATGACCTCGGCATCGGCCTTGGCGTCATACAGATCCACCGGACGGCGCGAGCCATAGGGGTCACGCGGGGCGATCTGGCCGACCAGAAGGCCGGTTGCCTGCAGATGCTGCTCGCCCGGCTCGCCGCCCGTGAAGGCGGGGCCAACCTCGAAAAGCGCCAGATCGCCCGCGCCGCGTGCCTGATTGCGGCTGGCGGCTTGCAGAAGGCCCGGCAGAAGATCGGGGCGCAGATGGGTCATTTCCGAGGAAATCGGGTTCTGCAGCTTGGTCGCATCCGCGCCGCCGCCGAACAGCGTGGCCGAGGCGGCATCGATGAAGCTATAGGTCACGCATTCATTATAGCCCGCGCCCGCAATGGTACGACGCGCCATTTTCTCGCGGCGCTGCACCGGCGTGAGGATCGCCCCCGGAACGCCCGCGGTCTCGCGCGCCATCGGCTTGCCTTCCAGCTGCGCGAGCGAAGCGATACGCGCCACTTCCTCGACCAGATCGGCCTCGCCCAGAATATCGGGACGCCAGCTGGGCGGGGTCGCCATATCGCCGTCCAGCGTGAAGCCAAGCGCCTCAAGCGTTGCGCGTTGGGTCGCCTCCGCGATCTCCATGCCCACAAGGCTGATCACGCGGGCGGGGTCGAGCTTATAGGCGCGGTCCACCTGCGGCATGGCACCATCGGACACCACATGCGACGCCTCGCCGCCGCAGAGATCCAGCACCATCTGCGTCGCCAGTTCCAGCCCGTCCAGCGTGAAGGCCGGATCAACGCCACGTTCAAACCGGTAGCGCGCATCGGAATTGATCTTCAGCGCACGGCCCGTGGCCGCCACGGTGATCGGGTCCCAATAGGCGGATTCAAGGAAGACATCGACGGTGTCAGCCTCGGCACCCGAAGCAGAGCCGCCCATGATACCGGCAAGGCTTTCGACGCCATTGTCATCCACGATCACCATCTGGCCTTCGCGCAGCGTATAGGTTTTCTCGTCAAGCGCAGCGAAGCTTTCGCCCCCTTTGGCGGGTTCGATACGCAGACCACCGGCCACCTTGGCCGCATCGAACACATGCAGCGGGCGGTTCAGGTCGAAGGTGAAGTAATTGGTGATATCCACCAGCGCCGAGATCGGACGCAGGCCAATCGCCTCAAGACGCTTTTTCAGCCACTCGGGACTTTCGCCGTTTTTCACACCACGGATCACGCGGCCCGCGAAATAGGGGCAGCCCTTGGCTTTCAGGCCCGCGTCGATGGACACAGACACGGGGCTGTCGAAGCTGCCCGCAACCGGCGTGACCGCCAGCGGCTTCAGCTTGCCCAGACCCCGCGCGGCCAGATCGCGCGCGATACCGCGCACGCCCAGAGCATCGGGGCGGTTCGGGGTGATCGCGATATCGATGACCGGATCAACAGCGGCAGGGTTATTCTCGGCCAGCCAGTCGACAAACTTCTGGCCAACCTCGCCCGAGGGCAGTTCGATGATGCCGTTATGCTCATCCGACAGCTCCAGCTCGCGCTCGGAGGCCATCATGCCGAAGCTTTCCACGCCGCGGATCTTGCCGACCGACAGGGTCACATCAAGGCCGGGCACATAATCGCCGGGCTTGGCCAGAACAACGGTGATGCCTTCGCGGGCATTGGGCGCGCCACAGACGATCTGCGTCTCGCCCTCATCGGTTGCCACACGGCAGACGCGCAGACGGTCGGCGTCGGGGTGGCTCTCGGCATGGACCACTTTGGCGATGGTAAAGCTGGCCAGCTTGGAGGCGGGGTCGATGACCTCTTCGACCTCAAGTCCCAGATCGGTCAGCGCATAGAGGATCTCGTCAAGGCTTGCCTCGGTGTCCAGATGCTCTTTCAGCCAGCTCAGCGTGAATTTCATGGGTCAACCCTTCGTCTATTCCCCCTACGGGATGCGGGCCTGTCCTAGCGGATAAGGGACCGGATGGGAAGGTCACTCCTGCCGCTTCGCGACATCCTTTGCATCCCCCATCTGCAAAAGCCGGATTTCCCGCACCAGACGGATCGTCGGCTTGGCTGCAAAGAGGATCGAGCCGATCAGAAACAGCCATGTGCCGGGGGTCATCCATGCGTCAAAGAAGAACATGATCGACCCCACCACAAAGCAAACGGCCGCCCCGAAATCGACCAATGTATAGGCGAGTTCATAGGCGGCATACAGCTTGCGCTTTTCGTCGGAATCACCGCGTTGGTCGCGGTGAAACAAGGGTTTTCCTGAAATCCGCATAAGCCTCTTTCAGTGTGCGTGCTCTTCTGCCCCGCTGGTGGCGGCCCGGACGACCGACCGGAAGATCACGCTGACCAGAACGACCACCAGCTCGACAAAAATGAGGCTGAGCATGTCGAAATTCCAGCCGAAAGACCCCATCATGACGCCAAAGACCACATGCATCGCGGCCACGACAAACATCACGACATCGTATTTCATGCCCAGATCGTAATTGCGCTCGTTCATCGTCTGGCGCGTGTCCGCCCATGCAATAACCAGCGTGATGCAGATCCCCGTGGCAAAGGCCATATAGCTTGCCAGAGGCATAACGCGGTCCACCCCGATGGCCAGCAGGAAGACAAACAGGATTGCACCGCCAAGGCTTGCCACACCAATGCGGGTGATCCCCGCCTCGTAATCCTCGTCCCGCGCGCGCGTCGTCCCCTTGCCCCAGACATATAGCTGACCCACAAGGCTGACCGCGCAGCCCAGCACCATCAGAAAAATCAACCCACCCCAGCTCATGAGATCCCTCCGGTTCCTACGATTTATCTCTGCCAGCATTCTTACCCGCCCCGTGCCAAACGGCCACCCACTTGGCGGGAAGTTGATGAGCAAGATCTTAATGTCGCAGCGAAAGATCAGCGGCCCGCCGCCAGATGCCCATTTTTTCAGCACACCATTCCAGCCTTCCTCTGCCGCCAAATGCAAAACGCCGCCCCTCGGGGGCGGCGTCTTTGAGGTCTGCATCTTGGCAGGCAGGCTTAGCGGCTCAGGCCGCCCAGCACGGTCGGCACATCCTGCGGCGCGAAACCGTAATGCTTGAGCCAGCGCAGATCGCTGTCGAAGAAGGCGCGCAGATCGGGGATGCCATATTTGAGCATCGCCAGACGGTCGATCCCGATACCGAAGGCAAAGCCTTGATATTGCGTCGAATCCACACCAGCCGCCTCAAGCACCTTCGGGTGGACCATGCCCGACCCCAAAATCTCCATCCAGCTATTGCCTTCGCCGATCTTGAGTTGTTTGCCCTCCCAAGAGCAACGGATATCCACTTCTGCCGAAGGCTCGGTGAAGGGGAAATGCGAAGCGCGGAAGCGCAGCTCGACATTATCGACCTCGAAGAAGGCCTTGCAGAACTCTTCCAGCACCCATTTCAGGTTCGCCATCGAGATGTCCTTCCCGATCGCAAGCCCCTCGATCTGGTGGAACATCGGCGCGTGGGTCTGGTCCATATCCATGCGATACACACGGCCCGGCGCGATGACACGGATCGGCGCGCCCTGCTCCTGCATCGCGCGGATCTGCACGGGGCTGGTATGGGTGCGCAGCACATGCGGCGGACGGTCATCGCCCTCGGCACGATGCATGAAGAAGGTGTCATGCTCCTGGCGAGCGGGGTGCTCGGGCGCGATATTCAGCGCGTCGAAATTATGCCAGTCGTCTTCCACCTGCGGCCCTTCCGCCACCGAGAAGCCCATATCGGCGAAGATCGCGGTCACCTCGTCCATCACCTGAGACACAGGGTGGATGGTGCCCTGACGACGCGGACGCCCCGGAAGGGTCACATCCAGCCATTCATCCTGCAGACGTGCCTCGAGAGCGGCATCGGCCAGCGCCTGTTTCTTCTCGCGCAGGGCGATGTCGATCTCGGTCTTCAGCTCGTTGAGCGCCTTACCGAAGGTCTGCTTTTCTTCCGGGCTCATCTTGCCCAGCTCGCGCATCATCAGGCTGATTTCGCCTTTTTTGCCAAGCCCTGCCAGACGCAGCTCTTCCAGAGCCGCCTCATCCGCGGCATCCGCCACGCCGGAAAGATATTTCGTGCGAAGCTGGTCGAGATCGCTCATCTGACTCTTACCCTCTGTAATGTTGGGGCCGTTGCTAGCCTCTGCGACGACTGTTTTCAAGCCGCGACCGAAGACAGTATCGAGTTTGTCTGCCGAAAGTCGGTCCAAGATCTGCTGCGATAGCTCACGGCGCGAGATATTGCGGTTACGACCCACACGCAGATCCGTGACATGCCAACAGATCCCGCCCGACATATGGCCCTCACCCCTCATAAGATGCTTGTCAAAAGGAGGTTCTGAAGCATCCGGAGCCGCCTCGAGTGTCTCGCGCATAGCGTTCGACAAAGGCGGAGACTCAATGTGTTTCGCCTCATCCCACTTTGCCAGATGAATGCGAACGAGTGCCAGTTCGTTGCGCAGATGCCCGATGGTGCACAAGACGCATTCCTCGAAGCCACATCCTTTGGAGTTGGATGCTCGAAGACACGCACCAATAGGCTTGTGATGCGCGCCCGCGCTCAGATCCTTATGAAGTCTCCGGAACACCTCATACGCGCCCAGAACCCAGAGCCGCGAGAGGTGAAGCTGCATCTGCAAGCCAGCATTATCCCCCTCCGCGCCGCTCCCCGCCCGATCCCTGCGCGACATTTCGTCTTCCATTGACCGCAGCAGGATATCCAGATTGGCATTCTGATCGAACATCGGATCGATATCGCCGCCTCTCAATTCCGCGATATCGCGGGCCAGCCGCCGCCAGCCGCCACGATAGACACCACCCGCATCCTGCTTCCGCGCGAGCTCCAAGGACCAAGACACCAGTCCGAACGGCGTAATCTCCTCACTATTCATAGAGAAAACCCCAGATCAAAAAGCAAAAACCCGCACCTTGCGGCGCGGGTTTTCAAAAACTCATCGGTGCGGCAGCGATCAGGCTGCTGCTTTTGCCTGTGCAACGATTGCAGCGAAGGCTTCCGGCTCGTGAACTGCCAGATCGGCGAGAACCTTACGGTCCACTTCGATACCGGCAACGGCGAGCAGGTTGATGAATTTCGAGTAGGTCATTTCGGCGTCGACTGCGCGGACACCTGCGTTGATACGCTGGATCCAGAGCGAGCGGAAATTACGCTTGCGCGCCTTACGGTCGCGGGTTGCGTACTGGTTTGCCTTGTCGACGGCCTGAGTGGCGGTGCGGAAGTTACGCGAGCGCGAGCTGTAGTAACCTTTTGCGGCCTTCAGGACCTTCTTGTGACGGGCGTGGGTGACCTTACCGGATTTAACGCGTGCCATAGTTCAAGTCTCCCAGTATCAGCGGTTGTACGGCATGTATTTTTTGACGATTTTCTCGTCGGAGTCGCACAGGACCATGGTGCCAGCGGTGTTACGAATGAACTTCGTGGTCCGCTTGATCATGCCGTGGCGCTTACCTGCGTGACCAACTTTGACATGGCCGTTCGCGGTGAACTTGAACCGCTTTTTGGCAGCGGATTTCGTCTTCATCTTGGGCATTTCCGTCTCCTTAACGTAAGAGGGGTTTACGCGCGACTCGGCATGCCTCTTGGGCCGGCCGCGCGGCCGTCTAGAACGCGCCTTCTAGAAAGCTTTGCCCCGTTTTGCAAGCCTTATTCTGGCCTGACAGCCGCCCCATCGGGCCGGTATGGCCAGATCTCGCGATATCAGGGCAGAAACCGTGCCATCACCCGCGCCACGGCCTGCGGAATGTCACCATAGCTATAGCCGGTCGGGCTGAGAGTCACCGCAAGGATGACAAGACAGGCCCCCAGCACGATCGTGACGGCGGCCATGCGGGGCGGGCGCATTTCGGAATAGGCGGAAACACCGGCGGGAATCGCGAAAACGATCAGCAAAAGACCGAAAGTCAGACAATAATCCGCCATCATACCCTGCCTTTCCGAGCTGTCTCCCAAATGACAGCCGCCCCGAACGCGGGTCCGGGGCGGCAGCTTGGCTTGAAACGGTTATTCCGGCTCGGTGCGGAAGATCTGGCGCTCGTCGCAAGGCGCGACGCGCAGGATGTTGGTCGTGCCTTCCACATTGAACGGCACACCGGCCACCACCACGATCTGGTCTTTCTCATCGGCCAGACCGAAATCGCGGGTCGCACGGACCGCATTGACCACAGCCATCTTGAAGCGCCCCACCTCTTCGGATTTGATCGCCTGCACGCCCCAGGTCAGGCAGATCTTGCGCAGGGTCTTGGTGACCGGCGACAGCGCGACGATCGGCACCTGCGGACGTTCACGCGCCACAAGACGCACCGAAGTCCCCGTCTGGGTATAGCAGCTGATCGCGGCGATATCGGTGGTCTCCGCAATCTCGCGGGCCGCAGCCACGATGCCATCCGCCACAGTCTGGCGGCGGGCTGCCGTGAAGGTCCGGCTGGAGTTGATAACCTCGCGGTAGGTCGAATCGCCTTCGACCTGCTCGGCGACATTATTCATCGTTTTAACTGCTTCGATCGGATAGCGGCCTGCGGCCGACTCCGCCGAAAGCATCACCGCATCCGCACCCTCATAGATGGCCGTCGCCACATCCGAGACTTCGGCGCGGGTCGGCATCGGGCTTTCAATCATCGATTCCAGCATCTGGGTTGCGACGATCACCGGCTTGGCCGCCGCACGCGCCTTGCGCACCAGCTTCTTCTGGATCGGCGGGACGTTCTGCACCGGAAGCTCGACGCCAAGGTCACCACGCGCAACCATGATCCCGTCGGACACCTCGAGGATCTCGTCATAGGCCTTCACTGCGGCGGGCTTCTCGATCTTCGACAGCACCAGCGCACGCCCCTGCGCCAGAGCTTTCGCCTCAAGCACGTCATCGGCGCGCTGCACGAAGCTCAGCGCCAGCCAGTCCGCGCCCAGCGAGCAGGCGAATTCCAGATCTTTCTTGTCCTTCTCGGACAGCGCGGGGATCGGCAGAACCACATCCGGCACGTTCACGCCCTTACGGTTCGAGATGGTGCCCCCCACCGTCACGGTGCAATTCGCGAAATCCGCACCGCAATCCTCGACCTTCAGGCGGATCTTGCCGTCATTGACCAGAAGCGTGGTGCCCGCTTCCAGAGCGGCAAAAATTTCGGGATGCGGCAGGCAGACACGATGCTGGTCGCCGTCTTTGTCCTCCAGATCCAGACGGAAGGCATCCCCCTCTTCCAGATCTGCCGCACCGGCAGCGAAGGTTCCGACCCGCAATTTCGGGCCCTGAAGATCTGCCAGAACAGCAATCGGGCGCCCCAAATCTTCTTCGACCTTACGAATGATCTCGTAGCGGGCACGCTGTTCGTCATGCGTGCCGTGGCTCATGTTCAGACGGAACACATCGGCTCCGGCCTCGAACAGACCGCGGATCGTTTCATAGTCGGAAGATGCAGGGCCCAGAGTGGCGACGATCTTTACTTTGCGAAGGCGTCTCATGCGACCTCGTTGGTTAGGAATTACGATTTAGTCGTGGGCCGCCCCAAGGTATTGCGCGATTTTGTCGCAAGTGCAACTGGCACTTCGGGGCAGGCTCGCTTATTCACTTTGATGCAGCACCAAAACTAAGAATGCGTGACAATAGGTGATCTTCCATGACCGAAACCGCTTTTCACATTCAGGGCGCAGAGCGGAGCGCATGCTGGCTGGTCACCTGTGATCACGCGACAAACCATGTGCCGGACTGGATCAACGGCGGTGATCTGGGGCTGCCGCCTGCCGATATGGCGCGCCATATCGCTTATGATCCGGGCGCGTTGGGCGTCTCCGAGGCTTTGGCACGCCTGCTGGACGCCCCGTTGATCAGCACAAATTTCTCGCGGCTGGTGATCGACCCGAACCGTGGCGAGACGGACCCGACGCTGCTGATGAAGCTCTATGACGGCACGATCATTCCCGCCAACCGCCATGCCGATGCCGCCGAGAAACTGCGCCGTCTGGAGCGTCTGCACCGTCCTTATCACAAGGCACTGGAAACCTTGGCCGCACGGCGCGAGAACAGCGTGATCTGCGCCATCCATTCCTTCACGCCCCAGCTACGCGGGCGACCGCCGCGGCCTTGGCAGGTCGGCATCCTGTCGGATCCCCGGGACCGCAGACTGGCCGAACCGCTGATCGAGGCGCTCAGGGCGCGACATATTCCGACCGGAGATAACGAACCCTATAAGGGCCATCTTGCCGGAGATTCCATCGACCGCCACGCGCTGCAAACGGGACGCCTGAACATCCTGATCGAACTGCGTCAGGATCTGATCCAGACCAGAGCTCAGCAAGAGGAATGGGCCGCGACTTTGGCGCCCCTTCTGCAACAGTCTCTGGATTGTTGCCAGAACCAGCGATAATATCGCGGTATTCAAGGTTAACAGTTTCCAACTTCACGCATTATCACGCGCGCGTGTGAATTAAGATTGACTTAACCATCCAATCACATATCCAGCAGATATTCTTATACTCTGCTGGGGCCGGTCATGGGCGCTTTTTTACTTCTTTCCCTTCTTCCTTTGGCTTTCGCTTTCGGCATCCACGACATGTCCGATCACGATGATGATAGCGACGATCCCTCTGACGAGATGACCGCCGATACCGATACCGATACCGGCACGCAGACCGACGATGCGGAAGACGACAGCTCTGACGACGCCACGCAAAGCGATAGCACCACCGAGCCGGACAGCACCGAGGATAGCGCCTCCGAAGCCACCGACACGACCGAGGAAACCGGAGAGGACGAAACGGCGCAGGACAGCTCGGAAAGCGGCACCGATGACAGCACCTCTGGCGAAAACGACTCGCAAAGTGACACGCAAAGCTCTCCGATACGGCAGGTCGCGGCCTCGGGTCAGGTCACCTATGGTTCAGCCGGACGGGACTGGATCCACGGCACCGAGGGCAGCGACACGATCATCGGTGGGGATGGCGATGATACGATCATGCTCAAGGGCGGCGACGACATGGGCAGCGTCCCCGCCGACCTGAGCGATCTGACGACGCTTTCCTCAATAGATGACCTGATCAGCTCGCTTGAGGATCAGGGCTTCTTTGGCGGGATCGGCGGTGCGGGCGATGACTATATCGATGGCGGCGCGGGCAATGATGCGCTGCTTGGCGGCCCGGGCAATGACACGCTGCGCGGCAATACCGGCGATGATGTGCTGATCGACCATCAGGGCTCGGATTCGCTGCATGGCGGCTATGGCGATGACGGGCTGATCGCGCTGGATACGATCGCGGGCAATTCCGATACCCTCAATGGCGGCGCGGGCAGCGACCTGCTGATCGGCGATGATGGCGATGTCATGTGGGGCGGCGATGGTCAGGATGCCTTCATCGTCAATGCAACCAATGCTGGCTCGCCCTATGGCGATCCGGTGACCATCAAGGATTTCGGCGAGGGCACGACCGAGGATGACCCCGAAGTGCTGGTGCTGAGCACCATGCAGGGGCCGCCCTCGACCTTCACCATCTCGGCCGATGATGCGGGTACCACGGTGCGCATCAACGGAAATAGCGTGGCCTATCTGGAAGGCGTCACCGAGGATATGGAAACGCTGGCGCAACAGATCGTGCTGGTGGATGACCTCACCCAGCAAGCCTATCTGCCCACCGTCCTGAATGCCTGATCGAGAACCGATCCTGCGGATGACAAAAACCCCGACCGCGCGGTCGGGGTTTTCTTTTGCCGTTTCGGGGGCCGCGCTTACAGCGCCGATTTCGCGCTTTCGGCCAGATAGATCTCGCGCAGGCGGGTGGCTACGGGGCCGGGCTTGCCGCTTGCAACCGGTTTGCCATCCACTTCGATGACTGGCGTCACAAAGGCCGAAGCCGAGGTGAAGAAGGCCTCATCGGCGGCCTGCGCCTCTTCGATGGTGAAGGAACGCTCTTCGATCTGCATCTGCGCCTCGGCGGCATATTTCAGCAGCGCCGCGCGGGTGATCCCGTGCAGGATGTCATTCGACAGCGCGCGGGTGATGATCTTCCCGTCCTTCACGATATAGACGTTATTCGACGAGCCTTCGGTCACGAAACCATCCTCGACAAACCATGCATCATCCACATGCGCTTTCTTGGCCGCCATTTTGGCCAGCGACGGGTAGAGAAGCTGCACGGTCTTGATATCGCGGCGGTGCCAGCGCAGATCGGGGATCGAGATAACCTTGATGCCTTTCTTGGCTTTGGGGTCATCCAGCAGGCCGTTCTTGGCTTGGGTATAAAGCAC
This sequence comes from Thioclava sp. GXIMD4215, assembly GCF_045291555.1. NCBI lineage: Bacteria > Pseudomonadati > Pseudomonadota > Alphaproteobacteria > Rhodobacterales > Paracoccaceae > Thioclava > Thioclava sp. GXIMD4215. Next base: position 2,196,589 of record NZ_CP149515.1, on the reverse strand, counting down.
CACGGTCGGCTTCACATCGGCGGGCGGGAAGGCGAAATCACGGTCGCCGGCATTCCCGCGCGAGATCTGCAGGTAGATGCCGCCGTCGATGAAATCGGGGTTGCGCTTGATCAGCTCGCGGTGGATCTCCAGAAGCTCGTCGCGGGTCAGCGGGTTCTGCATCTCCAGCTCGTTCAGCGAGCGGGCGAGGCGCTTCACATGGCCCTCGAAGTCCCACAGCTTGCCGCCGATCACGGCCGTCACTTCATAAACTGCATCGCCCATAACGAAGCCGCGGTCGAAAATCGACACTTTGGCTTCTTCTTCGGGGATATAGTCACCGTTGAGATAAACGATACGGCTCATCGGCCTTACTCCTTCTTCCCTCAGCCCCAAAGCGACGCTTCGGGCGGATAAACTTTGCCATCTTCGTAATAGAGCGGCTGCTCACGGTCTTCTGCCAGAAGCAGCGGGGCGTCAAGATCGACAATAGCGGCACCTTGCGCCACCAAGGTCGCGGGCGCCATCCCCAAAGACGACCCCAGCATACAGCCGACCATCACCTTATAGCCTTCCGACAGCGCCACATCGCGCAGGCTGAGCGCCTCGGTCAGGCCGCCGGTCTTGTCGAGCTTGATGTTGATCATGTCGTATTTGCCCTTCAGATGCGCCATCGAAGCGCGGTCATGACAGGCTTCATCGGCACAGATCGGCACCAGACGTTCGACCCCCATCAGGCCCTCATCGGCGGCGGCAGGCAGCGGCTGTTCGACCATCGCGATATTCAGGCGCAGGAGGTGCTTCTGGATATCGAGGAAGGTCTCCATCTCCCAGCCCTCATTGGCATCAAGGATGATCTTGGCCTTGGGGGCCCCTTCGCGCACGGCCTCAAGCCGCGGGATATCATCGGGCGTGCCCAGCTTGATCTTCAGCACGGGGCGATGGGCGTTCTTGGCGGCTTTCTCGCGCATTTTCTCGACCGTATCGAGCGAGAGCGTATAGGCGGTCACTTCCGGCTTGGGTGCGGAAAGCCCCGCCATTTCCCAGACGCGCTTGCCCGCTTTCTTGGCCTCGAGATCCCACAAGGCGCAATCCACCGCGTTACGGGCCGCACCGGCGGGCAGCGCCTCTTGCAGCTCCATACGGGTAATGCCCTCGGGCAGCGAATTGATCTGCGCCGTCACACTTTCCAGCGTCTCGGCATAGCGTTTATAGGGCAGGCACTCGCCCCAGCCGGTCACACCGTCGCGGGTGATCCGAACGGTCAGCACATCGGATTGGGTCCGCGAGCCGCGCGAGATGGTGAAAGCCTCGGCGAGTTTGAAACTGTCGGGGGTAACTTTGATCATGATCTCTTCCTCACTCTGGCAGGGCCTGTCACAGGCCATTTGACCCGCAAGCTAAGGCTTTTTCCAAGAGTGTCAGTAAAAACCCGCCGGAAACTGGTTCCGGCGGGTCATGGGCTTACTCGGCGGCGACGGCGTCAAGCGCTTCCAGCGCATCGACCAGCGGGCCCGCACCAAAGCGGAAGGGGTCGGTTGCGGGCAGACCCATTTCGGCTTCGACCTTGGCCAGATAGGCTTTGGCTTCGGCTTCGGGCATGCCCTTGGTATTGATCGAGATACCCACAACCTTACAGGCCGGATTGGCAACCTGTGCCAGTTGCAGCGCCAGATCACGCACGGCTTGCAGCGAGGGCAGCTTATAGCCCGGCAGGCCGCGCATATGGTCACGGGTCGGCTCGTGGCAGATCACCAGCGCGTCGGGTTGGCCGCCGTGGATCAGCGCCATGGTCACGCCCGAATAGGACACGTGGAACAGCGAGCCTTGGCCCTCGATCAGATCCCAGTGATCCTCGTCATTATCGGGGGTCAAATATTCGACCGAACCGGCCATGAAGTCGGCAATCACGGCATCCAGCGGCACACCGTCGCCGGTGATCAGGATACCGGTCTGGCCGGTTGCCCGGAAGCTGGCCTTCATGCCGCGCTCGCGCATCTCTTTTTCCACACAAAGCGCGGTATACATCTTGCCGACCGAGCAATCGGTGCCCACGGCCAGCATGCGCTTGCCCTTGCGCTTCACCCCATTGGCGATCGGATATTTCACCGAAGGAATACGCACGTCATGCAGTTGACGGCCGTTTTTCTCGGCAGCGGCCACCAGTTCGGCCTCGTCGCGCAGCAGGTTATGCAGGCCCGATGCGATGTCCAGACCGGCTTCCAGCGCCTTCACCAGAACCTCTTTCCACGCCGCCGAGATCACACCGCCACGGTTGGCCACGCCGATCACCAGCGTTTTGCAGCCCGCGTCCACGGCCTCTTCCAGCGTCATATCGGCCAGACCCATATCGGCATTGCAGCCCGCCATGCGGAACTGCCCCACGGCAAACTCGGGACGCCAGTCCTTGATGCCCTGCGCCACTTTCGCGGCCAGAGCGTCCGGCGCGTCACCAAGGAACAGAAGATACGGGGTTTCGATAAGCGCCATCGTTCAGGCCTCCAAATGGGTTGTTGGACATAGGCTATGACCTTTGCGCAGAAATTTCCTTGGTATTTGGAGCATTTTTGAAAGATAATTCTGAAATATATTTCAACAAAAGGCAATTTGGCCGATTTTATTTGCGTCATCCTGAAAAAGAGTCGGAGATTGATCTGAAATTTTACAGATTCAAGCAATCCTCTGCCGCATAAACGACTCGTTCATTCTGCATTGCAGAAAGTGATTGAAAACGCCCGCGCAACAATATATCAACTCAAGCATCAGGATAGAAACATCATTACCGGAGGAACGATGAGTTTCCGCATCCAGCCTACCCCGCCTGCCCGCCCGAACCGCTGCCAGCTGTTTGGACCCGGCTCGAACACGAAGCTTTTTCCCAAGATGGCAGCCTCGGCGGCAGATGTCATCAATTTGGACCTCGAAGACAGCGTCGCGCCCAATGATAAGGCGGTTGCCCGCAAAAACATCATTGCCGCCAGCCACGAAATCGACTGGGGCAACAAATATCTTTCGGTGCGGATCAACGCGCTGGATACGCCCTATTGGTACCGCGATGTGGTCGAGCTGCTGGAGGAAGGCTCGGAGCGCATCGACCAGATCATGATCCCCAAGGTCGGCTGTGCGGCGGATGTCTATGCCGTTGACGCGCTGATCACCGCGATCGAGACCGCCAAGGGCCGCACCAAAAAGGTCAGCCTTGAAGTGATCATCGAATCTGCGGCGGGCATCGCCCATGTGGAAGAAATCGCGGCCAGCTCGCCCCGCCTGCAGGCGATGAGCCTAGGGGCTGCCGATTTCGCGGCCTCGATGGGGATGGCGACCACCGGCATCGGCGGCACGCAGGAAAACTACTATATGCTGCACGAAGGCGCCAAATACTGGTCCGACCCGTGGCACTGGGCGCAAACGGCGATTGTGGCAGCCTGCCGCACGCATGGGCTGTTGCCGGTGGACGGGCCGTTTGGCGACTTCTCGGATGATGACGGCTTCCGCGCACAGGCGCTGCGGTCGGCTACGCTGGGCATGGTTGGCAAATGGGCGATTCACCCCAAGCAGATCGCGCTCGCCAACGAGGTCTTCACCCCCTCGGAGGCCGCCGTCACCGAAGCGCGCGAGATCCTCGCCGCGATGGAGCAGGCCAAATCCGAGGGCGCAGGCGCGGCTGTCTATAAGGGCCGCCTTGTGGATATCGCCTCGATGCGTCAGGCCGAAGTCATCGTGCGTCAGGCCGAGATGATCGGCGTCTAATCACGCCAGCGGGAGCCGGATTTCCGTCCGCAGCTCCCGCTCCGGCACTTCCTCGGGGTTGTTGAGATAGACCTCATAGGCCACCAGCCCGCGATGCTCCTCGCCCGAGGCGGGATACCATTCGTCGCTGAGTTTGGCATAGGCCTGCGCCAGTTGCCGATAGGGCCCGACCACCTCCAGAACGGCGTAACGGCCTTCGGGGTAACGGATTTCTTTCATCGGCGGCACAATCGGGCAGGTCTCCGACACAATGAAACAGGCATCCGAACGCAGTTTTTCCACAGGCGTTATCCGCGGATTGTCATAGCCCACGGCGGCGGCCCCTTCCACATGCCCCCATAGAAGCCCGTCCTCGAACATATGCACCAAGCGGGCAAAGGCTTCGGTCAGGTTCTGATAATCCCCGCGATGGGCCAGACCCGCCAGACGGACACCCGCCAGAGTGCGGATGGTCACCTCTCCGATCATACTGCTCTCCTCTTTCCTCGCCCCTGATGTAGCACAGCTTTCGCAAGCTCACAGCCCTACCGTTGCATTTCCATGCGCGCGAGGTCATATAGGCGCCATCGAGCCAACCGGAGGGTCACGATGATCAGCTATCTCGAATTCGAAAAGCCTCTTGCCGAGATCGAGGGCAAGGCCGAAGAGCTTCGCGCCTTGGCACGGGCAAACGAAGAGATGGATGTGGAGAAAGAAGCCGCTGCGCTGGACAAGAAAGCCGCGCAGATGCTGAAGGATCTGTACAAGGATCTTTCGCCCTGGCGTAAATGTCAGGTCGCGCGCCATCCCGAGCGTCCGCATTGCAAAGATTACATCGAGGCGCTCTTCACCGAGTTCACGCCGCTGGCTGGCGACCGCAATTTTGCCGATGACCACGCGGTTATGGGCGGCCTTGCGCGCTTCAACGACCAGCCGGTCGTGGTGATCGGCCATGAAAAGGGCCATGACACCGCCTCGCGGATTGCCCGCAATTTCGGCATGGCCCGCCCCGAGGGCTATCGCAAGGCGATCCGCCTGATGGAAATGGCCGATAAATTCGGCCTGCCGGTCATCACCCTGATCGACACGCCCGGTGCCTATCCCGGCAAGGGCGCGGAAGAGCGCGGCCAGTCCGAAGCGATTGCCCGCTCGACCCAGACCTGCCTCAATATCAAGGTGCCGCTGATTGCGCTTGTCATTGGTGAAGGGGGGTCTGGCGGGGCCGTAGGCTTTGCCGCAGGCGACCGCGTGGCGATGCTGGAACATTCGATCTACTCGGTCATCTCGCCGGAAGGCTGCGCCTCGATCCTGTGGAAGGATGCCGAGAAAATGCGCGAGGCGGCGGAAGCGCTGCGCCTGACCGCGCAGGATCTCAAGAAGCTCGAGGTGATCGACCGGATCATCAAGGAGCCTCTGGGCGGGGCCCAACGCGACCGCACCGCAACTTTCGAGGCCGTGCGCACGGAAATCGGTGCCATGCTGAAAGAACTGGCGGGCCGCGACGGGGTCGCGCTTGTGAAATCGCGCCGCAAGAAGTTTCTGGATATGGGCTCGAAAGGGCTTGCGGCATAAAGCCGCCGATATTCCGAAATTCTCCCCCGTCATCACCAATGGCGGGGGTTTTGCTTTGCCAGCCGTTCCTTACAGTGGCGCCATGCGTATCGACCCAGACAAGATCACTCTCCGCACGGCCTCTGCCGAAGACGATGATGCTGCCCTGACCGGCCTGCTCAACGAGGCTTTTCCCGGCTTTTTCGAAGAGCGCAGCTTTTTCAAGCAAGAGCCGCATCAGCGCGTGCTGGCCTTTCAGGGCCCGACGCTGGTGGGGCAGATCGGCATTGACCGGCGCGTGATCTCCATCGAGGGCACCCCCTACCGGATCATCGGGCTGATCGATCTTTGCGTCACCCCCAAAGCCCGCAGACAGGGGATCGGGCGGGCTTTGGTGCAGGCCGCGGAAGCTTTGGGGCAGGACCGCGAATTTGCGATCCTGTTTTCGGACAGCCCCGAGATCTATCGCGCATGGGGCTATCGTCCGCTTCCCGCTGCACCGATGCGCTGGCTGGCGATTGACGAATTGAGAAGCCATGCGGTGATCGAGGGCGAGATGAGCGACGTGCTGCTGGTCAAGCCGCTGGGGACGCGGAAATGGCCCCCCGGCATGATCGACCTGCTGGGCTATATGTTCTAGCCCTCAGCCCTTCGGCGTCAGCTCGGCCACGATCGGCATACCGGCTTCGGCCATCAGCATGTTGGACCGGGTCTCGATCTGGGTCTCGATCTCGGCCATGAAGGCATCGACCTTCAACCCCGGAGCGATCGGCGGCAGAAACTCCACCACCGCCAGCCCCGGCTTGCGCAGGATCGCATGTTTGGGCCAGAACAGCCCCACATTCACCGCCACCGGAACAGCGGGCGTTTTCAGCGTGGAATACAGCGCCCCCGCCCCCACCTTATAGGGCTTCTGCGCCCCCGGAGCGACACGGGTGCCTTGCGGGAAGATCACCAGTTGGCCGCCCTTTTCCTGCCCTTTCTTGGCGGCTTTCAGCATGGCTTTCACCGCAGCCCCGCCCTTGCCACGGTTAACCGGAATGCAGCCGATCAGCCACGCATACCAGCCCACGAAGGGGGTCCAGACCAGTTCGCGTTTCATGATGAACTTGCCCTTGGGCAGGACCGAATAGATCATCAGGATATCCATGAAACTCTGGTGCTTGGCACAAACGAGCACATCCCCTTCCGGAACGGTGCCGCGCACTTCGGTCCGCAATCCGACAATCCAGCGCGCCGAAAAGCGCACCCAATGACAGAAGCTGCGGCAGATCACGATGGCCACGCCGCGCCCGCCGATCAGGGCAACGGGGAACAGGCAGATCGCCATTACGGCCATCACGAGATACATCAGCACGATGAAGACGAGCGAACGGAGATATTGCATCAGCGGATCCCTTTCAGCATGCGCATGGCGGCGAATTGCGTTGCGCCGAAGGCCACAAGCGCCGCCAGAACCGGAATAAGGAGCGGCCAGAGCCAGCCCGCCCCGCTAAACCCGAGCCCTGTCAGGAACGCCCCCGCCGGACTCGCATCGGGCAGAAGCGCCACAGCCGCCATCCCCAGAAGCGTGCCGATCATCGCGCCCGCAAGTCCCCGCGCGGTAAAGCGGCGCACAAAGGCGCTGGCGATGAACTGGTCACGCGCGCCCACCAGACGCAGGGTGCGGATCACCTGTCCGTTGGCGGCAAGCGCCGCCTGAGCGGCCAGCGTGATCATCCCCGCCATCGCCCCGCCGATCAGAACCAGCGAGACAAGCCCCAGCATGCGCAACCGGCCAGCCGCCTGCACCAGCGGCCTGCGCCAGCGGGTATGGTCGTCCAGCACCGCACCGGGAGCCTCGGCCTGAAGCCGGAGCCGCAGCCCCTCGACATCAATCCCCTGCCCGTTCTCGGTAATCTCCACCAGACGCGGCAAGGGCAGCGTATCCACCGGCAGGTCAGCACCGAACCACGGCTTGAGAAGGGCCAGCATCTGCGTATCGTCCAGCGCCTTGTATTCCGAGATTCCGGGCGTCTCGCCCAGCACCTTCAGCACCGCATCCACCTGCGTCTGCATCTGGTCCTCGGGGGCCGAAATCCGAACGGTGGCGGTGCGCGCCAACGCATCGGCCCAGCGATGTGCCAAACGGTTGGTCGCCAACGAAAGCGCCAGCGCAAAGACCGCCAGAAAGGCCATTGCTGCGGCCGTGATCAGTGTCAGCCGCGCGGTAAAGCCCGTGGGCGGCACGACCCGCGCCGCAGTGCCTTGTTCGATCTTGAGAAAGTTCAGGGAAATCACAGGTCCGCTCCCGCCAGTTGCAACCGCCGTCCGGAAATGCGCAGCACCCGCGCCTGCACCTGCGCCTTGGCCTGCCGGATCAGGTTCAGATCGTGGGTGGCAATCACCACCGTCTTGCCCATCCGGTTCAGCTCGACCAGAAGCCCCAGCAGACGCAGCGACATCTCCCAGTCAAGATTCCCCGTCGGCTCGTCGGCCAGAATGACATCGGGGCTCATCATCACAGCGCGGGCCAAAGCCGCGCGCTGGCGTTCGCCCCCCGAAAGCTGCGGCGGCAGGGCATTCGCCTGACCGCGCAGCCCGACCCAAGACAGCAGCTCGCCCAATTCCTGCGGATGCGCAGGACGTCCCGAAACGGTCAGCGGCAGCGCGACATTCTCGATCACCGGCAGATGGTCCAGAAACTGGCAATCCTGATGCACCACACCAATCCGCTGCCGCATCAGGGCGCGGTCATCGCGGGTCATCGTGCGGATATCTTGCCCCATCAGGCTGACATGGCCCGCCACCGGCAGAAGCTCGGCATAGCAGAGCTTGAGAAACGAGGTCTTCCCCGCCCCCGAAGGACCCGTCAGAAAATGGAACGATCCGGGGACCAGTTTGAGCGAGACTTCGGACAGAAGCTCGACCCCGTTATAGCCAATCGCGACATTTTCTAGTTCGATCACCAAAGGCCCCCTTGCATCGCCATTTTTCACCGCAACGACGCTACTACTTGGATAATGATTGGCTGCTTGCTACAACATCGTAAAATGAATTGCCAGATTGGCGATGGCGTCCTATCCGGACGCATTGGGCCCATAAGTTAAGTAACCGAGGCATATCCTTAATGCGACTGACCTGCCCCAAATGCGCAGCCCAGTACGAAGTCAATGACTCGGTGATCCCCGATGCGGGGCGCGATGTGCAATGTGCCAATTGCGGGACGATGTGGTTCCAGCCCTCGGCGCGGATGCAGGCGCTGCCCGATGCGGTGACAGACCCCCGCGAGGAACCTGCCGAAGAGCCTGCACCGTCTGCATGGAAGCCCGGTCATGCGATCACGTCACTGGCCGATGCCGATCGGGCACAGGACCTGCATGATGCCGCGATCGCGGCAGATATTGCCAGGGCGCTGGAAAGCGACAAAGAACCGCTTGAAACGGAGGGAAGCGCCGTCGCTGATGCGGCTGCGGACGAGATATCAGACAATTCTGAATCTTCAGAGATCCCGGAAAAAACGGCATCTGGCGAGGCATCGCCAGACAAGCCCCGCGAGGAAGAGCCCCCCCAGGAAGACGAGGCAGAGGATCTGCGTCCGGCGCCCCAACCCGGCATGATGCCACGGCGCAAGCTGGATGACGGGCTGCTGGCGATCTTGCGTGAAGAGGCGGAGCGCGAGGCGCAGGCCCGCCGCGCCGAGGGGAGCCTGCTCCAGACGCAGGAAGAGATGAATCTGGAACCCGTCGCTCAGGCAGCAGCCAGCCGTGTTCAGGCCAAGCTGGCGCTTCTCAGGCAAAACGAGCAAAGCGCACCGGCCACCTCCGAGGTCGCGGAAGTGGCGCTGCCCGATGCCGGTATCACCGATGCCGATATCACCGAGGCAGCCCTGCCGAGCGAGGAGGCACCGGTCCTTGCGGCCTATGCCCCGCCGCAGCCCGATGACGGCTTCGAGGAAGACGATCCGGATTACCATATCGGCGCGGTGCTTCCCGAGGCAGACCAGTTCAGCGACGCGCCCGAGGATAGCCTGCCGGAACCGGATGCGCAGGCGCATGTCTCGATCAGCTATACAAGCGACCTCCCCCCTGCGCAGGGTGCCGCGCCCGTATCCAAGCCCGAGCCACAGCCAGAATCCCAGCCCGCCCCCGTTGCGGAAGAGGCGCCGCACGTGGAGGCCGTCGAGTTGGTGCATGTGGAGCCGGACCCCGCCTCTGACCCGATCCATCAGATCAGCCGCCGCGACCAGCTGCCGGATATCGAGGAAATCAATTCGACCCTGCGCGCCTCCTCGGACCGCGGGCGCCATGCTGCGGCCTATGATGCACCACAAACTCTGGCGCGTCGGCGCAGCAGCTTCCGTCTGGGCTTTTCTCTGGTTGTCGGGCTGGCGGCCATCCTGCTGGCCATCTATCTCGGGGCGTCACAGATTGCAGCCGCGGTTCCTGCCGCGCAACGCCCTTTGCAGGCCTATGTGACCAAGGTCGACCAAGCCCGTCTGGCGCTGGATGACCAGCTTGAAAAGCTGATCATCTGGCTCGGCGGCACCGCTTGACGCCGCGCTCCGCGACACAGGTCCGCACGCAGCGCCCCTGTGAAACCGCCTCCGTTCAGAACCTGTCCAGCAGACGGTCCAGATAATCGCGCTCCTGCGCGCTGCGGTCCCGCTCGGCCTGACGACGCCGGATCTCGTCCAGCAGATCGCGGGCGCGGCCATAGGGGTTTTCGCCCTGAAGCATGTTCTCTTCGGTTCCGACACGGTTGCCATCTCCGGCCGAACGCCCGAGCGGATCGCGGGGCATCGCCCGCTGGCCACCCTGACCGCCCTCCCCGTCGCGCATCTGGCCTTGCTGGCCCTGTTGTTGCTGGCCCGCCTGACGCTGCTCTTCGCCGTTTTGCGCATTGTTCAGCGCCTGCATACCTTCGCGCAGCGACTGGATGGCCTCGGCCTGATTGTCCAGCGCCCGTCCGTTATCCCCTTTGCGCAGCGCATCCTCGGCGCGGCCCATCGCCTCGCCCGCATCATCAAGTCGCTGGCGGGCACGGTCACTTTCGGCGGACCCGAGATTGGGCAGCAGTCCCTTCTGGCGATCCAGTTCCTGACGCAGGGCGCGCTGACGGTCCGAAAGGCTCTGCCCTGATCCGGATGGCGGCGGCGCATCCTGCGCCTGACCGTTCTGATTATTCTGACCGTTCTGACTGTCCTGACCACTCCGGCCCTCTTGCCCCTGCTGACCGTTTTGCAGATTGCGGAACGCATCATCGGAGAGCTCCTGCTGTTCGCGCAAAGTGTCACGCAAGTTCTGCATCTGACGACCACCTTGCCCCTGCCCGTCGCCCTGCGTGACTTTCATATTCTGCATCATACGGTTGAACTGCTCCAGCAGCTCTTGCGCCTCGGCCATACGGCCCTCTTTCATCAGACGCTGGATCTCGTCCATCATCTGTTGCAACTGGTCGCCGGTGATCTGCTGGCTCTGCTGATCCTGATTCTGCGTCGGATCGCCCTGCGTCTGGTCGCGTTCTGCCAGCATACGGATATAATCATCCGTCGCGTCTTTAAGCTCTTGCATCAGCTTGTCGATTTCGTCCTGCGACGCACCATTCCGCATGGCCTCGGACAGGCGCTCCTGCGCCCGCTGCATGCGCTCCAACGCGTTCGACAGACCGCCATCCTCGACCAGCTCGGCCATATTCCATAGCATGTCAGCCATCGCGTCGCGCGCCTCGGGCGTATCAAGCCCCTGATCCAGCCGCCCGATCACGCCGCGCAGCAACACGCGCACCTCGGCAGATCTGATCAGGTCGGGCGCGCGATTATTTAAAGCTTTCAGAATATCGGAAACATAGGCTGCATTCCCACGGTTCCACAACAGATCCTGACGCATCTCGACAAATGCCGACGCCAGAGGATCAAAGAACCGCCGTCCGGGCAAAACAATCGCCTGCCAGCCCGAAGATCCGGTCTGGCCGCGCCCGTCGGTCACCTCCAGCTCCAGCTTGACCGGCAGATTGGCCCATGCATGCTTTTCGGCATCTTCAACCAAAGACCCGTCAAATGCCTTGCGTGAACCGGTGTAGGGCATCGGCAGATCATAGATCAGCGCCTCGCGCGGCTCGGGATCGACCTTCAGGCCGAATTTGCGCGGAATCGCCGCCAGATCCAACTGGATCCTCACCTGACCGGAGGTCACGGCATAATCATCCGAGGCGTGGAACGGCAGCACCATCTTCCCATCGGCACGCCGCTCGACCGCCCCCGTCAGACGGATTTCAGGGGCGTCATCCGGCGAAATCCGGATATCGAACTTGCGGCCTGCCATGCCAGAAATCTCGACGATGCCACTTTGCACCGCCTCGAAATCGCGGCGCGATACATCGGTGCCGCTTGTATCTTGCGGCGCGACGGCCGGATTGGACACGCTTTCGCGAAACCCGATCTTGCGGGAATCCCCATAGAACCGGAAAGAAAAGCGGGTGCCCTCGGGCAGGGTCAGCGTATCGGTCTTGAGAGAGTTGAGATAGAGCCCCGGTTGTCCGGTATAACGCGGCGGCTCGGCCCAGCCTTCCCAACTGGGGCCCATTGCCGCCAGCGCGGGCGCGGTTCCTCCGGGCAAGGCACCGTTTTCAAACATGCGGGAGGGGGCCCCGAACACCAGCGCGCTGACCAGCAGCAGGATCGCCGTCAAACGCAGCGCATAGGGATCACGCGGGGCCAGATCGGGATTGGGGCGCACCGCTCGGGCGGTTTTCGCGCGCTCTGTCATGCGGGCAATATGCGCCTGCCACAAAGCCCGGCTTGCGGGATCACTGCCCCCAAGCGCCATATCATCGGCCAAAGCGGTTAACGGACGCCCCGGCAAGGTCTCATCCACACGCGCCACGGCCTCAGCATGGCTGGGCCAGCGGAAAACGCGCCAGCCCGCAATCAGGCTGACTGTCAGAGCAAGCCCCCAAAGCCCGAGGCCAGCCCAGCCAATCCATGCCGGCAGCGTCAAGATCCCGAAGACAAGGGCCGCCATACCGACCGCGCAGAGCGAAAGCGCAGGCCAGAACGCCCGCAGACCACGTTCAACCACCAGCCCCAGACGGGTCTGCACAATTTTACGGGCCACCCGACGCAAAGCGGGGTCGGCATATGTCCGGGCGGGATCAGGCTTGCGCAGGGTCATCGGTCCTTTCCGGGCATGTAGAGCACGCCCGGAACAGGGGCGCGTTTAGAGCCACTCGGGAATGCTATCGCGAGACAGCATTTCCTCAAAGCTTGGTCTTTGACGGATGACAGCGAAGTGATCACCACGCACCAGAACCTCTGGGATCAGCGGGCGCGAGTTATATTCGGATGCCATAACAGCACCATAGGCCCCTGCCGAGCGGAATGCCACCAGATCTCCAGCCCCTACAGGCGGAAGATTGCGGGCTTTGGCAAAAGTGTCACCGGTCTCGCAAACGGGCCCCACCACATCAAAAGGCGCTTGCTCGACACCGGCCTGTGCCTCGACCACCGGAATGATGTCGTGATGGGCACCATACATCGAGGGGCGCACCAGATCATTCATCGCCGCGTCGAGAATCAGGAAGTTCCGGCCCTCGCCTTCCTTCAGATAGATGACCTCCGAGACCAGAATACCGGCATTGCCGGAAATCAGACGGCCCGGCTCGATCTCGATCTCGCAGCCCAGATCCCCCACGGCGCGGCGGATCACCTCGCCATATTCAATCGGCAGCGGCGGCGCGTTATTGTCGCGCTGATAGGGGATGCCCAGACCACCGCCCAGATCGAGGCGGCGGATATCATGGCCATCGGCGCGCAGGGCGCGGGTCAGTTCGGCCACCTTGTTGAACGCGGCTTCAAAGGGCTCAAGATCGGTCAGCTGCGAGCCGATATGAACGTCGATGCCCATGACTTCGATCCCCGGCAGCGTGGCGGCCATCGCATAGACGGCCTGCGCCTTAGCAATTGGAATCCCGAATTTATTCTCGGATTTGCCGGTAGCGATCTTCTCATGGGTTTTGGCATCCACATCGGGGTTCACGCGCAGCGCGATCGGCGCCTTCAGCCCCTTGGCTGCCGCGATTTCCGAAATAGCCAGAAGCTCGGGCTCGGATTCCACGTTGAACTGACGGATGCCGCCATCAAGAACCAGAGCGATCTCTTCGCGGGTCTTGCCGACGCCGGAAAAGACGATCCGCTCGCCCGGAACGCCTGCAGCCTTGGCGCGGCGATATTCCCCGCCCGAGACCACATCCATACCTGCACCCAGATCGCCCAGCAGCTTCAGCACCGCCAGATTGCTGTTCGATTTGATCGCGAAACAGATCAGATGGTCGGTCCAGCCAAGGGCCTCCTGGAACAGTTTGAAGTGACGTTCCAGCGTGGCAGCCGAATAGATATAGACCGGCGTGCCAACCGATCTGGCGATCTCCGATACGGGCACATCCTCGGCATGCAACGCACCGTTTTTATACGTGAAATGATCCATGAAAGTCTTCCGGATATGATGTGACGGGGCCGCCAGAACCGGCGGCCTCAAGCATTACGGGGTCTGTTGGGCCGCTTCTGACGGGGGCACCGGCGGGCCTTCGACCCCGCAGGCCGCCAGTGCCAGAAGCGCTAGGACAAGCGCGGCCTTCATGCCTGCGCCTCTTTCCAGCGCGCGATCTGGGCGCGGACCTGCGAGGGCGCGGTGCCACCATAGGACATGCGCGACGCGACCGAGTTATGCACACCCAGCACCGTGAAGATTTCATCCGTGATGGCCGCATTGACCGATTGCATATCCGCCAGCGTCAGATCGGGCAGGTCGCATCCCTTATCCTCGGCCATCGCAACCAGCGTGCCCGTCACATGGTGTGCGTCACGGAAGGGCAGCCCCGCCTCGCGCACCAACCAATCGGCCAGATCGGTCGCGGTGGAGAAACCGCTGGAGGCCGCCGCCTCCAGCTTTTCGGTGTTCACAGTCAGATCGGCAATCATGCCCGACATCGCCGCCAGCGCCAGCATCAGGTTGTCGGCGGCGTCAAAGACCTGTTCCTTATCTTCCTGCATATCCTTGGAATAGGCCAGCGGGAGCCCCTTCATCACGGTAAACAGCGCAACCGTCGCGCCAAGGATACGGCCGATTTTGGCGCGGATCAGTTCGGCTGCATCGGGGTTGCGCTTCTGCGGCATGATCGAGGAACCGGTCGACCATTTGTCCGACATCGCCACAAAACGGAATTGCGCGGAGGACCAGATCACCAGCTCTTCGGCCAGACGACTCATATGCACAGCGCAGATCGACGAGGCCGAGAGGAATTCCAGCGCGAAGTCACGGTCGGACACAGCATCAAGGCTATTGGCCATAGGACGGTCGAAATCGAGCGCCTTCGCCGTGGCGTGGCGGTCGATATTGAAACCGGTGCCCGCCAGAGCCGCCGCCCCCAGAGGCGATTCGTTCATCCGTTTGCGGGCATCGGTGAAACGGCCCAGATCGCGCGCAAACATTTCGACATAGGCCATCATGTGGTGGCCCCAGGTGACCGGCTGCGCGGTCTGCAAATGGGTGAAGCCCGGCATCACCCAATCCGCGCCCGCCTCGGCCTGACCGATCAGCGATTTGATCAGCGACTGCAGGCCGTTGATCGCCGCATCACATTGATCACGGACCCAAAGACGGAAGTCGGTGGCCACTTGGTCATTGCGCGAGCGCGCGGTGTGCAGACGGCCTGCGGGCTCACCGATGATCTCTTTGAGGCGCGCCTCGACGTTCATGTGGATATCTTCCAGCGCGGTCGAGAAGGTGAATTTGCCACTTTCAATCTCTGACAAAACGGTGAGAAGACCTTCCCTGATGGCACTTGCATCGCTATCAGTGATGATGCCCTGCGCGGCCAACATGGCGGCATGGGCCCGGCTGCCCCGGATATCCTGCGCGGCAAGACGCTGGTCAAACCCGATCGAGGCATTGATCGCCTCCATGATCGCGTCGGGACCCGCGGCGAAACGCCCGCCCCACATTGCGTTGGAGGATTTCGGTTCGCTGGTCTGTTCGGTCATCTTTCGGCCCTGTCATCTGGAGGCAAAATGCTGCGGTCCCTCGTCCTTTATACGGCCCTCGCGCTTGGTGCAAATGCGGCGATGGCTGCAGAGCTTGATCCGCTCAAGACCGGAGAGATGCAGAAGCTGGTTACCTATAACGCGCCAATCGATCTGCCTGAACTGGAATTTCAGGACGAAGGCGGGAAAACCCATCACCTTTCGGACTATAGGGGCAAAGTCGTTGTGGTGAATTTCTGGGCAACGTGGTGTGTGCCCTGCCGGGAAGAGATGCCCGCATTGGAAAAATTACAAAAAACGATTGGCGGCAAAGATCTGGCGGTGGTGACAATCGCCAGCGGCCGCAATCCGCCAGAAAAGATCGACCGGTTTTTTGCAGATATCGGCGTGGAGAACCTTCCCAAATTCACCGATAAATCCCAACGTGCGGCCCGATCATTAGGCGTTCTGGGACTTCCCGTGACCCTTATCGTCAATCGCGAGGGGCAAGAGATTGCCCGCTTGATCGGAGGAGCTGATTGGGCGGGAACAGACGCGCAAACCCTTTTGCGCGCCGTTATTTCAGATCCGGCCTGACCGGTCCGCTCAGGAACTACGCATATAGGACGACATCGCGTTCTCGATGACTTCCGAAAGTTGCATGATCGCTTCCAGCCGCTCTTTGATATCGGCATGGAAAGAATCAAGCTGGTCAATTGTGGTCGACAACCCGCCAACATCGCGCATCCGACCACATTCGACCCTCCCCAGAACGCGGATCGTATCAAGGCCCAGCATCTGGCGCCGGATATCCGCGCTGGCACGGTTCAGCTCTGCGGCATAGCCGACCGCCCGCGACATTGCCGTGCGGGCATCCTCGGTACATTGCGTTTCCAGCCCGTGCAGAAGCTCTTTCTCCGCAAACCAGTCAATTTGTGGCACCGGCACGCTTTTATCAATATTCACAACCATTTCCGACATAACGCGGTTACAACCGATCAGGAACAGAACACGCGCCACCTCGCGCGATAGCCGCTCGCACATATTGTCATGTCCGCCCACAAAGCTGGCAAGACGCTGGGAGATCACTTGCGAGCTGGCTTTGTAATTTTCAGAAATTGCCGAGACCGGCCCGCCCGAAGGCTCCATCCGCGAGGCCACAATGCGCATGTTATTGGGCACAGATTGCAACGCTTCGAAGCTGCGCAGCAGTTTCATCTGCTGCTCCGTCGCCTGTTCAAGGGCATGATTCATCTCTGCCAGAATGCGCGTCCTCCGGTCTGCCGCCCGTTTCAGACGCTCGTCCCGCTTGGCCAGTTCCTGTCCAAGCGCATAGGCGATGAAACTTGTATAGCTGGAAAACCCCTGAGATTCCGCTTCCTCGCGCAGCAAGGAGGCCGACTCTTCCGCCGTCAGCCCCTCGCGCTGTTCGCGTTCGACCAGCTGCGGATAAATCTCCTTGATTCGCTGAAACACGTCACTGGAAGGTTTCAGACGCACACTAAGATAGCCGCCATCGATCGGGAGGATAACAGCCAAAACCCAATAGTAATCGCCATTCTCGCAGCGATTCTTCACATAGGCCCCGATCGGATTCCCCTTCTGGATCGAATCCCACATAATGCAGAAAACGCCCTTGGGGACATCCTTATGCCGCACGATCTTGTGGGGGGCGTTGATAAGCTTGTCCCACGAGAAACCGGCGACGCGCTGAAACACATCATTCCCAGCCTGAATGACGCCGCGCTTGTCCGTACGGGAATAGAAGAGCTCATCAAAACCGAACGGAGCCTCACTTTCGTGAGTCGTCGAGAAACCGGTTTGCGCGTTCATAAACAAAAGCCTCTTTGCCTGGATCTGACCCAGTCATACAGGCAACGCGGTTACAGTTTGGTTTACAGGCCTAAACCTTGCGGCCTTCAAGCTTCATTTACCATAAAGCGAGGAGAAAATTCCTATTTACAAAATCTTAGCCCTCACACGCCAGTCTTGGAGCACCCAGAGACGGAGCGCCACAATGCAAAGCGATTCGAATATCGATCTATATACTGAACAAAATTCGGACAGCCCACTCTCTTTCGCCATTGCGCAGCGCGACAAGAACACGATTGCGATGGTCGAAAGAGCTGTCGAGCGCCATGATGTCGTTCTGGCCTTCCAGCCCGTTGTGCAAACCTCCCGTCCCGATCAGGTTGCGTTTTACGAAGGGCTTATCCGCGTTCTCGACGAACGTGGTCGAGTGATACCTGCAAAAGATTTCATCGAAACCGTCGAAGATACATCGCTCGGGCGTAAACTCGATTGTCTCGCCCTTGAGGCCGGGCTGCAGGCACTGCGCGAAAACGAGGCTCTGCGCCTTTCGGTCAACATGTCCGCACGGTCAATAGGATATCCCAACTGGATGAAAACGCTAAATAAAGGCCTTGCGGTTGACGAAACAATTGCAGAACGGCTTATTCTGGAAATTACCGAAAGTTCGGCAATGCAGATGCCCGAACTCGTCACGGTCTTCATGCAAGATCTACAGGCCAGAGGCGTCGCCTTTGCTCTGGATGATTTCGGCGCGGGGTATACTTCTTTCCGCTATTTACGGGAATTCTACTTTGACATCCTGAAAATTGACGGCCAGTTCATCAAAGGAATTTCCGAGAACTCGGACAATCAGGTGCTGACCGAAGCACTGATGTCTGTTGCACGGCATTTCGAAATGTTCACCGTCGCAGAGGCCGTTGAAAACTGTGATGATGCCGCATTTTTGACCTCTTTGGGCATTGATTGCATGCAAGGTTACTATTTCGGTGCGCCGACAATTATGCCACCTTGGAAAACACCACCCGCTGGCCGGATGCGTGCATAAAGAGTTTGATACTTCCCTGTGTAAACCTAAGATTGTTTTTGACAAAGCATCTCGGTCTTTGCCTGCACGGCTGACCGAGCCGTGGTCGCTTGCAAATCCAAAAAGCAATAAAATTTCAAAATACACCGCATTCCTTTACGATTAGCACTTGACCTCCTGCCTTGAGTCGCCATCCTGCGGTTCAAGCGCGGCCCTATGGCTGCTTCTTAGGAGGATTACATTATGACCAATGTCGTCATTGTTTCAGCGGCACGTACTGCCGTCGGTAGCTTCAACGGGTCTTTCGCCAATGTTCCCGCACATGACTTGGGAAAGTCAGTCCTTGAGGCCGTGGTTGAACGCGCAGGCATCGAAAAAGCCGATGTATCGGAAACCATTCTGGGACAAGTCCTGACAGCGGGACAGGGTCAGAACCCGGCACGTCAAGCGCATATCAACGCTGGGCTGCCCATTGAATCAGCCGCTTGGAGCATCAACCAAGTCTGCGGCTCGGGTCTGCGCACAGTTGCGCTGGCGGCACAGCACATCATGCTGGGCGACGCTTCCATTGTTATCGCAGGCGGTCAGGAAAACATGTCGATGTCTCCCCATGTCGCGCATCTTCGCGCTGGCACCAAAATGGGCGACATGAAAATGATCGACTCGATGATCAAAGACGGTCTTTGGGACGCTTTCAACGGATACCACATGGGGCAAACGGCCGAAAACGTGGCGTCCCAATGGGAAATCTCCCGCGAGATGCAGGATGAATTCGCGCTGGCATCGCAACAAAAAGCCGAGGCCGCGCAAAAAGCCGGACGCTTTGCAGATGAAATCGTGCCGTTCACGATCTCGACTCGCAAAGGCGACATCATCGTCGATTCTGACGAATATATCCGTCATGGGGCGACCATCGAAAGCATGCAGAAATTGCGCCCCGCATTCATGCGTGAGGGGGGAACCGTCACCGCAGGCAACGCATCCGGCATCAATGACGGGGCAGCGGCTGTTTTGCTGATGACCGAGGAAGAAGCCGCGAAACGCGGCCTGACCCCGATGGCGCGAATCGCCTCTTATGCGACGGCGGGTCTTGATCCGTCGATCATGGGCTGTGGCCCGATCCCCTCGTCGCGCAAAGCGCTGGAAAAAGCAGGCTGGTCGCCAGCGGATCTGGATCTGATCGAAGCGAACGAAGCCTTTGCGGCGCAAGCTTGTGCGGTCAACAAGGATATGGGCTGGGATACGTCCAAGGTTAACGTGAATGGCGGCGCCATCGCAATCGGTCACCCGATCGGGGCCAGCGGCGCGCGCATTCTGAACACGCTTCTGTTCGAAATGAAGCGCCGCGAAGCCAAAAAAGGCCTCGCCACGCTGTGTATTGGTGGTGGCATGGGTGTTGCAATGTGCATCGAGGGGCTCTGAGCCTCTCGACCAAAGCACAAAAGAAACAAAAGTTAAGACGCATTAGGGTTCGATGAAACAGGACCCAGGAGGAAGAGAATGTCCAGAGTTGCACTCGTCACCGGCGGTTCGCGCGGAATTGGCGCAGCCATCGCAAAGGCCCTTAAAGCCGCAGGTTATAAGGTTGCCGCCAACTATGCAGGTAACGACGAGGCCGCCGCGAAGTTCACGGAAGAGACCGGTATCCCGACCTATAAATGGTCGGTTGCCGATTACGATGCCTGCGCCGCAGGGATCGCCAAAGTCGAGGCGGACCTTGGCCCCGTGGAAGTGCTGGTCAACAATGCCGGTATCACGCGCGATGCACCGTTCCATAAAATGACGAAAGATCAGTGGGATCAGGTCATTGGCACCAATCTGACGGGCATCTTCAACATGACCCATCCGCTCTGGCCGGGTCTGCGCGAACGTAAGTTCGGTCGCGTGATCAACATCTCGTCGATCAACGGTCAGAAGGGACAATTCGGTCAGGCCAACTATTCGGCAGCGAAAGCAGGCGATATCGGCTTTACCAAGGCGCTTGCGCAAGAGGGCGCGCGCAACAACATCACCGTCAACGTGATCTGCCCGGGCTATGTTGCGACCGAAATGGTTATGGCCGTGCCGGAGAAAGTGCGCGAAGCCATTATCAGCACGATCCCCGTCGGTCGCTTGGGGGAGCCGGAGGATATCGCGCGTGCGGTGGTCTTCCTTGCGTCGGATGACGCAGGCTTCATTACCGGCTCGACCCTGTCGGCCAATGGTGGCCAGTATCTTTCGTAAGGCGTATCTTTCGTAAGGCGTTCTGGCCGGCGAAGATATGACGCGATCCGAAAAAAGGCCCGCATCTGCGGGCCTTTCCTTTTTGACCTCCCTAGATCACCCGTCCGTTCTCGACAGGCAGACACAGGGGGAGCGGTCCGGCAAAGACGTTCTGCCGATCGCTATCATTTTATTCCAGATACGTTTCTACGTATCTTTCAGGATATGTTCCGGACTAGGGAGCGCGGTGCTGGCCAGCTTCTTCGGATGAAGACCGCGCAACCTTGCTAAAGGTGCTGCGCTGAGGCCCTAAAGGGCCACAACAGTGAGGTCACGCCTGCTCGAGACGCGCGATCTCCTGCTTGATCTGCAGTTTCTGCTTCTTCATCTGGGCAATTTCGAGCCCAGGGAAGCCAGGATTTCGCGTCGCGCGCTCAACCTCGGCGGACAGAGCCTGGTGCTTCTTGCGGAGTTCGGTGATATGCGAACTAAGCGACATGGGCAGTCTCCTCTCTGTATGAGCCCTTACAGTTCAGCACGTTTTTTCGTTTCTGTCACGAATTTGTCGCGCTCTCAGGGTCACGCTCAGATTGGCCGGCGAATTATTGCAAAAATGTTAAAGTCAGATCGGCAAGTTTTGCCCAAAACGCAGTATAGACTGCGCAACTTCGCTCAAGTCCTCGGCATCCCCTGCGTGATATGCGCGTGCATGCAGAACCAGGGGCGCCAGAAGGCGAAGCGGCGTCTTTGCACCTTTTCGTGAGCTAACAATCACCCGCCCCGCATCGCGCCCCTGACGCGCTGCAATCGGCAAAATCCGAATCGCTCCGGCCCGCCCGTGCAGCGCAAAAAGGATATCATCCAGACGGTCGGCATTCTGGATCAGCACCAAATGGCCCGAGGGCTTCAGCCGCTTCAACCCTTGGCGCACCCATTCCGCCAGAGGAGTATCTTCGCGCTGCGCGGTCTCGCGCCCCGCATCCCGTGCCGCCGTTCCGTTCTGCGGCGCAAAATAGGGCGGGTTGGCAATGACATGGTCAAAGCTCATCTGCCGCAGCGCAGCGGGCATCTGCGCCAGATCGCCCTCATGCACCGTCAGCGCCAGCCCGTTGGCCTGCGCATTGCGTCGCGCCAGATCGGCATAGGCGGGCTGCACCTCCAGCCCGTGCAGCGCCACCCCCTCGACCCGCCGCCCCAGACAGAGGCTGGCCACCCCTGCCCCGCAGCCCAGTTCCAGCACGCTTTCGCCCGCCCGCGCCCCGCAGGCCGCCGCCAGCAGCACGGGGTCCATCGCCGCACGATAACCGTGGCGCGGCTGATAGATGCGCAAAGCGCCCCCGATAAAATCGTCACAGGTCAGGTCTTCGGCGGCAAACATCACTCCGGCCCGATCTCGTTATCGTCCAGCACCCTCCGCGCCCGCGCCAGATCCCCGTCCGTGACCATAAGACGACGCGGCAAAATCCCTATGCTGCCTTCGAGCACGCTCATATGGACGTCCATTTCAAAGCTGTTTATACCCTCGCCGGTAAGAAGGGCTTTGGCGAAGGCCAATTTCACGGGATTTGTCGTGCGCAGAAGCTCTTTCATTCATCCTCATTAGCCTCAGGCCCTTGGCCTGTCGAGATGGGGAGAGCGGGAAGGACAAGGAACATGAGCCTCGACGACAAGGCAGTAAAACCGCATGACCGGCTTGCGCAGGCTCTGGCCGGCGACATGGAGGCGGTGAACACCCTGATCCGCGAGAAAATGGCGTCGAAACATGCGCCGCGCATTCCGGAAGTCACCGCGCATCTGGTCGAGGCCGGCGGCAAGCGTCTGCGCCCGATGCTGACCTTGGCCGCCGCGCGCATCTGTGGCTATAACGGCCCCTATCACGTGCATCTGGCGGCGACCGTCGAATTTATCCACACCGCAACGCTGCTGCATGACGATGTGGTCGATGAAAGCGCGCAGCGCCGTGGCCGCCCGACCGCGAACCTGCTGTGGGACAATAAATCCAGCGTTCTGGTGGGCGATTACCTTTTCGCCCGCGCCTTCCAGCTGATGACCGAGCCCGACAATATGCGCGTGCTGGGCATCCTGTCGAACGCCTCTGCGGTGATTGCCGAAGGCGAGGTGCTCCAGCTGACCGCCGCGCAGGATCTCTCGACCACCGAGGATACCTATCTTCAAGTGATCCGCGGCAAGACGGCGGCGCTGTTTTCGGCAGCAACCCAAGTGGGCGGCGTTCTGGCCGAGGCTGACGAGACCGCAGAGAAGGCGCTGTTCGATTATGGCGATGCGTTGGGGATTGCCTTCCAGATGGTCGATGACCTGCTGGATTACGGCGGGGTGACCGATGTCATCGGCAAGAATACCGGCGATGATTTCCGCGAGCGCAAGCTGACCCTGCCCGTCATCAAAGCGGTGGCCGCCGCAGACCAGACCGAGCGCGCCTTCTGGAGCCGCGTCATCGAGAAGGGCGACCAGCAGGACGGCGATCTGGAACAGGCGATGGCGCTGATGGCGAAACATGGCACGCTGGCGGCGACCCGCGATGCGGCGATCCTCTGGGCGGATCAGGCGCGCGCGGCGCTGAGCGCCCTGCCCGCGCATCCGCTGCGCGACATGCTGGACGATCTGGCCGATTACGTGGTGGCCCGCGTGCGCTAAGGCACGACGATCAGGACAACATCTGCGCCGGTTGGACCCACCAGCCGGCGTTTTTCTGTGCCAGTCGGCGCGCTGCAGCTTCTGCCGCCTGCTGCGTGGCAAAGACGCCCCAGCAGGTGCTGCCCGAGCCGGAAAGATTTTGCATCAGACATCCGTCCTGATCGGCAAGCGCCTGCAGGATCTGGGTAATTTCAGGCAGATAGACGGCTGACGCCGGATCGGTCAGCACATCGGCAAAGTCATTGCCATATGCGGCAAGCCAAAGCGCGAATGCCGCGTGCCCCATCCCCAAAGGCACAGTTAATGCCACATCGGACGGTGCAGGGGCCTTACGCCCCAAAGCCTGAAACATCGCGCCTGTGGGGGTTTCGACCCTCGGATTGACCAGAACAAGCCAACATTCCGGCAGTACGGGAGCCGCGCTCAGCACCTCGCCAATGCCCCGCATGATCTGCGGCTGGGGTGCCTGCATACAGACCGGCACATCGGCCCCAAGCGCAACCGCGCATTCGGGGGTAATCGCGGGCACATCCCAAAGCCGCGCCAGCAGACGCAAGGCGACCGCCGCATCCGAAGAGCCCCCGCCAATCCCGCCACCATGCGGCAGGGTCTTGGTCAGCCGGATCCGTGCGCCCTGCGTCGTGCCAGTTTCGCGCTGTAGCAGATGCGCGGCCTTCAGGACCAGATTGCGCGCATCCACCGGCACCCCTTCGGCAAAGGGGCCATCGACCTGCAAGTCCAAGCTGTCATGCGCCTCAACCGTCAGCCGGTCCCCGAAGCCTGCAAAGACCACAAGGCTTTCAAGCGTGTGATAGCCATCTGCCCGTCGCCCCGTCACCGCAAGCGACAGGTTGACCTTTGCAGGCGCTATATCCGAGAGGCTCATTGAACCGGCTGCGCCTTGAGCGGCGGTGCGCCCTCTTCCTTCAGCACGGCATCAAGGCCGACCTCCAGCTTGCGCTTGACGCGATCCATATCGACATCTTCCCCCGGCCCGAAAGCAATCGCGCGCTTCCATTGGAACTGCGCCTCGCGCTTGCGGCCCACAGCCCAGTAGGCATCGCCCAGATGGTCATTGACCAGCGGATCGACGGATTCCAGCGTGATCGCTTTCTCCATCTCTTTCACCGCCTCGCCATAGCGCCCCAGACGGAACAACGCCCAGCCCAGACTGTCGATAATATAGCCCGAATCCGGCGATGCCTTGACCGCCTGCCGGATCATCTTCAGCGCCTCGTCGAGGTTCTCGCCCTTTTCCACATAGGAATAGCCAAGATAGTTCAGCACCGAAGGCTGACCCGGGTTCAGCTCCAGTGCCTTGCGGAATTCTCCTTCGGCGCGATCCCATTTATCGGACCGCTCATCGGCAATACCGGCGGCATAATACACGAACCAGTCCCGCGGCTGCGGCGATTGCAGACGCGACAGCGCCTGCTGATAGGCATCGGCGGCCTCGGCAAAGCGCTGTTCACGGCGCAGCATGTCCCCCAGAGACACCCAGACGCCCGGCAATTCGGGATCGTCCTTGGCCACGCCCTGCACGACCTTGATCGCCTCATCGGCGCGATCCGCGCGCATCATGGTCTCGGCCTTGCCCAGCTCTGCCGCATAATAGACCGTGCTATCGGCGGGCACTTCATCATAGGTCGCGATGGCAAGATCATGCTGGTCTTGCTGATCCAGAATAGAAGCGGCCAACAAGGTTGCATCGACATTTTTAGGATTGAGCCATTGGGCGATGCGGGCATGGACAAGCGGAATCGTATCGGAGACATCTCCGCCCGCCAGCGCCGCCCCCACCGAATAATACAGCTCGCCCACACCTTCGCGCGCCGTGTTGGCCACATCGAAGGGCACGGTTTCCCCTGCCTCCAGACGTTTGCGCAACTGTGCAAGCTGCGGATCGAGCGACTCCCCGAACACGTCCTTGAGAAGCGCGACCGCATCGGCATCGCGATCAAGGTTGGACAGCACTTCGACATGGGCCATCACACCACGCCGCGTGGCATGGATCGCGTCCGCCGCCCCGCCCGAGAGAATTTTCTCGGCACTCTCGAAATCCCCAACCTGCGCCATCGCAAGTGCCTTGTGATAATCAGCAAAGCCCTGCAGCCCCGGCATCTTGGCCACCTGATCGAAGGCCTTGAACGCATCGCTCATATTGCCTTGGCCGACATAGACCCATGCGCGGTAAAGCTGCGTGAAAAGCGGGCCGATATTTTCCGTCCCGTTGACCAGCTTCATCGCTTCGTCATATTTGCCCTCGCCCACGGCATTGGCCAGACGGACAAGAAAGACAGGCTGGCTATCGGCGGCCTGCGCGTCGCTGGCGGCGATCTGTTCGGCAATGGCCGCCGCCTTGTCGTAATTGCCAAGGACGATCTGCGCCGTCATGGCCGATTCCGCCACGCCCATATCCACGACGCCTGCCTGAAGAAGCTGGCCGTAATAAGCCGTCGCCTGCTGGTAATCATGATCGCCCGTCGCAGCGCGCGCCGCCAGATACGCCCCTGCGGGCTGCGCGGAAACCATTGGCGCCTGGACTGCGGCGAATGAAAGAGCCAACGCGCAAACCGGCGTCAATCGAAACGGCATGGATATGTCCTCTCTGATGTCTAGGCGACCCTAGCGATAGCGCATGCCGGAGGCAATGCAGGCTGAGGGCCGCCCGAGCTATGGCTACGGAAAAACACGCTTTCTTGACCGCGTGGGGCCTTTCTGGCGCGGCGTCGCGGTCAGACCAGCAGGCGTTTTCCGTCGTGACCACGGATTTTCGCCGTCAGGATCGTGCCTTCGGGCTGGTCTGTGTCGAAATGCACCTCGGTGAAGGTCTCGGTGCGGCCTGCCTGCGGCCCTTCGGTCAGGATCACCAGATCGGAGCCGACCTGACATGCAAGATGCGCCTCAAGCGCACGGTCTCCGGCCTCACGCAGACGGCGGGCACGGTCCTTGATGGCCGCACCATTGACCGCAGGCATACGCGCGGCAGGCGTGCCCTTGCGCGCCGAATAGGGGAAGACATGCAGGAAGGTCAGCCCGCACTCATCCACCAGTTTCAGCGAGTTCTGGAACATCTCTTCGGTCTCGGTCGGGAAACCCGCAATGATATCGGCCCCAAAGACGATCCCGGGCCGCAGCTTGCGCGCCTCTTCGCAGAAGGCGATGGCATCATCGCGCAGGTGGCGCCGCTTCATGCGCTTGAGCACCATATCATCGCCCGCCTGCAGCGACAGGTGCAGATGCGGCATCAGGCGCGGCTCGGTCGCGATGGCCAGCATCAGGTTTTCATCGGCCTCGATGGAATCTATCGAGGAAATCCGCAGGCGCGGCAGATCCGGCACCAGCTTGAGGATACGCATCACCAGATCCCCCAAGCGCGGCTCGCCCGGCAGATCCGCCCCCCAAGAGGTCAGATCGACGCCGGTCAACACCACCTCGTTGAAACCACGGTCGCGCAGACGCTTGATCTGCTCGACCACCACCCCCGCCGGAACCGAGCGCGAATTGCCACGGCCATAGGGGATGATGCAGAAGGTGCAGCGGTGGTCACAGCCGTTCTGCACCTGCACATAGGCGCGGTGGCGGCCAAAACCGTCAATCAGATGGCCTGCGGTCTCTTTGACCGACATGATGTCATCCACCTGAACCTTTTCGGTCTCGCCAATCAGGTTGGGGACGCGCATCTGTGCCCATGTCTCGGGCAGCATCTTCTCGTGGTTGCCGATCACCTTGGTGACCTCGGCCATGCCCGCAAAAGTCTCGGGTTCGGTCTGCGCGGCGCAGCCGGTCACGATGATCGGCGCATCGGGGTTCTCGCGGGCCAATCGGCGGATCTCCTGCTTGGCCTTGCGCACGGCCTCTGCCGTCACCGCGCAGGTATTCACCACAACAGCCCCCTCGACGCCAGCGGCGGCGGCGAGTTCCT
This sequence comes from Thioclava sp. GXIMD4215, assembly GCF_045291555.1. Lineage (NCBI taxonomy): Bacteria > Pseudomonadati > Pseudomonadota > Alphaproteobacteria > Rhodobacterales > Paracoccaceae > Thioclava > Thioclava sp. GXIMD4215. Next base: position 2,169,715 of record NZ_CP149515.1, on the reverse strand, counting down.
TCATCGCCTCGCTTTCATAAGCGTTCAGACGGCAACCAAGCGTGGCAAAGACAGGCGGTTTCATAGGGCACCCAGAAAATCAGAGGTCAGTTCCGCGCGGAACACAAAGGCCGTGGGGCCGGTCATCCAGACGCCATCCTCGCGCCAGTCGATCTCAAGCCGACCGCCGTCCACATCCACCGTCACCCGCCGCCCCGTGAGGCCGCGCAGATGCGCCGCCACGGCGGTCGCACAGGTGCCAGAGCCACAAGCCAGCGTCACGCCCGCGCCACGCTCCCACACCCGCATGCGCAGATGATCGGGGCCCGTGACAGAGGCAAACTCGACATTGGTGCGCTCGGGGAAGGACGGGTGATGCTCGATCTCGGCGCCCCAGCTTTCCAGCGCGACCTTCTCGGCATCCTCGACAAAGAAGATGCAATGCGGGTTGCCCATGCCCACGGCCACCGGATCGCCATCAATGCCCGTCGCCTTTGGATCGCCGTCAAAGGGAATCATGCGCGCCTCCAGAATCGGCGCCCCCATATTGACCGAGACCATCCCATTCGCGGCGCGCTTCGCCTCAAGCTGGCCACGATCGGTGGTGAAGCGCACATGGTCCTTGCCAAGCTGACCCATCATCCAGTCCGAGACACAGCGCGAGGCATTGCCACACGCCCCCGAAAGCGAGCCATCCGAATTGTAGAATTTCAGATGGAAATCGGCCTCTTGCGAGGGGCCGATCAAAGCGAGCTGATCGAAACCGACACCACGGTGCCGGTCTGCCAAGGCCTCGGCCAAAGCAGGTGTCACCGGATCGACCCCGTCACGGGCGTCAATCACGACGAAATCGTTTCCAAGGCCATGCATTTTCATGAAGGCCAATCCAGACAGGGGTAAAGACGCGTTTTTCATGAGCGCGATATACGCCCCCCGAAAACTTTTTTCCAGAGATCTCATTTTTTTTGAATTTCGCTGTTGACGCCCCCCGCACAGAGCCGTAGAAGGCGCCCACACCAGCAGGGAAGCACACAGCGAACCGGTTGGAAACGAAAGAAAGTGGGCCGTTAGCTCAGTTGGTAGAGCAACTGACTTTTAATCAGTGGGTCGCAGGTTCGAATCCTGCACGGCTCACCACTTTCCATAATGACGAACGACAGAAGTTAGGCGCCTTTCGATAGATCGATTGGCGCTTTTGCTTTTTACTCCCCCTGAAATCGGTAAGAAAAATCCTTCGCTACTTCGGGAGGATCTGCGACAGTTATCCAAGGCGGCGGTACCGCCTATTTGCAGTAGTATGTGGCCGACACATCCCCCCTCGACGCCAAGCGCAAATCGCGGGAACTGCTGTCTTGTAACTGCAATGCGCTTGGTATACATCGGCATACTAAAGGCTTGTGGCGACTCGGCGGGTGTTTGGCGGCCGGCGTGCAAGCGTGAAACGATAGCGACATCTAGGGACCGTCATGAGCTTGTACACAGACTACCTAACCGAGATCGAAACCCGTAAGGGCGAAGGCCTGCACCCCAAGCCCATCGATGATGGCGCGCTGGTGGCAGAGCTGATCGAGCAGATCAAAGACGAAGGCAACGCCTACCGCGAGGATTCGCTGAAGTTCTTCATCTATAACACCCTGCCGGGCACGACTTCGGCGGCGGGCGTGAAGGCGAAGTTCCTGAAGGAAATCATTCTGGGCGAGGCCGTCGTTGCCGAGATCACCCCCGATTTCGCGTTCGAGCTGCTGTCGCATATGAAGGGCGGCCCGTCGATGGAAGTGCTGCTGGATCTCGCGCTTGGCGAGGATGCAGCGATTGCCGCCAAAGCGGGCGAAGTCCTGAAAACGCAGGTCTTCCTGTATGATGCCGATATGGCGCGTCTGGCCGATGCCTATAAGGCGGGCAATACCGTCGCCAAGGATGTGCTGGAAAGCTATGCCAAGGCCGAATTTTTCACCAAGCTTCCCGATGTGGAAGACGAGGTGAAGCTGGTCACCTATATCGCCGCTGAAGGCGATATTTCGACCGACCTTCTGTCGCCGGGCAACCAGGCGCACTCGCGCTCGGACCGCGAGCTGCACGGCAAATGCATGATCTCGGAAGAGGCCCAGAAAGAAATCGAGGCGCTGAAAGCCCAGCACCCCGACAAGCGCGTCATGCTGATCGCGGAAAAAGGCACCATGGGTGTGGGCTCCTCGCGTATGTCGGGCGTCAATAACGTGGCGCTCTGGACCGGCAAGCCGACCTCGCCCTATGTTCCCTTCGTGAACTATGCGCCGGTTGTTGCGGGCACCAACGGCATCTCGCCGATCTTCCTGACCACCGTTGGCGTGACCGGCGGGATCGGTCTGGACCTGAAAAACTGGGTCAAGAAGGTCGATGCCGATGGCAAGCCGGTTCTGAATGAAGAAGGCAACCCCGTTCTGGAACAGAAATATTCTGTCGCCACCGGCACAGTGCTGAAAATCGACACCAAAGCGAAGAAGCTGCTGAGCGAAGACGGTCAGGTTCTGGCGGATGTCGCCTCGGCCTTCACGCCGTCGAAGGTCGAATTCATGAAGGCGGGCAGCTCTTATGCTGTGGTCTTCGGGAAGAAACTGCAAACGTTCGCGGCGGAAACGCTGGGCGTTGAGGCAGCGCCGGTCTTCGCGCCTTCGAAAGAAGTCTCGATCGAGGGTCAGGGCCTGACGGCTGTGGAAAAAATCTTCAATGCCAATGCCGTGGGTGTGGAAAAGGGCAAGACCCTGCATGCCGGTTCGGACGTGCGCGTGAAGGTCAATATCGTTGGTTCGCAAGACACCACCGGCCTGATGACCGCGCAAGAGCTGGAATCCATGGCTGCGACCGTGATCTCGCCCACCGTGGATGGCGCCTATCAGTCGGGCTGCCACACCGCCTCGGTCTGGGACAAGAAAGCGCAAGCCAATATTCCGAAGCTCATGTCCTTCATGAACAACTTCGGCGTTGTCACCGCGCGTGACCCCAAAGGCGAATACCACGCCATGACCGACGTTATCCACAAGGTGCTGAACGACATCACCGTCAGCGACTGGGATATCATCGTCGGCGGCGACAGCCACACCCGTATGTCCAAAGGCGTGGCCTTCGGTGCGGACTCGGGCACCGTTGCTCTGGCACTGGCCACCGGTGAAGCCACCATGCCGATTCCTGAATCGGTCAAGGTGACCTTCAAGGGCCAGATGAAGGACTATATGGACTTCCGCGATGTGGTTCACGCGACCCAAGCGCAGATGCTCCAGCAATTCGGCGATAACGTCTTCCAAGGCCGCATCATCGAAGTGCATATCGGCACCCTGCTGGCCGACCAAGCCTTCACCTTCACCGACTGGACCGCAGAGATGAAGGCGAAAGCCTCGATCTGTATCTCGAATGATGACGTGCTGATCGGGTCGCTGGAACTGGCGAAATCGCGTATTCAGGTGATGATCAACAAGGGAATGGATAACGAAGCCAAGACCCTGCAAGGCCTGATCGACAAAGCCGACAAGCGGATCGCCGAGATCAAATCGGGCGAGAAGCCCGCGCTGAAACCCGATGCCAATGCGAAATATTTCGCAGAGGTCGTCGTGGATCTGGACCTGATCGACGAGCCGATGATCGCAGACCCGGATGTGAATAACGCCGATGTCTCGCGTCGCTACACCCATGACACCATCCGTCCCGTGTCCTATTACGGCGGCGACAAGAAGGTGGATCTGGGCTTTGTCGGCTCCTGCATGGTGCATAAAGGCGATATGAAGATCGTGGCCCAGATGCTGAAGAACCTCGAGAAAGAGGCCGGCAAGGTCGAATTCAAAGCGCCTCTGGTTGTGGCTGCACCGACCTATAACATCATCGACGAGCTGAAAGCCGAAGGTGATTGGGACATCTTGCAGAAATACTCGGGCTTCGAATTCGACGATCTCTTCCCGAAATCGCAGGCGCGCAAAGAGTACGAAAACATCATGTATCTCGAGCGCCCCGGCTGTAACCTCTGCATGGGCAACCAGGAGAAAGCCGCGAAAGGTGACACCGTTCTGGCGACCTCGACCCGCCTGTTCCAAGGCCGCGTTGTGGAAGACACCGCCGAGAAGAAGGGCGAGTCGCTGCTGGCCTCGACCCCCGTCGTGGTTCTGTCGGCCATCCTTGGCCGCACCCCGAGCCTTGACGAATACAAGAAAGCCGTTGAGGGCATCGACCTGACCAAATTCGCTCCGCCGCTGGAAAAACCGGCCGATACGAAGTCGGTCCACTTCTAAGCTTTCGGCCAAGAGGCCTAAAAATACCAAAAGGGCGAGACAAAAGTCTCGCCCTTTTTTGATGCGCTACAACGGCAAGGCAGCCATTCTACACGATGAGGCCGAGTGCCACCGCTGCTATGCCCTATTTCACGGGCCGCAGCTTCACCTTGCAATGTTCTGGCGCATTCCACGGCAAATACCGACTGTAATCTATATCCTCATCAAGATTGTTCGTTCTCATCTCTGCCAGATCATCAATCATCCAGGAAAAATAGCGATACGTGTCCACTCGGTTTAGCTTGGCCTATATTCCCGTCACGGCAGAATTGGGGAGGCTGATTGAAGAGACCCCGGAAGGGCAGGATATCTTACTAGTGTCTGAGCTGGGCAAGCCGCTCACAGCACGACGGGCTTCCAACCAGATCACGAAATGGCGCAGGGCTGCCGGCGTGCTGCCTTGGGATGATAGGCGCGAAAAGACGCTGGCTGACACGCGGGGGACGGCGGCGACGCGGTTGCTCAATGCCGATCTGTCGCTGCGTCAGATCGCGACCCTCATGGGCTGGTCAGTGCGCTACGCCTCGCAGGTGATCGAGATCTATGGACACCAGCTGATATCAAGGCGTTCAACAAAGTTGCGCCTCAATGGGTCCAGCGCATCTTGATGCTGGGCTGTGAGACGGGGTTGCGCGTGTCGGATTTGGTGGAGGTTCGGAAGGACCACTTTGAAGACACAGCCCACGGGAAACGGCTGCGCTTCAAGACCGGCAAACGTGGGCGTGTTGCATATATCCCTGTAACAAATGGTCTTCAGGCGCTGTTGGATGCGACGCCTGAAAGTCAGGAAACGCTTTTGGTAGGGCAGCTTGGTGATCCCCTTCAATCCCGATGGGCATCAAACCAAATCACGAAATGGCGGCGTGAAGCAAAGGTGTCCTCTTGGGAGGATGGGCGAGAAAAAACACTGGCGGACACGCGAGGTACGGCAGCAACGCGTTTGCTCAACGCGGACCTGTCGCTGCGTCAGATTGCAACGCTCATGGGCTGGTCAGTACGTTATGCCGCGCAAGTTATCGAGATCTACGCCCGTGTAAGTCCGGACGAGAGCGACTTGGTTTTGGCGCGTCTGGAAACTGCAAAAGCGCGTACTCAGAAGCTATAAGTGTAAACGCAACTGTAAACGGCTAGGCCGCTACATTGGAAGGAGTGACGCAAGTGCTTGAAGATAAATGGAGGCGAGTAGGAGAATCGAACTCCTGTACACGGATTTGCAATCCGCTATCTAGCCATTGAAATCAGATGGTTTTGTGTTGCGTCAAATCTTAAACATTACACGAACACATCATGAATGTTGCGGAGGAAACCGCTGTGTCATTGCTCATGTGAAACCTTATGATTGCAGCAATTACGCACATGCTGCAAAAGCTTCAGCGCTTGACGCATTAGTTCGTGTTCAACTCGCTTTTTCACGTCTGGGAACTCCAATTTAACGGTTTCCTCGACGTGCAAATGTGCTTTTGACACATCTGAGACGAGAGGTAGAGGACGCCGCGCATACCAGCGATTAACAACATTTGCGTCAGTCCGCCTTTTATTCTTCTTTTCGAAAATGTCCTGATAACGCTTCGGAGCAATACCCACAAAGTGCTCTACAAGGACCTTACCGATATCTGACTTTGATGTTGTTAAGGCATCCCCGCTAAGCTCAAATGCCTTACTTTTCGTATAGGGCTCAATGTAAACGATACGCTTGATACCAGCTGCAATGAGATGCTTTGCACAATTATGGCACGGGAAGGTCGTGACGTAGATCGTAGCACCCTTGGTCGACAACCCCAGCCTTGCTGCGTCGGTTAAAGCACTCATTTCCGCATGAGTAATTCGACCAAATTCAGTCAAATCAGACACAAAGGCATCTTTAAGAAGATCTTTAAAACGCTCGTCTTGGAAAATTTCTTTCGGACCCTTTTTCAACAAGTCAGAGTTATGCAACGCATGAATAAAGTTATTTACAATACGGTTTGTCTCTAACTTATTTGGCTCGACGCCACGTTCCATATCCCTTTGAGGATTGTCATCGTCACACCAGTAAGAGCCGCCTCCAGCTTTTGGCACTTCATTACAGCCTAAGGTGATCACATCGCCATCAGCCGTTGTGATGGCAGCACCAACCTGCCGACTTAAATCTAGAGTGCGCAATGATGCCGTTTTTGCTAGCTGACTACCAAACTCATCTCTTGTGGGACTGACATAGTTAGAACCGAATAAAGCATCTATAAATCGTGCGATTTCTGTAAAAATAAATTTCGATCGACCTGCTACAAACACATCTCCAGATTGGTGAGCATTCGTAGTGCTTTGACCGTAATCCACCCCGGTCTCCTCTCGATCTTGCCCAATAAGGCGACGAGCAGCTTCTTCTCTTTTTACTTGCGAAAATTCAGGCGATTCTCGTCCTATGATGTTTAAAACAGACTGGAGCTGGTCCTCTTCGGAAACAGCAATAGAGATCTGGATAAACTTTTTTCCGTAAACTTTATTGAGGAGCGCAATCTCAGCGGGCCTCTTCAATTGACGAATAATAAAAGCTGTTTTTTCAGCTTGCTCCTTCGAGTAGTCTTCGCCTGTCTCTCTACTGCGCACAGCATTAATTCGATTTCTATGTGTTGCGATCATCATGATTGCTACACGAGCTAAAAAATCGTTTTTTTGAGAAAAGCGTGCCAGGTCGTTCATCAAATCAATTTTTTGCTGATACGTCGAAGTTGGCATTCCCTTTAAAGCTGGGATCACATTCACAACATCTTTGGTTAGGTGAATATCAACTACATTATACTCAACTTTTTGAAGTTCTCTTTTGAGCGCGTCTTGAACAGCATCTATGTCACTTCCTAACGGTCCAACCAAACCGAAAATAAGTTCGGGTTGGACGTCCTCAGAGTTAAAATTAAGCCTGTTTACAGCGTTACTGATATTCAACGCACGCACTCCAGATGTTGATTTTCGATCTAAGTAAAGCAGAGAATACTTCCCATCTTGACGCTACAAGTCTCTTGTCAGTGTCAAGCAAAAAGAACTACAACGATAACACCCCTGACCCAGAGGATTGCAAGATGGTCCGCACCAACCCAAATCAAGCTCAGCTGGAAACCAACTCCAATTTGGAAGAAGATGTACAGCAGCTAATCGAAGCGTACAGCCGAAAGTCAAGTGATCAGCCGACTGCACCTAAGCGAGCAATGAGTTCTTATCTGGAGTCAGAGGCTGAAATCGCTAAACCTTGGGAAACTTTTTTCTAAGTTTTCTTCCTTCTATCCTTGGAAGGCGAAGGCACGGGGGTAACCCGTGCCATTTTTATTAGCTACCCTTCTTCTCATCTTGTGAAAGAACGGAAGCGGCCAAGGTTTTAACCTGGGCTGAAGTGGGCTTCAATTTACCGCTGAGAACCTTGCTTGCAAGCGTTGAAGTCTTTGTCGTCGATTGCTTCTTTGGCATTCGCATCTCTTATATCAAAGTTTCATACAGGTACCTGCCTTGACTGAACCATAACCTTATGTAGGGTCATGGGTGTTGAACTATCGTGGCAAAATACCGCTACATTTTTGGCTGCAACTGACCTTTGAATCTCGGTTGCAGCCAAAAATTAGCTGAGAGAGATCACTACATCTAGTTAATTATCAAGAAGCAGCACAAATTATTGATATGGACTCGTGTGCCCGCTCATTGTATGTGCCTGCCATGCTCTAGGCGTCCGATTCGGCGGAAGCCGAAATTGAACACGCAGCCGCCCTAGCCAAGCTTATGACCAACTGGTGTACAATTAAGGCACAGTCGAGCCTTATGAGCGGCGGCCCGATGTTCAAAACCCCGGCAAAGAGTAACGATTTCGATCAGCTGTAAAACAGCGTACAGCTCTCGAAGAGTGGCGCATTCGTTTCTAAATAACCGCTACGCTTTCAGAAATGTCGATGCGGCAAGGTAAAAGGAATTCAAATTGTCATTCTATGCATTTTCCAAACCCAGCTACTATAAGTTTTGTGAAGAACAGTACAATATTGCTAAAGACTGCAGCACCATTCGGATCGGAACTCTCTGGGGTTTCCGCACAACAGAAGACAAGTTTCTGCAGGATCAAGGCGAAGGAAAATTTGAATTTAACATTAGTTTTCCAGATCTCACACCTGTTTCACCGGAATGGCTTTCAGAAGTCGGCTCTGATACTTGGGAACACGGCACCCTAGACGGACTTTCGATAAGCTCATCTGGGCCAGCAATCAAAGAGCTTAGCCTCACGGGATCTTACTCTAACTGTTGGATCTACTGCGTATCATCAAGGCCAACAGCCGCTGGAAACATATCCCAGAAATATCCGTCAAAGTGGGAAATTCCAGCAGATAACATGGTCAATTTCGGACTTTACCTGCGGCAGTTACTTTGGGAGCATCTTTCTATTGCAGATCTGCCAAACTACCTAATACAAGAAAATTCTCTTTCGGCTCTGCAGCGCGGCCTGTCACTTTCACTTACAATGGAACAGGTAGACTATGGGAATAGAACAGTAGAAGCTCGCAGCGAAGCTGACTTACCGATAGAAAAACTGAGGCACCTGAAAACTCGAATTCCATTTACAAAGCCGAACAATTTCATCGAAGAAAGCGAGTTCCGATTTGTCTTCGCGTTAATGTTTGAAAATGAGCGGGTTTCGATAAACGACAATGCTAAGATCTTAAATCTCAAGCCGATCAAAAACCTCATAAGAGACGCCCCTTCAACTTTCTAAAGAGCTCCTTTGCAATCACTAATCAAGTTTAAGGTACGAGCTTCCAAGCTTCGAATGCTTCCACAGCCACGCGCCGCCGCTCATCACAGGCGATCAACTCGTCACCGAGGCGGGTGATGCTCACCGCGTCGTCAGCCACCGTCCCGCCTGTCGAAAGCAGGGACGCCGGAGACGCGCACGGGATGCGAGCGGCGGCGGGCAGGACAATCTGCGGACGCGGCGGGTCATCGACCGGCCCAGTGCTCGGTGATGGACTGCAGGCGGCCAGCAGGGATGCCAGCGCCGCCCAGATCGGGGTCAGCGGTGATTTCATCGATCAGCCTCCGTTGGGCGGTGTCTCGGTCGCGCTCGGCCTCGAGCAGGGCGCGTTCGGTTTCGGCCAGCGCCGCATTGGCGGCATTGGCGCGGGCGGTCGCGGTGTTCCTTTGCGCGAGGGCTGCCGCCAGATCTGCGGCTTGGGTCTCAGCCTCATCAGCCCGTGCCGCGTCGATGCGGGCCGACATGCGCCAGCCCTGCACCGTCCAGCCGATAGCCGCGGCAAAGACCAGCGCCGCGAAAAGCCGCCAGCTCACGCGCAATCCGCCATCAAGCGCAGCGCATCATAGGGCGACAGGGTGCGAGCGGGCGTCCAGATCACGCGCCGGTTGGTGCCGACCTTCCAGACCGTGACCGGATCATCGGGATAAGCACCGGTCCGGAACAATGTCTGCTCAGCCCGACGTCGGCCAATGATCTCTACCGGCTTCGACCAATTCATGATCGCAGCCGCAGCCCCTACCCGATCAGCCGCATTCAGCTTATTGACCCAATCCGCTCGCGCGATCGCACCGGTATTGAAATGGAAGCTGACAGCTGCATCGAACTCGTGCTGGGCCACCGGCACCTTGATCGCCCGCGCCACCTCGGTCTCGAACTTCGCCAGATCCTCGCGGAAGACGTGGAACGCCTCGCGCAGGGTCGCATCGAGGTCGGCAGGCATCCCCGCAGCCAGGTTGGCAGGGTCAAAGCCACCCGCCGCCTTGGTATGGCCGACATAGGCGGTCAGAATGCCCACGCTATCGAAATAGGGTCCGGGCACAATGCCCTCATGGCCGATCAGGGCGACGATGCCCTTGCCGGAAGTTTTCATCTGTCATTTCTCCATAAAAAAAACCCCGCCGGATTGGCGGGGTTGAATTTGCATTTTAAGCGTCGGCTCAATCAGTAATACCGCAGTCGGCTGCAACCTTGAGAAGACCTGTGGAATTTCCAGATATAGCTCCTGTTACGGTGCTCGGCGTTCCTTGGTAATCAGACACCCTCACTGCCAGCTGACCGGGCTGGGAAAACGCCGCGAAAAGCTGTTTGCGGTCTACGGCGCTAAATCGCGGTTTTCCGGAAATCAAGTAGGCCGCATCGCCGGACGAAACCGGCAAATAACGCCCGGAGAAAACGCGCGTTCCAACGCGCATCTCAAAAACCTGATTTTTCCGGAATGCTCGTGTGTCCTGCCCCCAAAAACCCGCGCTATTGATAAAGAACTCGAAGCCGTCCTCGTCACAAGTTGCGGCCAAATAATTCGGATCATCCGAGAACCGATCCGAATTAAGTAACATCATAGCGAAGGAGTTTGGCTTCAAGCTGATTGGATCCTTGTCAGCTTTATAGATCCAGTCACTACCAATGCCGCCTGTCGAAACGCAACCCGATGCAATTACGACCAAGCCAACCGACAAAAATTTCCACATAGCAATCCAATCTGAGAATCATTTTTCATGATGATAGTATGAGACTGAAGCTAGGCAGAACAGCATTCGCGTTTATCCAAACCTTACGCGATCGATCATTGTTTCACCTCCCCTCCCAGTCTCCTGACGCGAACAGGTTCACCTGCACCACCTTCTCGCGCGGGCATTGGTGATAGGCCCAGAGCTCGTAGCGCTCGGGGATCGCTTTCTCGGCAGACCAGACGATCAGCCATGGCCCCCAGGGCTGCCTCAGCCGGTTGGGCGGGCGCGAGCCGGGCGGGCGCAGATCGTCCTCGCCCGAGGTATCGACCACCGCGCGGTAGCTGGTGCCGCCGATGATGACATAGGCCGCCAGCCCGCGATATTCGCAGCGGCGTTTGACCATATCGCCCATCGCCTGCAGCCCCTCGGGCGTGACGCTCGCGCCGGTGACGCTGACCGAGACGAAGGGCGTCTGGCCGGTAAAGTCGCGCCATGCCCGCGAGGATTGCGCCTGCCGGATCCATGGCTCGGCCACGGCCAGCACGATGATCACCGCCAGCACCCAGATCGGCAGGCGGTTCGCGCGCAGCGCCCCCTTGATGTGATCGCTCATCTGCCGCCCCCCAGTTTCTTGCGGATCATCTCGCGCAGGAACTCGCGGTCCTGCACCAGCGCGGTCAGCACATCGAGCACGATGAGCCCGACCGACATGATCGCGACCGCCGCCAGCACCTCGGAGCCCCGCACATAGGGCGCGACCGAGGGCGAGAGCCCCACGGTCAGGAAGGCGCTGGCGGCGGTCTTGGCGAGGCGCTTGTCCGAACGCGCCCAGCCCCGCAACCCAGCTGGCAACCTGTGCGACAAATCCGATTACGGGAGCCATGAAACCTCAGCCTGTGAAATGGTGGTGAAACCGGCAGCCGCCTTGGCTGCCCAGATCCCTGCCCCCAGCTGGATCGCCAGGGACAGGCCGCGCTGTGTCCGGATCAGGCCGATCGCACCGAGCCCCGTGGCCTGCCGCAATCCCGCACGATCCGCGAGGTGATGGGAAAACGCCCACATCCCGCCATGACGGCGGATGAGGCACGAAGCCCCGCGTGCGCCCGCATAGGTCAGCCCCTGCATCGGCTGGATGGACCAGAGATTGGCAAAAACGGCACAGGGCGCACTACAGCAATCGGCGGGGCCCCATTCGAAGACCCCGCCCATATGTCGCTCCACCGATGCCATCACCTGATCGGGCGTCAACTCTCCGGCCATGTCAGCACCTGCGCACGGCTCATCGCGAGCGCGGTCATGCGCCCTGCCGTATCGCCCGGATAGGCCCGCGCCTGATCCTGTTCGCTGTGATAGACGGTGGCCGCCGACCGTGCCCCCGGACCGGTGGCAAGAGTGATCGACATCGAGGACTGGATGCCCTCATCGGTCGGTTCAATCGTCATGCTCATCGCGTCCATGGTGCCATAGAAGATCGCGACCGGATCGGCGAGCAAGGTCGCCCCGCCTGCTGTGCCCGGACGATCCGCGAGACAGCCGATATAGATCGCACCCTCGCGGTTACGGATCGCGGCATCGATAAATGCGTCGAAGTCCTCGGGCCCCGCCACCAGCGTCACCGTGGCCTCGGTCGCGACCATGCTGCCACTCACCTCGGCGGGCGCGGTGATCGTGCCCCACTGCCCCACACCCTGCCATTCGTGACCGCCCCAGATCAGTGGGCCGGTGCCGCTATGGGCGCGAACGGGTGCATCCGGCCAGTCGAGATAGACGAAAACCACCGGATAGAATACCGGCCCCGCGATGGCGTCGAGCATGGCCGCAGGACAGCCGCGCGTCAGTTCCATGGATCGACCTCCTCGAACCCGCCCACCTCATCCTCGAAAACCTGCGAGAAATGCCACGAATAGCTCCAGTCCCCGTTCAGCGGCTGGACCGCACGCGGGATCGAGGTCGCCTCGAACACCGCGCTTTCGCTGATCCCGATATTGACGATCCCCGAACCGGTCAGCGCCTCGAAGGTGCGCAGGACGGCCACCCCTTGCGCATTCGCAAATGCTTCTCTGACCACCTGTCCTGTCTGGACAGCTCCGCCCGCTTTCAGCGTGACGAACTCGCCGGGACGCGCTGCCCGCCGGTTGGGCGTCAGGCCCGACACCGTCAGCGTCGGAAACATGTCATCGCTGCCCGCCACGCCGCCGAGTAATGTGCCGTCAATCCAGATGACCTCGCCGCCATCCTGATCCCAGCTCACATCGTCGGAACCGCTGCGCCATTGCACCTCGCGCGACTGGCGGCCCGTGGCCTCGATCTGGGCATCGGCCCACCAGTTCACCGGACGGCTTTCGAGACGGATCAGGTTCACACCCCCATCGAGGTAGCGTTTGAGCATTTCCATATAGCCCGCACCATTCGACCCCCGCGCCATCGATGAGACCTCGATCGCCACCATGCGCCGCCTGCGCTTGGTGGCCGAGACCCGCCGCGCGCCCGTGATGAGCGAGCGCGAGACATTGACCGGTGCATCGATGGTCCATTCCGAGGCCACGACCCCGACAGGAGGCCATGCATACACAAGCGTCATTTCAATTACCTCGAACCGAAGGATTTGGATTTGGTCATCGCCCGCCCCGTGGCCTGCACGGAATCGGAGACGATACCGGCGCGGGCCTGCGATACCGATTGATCGGCGACGCTTTTGACGCGGAGATCAAAGAGATCCGTTGGCACCGCCTCCACGACCACCCTCTGCGCCCCGCCGCTTGCACGGCCAGCCGCATCGGCCATTCGCATGGACACGTCATGCGGAATGACCTGAGTGCCGCGCGGCAGGTTCATGATTTCACTGCCACGCTCATTGACGTAGCTCAGACCACCGCGCCAATTATTCGTGCCATTCGCGTTGGCCCCGATACCAAGCGCACCCAGCAGCCCGCCCGCCATCTTGCCGAGACCGGTGGAGCCCCAAAGGAGACTGAAAGCACTATCCGCAAGCATATCCGCGAGCTTCGACAGAACACCGGACAGGGCATCGCCAAGTGATTTTGTACGGAACAGCATCCCCTTGAACCCATCCTGCCACGAGGACTTCCAATCATCCGTCGCTTTCTGCAGCTCGGTTACTTCTTGCTTGGTCTTGCGAGCCTGACGGGACGCGCCCGTTTCATCTCCGCCCGAGCCACCCGCAAAAGGATCGGCGCCAGGCATCAATGGCGCATCGCCCGCGTCGTTCTTCGCGCTGCGGATCGTCTCCTGCAGATCTTTCCAGCTTTGCAGAGGCGTGGTCGCAAGCGCCGTCAGAGCATCGGCCGCAAGACGGGTGTTTCCAGCCAAGCTACGCGCCTCATCCGCCATACCCTCGAGCGCGGCTGGCACGCTATCGGCATCGAATGTTTCGGTATTGAAGCCTTCGGTAAACGCATCCGCAGCCGCCGTGCCAGCTTGGCGCATTGCATCCTTATAGGGATTTTCGACCCCTGCCAGATCGACCTCGGCAACAGGTGCGATGTTGAGGCCAGGCACATAATTTAGCCCCTCGATAAAGAGATTGATCCGCGACACGACGCCGTTGATCATCGCCTCGACCGCCTCGATCAAACGGTTCGCCGCACTATAGGCAAAATCTCCGATCGCGGCGGGCAGCACCTGCCAGATCGCCTTCACCGCCGCGAATGCACCGCGATAGATACCGATATAGCGGTTCGCAAAGGTGATGCCCCCGCGCATGATCGCCGCGAAGACATCCAGCATCATGGCCCGCAGATCCTGCGCACCCGCCGACATATATGCATAGGCAGCTTTCGCCGCGAGGACGATCCTGTCCCAGACCTCGGCCCCTAGCGCACCGACAAGCTTCATCGCCTCGCCGAAACTGCCAGCAGCACCCACGAGTTTGACGAACTCGCCAATCAGAAAGCCAGCCCCCACGATCAGAGCACCGATCCCCGTAGAGATCAGCGCCCCCCGCAAAGCTGTGAAGGCCAAAGCCAACCCGCGCACAGCATTCGCCGCAAGAATCGAGGATAGCGTCATCCGCCCCAGCATGATCTGATGCGCTGCAGCAGCTGCGGAGGCCGACATGATCGCCTGCACCGCCGTAACGCCAATCGAGATGGCAAACCGGCCAGCGAAGATCGCAGCCGAGGCGACCGCCGTGCCTGCCATCGTGCGCAACACGGTCATGATGGTCTCGGCATTCTCGCGGAAGAACGACGCCGCGACCGTCACGGCATCCGCCAATGTGCGAAGCGCAGGCACCATCTGCGCGCCCACGGTGTTCTTCATTCCCGACCATGCGAGGTTCATATCGTTCAGCGCGAGCTTGCCGCTATTCAGCGCCGCCAATGTCTGGCCATCGAGAACCGCGCCGACCTCTTCTGCCCGTTTGGCGAAATCGGCCATTGCCGAACCGCCATCGCGCAGCAGCGGCAACAGCAGGGTGCTGTCAGAGGCCATCGCCTCCATGTAGAAGGTGAAATCCTGCTGGTTCACATTGGCCTTCTGCAGCGTCGAGACATAAAGCTGCAGCGCATCCGCACCCGAAAGGTTGCGGAACTGGTCAGCGGTCACCCCGACGCGCGGCGCGATAGTCTCGAAGAAATCCGCCATCGGACCGCCACCGGTCTGGACGAAATCACCGACACGATCATTCACATCCTTCAGGATATCCGCGAGCTTGTCCTGCTCGATCCCGACCGACTTCGCACCCGCCGCCCAGCCCTGAAACTGCGCGGGCATGGTATTGGCCACCTGCGACAGGCGGGTGATCTCTGCCCCCGCGTCGATCGCGCTAAGCCCCATCGCCGACATGGCAGAGCCGAGAGACGCCGCCACACCTGCCGCCAACTGACCGGCCTTAGCGGCAAAGCGGGCGAGGTCACTACGGCCCTGATTTAGGCCGCGCGAGAATTGGGCGCTGTCGAGCCCGAGATTGACGCGAAGCGCGCCGATGACAGACGAGGCCATGAGGCGGCTCCTTCAAATGAAAAAAGCCACCCAGATGGGTGGCTTTGTCTAAATTGTAGATGATGCTGAAGTTACAGCTTTCGTAATTCTTCAGCGAATTGATTTGCTGACAGAATCTCACCAGCAAAATTGCTGAAAACATCTTTCCTGCGGAACTTTTCTCGAAGTTCTTTGCGGCATATATTCTCTTGCGCCAATTCTGGTATCCCGCCAAAGGCTGATCCAGAAGCGCTTGCCGGCAGGATCTCGGAAATAAATAAACTTTTAGATTTCCCGTTGGCAAGCTGACGGGCAGTGAAGAGGAAGCGCAATTTATTGAAACGCACTCTTCCATTTTTAAACCGGTGGATTGCGATAAAGACTTTCGGCCAGTTTTCTTCAGTTACTTTTTTCCCGAAGTCGTAATGATAATCTCTATTCTTTTTCTCGACGCGAGTTTCATCACTTTCTTCTTCGTATTGCGCATCACCATTTTCGATAACCTCATCGTCGATCTCGTCACCTGTGAAAACGAAGTAAACCCCGTTGAATGCGGAGGGAGAACGTAGAACGGACTGCAATAGAGGTAAGCCATCTTTAGGCGCCTTTTCGTATTCGGGCCCGAAAACCTTCTTGGGCGTTTTCTTCAGAATTTCTCTGGACACTTTTTCAGCCATATCAAAGCGCTCAGAGAACTTTCGTTGAACATCTTGGTGTAACGGCGTGCCCTCTGCGGCCCAAACGCCATCTTCGATACGCGTATCAAATCGAAGTGCCGCTAGCGTTGCATTGGCCGAGCACACGATAACCCCTCTATCCGAGATGTAGACTTTCCCATGCATCTCTTTATCAGGAATGTATTTGAGGTTTGGGTTATCTGGGGCTCCCGCCGTTTTTAGGGCATCACGTGGTGTGCAACCCATCTCGACATCGCAAATGATTTTTAACTCAGGCGGGATATTGTCCTCAAAAATGAGTTTGAACCAGCCAGAGCTTAAAAATGCAACGGACATACAAGGATTAGCACCTTTCATGACGTCTTTGATTTTCTCTGATAGCTCGCGCCCCGATAAAAATTCCATGTTATTTATAGCCACCTTGAATACACGAGTGAGTAACGTGCACAATCTTCTAGTGTAAACAGTAGATAATCAACTCTGTATCAAACCGCGATCAACCTTATCCCACGCCTGATGAAAACGCCGCGCCCGTGCAACGGGATCTTCCTTGATCCCCACGAACCGCTCATAGGAAATTGGCTTCTCGAAATAAGGCAGCATCGCGCAGAACCAGACCAGCTCGCGGTCCCGCCGCAGGCGCTTTTCGGCGCCTGCGAGCAAGGCCAGATAGAGGCGCGGGGTCAGGCGCCAAAAGGCATCGACATCCGTGAACCCCGCTTCCAGATAGCGCTCCAGAAGATCAAATAGCGTTACCCTTTGCGCCCTTTCTTGCCCCGCTGCCTGCCGGGGCGTGGTGCGTTTCCCGCCATACCCCCATCACCGGCCTGCGGCGCGGCCGCCGCCGAGGCCCGCATGAGTGCATCAGGGTTGGCCGAGAGGATCTTACCCGCCAGCGGCTTGGTGATGTCTTCGTGGTTCTGCTTGAGCCCTGCCCAGAACAGAAGCCGCATCTCGCGGGCGCTGATCGCGGCATTGCCGTTCTCGATCCCTTCCAGCACTTCCAAGGCGTTCTTGCCGGTCTCGTCCTCGAAATCGCACATCGCGTTGAAATCGAAGGTCATGGTATAGGCCTGCCCCTCGAAACTGAGGGCCACTTCACCCTTGAATGCGTTCGCCATGGATTATTCCTCCGCTTCCGGCAGCGCGGGGTTCGGCAGGATCCGGTCAAAGATCTTCACGCCGAGCGACACCATGCGCTTATCGCCCACGGTGCCCGAGGGCGTGAACCCGTTGATATAGCCGCGATAGGTGCGCTGCATGCCACCTACCACAAAGGCCACCTGCACATCTTCCGGCGTGCCCGCCTCGGTCAGGGCATAAAGCTCGTCGAGCAGGATCTGGCTCGCATGCTCGGGCCAGAATTGCAGCGATTGCGAGAAATCCACCGAGGGCAAAAGACCCGGCTTTTCTTCCTTCGAACGGCCCGGCGATTGCTGATGGGTGACATCGAGCGAATCCGGCACCTTCTCTGGCATGCCGATTTCCTCGACCCCGAGGATCAGCGTCCAGGTGCGCACCTCACCGACCAAACGACCGACCCAAAGCTGGTCGTTAAAGCTGACATCAGCTTGCGAAACTGTTTCGACCATTAGCTGGCCCTCCATGATGTGAGAAAGTCGAGAGAAATTAGAAAGGGGCGGTCAACCGCCCCTTTGTCCTGATCGTCGCGATACCGGTCGAGCCGGATCAACCGGAAGCCACCCCCGCGATAGCCATTGAGCCCCGCGATCAGCGCATCTTTCATCGCCGCGGCCTCGGCATATTCGAGCGCAAGACAATCCACCTGCACCCGCCCGCGCCAGAGACCGTCCGGCCCCTGCTGGGTCAGGCCATCCGCATTGTCGATCTGATGAAGCGATATCGCAGGCGGAGCGGTATTATCGGGCAGCACGCCCCATGCGATATGCGACAGCGGCAGAATATGCGCCACTGTCGCGGCCACGAGGGCGCGGAACTCAGTTTCCATCATCGCCAGGCACAATCCTTGTTTTCACGCCCCGCATGATGAAATCTGCCATCCGTTCTGCATGCCGCTCCACATCGAAATCCCTGCGGAGGATCCGGCAACGGACATATATGGCCCAGAGCCAGAGCCTCATCACCGACAGCCGCCACTTCTGGATGGTCATACGCGCGACCACTAGACTTTCAGCCATATCACGCCCCTAACTGCCACCCGCCGCCTGCCGCGCCGCCCGCTGGGCCGCGCGTTTTGCGGCCTTTTCAATTTCCTGCCAGAGGATCGGCTTGAGACGTTCGACCGTCTGTTCTGCCTCGGCATCGAAAGCAGGCCGCATGAAGGGTTGCGGCGCGGTGCCCGGATGCATGGTTCCGGCAAACTCGCCCGCATTCATGTGCGGCTTGGTGCCGAACTCGACAAGATGCCCGTGGTTGCCGCCATCGCCCTTCACATAGGACGGGCCAAGGAACAGCTCGATTGCCGTGCGTTCTTCCAAGGTCATCTTGCGCCGTAGCTTGCGCTGGCTGCCATTGAGCGTCGAGCCGATCTTGACCGACCTGGACAGCCCGCCGCTTTTCTTCGGCGCCAGCTCGGCGGCCTTCGCCCGCATGGGTTCCGCCGCCTTGCGCATACTGCGCCGCATAACAGGCTTACTCATCGACTTACCGAGATTATCGAGGGCGCGGTCGCTCTCGGACAACCCGTCGATATGCATTCTTGCGCTATTCGCCATTTCCACCCACCTTTGCCTGCCCCGTGATTTCCAACCGGTCGCGGAAGCCGATTTCCTTGATGCCGAGGATCTCATGAACGATGCCATCGCAGACCAATCGGTCCGCAGGCGTGATCGCCCGCGAGAAGGCGCTTGAACGCACCGTGAAACGACTGACGCGATAGGCTTCGAGCCAGCCCGCCGCCGCCCGCTCCCCGTCCGAGGCATCCGCCCGCGCAGCGGGCTCGGGCAGGCCGAGATTATCCGCCGCAGGATCTTCCTCATTCCAGGCAACCGTTTCGCGATAGCCGTCATCGACCCGCCCCGCGCGGCGGAACTGGATGTATCTATCGTATCGCTGGCCCGCCATCAGAAGCCCTCCAGCGGACGAAGGTAGCGCACCTGCCTGATCAGCTGGGCCGCGCCGAAGCTCATCTTCGCCTCGAGCAGATCGCCCTCCACCGAGATCCCTGCCCGCCACCATTCCTGCACCATCAGGATGATGGCCTGTACAGCCTGTTTCGGCGCATCGCCGTCATGACCAACGGTTGCGGTGACGCGGATCTCGGACGCGCCCGCAAGCGCCCCCGACCGGAAACCAAGCCGGGGCTCATCGAGCGCGCACCATAATTCGGCCTGTGCGATATCGACCGCCTGCCAATCCCCGCCCGACTGGCGGATCTGCACCGCATCGATGCCGGATACCGGCGCGACCGGAAACCACCAGCAGCGGGATGCAGACAGAGGCACCGAGAACATCACCTGCCTACGCGACAGCGGGCGGCGGATCGCGGTCTCGACAACCGCCTGCGCCGCCCCCAGATAGGTCGTCAGCAGCAGATCATCCTCGGTATCGTTGGGCCCCAAATGGACCGAGCGCTTGAAAGTCTCGACATCAACGGCCAGCGGAATGTCTGTTTCACCGACAACCCGCATGACGATCAGGCCTTCTTGCCCTGTTTGGGCAGGCTGGCCGCGCCGTCATCGGCCACGGTCTTCTCATCAGCTGCGACCTCTTTCACGACACCATCGGCATCCGTCACCGTGCCAGACGCAAGTGCTTCCTCACGCGCGATCAACGCAGCCTCACGCGCCTCGAGATCGGCAGAAACAGCTTCAAGCCGCTTGGCCTCATCCTCGACAGCCTTCATTGCCTTTTTATAGGCGTCGGCATCAGCAGCGCTGGTAGCAACCAAACCAGCACCGGTTTTGGCCTTCGCAGGCGCCCATTTGGCGATACCGGCATCAACCAGCTCCTGCGCCTGATCGGCATCGAAGCCCGCAGTCTCATTTGCATTGTAGCGCGACCAGCCGCGCAGGAATGTCACAGCAACCTTTGCCATCTTCATCTCCAATAATCCGGAAAGACAAAAGGCGCGGGACAGATGCCCGCGCCCCCGTTCATCACAGCGACCAGCCCGCAGCGTTGAAGCCGCCGAAGGCTACGTCATGCTCGAGCGCGAAGTCATGCTCGGAGATGGTCCGCATAAGCGTCAGATCGTTCTGGAAGGCGCTGATGAAATCACCATTGCCATCGACATAACCCGCCTCGGACGACACGCCCACGCGATCGAATTCATGCGCGCCCGAATGGTCGAAATCCATCCGCGCATTCTCCGGCCCGAAGGCCCATTCCAGCGCCGAGCGCACACTCATCACCCGAGGCCCCGCCGCCACGATCCGGTCCCGCCGCACATCGCCCATCATCATTGCTCTGCCCTTGCCAGTTGCGCGATTGCCTCGCATTTGCCCGCTGCGTCCCGCCGCCGCTGGCGGAAGGCCAGATCCGCATCGGTGACCATGCGCCCCGCCGCCACGTTCTCTTCGATCAGCATCAGCCGCCGCAGGTTATCGCGGGCCTGCTCACGCAGCTGCCCCGCCACGAAGGCATTCGGCCAGCGCCGGTTCTGTTTGAGCCAGAAGCGCAGCTCGGGCGCCCAGCCATCGCGCAGCGCCTCCTGCCCGATCCCGTTGGCAAAGACCGCGCGCAAAAGCGGGCTGCCATCATCCGAGGGCGGCTGGATCTCGGCGGCCCATTCGAGGATCTTCACCGCGATCGGGAAACGGTCCCCCGCCTTACCGCCCGGATTGGCCGCGACCTGCTCGGCCAGCGCCGAAAGCGAGAGGTCCGACATATAGGCCAGCCGCTCGCGCAGCCCCGCCTGCATCTCCTCGAAACCCGCGCGGGTCAGGGTCGAGGGCTTGGCCAGCCCCTGCCGCAGGAGCGGCTCGATCAGCACCGCCTGCACGCGTTTCTCGCCATTGGCCTGTTCTGCACTGTCCATCCTATCGCTCCTTTCTCTCGGCAAATCCCGACTTATCCACAGGCGGGCCTTCTGTTTTTCGGGCCGGATCGGAAAGTTTCTTTTCTTGTCATTTCTTCTCCTTTCCTTTCAGCGGCGCGGTTTTTGGAAAAAATAAAAAGCTCCAGAAACTTCCTCAAAAATTTCCATTTCTTCCGGTGGAAGTTTCGTGGAGGATTTGCGGAAGTTTTCGGACGCATCACACACGGCTCGACAGATCCTCGATTGCCTCGCGGATCCGCTTCACCGTGGCACTGCCGCCCGGATAGGCGGCCTCGATCCAGTCGCTGATCGCATTCAGGCGCTCCTCGCTTTCGGCCAGCCGCGCCCCGCCCGGAATGCTTTTCGCCAGATGCCCCGCGATGGTGCCCAGCCGTTTGCGCATCCGGTCATCGGCATGCTTGGCATCGTTGCGGCGCTTGGACCCTAGCGCCTCGAGGGCGATCGAGGTCACCACCGGATGCGCCAGCCGGATCTGGCCATTATCGCATTGCACTCGCTGCCAGCCATGAACCGGCGAGACCGCGCGGCTGTTGAGTTCGCGCCAACGCGCCACCGGCATGCGCAGCAGGAAGGCGAGGCTTTCGTCATCGGCGGGCAAGGTCCCGATGGGCGTTTCATCCTGCGCGGCCCAGAAGAGTTCCATGCCGAAGAAGCCGACCTCGGGGTCGGTATAGGCCCCGCGCCGGAACTCGCTCCCGCGCCAGCGTTTGAGGTTCCATGTCACGAAATAATGGCTGTCGAGCCTGTCGCTGCTCGAGATCGGATAGTCCGGAAGCCCGTCATCCCCGACCAGCGTGAAAACCGGTTTAACCCCCATGCCGCATCTCCTGCGCTTCGACCATGACCGGCACACCATGCGAGGCGGCCCATTGCACATCGGCCCAGACCTGCGGGCAGCGCGACCAGCCGCGGCTTGCGGGCACCCATATCGCGCCTGCCGCGTTGCGGATCGGCGCGACCCAGCGCGCCCATGATTTCGGCTCGCGGATGGTCAGATGCATATCGACATCAAGATAGGCCGCGCCCAGCACCACCGGAGACACCGCCGCCACCCTGAAGCGCGCCAGTTCAGCCGCCGCGCGGGCCGCATCGATCATCACGGTCTCGGAGACCTGCCAGCCCTCCAGCACCAGGGGCGTCGATACATAGACCAGCCGCCCGCCCGAGCGTTTCGCCGCCTCGACCGGCGCCACCCCGAACGTGATCGGGCCCGCCCAGTCCTGCGGTCTGGCCGCGCGGACCAGCGCTTCCCAATCCTCACGCGGTCCGGTCATGACGCACCACCGTAGGGACAGAGGCCAGAGGCAGGCGCTTGATCCGGTCGAGGGCCATCAGCACCGCATCGCGGGCCTCCTCCAGCTCGCGCAGCACATTGGCATGGGTGATCGCATCGATCTCGTCGCCGCATTTGGCAACTTCCGAAGCGGCCTCGCCGCTTTCCTTGTAGATGCTGGCCGCGATCTCGATCAGGCTCGCGGCCTCGGCAATCGGTGACATGGCCACCTGATTGCGGCGCAGGCTGCGCAGGTAATCATTGATCCGGTCGGATTTGGTGACGTGCTGGATGACGATCGCATCCATGATCGTCCAGTCGAGCGAGCCATTGCGCCTGCGCGAGAACTGCGCGGGGTCCGTCATCTGCCCCGCGAACTGTTCATAGGCCGGCTGGAACCGCGCGGGGCCGCGATCGGTCACCAAGAGTTCGGAGAGAATTTCGGAGATATCCTCGCGGATCTTCGTCTGGATCATCGCGTCACCTTCGCAACTGTTTTGATTTCCCCCACGTCTCCCAACAATGAAATATAGGAGAGCAGGCAACCGACAGCCTCATTGGCCAGATCTTTCACGATCAATGTCGTCAATCTTCGACAACAGCCGATCCGCGATACGAACCGTACAACTGCCACCAGCTTTCAAGCGGGAGTAGAGGCGATGATTTCCAGCTGCCATCTTGGCTACCGTTGTCGGTGCGATGCCATGACGCCGAGCGCAATTTTCGATCGCGAGGATGAGACTTTCGGTTTTCATACGCCAATAAGGGACAATAGCCCCCAAGAAGTCAAGGGACTTTTGACGCCTTACGAAGTGCAGCTTGTCAAGGTAAGTTTGTCCCCTATGACAATGCGCTTTCGTGATGCCCTTCTATCGCGCGTGGGAGGTCCCTCGCAACCCAGCCTCCGGGCGGTATGCGAAGCCGTGGGCGTGTCTTATGAACAGCTCAAAAAGTTGAAGCAGCGCGACACCGCATCGACCAATGCAGATGATGCAGTAAAGATTGCGGCCTATTTCGGCCTGACTCTCAACGAGTTCATTGCTGACGACCTGACTGAAGACCGGCTTGAATTAGCTCGCCTATATGCTGCTCTATCCGCAGAGGAGCGTCAGTTCTTGCGAGCTGCAGCAGCAGGTCAGCGCGCTCTGGACCGTCAGGCAGACTAACGACTTCGCGCAACACCGCAACTATACCTTTTATTTCAATTAGCTCTGCCATGTCCGTCCCGTCCACCAATGGGAACAAAATAAGAACAATACAGCGCAAAAATCAACTATGCTTATCAAGTTTGCCCGGATTACCACAGGAGACCCGACGCACGGGATGGGCAACCTAACAACTGAGGCAGATGCCAAGCAAATGATTTTTGGGGTCATATGTCCCCATTTTAATCTTGACGGTACCAAAAGTCCCCATTAGCGTTAAGGCGAGGCAGCGGCATATGAGCCTGCCGCCCCACAGGATGGAGCCGCGCTATGCAGACGTTTTACCAAGCCAAACACTCACGGAAGCCCCTCGCGGGCATCGTCTGCGCCTGCGCGGCTCTCCTGTTTCTGCTGATCCACCTCGACCCCGTGGCCGCGCTCACCGCCGCCCAGTGGACCGCCGAGAACCCCGCTTTCTGAGTTTCGGTCGCCTGATACTGCTCGACCGCACCTGTCGGGCGGTGCGCTTCTCGCCGCCGCCCGAAGTTTTCTTCCGGAGCCCCACCGTGAACGCCATGACCACCTTCACCGAAAACACGCCCGGCTTCCTCGCCCGCGCGGCCCAGAACATCAGCCGCGCGAATGCAGGCAAGCCGCCAATGAAGCCCGATCCCGATTTCCAAGCCGCCGCAGAGAAAGCCTATCAGGTGACCGCGGACGAGCTGCGCCAGTTCATCGAGCAATGCGAGAGCCTTGCCGCCGAGAAGGCCGACATCGCCGAACAGCAGAAGGACGTGATGGCCGAGGCCAAGGCCCGCGGCTACGACACCAAGGTCATCAAGATGATCATCGCCCTACGCAAACGCGACAAGGACGACGTGGCCGAGGAAGAGGCCATTCTGGCGATCTACAAGGAAGCGCTCGGCATGGACTGACCGGATTTGGCCCCATCCTCCCTCATTGGGGGCCAGATATGGGGCGGCGCTCACATCCACCCGCGCCGCCCCGAGACCCATCCTCCCGAGCTTCGGCCAGCGCCCACGGGGCCTGCCCCAAACTCAGGAATTCCTCCCATCGTGGCGTTGGGGAGGAACAGGCGGAAGCGGCGCGTAACCAGCACCCTGTTTCCGGGCATTGCCTCTTCCGCCTCTCTTACGAAAGGACATGCGATGACCGCACCCACGAAGCGCAGGCTCGCGGCAGCCGCCGACGCCTATCACGAACAGATCAGCAGGCACCGCCCGCATTACATTCTGGGGCGGCCCAGCGAGGCCGACCAGATCGGTGCCCTGCGTGCGGCTGCCCGCGCCCATGGCCTGACGATGGAAGACCTCTGCCCGCAGGTCGGGCTGTGCGCAGGCCCCTGCAAAGGCCACAGCGCCGCCGGTCGCGCGGCCCTTGGCCGGAAGGGGGCCGCATGATGCGCAGCACCGCCAGACGTGTGGTCACCATCCCCGACGGGCTTGGCAAAACCGATTTCAGCCGCCGCGATGTCAGCCTGCCGCGCGCGCCCTGGGACAGCCCGCATAGCAGGCTCGCCGACCGCCCCGAAACCGCGCCGCGTCAGCCGGTGATCATGACCGAAGCGCCCCGCCGCCGCGAGCCTATGCACGAGACACCGGCGCGGATGGCCCAGCTGATCGCCGCAGAACTGAGGCGCCCGCGCGACGACCACGACCCGACCGAAGTTTTCATCTGAAAGGAGAATGCCGTGAACGAAGACGAAAAAGCCCTCGAGGCCGAGATCAGGGAGAAGGGGCTGACTGCCAGACGCATCACGCCGGAGGATATCGATGCCGAAATCATCGGCGAGGAATATCACGTCTTCCCCGGATCATGCCTGACCGTCTGCTGCCTCACGCTGAAGAACGGCTTCACGGTGACTGGCGAGAGCGCCTGCGCCAGCCCCGAGAACTTCAACTCCGAAATCGGTCGCAGGATCGCACGCAGCAACGCCCGCGAGAAGATCTGGCCGCTACTCGGCTTCCGCCTGCGCGACCAGCTCGCAGCCTGATCTTCCGATGATCCGCCCCGCGCGGGCGGTGATCCCGAAGAACAGGAATTCGCGCGGTGGTCGCGCGGATGATCTGCGGGGGAAACGCGGCCCGATGCGCCCCCGCAGATCCGGTATTGCAGGAGGCTATTGATGGACAAGATAACGGCTAAGGGGAATGAGGGAGAATAGATGGGCAAGCACGAGCAAAGCGTCTTCCGGCCAGCTGACCTGCGCAGAGCTGTAACGGAATGGGTGGCGCAAGGCTTCCACGTCCGCGTTGGAGCGGACGGGTCGATTGATGTGAAACCCGCTGAACAGACCTCAAAAGATGAATTTGACTTGGTTGACATGAAGCGATGAAGAAGACCTTACCTGCACACATCTATGACAAGAAAGGCGTTCTGTATTTTCAGCGACGTGGATATTCGACTGCCAGAATTCAAAGTGATCCAGGCACAAAAGAATTTGCGCTCGAATATGCTACACTACTGAATGGGGCCAAGCCGGCGCCCAGCAAAGGGCGCACGTTCGACGATCTAGTCGCCGCCTATATCCGTAGCCCGAAATATCGCAAGCTGGCACCACGCACCGCGCAGGATTACGACAAGATCCTTGATTGGGTACGCCGAAAGCTGGGCAAGCTGCCAGTGGCTGGGTATCGCCGCAAGGACGTAATCCGCGCACGGGACGCCAATGCAGATGCGGTGCGCTTCGCGAATTACACCGTGCAGGTGACGCGCATTCTGATGGAATACGCCATCGATATTGGCTGGCGCGACGACAATCCTGCGAAGGGCGTCGGCCTCCTTAAGTCCGAGACCAAGCCACGTGAGGCGTGGCCACAATCCAAGATCGACACCTTTAGGGAAGTCGCGCCGGATCGGGCGCGGCTGATCTTCGAGCTTTGCTTGCAGACAGGCCAGCGAATCGGAGACGTGTTGAAGATGCGTTGGGATGACATCGAGGAGGGCGGTATCCGCGTAGCCCAAGGCAAGACCGGTGCGCGCCTGTGGGTACCTATGACCGAAGGCTTAAAGGCAGTTCTGGCAAAAGCTCCCCGCATAGGTCTGACGATCTGCGCATGGGGGCCGCATGGCAAACCTCTGTCATACCGCATCGCCAATCAGGACGTGATGGCCGTGCGCAAGCTGATCGGGGCCGAAGCTTTCGATCTCCACGGCTTACGATACTCTGCCGCCGCAGAACTGGGCGCTCTTGGACTGGATGATGATTACATCATGGCCGTAACTGGACATACGACAAAGGCTATGGTCGCAAAATACGCGGGCCCAGCACGTCAAAAAGCACGCGCAAAGATAGCCCAAAGCAAAAGGGATGGGCGCGATTCTCAGACCAGAGAACAGAACAAGACCAAAAAATGAATGTTGCGGGATATGTTGCGAGATTATGGGTGAAATCTGCTAAGTGTTGGAGGCGAGTAGGAGAATCGAACTCCTGTACACGGATTTGCAATCCGCTGCGTCACCACTCCGCCAACTCGCCAGCCATGTGGTAGTGGGGATCTAACGGATTGTGCGGCCTCGCGCAAGAGGGTGTGACGCTCAAGCAGCATTGATTTTTACTTCTTTGCGTCACGCCAAGGCTCAACTTGCCCCGAATGGCTTTCTATGCAAGTAATGCCGTAACATTCCAGACTGAAGAGTTTAGCAAAATGCAGGACTTCGAAACGCGCCGCGTGGTCATGGTGGACACTCAGGTCCGGCCGAATGATGTGACGAAATTTCCCATCATCGAGGCTATGCTGAATGTCCCGCGGGAGACCTATGTTCCTGATTCCCTGCGGGAACTTGCCTATCTGGGCGAAAATCTCGAGATCGCGCCGGACCGGGTCCTGTTGGAGCCGCGCATCTTCGCCAAGCTGCTTGACGCCCTGAACATCCGCTCGAATGACCTCGTTCTCGATCTGGGATGTGGTCTTGGCTACTCTTCGGCGATCATCGCACATCTGGCCGAAGCCGTTGTCGCGGTAGAGGAAGACCCGCTGGCAAAACAGGCAGAACTGACCCTTGGTCAAGCGGAAGTCGACAATATTGCAGTCGTGCATAATGCCCTGCCGCAGGGCGCACCGCAGCACGGGCCTTTCGACGTGATCTTGATTGAAGGGGCTGTCGAAGAAGTGCCCGACACCATCCTCGAGTCGCTGAAAGAAGGCGGGCGCATCGGGACCGTTTTCATGGAAAACAATCTGGGCATCGCACGTATCGGCATCAAAACCGATGGGGTCGTCAACTGGCGCGATGCGTTCAATGCCGCAGCCCCTGTTCTGAGCGGCTTCCGGCAGGTTTCGCGCTTCAGCCTTTAATGCGACCCCGCTACGGGCGCTGAACAGGCCGTTTATAAATATAAAGACAGCCCATGCCGTCAGGCCGGGCTCATAACATGACAAAGGCATGGCGGGCACGATGTTGAAATCACTTCTTCTGGCGACAGGCATTACGGGCTTCATGGTTGCAGGATCGGTCACGGCACAGGCGGAAACGCTCGCGGATGCAATGATCTCTGCCTACAAGACCTCGAACCTCCTCGAACAAAACCGTGCCACGCTACGGGCCGCCGATGAAGGGGTAGCGCAGGCCGTCGCGGCGCTGCGCCCTGTTGTGCAATGGACCGCCAGCTATGGCTGGACCAAATCCGAAGGCGTATCGTCGCTGACGGGGCGGGATGTCACCAGCGAGGGGTCCTCGGCCACGACTGCCCTGAGCGCCTCGATCACGCTGTTCGATTTCGGTCGCAACCGGTTGACGATCAGCTCGCAGAAGGAAGCGGTTCTGGCCACGCGCGAAACCCTGCGTTCGATCGAACAGCAGGTGCTTCTTGCAACAGTTCAGGCCTATTCCGACGTGAAGAGTGCGCAGGAGCAGGTTGCCATCAACCAGAACTCGGTGCGCGTGCTGCAAGAAGAGCTGAATGCCACCAATGACCGGTTCGACGTGGGCGAAGTGACCCGCACCGACGTGTCGCTGGCCGAGGCGCAGCTGGCCTCGGCACGGGCCTCGCTGGTCAGTGCGCAAGGCTCGCTCGAGACGGCCCGCGAATCCTATAAGGCCTCGACCGGCCATTATCCGGGCAAGCTTGCGCCTCTGCCGCCTGCGCCCAACCTGCCGAAATCGCGGGACGAGGCCTCCAGCACGGCACAGCGCAACCATCCCGCCATCAAATCCCTGCAGCATTCTGTCGCCATGTCGGAGATTGCGGTCAAATCGGCCAAAGCCGAGAAGCTGCCGGAAATCACCGGTTCGGTCTCGCTGTCCAATGACGAGGGCGGCTATGTCGGGCAAGCGGCGAGCATCGGCATGACCCAGACGATCTATTCCGGCGGTACGCTGGATTCGGCCTATCGTCAGGCTGTGGCCAGCCGCGACTCCTCCCGTGCCGAATTGCGTCAGGAGGCCGTTGATGTGGTGCAGGCCGTGCTGACATCCTATGCCTCGATCGACGTCTATCGCGCCCAGATCCGCGCCTATGACGAACAGATTCGTGCCGCACAGGTGGCCTATGACGGCGTCAAGGAAGAAGCCACGCTCGGGGCCCGCACCACGCTGGACGTTCTCGATGCGGAACAGGACCTTCTGGACGCGCGTGCCAACCGGATTACCGCCGAGGCCGATTTGCAGGTAGCGTATTATCAACTATTATCTAATATGGGTTTGCTAACGGTGGAAAACCTGAAGCTGGGGATCCCGACCTATGATCCGGCCGCATATTACAACGCTGTGCATAATGCGCCGCTGACCAGCATCCGGGGCGAAAAGCTTGACAAGGTCCTTCGGGCCATCGGCAAGCAGTAAAGGCGCCACCACCGTTCCGCGGGCCCGCCACCGGGCCCGCCTTAGTGTGAATGTACGGATCCGGGTGGCGCAGTTTCTATCCGGGTCGCCTGCCGGATTGGAGACATAATGGCCGAGCCCGAGAAAAAGATCGAAATCGAGGATGTTCTGTCCTCCATTCGCCGCCTTGTCGCGCAAGACCCCATTCCGCCGCGCAGCGCCCCCACGCCCGTCGCCCCCCTCACAGCGCCGGAAGAGGCGCTGCTTCTGACTCAGTCCGACCGCGTCGAAGATGAAACGCCTTCTCTTGGTGCCATTGATCCAGCCCCGCTGCCGGACGCGCCGATAGCCGAAGAGACATTTGACCATGTGTCTCCTTTCGCGTCGCCTACACCGGATAGCGCCGAATTCGATGCGATCGAAAGCGCGGAAGAGGCTGGCTTCGCTCTGCCTTCCCATGCGGCCCCTCCCGATGAGGCCAGCCTCGATCAGGATTGGGAAGCCGTGCATCATGCCGCCCCCGGCACACGCGACGCGGTTGAGCCGCAGGACATGCCGTCTGACCCTACAATCGATGAAGCCACGGATGCGGCTTTGGACGTGCTGCAACTGGAGCCGCATATGCGCGCGCCCGAACCGGCAATGCCGACGATGCCCGTGACACCGGCATCGGCATCGGATCAGGGCGATTTCGAGCCTGACGAGGGCGATGCCGCCCCGCTTTCCGGTGCCTTGACGGCCTTCGGTCACCCCGAGGAAGAGGCCGTAGCCCCCCTGCCCTCGATGCATTTCGACGCGTTCGACACCGGAGAGGACGCGCCAGAACCTGCTGAGGACGCCTCCGTTGAGGATGCCCCCGTTGCCGCGCAGACGCGCCACCCGTCCTTCGCCACCGAGACGGGTGCCGAGGCCGAGACATATTCTGCCTGCATCGAAGACCATGCGGACGTGCCAGCGGCCATGCCAGCACCTGTCATGGCCCCGAGCACAGAAAGCGGCATCGATCCGGAACGTGTTCCCGATTGCGATCCGGCAGAGGAGAGTCTCCACGCATCTGCTGCTGTCGAAGCCCCCCTGCCGGAAGATCCGGATCTGGCAGAGACCGCCTGGACCGCCCCTCATGACGCGGATCGGGAAGATGCAGACTGGCCTCAGGCAGAAGAGCTTCCGCCAGAGCTTGAGGCCGCCGCAGAAGCCCTGAGTGACACCATCACCGAAACGACGGAAATGGCCGTTCTGCACGAGGCGACCCGCCGCCTGCATCTGCACACCCCCGAGGGAGAGATCACCCCGACCGAAGAGGCCCGTCCCGTCCTGACACAGCCTGCGGGAGGTGATGCCGCAGCGGTCTTTGACGAAGAGGCCCTGCGCCAGATGGTGGGCCGCATGATCCGCGCCGAACTGCAGGGCGCGTTGGGGGAACAGATCACCCGCAAGGTCCGCCGCCTCGTCCGGCAGGAAATCAACCGTGCGCTGATTGCGCGCGAGTTTGATTGAACCGCCCGATCGCACCGTCAGGATGAGTTACGTCAACACTCCTGCCCCGAGATTTCCTTGCGACATTCGGGACAGGAGAGTATAGGCAAGGCATGACTCGGATTTTTGACATCACGGAACGTATTCGCCTGCGCGAACGCTTCTACGGCGAAAGCCGCTCGGTCCTCGCACGACTTTGATGCGGCGTCCTTTCGGGCGCCCTTGTGGCATGCCCGAATGTACCTGAGTAATTCCACAGCTATCCCTATGAAAGTGAGAGCCATGTCTGCTCCGAAGACCCTCTATGACAAGATCTGGGACGCCCATGTTGTGTCCGAAGACGAAGACGGCACCTGCCTGCTGTATATCGACCGTCACCTTGTTCACGAAGTGACCAGCCCGCAGGCGTTTGAAGGCCTGCGTATGGCAGGCCGCCAAGTGCGCGCGCCGGAAAAGACCATTGCCGTGCCGGACCATAACGTGCCGACCACGACGGACCGCGCTTCGGGTGTGATCAGCAACGAAGAATCGCGCATCCAGCTGGAAGCGCTGGATAAAAACGCCAAAGACTTTGGCGTGAACTACTATCCGGTGTCGGATGTCCGTCAGGGCATCGTGCATATCGTCGGCCCCGAAAACGGCTGGACCCTGCCGGGCATGACCGTTGTTTGCGGCGACAGCCACACCGCGACCCACGGCGCGTTCGGCGCGCTGGCGCATGGGATCGGCACCTCGGAAGTGGAACATGTTCTGGCGACGCAGACGCTGATCCAGAAGAAATCCAAGAACATGAAGGTGGAAATCACCGGCAAGCTGAAGCCGGGCGTGACCGCCAAGGACATCACCCTTGCGGTCATCGGCGCCACCGGCACCGGCGGCGGCACCGGCCATGTCATCGAATATTGCGGCGAAGCAATCCGCAACCTCTCGATGGAAGGCCGTATGACCGTGTGCAACATGGCCATCGAAGGCGGTGCGCGCGCGGGTCTGATCGCCCCCGACGAGACCACCTTCGAGTATGTCAAAGGCCGCCCGCATGCGCCCAAAGGCGCGCAATTCGAGGCCGCTCTGAACTGGTGGAAGACCCTCTTCACCGATGAGGGCGCGCATTTCGACAAGGTCGTCACGCTGAAAGGCGAAGATATCGAGCCGGTCGTAACTTGGGGCACCTCGCCCGAAGACGTTCTGCCGATCTCGGGCGTGGTTCCTGCCCCCGAAGATTTCAAGGGCGGCAAGGTCGAAGCGGCGCGTCGCTCGCTGGACTATATGGGCCTCGAGCCCGGCACCAAGCTGGAAGATATCGCGATTGACGTCGTCTTTATCGGCTCCTGCACCAATGGCCGTATCGAAGACCTCCGCGCCGCGGCCGAAGTCCTGAAAGGCCGCAAGATCGCTGATGGCGTGCGCGCCATGGTCGTGCCCGGTTCCGGTCTGGTCCGTGCGCAGGCCGAGGAAGAAGGTCTGGACAAGATCTTCCTCGACGCCGGTATGGAATGGCGTATGGCGGGCTGCTCGATGTGTCTGGCCATGAACCCCGACCAGCTGGCCGAGGGCGAGCGCTGTGCCTCGACCTCGAACCGCAACTTCGAGGGCCGTCAGGGCTATAAGGGCCGCACCCACCTGCTGAGCCCCGCGATGGCTGCCTGTGCCGCCGTCACCGGTAAACTGACCGATGTGCGCAAGTTCATGGAACTGGCGGACGCATAAGGAGCGACGAGAATGGAAAAGTTCGAAAAATTCACCGGTATCGCCGCCCCCATGCCGCTGGTCAATATCGACACCGATATGATCATCCCCAAGGGCTTCCTGAAGACGATCAAGCGCACCGGCCTTGGCGTGCATGCCTTTGACGAGATGCGCTATAACCGCGACGGCAGCGAGAACCCCGATTTCGTTCTCAACAAGCCGGCTTACCGCGAAAGCCAGATCCTGATCGCAGGCGATAACTTCGGCTGCGGCTCCTCGCGCGAGCATGCGCCTTGGGCGCTGGCGGATTTCGGCATCAAGGTGGTCATCTCGACCTCCTTCGCCGACATCTTCTTCAACAACTCGTTCAAAAACGGGATGCTGCCGATTGTCCTGCCGCAAGAGCAGGTCGATCTGCTGATGAAAGACGCGGAAAAAGGCGCCAACGCGCGGATGACCGTTGACCTGGAAGCGCAGGAAATCTCGACCTCGGAAGGCACTATCGTCAAATTCGACGTGGACCCCTTCAAGAAGCACTGCCTGCTGGAAGGTCTGGACGATATCGGTCTGACGCTGAACAAGGCGGCGGCGATCGACAGCTTCGAGGCCAAGGCCGCACAGTCGCGCCCGTGGGTCTGAGTTCGCGAGCCTGACGACAGGCCGACACCGATAAGAAAAGGGCCGCTCCACCGAGCGGCCCTTTTTGTATCTGCCGTAAAGGCTTAGCCCTTGAGAGCTTCGTCCACGGCCTCTTTGAACTTATCCCAAGCCATATTGGAATATTTCTTGCCGTTGATGATAAAGGTCGGCGTGCCGTCAATTGCGTCGGCATTCGCGTTTTTCTGGAACGTCGCCACCATCTGGCGGGCGCGGTTCTGGTCATTCAGGCAGGTTTCGATCTGTTCTTTCGAGAAGCCCGCTTTCAGACCCAGCTTGCGTAGATTGGCCGCGATCGTTGCCTGCTGGCCGTCACCGATCCAGTCCTGCTGGCCATCAAAGATCATGTCCGCGACCGAATAATATTTCATGTCGCCGCCGCATTGGGCCAGAAGCCCCGCCCAAAGGCCGAATTTATCGAAATAGACCTCGCGCATGATAAAGCGCACCTTGCCGGTATCGATATACTCTTTCTTGAGGTTCGCCCAAGAGGTCTCGTGCCAATGCGCGCAGTGCGGACAGGTGAACGACGCATATTCGATGATCGTCACAGGCGCATCCGCCGACCCGATCGGAATGTCGGGCAGGGTTTCAACCGTCGCATCGGGCTTGGCGTCTTCTGCCGAAGCAGGCGTTGCAAAGCCGGTCATCAGGCTCTCGCCACGGCTGCTGATCCATCCCCCCAGTGCGGCCACAACGGCGGCACCGGAAATCCCGAGCAGGAAGGAACGTCTGTTCATTAGTTAACCTTTCTTCTGGTCAGACCGCTTTGCGGACTTCATCAATACATTCTGCGCCAGCATCTCCAGCGCGGATTTCAGATCCGGATCACGGCAATCGGCGGCGGTGGCCTGCGCCTGCGCGCGGATTTCGGGGGTGGGTTCGGGGCGCTTTTTTGGCGCGGCGGTAAATTGCGCCTGCCCGTCGGCAAACCCCGTAGGGGCCGTCTGGGTCAGGGTCACGCGGGAAATGGCGTTATACCCATAGCAGGCATTCACCTTCTCGCGGATACGCGGGATCTGCATCTGCATCATCGGACCCGCGGCTCCCAGCGTCAGAAGTGTCAGGGTCGCCCCCATCCCGTCGCGGGCATAGCCAATCTTCACGGGGCGGCATTGCGCGGCGATCTCTTCGCCCACGATCTCGGACCAATGGGTCAGCAGTCGCGTCACCGCAAAGCCGCGTGTCTCTCCGACCGAGCGGATACGGTCTTTCAGCAGGCCCGAAGCCGCTTCGAAACCACGCATCCTGCGAGAGGCCATGGGGCTGTAGCCGGTGCCTTTGCCCCGCTTGTCCTTCCCTGCCTCGCTGGTCGTCGTTTTCTTTGCGGCCATCTGTCATTACTCGTGTTCAATGGTTATTTTAGGCACTCCGAGGCCCGATACCAACCACTTGCCGATAAGAGAGCATAAATATTGCGTGACGTAGCCGACATCAGCCCCGCCCTGCTGGCATGGTATGACCGAAATGCCCGCGTTCTGCCATGGCGCACGGGGCCGGAAGATCATGCAAAGGGGCTGCGGACCGCGCCCTATCGGGTCTGGCTTTCCGAGGTCATGCTGCAACAGACCACCGTGGCCGCCGTGCGCAACTACTTCCGCGATTTCACCACGCGCTGGCCCACAGTCACCGATCTCGCGCAGGCCGAGGATGCCGATGTCATGGCCGCTTGGGCGGGGCTTGGCTATTATGCCCGCGCGCGCAACCTGTTGAAATGCGCAAGGGTCGTAGCCTTTGATCTGGGCGGGCAGTTTCCCCGAACCGCGCAGGAATTGCAGGCATTACCCGGAATTGGCCCCTATACGGCGGCAGCGATTGCCTCCATCGCCTTTGACGCACCTGCCACGGTGGTGGATGGCAATGTGGAACGTGTGGTCTCGCGCCTCTTTGCCCTGACCGACCCTCTGCCCGGCACCCGTCCCGAAATTGCGCGGCTGGCGGGGCAGATTACCCCGCAGGACCGTCCGGGGGATCACGCTCAGGCCATGATGGATCTGGGCGCGACCCTCTGCACGCCGCGCAATCCTGTCTGTGCGCTTTGTCCGCTGGAGGCGCACTGCGAGGCCCATGCACAGGGGATCGCGGCAAGCCTGCCCGTCAAGGCTCCGAAAAAGGTCAAACCCACGCGGCGCGGTCATGCCTATGTGCTGATCGGTCCGGCGGGCGAGGTGCTGGTGGAGCGCCGCCCCGACCGCGGGCTTCTGGGGGGAACGCTGGGCTTTCCGACAAGCGACTGGGCCGAAGAGCGCCCCGCTTTTGCCCCGCCTCTGGAGACCGACTGGCAGGAGGCCGCCACAGAGGTGCGCCACACCTTTACCCATTTCCATCTGATCCTCACCGTTCATACGGGGCTGGGGCAGGTGGACGGGATGACCGGCAATAACGCCTTCTCGCCCGATGCCCTGCCCACGCTGATGCGCAAGGTCTGGGAGGCCGCGCAGCCCGCCTGAATGCGGGCGGATTGCGCCTTCGCCAAAGGCCGCTATGCTGGCGCCAAAACCGGAGGCCCGATATGTCCACACGCGAAGAGTTGCGCCAACCCCAGCGCGCCCTGCCCTTCTGGCTGTCCTTAGGCACGGTCCCTCTGGTCCTGATCGAGGCCGCGTTCGGCGGCTGGAGCCTGATCCTTCTGCCGCTTTATGCGTGGTGGCTGGTGACCTTCCTCGACAAGATTCTGGGCAAGAATCCGGACCAGCCCGATGTCGACACCCCCGAAGAAGACCTGATCTGGTATCGCGCCATCACGATGGCATGGCTGCCGATCCAGCTCTGCGTGATCTATGGCATGATCTGGTGGGTCACTCATGGCAGCGGGTTGAACCTGTTCGAGATCGTGGCGCTGTTTTTCGGGGTGGGCGTGATCTCGGGAACCATCGGTATGGTTTATGCCCATGAGCTGATGCACCAGAAAGATCGCATAGAGCGCTGGCTGGCCGATCTGCTGCTGGCCTCGGTGCTGTATTCGCATTTCCGCAGCGAGCATCTGCTGGTCCATCACCTTTGGGTGGGCACGCCCCGCGATGCAGTGACCGCGCGCTATAACGAGGGGTTCCACCGCTACTTCCTGCGGGTGCTGCGCGACTGCCCCCGTTCGGCGCTGGAAGCGGAATGCCAGAAGCTTGACCGCGCAGGCCGCCCGCACTGGCACCAGAGCAATCCGTTCTGGCGCTATGCGGGGTTGCAACTGGTGGCGCTTTTGCTGGCCTTCCTGGTGGGCGGGCTGTTTGGTGTGGTGCTGTTTATCCTACAGGCGGTTTTCGCCATCTGGCAGCTAGAACTGACCAATTACATCGAGCATTACGGGCTGACGCGGCGCTATCTGGGCGAAGGTCGCTATGAGCATGTGAAGCCCCATCACAGCTGGAACGCGGCGCATTTCGCCTCGAACTGGCTGCTGATCAACCTGCAGCGCCATTCGGACCACCATTACAAACCCAGCCGCCGCTTTCCTCTGTTGCAGACCTATGCGAAATCCGAGGCCCCGCAACTGCCCTTGGGCTATCCGGCAATGACGACGCTGGCGATGATCCCGCCTTTGTGGCGGCGACGGATGAACCCCCGCGTGCGGGCGTGGCGGGCGCAATTCTATCCCGATATCGAGGATTGGTCGCCCTATAATCAGGCGCTGTTTCCCAAACCGCGGTCCTGAACCGCACGGTGCGGCGTCACGACCCGCATCGTCAGATTGATCCGCCCGGGCTGTTTCAGAAGCAGGCTGGTGCCCGCTGCGATCCGGTCCACGCCGTGATAGCGCAGGCGGGCCGCGCCCTCCATCACCACCACATCGCCCGAGCGGAGCCACAGGCTTTCGGTCCTGCCGCCGCGCTCGAGGTTGCCGATGCGGAACAGCGCCTCGTCGCCCAGTGACACCGAGACCACCGGCTGGCTCAGGTCGCCCTCGTCGCGGTCCTGATGCATGCCCATCTTTGCCTCCGGCCCGTAGTAATTAAGAAGGCAGGTCTCGGGCGGACGGGCCTGCGGCACCAGTTCTGCCCAAAGCGCGGTCAGAACGGGGGGGATCGGCGGCCAGTCGCTGCCCTGCGGGTGGCGCGGAGCATAGCGATAGCCCTGCAAATCGCTCATCCAGCCCCACTGCCCCGCCGAGGTCATCCGCACCGACATTGTCGCGCCCGAAGGCGTTCGCGGCGAGAAAAGTGGCGCCTCACGCAGGATATCGCGCAGATCCGCGACCAGACCGACCTGTTCCTGCGCGCTCAACCATCCTTCATAGACCCGAAAGCCACGCAAGATACGGGGGGCCGGACGGGTATAGCCCACAGCATCTGCCTCATTTGCGGGCGGGTTCGAAAAATCTGTTCGATTCTTGTCATCTTCCGGCATCTGGAAACCTTGCAGCAGCATTTTGCCCTCCTTATATACCTTCCGAAGCCGATTGCAGAGCCCCGGCGACCCGCTCGGGCAAGGCACTCGGACAGCAAAACTGCAAACCCTGGGATGGGAGGCGGGGGCCTTATGGACCTGTTTCCCGACATCGCCAAAAGAAGAGGTATTGATATGGGTAAAGTCATCGGGATTGACCTCGGGACCACCAACTCCTGCGTTGCCATCATGGATGGTTCGCAACCGAAAGTTATTGAAAACTCGGAAGGCGCACGCACCACGCCGTCGATCGTGGCCTATACCGACGACGAACGTCTGGTCGGCCAGCCGGCAAAGCGCCAAGCCGTGACCAACCCCACCAACACGATCTTTGCTGTCAAGCGTCTGATCGGCCGTCGCACCACCGACGCCGAAGTGCAAAAAGACAAGGATCTGGTGCCCTATTCCATCGTTGACGGTGGCAATGGCGACGCATGGGTCGAAGTGAAGGGCGAGAAATACTCCCCCGCACAGGTTTCGGCCGTGACCCTGCAGAAAATGAAAGAGACCGCTGAATCGTATCTGGGCGAGGAAGTGACGCAGGCCGTCATCACCGTTCCGGCCTATTTCAACGACGCGCAACGTCAGGCAACCAAAGACGCCGGCAAAATCGCCGGTCTGGAAGTGCTGCGCATCATCAACGAGCCGACCGCCGCCGCTCTGGCCTATGGTCTGGACAAGAAAGACAGCAAGACCATCGCGGTTTATGACCTTGGTGGTGGGACCTTCGATATCACCATTCTGGAAATCGATGACGGTCTGTTCGAAGTGAAATCGACCAACGGGGACACGTTCCTTGGGGGTGAAGACTTCGATATGCGCATCGTCAACTTCCTCGCCGACGAGTTCAAGAAAGAGCACGGCGTTGACCTGACCAAAGACAAGATGGCGCTGCAGCGTCTGAAAGAAGCGGCTGAAAAAGCGAAGATCGAACTGTCGTCCAGCCAGTCGACCGAGATCAACCAGCCGTTCATCTCGATGGATGCGAAAACCGGCACGCCGCTGCACATGGTCATGAAGCTGACCCGCTCGAAGCTGGAAAGCCTTGTGGGCGATCTGATCAAGAACTCGCTCAAGCCCTGTCAGGCGGCCCTGAAGGATGCGGGCGTCTCCAAGGACGAGATCGACGAGGTCGTTCTGGTCGGCGGTATGACCCGTATGCCGAAAGTCGTGGAAGAAGTGACCAAGTTCTTCGGGAAAGAGCCCCATAAAGGCGTGAACCCCGACGAAGTTGTGGCACTGGGCGCGGCCATTCAGGCCGGTGTGCTGCAAGGCGACGTGAAAGACGTGGTCCTGCTGGACGTGACGCCGCTCAGCTTGGGTATCGAAACGCTGGGTGGTGTCTTCACCCGCCTGATCGACCGTAACACCACGATCCCGACCAAGAAGTCGCAGATCTTCTCGACCGCGGAAGACAACCAGAATGCCGTGACCATCCGCGTGTTCCAAGGGGAACGCGAGATGGCTGCCGACAACAAGATGCTCGGCCAGTTCAATCTGGAAGACATCCCGCCGGCACCGCGCGGCATGCCGCAGATCGAAGTGACCTTCGACATCGACGCCAACGGCATCGTCTCTGTTTCGGCCAAAGACAAAGGCACGAACAAAGAGCAGAAGATCACCATCCAAGCCTCGGGCGGCCTGTCCGATGAGGATATCGATCGCATGGTGCGCGACGCGGAAGAAAACGCCGAGTCGGATAAAAAGCGCAAGGAGCTGGTCGAAGCAACCAACCAAGGCGAAAGCCTGCTGCACTCGACCCGCAAATCGCTTGAAGACCACGGCGACAAGGTTGATGGCTCGACCGTCGAAGTCATCGAGCTGGCAGCCAATGCGCTGGAAGAGGCTCTCAAGTCGGATGATGGTGCCAAGATCAAGGGCGCAATCGCCAACCTGCAGGATGCGGCAATGAAACTCGGCGAGGCCATCTATAAGGCCGAGCAGGAGAAAGCCGCAGCCGAAGAAGACGCTGAAGAGGCCGATGATAGCCGCTCCCCGAACGATGACGATATCGTTGACGCGGACTTCGAAGATCTCGGCGAAGATCGTAAGCGCAACTGATCGGCTTGGAACAATGTGGACGGGCCCGCTGTTAGGGCGGGCCCGTTTTCACGTTCCCCGAAGGGAGCTAGAGAATGGCAAAAAAGGATTTCTACGAGGTTCTGGGCATCCAGAAAGGTGCCTCGGCCGAGGAGATCAAGAAGGCCTATCGCGCTAAAGCGAAAGAGCTTCACCCCGACCGTAATAAAGACAATCCGAACGCCGAAGCCCTGTTCAAGGAAGTGAACGAGGCACATGACGTTCTGAAAGATCCCGAAAAGAAAGCGGCTTATGACCGGTATGGTCATGCCGCCTTCGAAGGCGGCATGGGTGGCGGCGGTCGCCCCGGTGCGGGCTATGGCCAGCAGGGCGATTTCGCTTCGGCCTTCTCGGATGTGTTCGAAGATCTGTTCGGCGATTTCATGGGCGGTGGCGGTGGCCGCGCCGGTGGTGGCGGGCGTTCGCGCGCAACCCGTGGCTCGGATCTGCGCTATAACCTGCGCGTGACGCTGGAGGAGGCCTTCAAGGGCGCCCAGAAGCAGATCAACGTTCCGGGGTCCGAGACCTGTGACAGCTGTCATGGCACGGGCGCTGAGGGCGGCGCGGAGCCGCAGACCTGTCCCACCTGTGGTGGCATGGGTAAGGTTCGGGCGCAGAACGGTTTCTTCACCGTAGAACGCACCTGCCCCACCTGTGGTGGCCAAGGTCAGGTGGTAAAAAACCCCTGCCGCAAATGCCACGGTGCAGGCCGGATCGAGAAAGACCGCACGCTTTCGGTCAATATTCCGGCCGGGGTGGAAACCGGCACGCGCATCCGTCTGGCTGGCGAAGGCGAGGCAGGTCTGCGCGGCGGTCCGTCAGGCGACCTCTATATCTTTATCGAGGTCAAGGAGCATGATCTGTTCCAGCGCGACGGGACATCGCTTTTCTGCCGCGTTCCGGTTTCTATGGCCAGTGCCGCGCTGGGAGGCGAGGTTGAAGTGCCGACCATTGACGGCGGTCGCTCGCGGGTCAAAATTCCCGCAGGCAGCCAGTCGGGCCGCCAGATGCGTCTGCGCGCCAAAGGCATGCCCGCTTTGCGCGGGGGGGCGGTTGGCGACATGCTGATCGAGCTGGCGGTGGAAACACCCGTCAACCTGACACCCCGCCAGAAAGAGCTGCTGCGCGAGTTCGAGAAGATCGAGGCCGAGAACAACCCGCAAGGGGCGTCCTTCTTCCGGAAGGTCAAGAGCTTCTGGGACGGGATGACCGGATAAGACAAAAGCCGCCCTCAGGGGCGGCTTTTTTCATAGGCTGCGGGAATAGCTTCCCGAAAATCCGGCGGAAAGGGCGAAGGCCGAAGCCGACTGGTAATATGTCTTGGAATAGACCATCGAAATCTGATTGCGCTCGGTGACACGTTCGATGCCGACGGCCTCATGTGCCCATGCCGTTTCGGTCGAGACCGAGACATTCAATTCGCCGCTGGCGATCTGCTCTTTCATATCAGCGACAAGAGCCGCTTTCTGACCGGCCCGTGCAAGCGCCTTGCCCTTCGCAAGGAAGGCCATCGCCGCCT
Organism: Thioclava sp. GXIMD4215; assembly: GCF_045291555.1. Classification (NCBI taxonomy): domain Bacteria; kingdom Pseudomonadati; phylum Pseudomonadota; class Alphaproteobacteria; order Rhodobacterales; family Paracoccaceae; genus Thioclava; species Thioclava sp. GXIMD4215. The sequence goes on along the minus strand of NZ_CP149515.1, from coordinate 2,128,411 downwards.
CGCTATCCTGCCCCGTCATGGCAAATAGCCGCAACAGGGCCCGCTGGCGCCCCCAGTCGGCCTTGCTTTGCTGCGCATCCAGCATCTGCTCCGCCCGATCCCCGAGCGCCTGATCAATCAGGCCCTGGGTCTCGGCCTCGGTCTCGGCACCAAACATGGCCTGCCGGAAATCCTGCTGTTTTCCTAGAAGTGTATCGGCCTGTTCCAGCGTACCGACATAGGCCGCCAATGCCTCGGCGCCCCCTTTGTTCCAGACATGCTGGGCGTCCAGCGTGAGGTCAGCCTGTGTATCCCCTTGCAGCAGGGCCTGCGCCGAAGAGATTTCTGACTGGAGGCGACTGCGCAGATTGGACAGAAGATCCAACTCCATCTCGGAGGCGGTCATCGGACGCGGAAGCTTTGACTCCACAACCGAGATCTGCGGCCCCTGTGGCGAAGATTTGGAAAGCGTCACCACCGCCACGTCCTGCACCCGCCCGGACTGGCTTTGATAGCCCCGAATCTGGGGTCCCGTCCCAGAATAGATCCCGATCATCTTACCCTTCCTTGCACCCCGACTATTATCCTTCCTTATTCTCGTGAAGAATGTGTAACTGCCCTTAGGTCGATGATGAACATGGCTAACAGGTTAAGCCTTTCTTCACCAAGCCAAGGCAATCTTGCGGCATGACACAGCCACCGAACGCCTTTCACGAAGCCCCTCTGCCGCTTTTCGGTCATCCCGATGAAGCGGTGCCCGCGCGCCCCGTCGGTTGCGCGCCTGCGCGGCAGAATCCGGTGCGCTTGCCATCTTATATCAAGGACCATCGCAAGCGGCTGAGAACCCGCTTCATGGAGGGCGGGGCACAGGCCCTGCCCGATTATGAAATGCTGGAACTGGTGCTGTTTCGCGCCATCCCGCGACAGGATGTCAAGCCGCTCGCCCACCGCCTGATGCAGGCTTTTGGTGACTTCGGGCGGGTGCTGGCCGCTCCGCCGTCACGTCTGGCCGAAATCGAAGGGGTGGGCGAAGCGGTCATCATCGAGTTGAAGGTTGTGGAGGCCGCCGCCCATCGTCTGGCCCGTGCCCGTGTCATGCATCAGCCGGTGCTGTCCTCTTGGGATGCCCTGCTGGATTACTGCCACACCGCAATGGCCCATCGCGAGACCGAACAGTTTCGCGTGCTGTATCTGGACCGGAAAAACACCCTGATCGCGGATGAGGAACAGTCGCGCGGCACGGTGGACCATGTGCCGGTCTATCCGCGCGAGGTGGTGAAACGCGCGTTGGAGCTGAATGCCTCGGCGCTGATTCTGGTGCATAACCATCCCTCCGGCGATCCAACCCCGTCAGAGGCAGACCTGACCATGACGGACCAGATCAACCGTGCGGCGGGTGTTCTGGGGCTTGTGCTGCATGACCACCTGATCATCGGCAAAAGCCGTGAACTCAGTTTCCGCGCGGAAGGGTATCTGTGATCAGGGCCCGACCTCGGCAAGGTTCGGCAGATCCATCACCACCGCCCCGCCAAGCTGGTCACATTCGGGCATCATCAAGGTCACCGGCATCATCGGGTGCAGCTTGCTTTGATCGGACCATGCGATATTGCCCTCCAGATCCTGATCACAGCTCTCTTTAGTCAGGGCCGCATCAATGGCCAGCCTGGCCTTGGCCAAATCCAGACGGGTCGAATAGACCTCGGCCTGCTGACCGTCTTCCACGCTGGAAAACCGCGTAAGGTAACCCTCCGGTGTGCCATCTGTCGCCGTGTCGCGGGCGCTCAGATGCAATGCGACAGGGCGCGTCCATGACAGAACGACACGGTTCCATTGGGCCGCGTCTGGCTGGTTGATCCCTTCCGAGACCACGCCCCCCGCGCTGGCCACCGTCAGGCGCGTATTGGCAATCATCGCCGGCACGAGCCCCCCCCATTTGCCCTGCGCATCAAGCTGCACGTCGAATTGCAGACCGGGCTGGGTCAGGGTCGCAATGGCACCGGCATGACAGGCATCGATATAGGCCACCGAAATCATGCCGTTTTCAGCTTTCTCCAGATGCAGAACCGGTTCGCCGCAAGCGCTGGCCTCCGCCAGTTCCAGCGCGGGGCCCTGCGGCGGGGCCACCTGCCGAGCGGGGGCAGGTTCTGTCGTGAAGCTCGCGCTATAAAGGCGATCCTGCGGTAGGGTGGGCACCGGCAGATCAGCCCCCAATGCCCGCGCGGGAGCCGCCCCCAAAGACTGTGCGGCACCAAGCGCACTGACCAGACGGGTCTCGCTGACAGGGCGCGCGATATGCGGAATGGCCGCATCGGCAGGCGACACGCCAAATTGGGCGAAAATCGTATCGGCATGCTGCATGAACTGGCTGCAGGCCACGGCGGTGACACCCGTGGCCAAAATCAAAGAGATTTCCCGCATTTTCTGTTTCATGCTGCTCTGCACCCTACGGCGTCGCGTTTGTCGTTGCTTAACAACATATAACCGAAATGCGGGGCCTGAAAGGCACAGATGTGGCAAGACCATGCCCCAAAAGACCAGAAGGCGGCAAATATGCCACCCCATCAGGACAGCCACCATCAGTAAGATCAGCGAACCACCCGAAAGGCCATTGTCTGGCGTAACCCCGCCCAGCCCGCCGTTTGGGGAAGATCAGGCAGAGAGACCGCAAGCCGCACGTCCACCGCCTGCTGTCCTGTCGCCTTCAGAAACAGGGCGATCCCGTCCGCATCAAGCGGGTAGCTAAAGCGACATTGTTGCGAAGGCAGCAGCGTCAGGGCCGGATTCCTCAGCATGACCGCATCGCGTGCCGGCGCTCCGCACTTCCGGCAACTGACCGGACTACCCCTTGCACCTTGCCGCATGAACTAAAATTTCCCCAACATCCCCCCTAAATGAAGTAGGGGTGCCCTTCGGCACCTCCATATACAGACCTCGGGACAAACTTACCCGGATTCGGGACGAACTCGAACGTCGTGCTCGATGATATGCGCGCGCAGGAGATCTCGGATCGGTCCGGGATCGCGCCCGTTGCACTGCCGGTCGAGCCAATCATAAAGCTTTCCGTACTTGGCCAGTGGGCCTGCCTGCGCGGCTTGGGCGGGGGATGTCTCCCGGATCAGATCCAAGGCGTTGATGATCGCTTTCGGCCCCTGCGCGTAGATCCGGAATCCCGCTTCCACCGCCGCCTCATGGCGGTCCGGTACCAAGGTCTTCGGCGCCACCTTATGCCCTTGCTCGATCTCGACACCGAGCATCAGCGCAGCATCAAGGACCTGTTGCAAGCCCTGACCCGCCAGCCATTCGTCTTCGTCGCGCTCCCCATGCAGTCGTGCTTCCAGCCAAGTCAGATAGCTCGGCAACGCGGACACGCATGGTGGGCACTTTATCAGGTCGCTGAAAAAGGTCTGAGACGACCGCTTAACGGCTCCCTTGTCAGGATTCGACGCGCCGCGTTTTCACTCGCTCGACGAGAGAGCTCGAAAACTAATGCTCTTTCGCGTCAGGTGCGATCTTCTCTAGGTTTTTTATTATCCTGCTGAGGCCGACCTTATGCTCGACACTAAGTTTACTACCGAGATCGAGAGCCATGCTGCCGAGAATGTGCCACAGCTTTGGTCTACAAAAGAGCAGAACTATCAAGCTTTGGTTTCTGGAATGCCCAGGTCAAGCGAGCGATTTTCATGCGTATAGGCTGGTCCTACGACATAATCTTGGAGCTCTAGTGCTGGGTTCATCATCGACGTTGTGAAAATGATCTGGAATGGAGCTTCAAAGGCTGTTGCGTGTTCAACGATCAGTTTTTGAAAGAGATGGCTACGTTCTTCTTGCATTCCTTTGTCTTCAATGTTGTCAAACAATAGGAACCTCGGATGATAGAAGGCATCATCCTTCATGGCGGCGAGGAATAAAGAAAAAATCGTCGCATTCTTGAGGAAGACATTGCTGCTTTCCGCAAAATTGTAAGTGCCATCGACGGAGTTCGCATCATTTTTGAAATTAAGCGAAACGTCTTTCGCTGAGATAAATTCATCTTGCCTTGGAAGATCTGATCTCAAGATCGCAGCGGCAATCTGCGATACACTGGAAAGCGCCACCGTCCTCCTCTTGCCGGCCGTAGTGCGCAACGCTGCCGCTCGAGCGTTCTTAATGTCCAGATCTTTTTGGACAGAGGCTTTACTTGCACTCAACGCTTCGATCTCTTCTGCAACTTTCAAAGTTGACAGTAGATAGGCCTCCTCCGCGTCAATGTGGCCAATTCGATTGGTGCGCTCGGCTAAAAAAGCCTCCCGTGGCCCGTTGGGACCAGAGTATTTGACCTGATACTGAGTAAGGTCGCGCTTGTGCTGGCTGCGCATTTTTCGAATTTCAGACAGTTTTTCGGTGAGGGAACCATTCTTTTGGCTTAACAGCTGGTTAGTTTCACGAGTCTGAATCTCAAGATCAAGCCTGATTTGATTGTACCGTGCCTTCTCGATGTCTGGATCCAAACTCTCCTTGCAGACGTAGCAGTGATCTTCGACGTCTGGGGTGACAATTTCTTTACCACATGCGGGGCAATGGCTGAACGCGATGGCACCAACGACATCAAAAGACAGCTGCGCGGCCGCTAGCTTAAATTGTTGCTCTTCGAGGAAGGTTTGGAATTGAGCGATCTCCCTCAGTTCAAATTCAATTTCGCTGATATCACCCTCGAGCGAAGTGATGGCTTCACGTTGTTTGGAAAGCCGTGCGCGTGCGGCCTTCCGCTCAGCCAAGAAATTGCCAACTTCTCCTGTATCAATATGACGATCAACGTTTTCGATCTCATCATGTAAACGTGTTTTTTCAGCCGCCAGTTCTCGGAGCTTGGCGTTGATAGAGGCTGGGTTTGCTAGCGCATTTTCGAGTTTAAGGGCCCCCAAAAGGCTAGAAAGCTTGGCATCGATCTTTGAGAACTCTTTCTCTTTGTCACGAATTTCCAATCCAATTTCATAGAGCTCATATCCGCTGATGCCGCATATCAGATCGCCAACTGCTTCGCGAATGCTTTGCGTATCGAATGACTCATATCTAAAAATCCGCATCGCCGGGGTGCGTTGATCAGAATAGCAGAGTCTCAAGAGCTGGTGCATAGTTATGTTGGACGCACCATCGCTTTGGGCCTCTGGAATCCCAAGCGTGCGGAACATGACCTGCGAGAAGCTTTCTTTGTTTCCAGAACGCCGGAGCGGAAAGATCTCCCACCTGTCCAACACACTTTTTGAGGCGTCCTCGAAGCCACCAAAAAATACAGCCACAGGCTGTTGGGCGGACGAAGTGGCACGTTTTAGCACCAGCTTGCCGTTTGAAGTCTCAATCTCTGCTTGAACCTCGTCACACTGACTGGCTGCGTCCTTCCAATCATCGAACTCTCCCCCTAGAATAAAGAAGATGAAGTCTGAGATAGTGGATTTACCCGACCCGTTTTCACCACGGATGATATTTACGCCAGGGTGAAAGTTCTGGTCGTAGGCAGTGTGGCCCCGTCGCATGATGCGTAATCGGTTAATTTGGAGATAACGGCTGGCCATATCAAACGCTCCTGCGCAATCCGCAACTTGAACGCAGGCTGGCCATACCATCGTTATGGCTGGCTGAATATTTATTGATGAGGAAGTGAGCCAAAGCACTCTCTTTCTCATTATCGATGCGGTTCACGATGTCCGCAAACAGAGACGTTCCAAGTGTACTTAACTTAGCGGTTTTTCCTGCGAAGTTCTCGGTATTGAGAAGGCCCTTTGCAACAAGGGCGCTCAGAGCCGATGTTTGAGCGCTCTCCATCTTATGAAAGAGAAGAGGGGACGCTGGGTAAGACAAAAAGACTTTATCTGGTTTTGGAATTGCCAGATCACGAAAGGCACTTCTGACATCAGCGGTCATCGTGACCCGGTGGAGGAGAGGTGCGTTGGCAAAGAAGAAATCCAGAATATAAAGCCGCTCAAGATGAACCGGTTGCCGCAACTCCAGCAGCAATCCACCCACACGACGGATACAATCATAGATATCGAATTGGGAATACCACAGTCGCGCACTCATATTGGTTTATCCCACCTAATGTGGCATTGTTCAGTTAGAAAATATAGACCTGAGAGGACCGCTGAGGCTGGAAATTTCGTCCCACCAAAGCTCTTTGCTATTATGGGATCGAGAACATTTTCCTGAAGTGCTTTTCGCACGGCGTCTTCGGGTGCATCTTTGCAGATATAGGGATGGAACACGTGGGTAACGAACCGTGTTTCGATTTCTGCCAGAAGCGCATCATGATCCTCTTTCGCGGCTGAAAACAATCCCGTCCTAGCGTAACCACGCGCGAACTTGTTCTGGGCATCATTCGCATAATCGTATTCGATCTCTCTATTAGCATCGATCAGCTTCTGAAGGAGGTCGCGTCGGTCATGGTCGGATTTTGCGCCATAGTCGGTGAAAGCCAACGCTCCGCTTGACGGCGTCGCGGAGCTCAGTGTTCTTTCAATATGACGCTTGATGCCACGGTAAACGACATCGTCGCGATCCTTGGGTTTACATATCGAAATATGATCCCGATCGACGGCCACTGGATTTGCACCGGGGATCCCCGGGTCGGCGGATTCCCTCGAAACAACGAGCACAGCTTTTCGAGTCTTGTGCTTTTCGTAATAGACCTTTGTAACATGATCATCGTTCGCGGCGCAGAACTTACGGTATGCCTTGTTCAAATCTTCCAGCATGCCAGTTTCATTGCCCAACAGTTTGATGTGCTTTGAGGCCCCTGGCACTGATTCCACGATATTGGCGATGGAAGAGCCAATGTGCGGTGTTGCCAAGAATATCACGAGTTTGGTTGCGGTTGATACGGCGGCCCAATCTTCGTCGTCAGCGTCTACGGACGCGCGCAGGACCATCTTGACCAGAATGCCCCCTAGGCTATGAGTGACGAACACCAGTGGGCGTTTCCCCAGCCCTTTACCGGCAAATTGTTCGAGAACGTTGTCGGCACGCTCGAACATATCCATCTCTTTCCTGGCCCACTTCTCAAAGACAGTCGCGCCATAACCCAAGCAATATGCATTGCATGGGGCGATATCCCCGGTAAGCCATTGGGGCCAAAAGCCATCGTTCCCACCACAGTCCCATGTCGAATGGGCATCACCAGAAAGGCCATGGACAAATACAATGTCGATAAGCGCGTCACTGGCGGAATGGATCTGATTGAATGCCGTTTCGCCCAATTATTGGTGCCTCGTAATTTTTGTGGGCAGGTGGTGTCCTGAACTATTTTCGTTGGAATATGCAGGATTGCGACTTTGGGGTCTACACATTTGGGCTGATTAGTTTCCATGTGACCAATGATCCCGCAACCATCTCTAAAGACTGCTTTTCGCCAGACGTGTCGACAATCTCGCACTTGCAGCGAGTGACCGCAAGCCGCTCTCATTGTCGATCACCGCGTACCTGCCGAGCGGAGGTCGAAGTGCCATGGCCCCTGAACACCATCCAGACCTGAGGTTACGCGTAAGATCAGAAGGCCCGTATGGATAGCCTGCCTGGGCGTGTCATCAGGTATTATTCCTCGGCATGACCGCAGCGCGTGCCGGTGCTCCGCACTTCCGGCATCTGATCGGAGCCCCCCTCGCACCTTGCGGCATGAAATAAATTTTCCTTAACCGCCCCTCTAAATGAAGTAGAGGTGCCTTTCAGCGCCCCTATATACAGATTTCTGGACAAACTTATTCGGATTCGGGACGAACTCGACCGTATTCTTCACCTGCAAGCAGCGCCTTACAGCTTACCGTGGCAATGCTTGAATTTCAGCCCCGACCCGCACGGGCAAGGGTCATTCCGGCCCGGTTCGCCCCAAGTGGCAGGATCGTTCTCGTCAAAACCCGGACGGGTCTCGCCCACGACCTCGATCCGGGGAGGCTCTTCCGGCATGCTGTGTTGCTCCGGCTCGGGCTGCTCCTCGTTGCGGGCACTATACATCTGCGCCTGCAGGGCCTCGCGCTCGGCCTCGGTGAGCGGGCGGATCTGCGCAAGGCGCTGGGTCACATCCACACGCAACCCGTCAAGAAGGGCCTCGAACAGCTGGAAGCTTTCGGTTTTATACTCCGAGAGCGGATCGCGCTGCGCATAGCCACGGAAGCCGATCACCGAACGCAGATGCTCCAGCTTCACCAGATGCTCGCGCCATTTGGTATCGACCGTTTGCAGCAGGATCTGCTTTTCGATCGTGCGCATGACCTCGGGGCCGAAGGCGGCTTCCTTCTCTGCCATATAGGCGTCGGAGGCCTCCTCGATGCGTTCCAGCATGACCTCCTGATCGACGCCCTCTTCCTGCGACCAGTCCGCCAGCGGCAGGCTGAGGTTCAGACCCTCTTGGATCGCGGCCGCAAGCCCTTCGATATCCCATTGATCAACATAGGATTTCGGCGGCAGATACTGATCCACCAGATCATCGATCACCTGATGGCGCATATCGGCGGCGATCTCGTCTACGTCACGGCTATCCATGATCTCGCGACGCTGGTTGAAGATCGCCTTACGCTGATCGTTCATCACATCGTCGAATTTCAGAAGCTGCTTGCGGATGTCGAAGTTACGACCCTCGACCTTGGCCTGCGCGCGCTCCAGAGACTTGTTCACCCACGGGTGGATGATCGCCTCGCCCTCTTTCATGCCAAGCTTGGACAGAACATTTTCAAGCTTGTCGGACCCGAAGATCCGCATCAGGTCATCTTCCAGCGACAGGAAGAACAGCGAGCGCCCCGGATCCCCCTGACGGCCCGAACGACCGCGCAGCTGGTTGTCGATACGACGCGATTCATGGCGCTCGGTCGCCAGAACGAACAGCCCGCCCGCCTCCAGAACCTTCTGCTTTTCTTCGGCGGTGGCCGCTTCGATACGGGCGCGCACCTCTTCGGGATCCGCCTCCGGATCGCGTGCCAGCTCTTCCTGCACGCGCATTTCCACATTGCCGCCCAGCTGGATGTCGGTCCCGCGACCGGCCATGTTGGTGGCAATGGTCACAGCCCCCAGACGACCGGCATCCCCCACGATCTGGGCTTCCTGCTCGTGCTGGCGGGCATTGAGGACGTTATGCGTGATACCGGCCTGCGTCAGCAGATGTGACAGCATCTCGGATTTCTCGATCGAGGTGGTGCCGACAAGAATGGGCTGCCCCTTCTCATGCGCCTCGCGGATGGCCTCGATCACGGCCTGATATTTTTCCATCGCGGTGCGATAGACGCGGTCGTGCTCGTCGATCCGCTGCACGGGGCGGTTGGTCGGCACTTCGACCACGCCCAGCTTGTAGATTTCGGCAAATTCCTCGGCCTCGGTCGAGGCGGTGCCGGTCATGCCGGCCAGCTTCTCGTAGAGGCGGAAATAGTTCTGGAAGGTCACCGAGGCCAGCGTGACGTTTTCGGGCTGCACCTGCACCCCCTCTTTCGCCTCGATCGCCTGATGCAGGCCGTCGGACAGACGGCGGCCCTTCATGGCGCGGCCGGTATGTTCGTCGATCAGCACGATCTCGCCATTGGCCACGACGTAATTATCGTCTTTGTTGAACAGCTTATGCGCACGCAGAGCCTGCGTGACATGGTGCACCAGCGTGGTCGATTCCGGATCGTAAAGCGACTGGCCCTCGGGCAGGATGCCCTCGGCCTGAAGGCGCTGCTCCAGATATTCGTTGCCCTCTTCGGTGAAGGTCGCATTCCGCGCCTTCTCGTCGATGGTGTAATGCTCTTCGGTCAGCTCGGGGATATACTTGTTGAGCGTATTATACAGCTCGGTACGATCCTCGGCAGGGCCGGAGATGATCAGCGGCGTGCGGGCCTCGTCGATCAGGATCGAATCGACCTCGTCGACAATCGCGAAGAAATGCCCGCGTTGCGCCATTTCCTCGACCGAGCCCTTCATATTGTCGCGCAGATAGTCGAACCCAAGCTCGTTATTGGTCGCATAGGTGATATCTGCCTGATAGGCCGCCTTTTTCTCGGCATCGGGCTGGAAGGGCACAACAACGCCGGTGCTCAGCCCGAGCGCGCCATAGACTTTCGACATCCACTCCGCATCACGGCGGGCGAGATAGTCGTTCACCGTCACCACATGCACGCCCTTACCGGCCAGCGCATTCAGATAGACGGGGAAAGTGGCCATAAGGGTTTTGCCCTCGCCGGTCTTCATTTCGGCAATCTGCCCCTGATGCAGGAAGATGCCCGCCATCAGCTGCACATCAAAGGCGCGCAGCCCCAGTGCACGGCGTGCCGCCTCGCGGCAATTCGCAAAGGCTTCGGGCAGAAGATCATCAAGGCTTTCGCCCTGCTCTTGCACACGCCGTTGGAATTCATGTGTTTTTTCGATCAGACCCTGATCTGTCAGGGCCGCAAACTCTTCCTCGAGCGCGTTGATCTTCGCCACCAGAGGACGAACAGATTTTACCTTGCGGTCATTCGGCGTGCCGAAAACCTTTTTCGCGAGTGTTCCGAGGCCGAGCATGACTTCTCCGCAATTGGACTGACCAAATCGTGTGTGGGGCCACCCTTGCCGCGCCATTCGGGCCTGCCTAAAAAGCATGCGAGAAAGGGCACAAAGGGCCTTTTTGACCCTTGGCGATGTAAGGGTCGACTGTCAGAGTGTCAACGCCGCGAAGGAATGCGGCAGTGAAGGAGTGGCCAAGATGCCGAAACTGACGAAACTTCTGGGGACCGCAGCCGTGGTTGCGATGATGGCTGCGGGCGCACAGGCGCAAGACAGCACCCCCGCAGCGCCGGCGGCCGACAAAGCGGCCCCTGCGGCTGCCAAAGACTACCGCAAGGATGTGAATGCCGACACGGTGGTGGCCACCGTAAACGGCAAGGATATCACCGTAGGCCAGATGCAGATCGTGCGCGACAGCCTGCCGCCGCAATATCTGCAACTTGATGATGCAACGCTGTTCAAAGGCATCCTTGACCAGCTTGTGCAGCAGACCGCTCTTTCGGAAATCGGCGAAGGCCGCAAGACCAAGCGCGATGACGTTGCCCTTGAAGTGCAGCGCCGTGCCTATCTGGCAGGGTCGATGCTGGAATATACGGCAAATCGTGCCGCGTCCGATGATGCGGTCCAGAAAGCCTATGCGGCAAAATATAACGCCGACAATCCGGTGACCGAATATCACGCCGCCCATATCATCGTGCCGACCGAAGAGAAGGCCAAAGAGATCAAGAAAAAGCTGGATGACGGCGCGGATTTCGCCGAGCTGGCCAAAGCCAATAGTCAGGATGGCGCAGCCGAGAATGGCGGCGATCTGGGCTGGTTCTCGCTGGATGCGATGGTGCAGCCCTTTGCCGATGCCGTCGCCAAGATGAAGGATGGCGAGGTTTCCGACCCCGTGCAGACCGAATATGGCTGGCATATCATCAAACGCGAAGGCACCCGCATTGCCGATGCGCCGAAAATCGACGATGTCCGGGCCGAGCTGGAAGACGATCTGCGTCAGAAAGCGGTGGAAGATCGCGTGAAGGAAACAGTTGACGCCGCAGATGTGAAGCGGATGGACGGCGACATTGATCCTGCTATCCTGAAGAACGACACGTTGTTCGGCCAATAAGGCCGAAACATGGAAGGGGATGGCGCATGCCTGGGAAGAAGAAGACCATCAAGCGGTACGCACGCCGCGTCGACAAGCTTGAAAGCAAGGTCAAGAAACTCAAAGCGAGACTGAAGACCGGCGGGGTCGGAGCCGAGATCGCTCCGGCAAAGTCGGCGATGGTTTCGCCTTTTGCTCCGGCACGCTTCCCCGACCTGCCTGAAATTGACGGCGTCCGCTTTGCCTCTGCTGCGGCGGGCGTCAAATATGCGGGCCGCACCGATGTGATGCTGGCCGAGATCTGCCCCGGTGCGGCGCTTGCGGGCGTCTTCACCAAATCCTCGACCCGCGCGGCCTGTGTGCTGGACAATCAGGCCAAGCTGGCGGGCAATCCGGTTTCGGATCAGGGCGCGGCCATTCTGGTGAACTCGGGCAACGCCAATGCGTTTACCGGCGCCAATGGTCAGGCCTCGGTCGATGCGATCTCGGGCAAAGTGGCCGAAACGCTGGGGCTTCCGGCCTCGCGCGTGTTCACCTCTTCGACCGGCGTGATCGGCGAGCCGCTGCCGCATGAGCGTATCACCAATGTGCTGGGCGAACTGAAGACCAAGCTCAGCCCCGCCTCGATTTCCGATGCCGCCCGCGCCATCATGACCACCGACACCTTCCCCAAAGGCGCCTGCGCGACCGTGGCGGGCGAAGGCGGCGAGATCAAGATCGCCGGTATCGCCAAGGGCTCGGGGATGATCGCGCCGAATATGGCGACGATGCTGGTCTATATCTTCACCGATGCCTCCATCGCACCCGACCTGCTGCAAAAGCTGCTGTCGTGGCAGGTGGATGATACGTTCAACGCAATCACCGTTGATAGCGACACCTCGACCTCGGATGCGCTGATCCTTGCGGCCACCGGCAAATCGCCCGCGGCTCCGCTGATCGAGGGCAGCGACGCCGCGATTGCCTTTGAAAAGGCCCTGCGTGCCGTGATGACCGATCTGGCCAAGCAGGTCGTGATGGATGGCGAAGGTGCCACGAAATTTGTCGAAGTGCAGGTGACGGGCGCACAGACAACGGCCGATGCCCATACCATCGCCATGTCCATCGCCAATTCTCCGCTGGTGAAAACCGCGATTGCGGGCGAGGATGCAAATTGGGGCCGCGTCGTGGCCGCTGTGGGCAAATCCGGCGCCTATGCCGAACGCGACCTGCTGACGATCCGGTTTGGCGATATCGTGGTGGCCGAAAAGGGTTGGCGCAATCCCGATTATTCGGAAGAGGCGACCTCGGCCTATATGAAACAGGCCGAGCTGGTGATCGGGGTGGATCTGGGCTTGGGCGAGGCGTCAAAAACCGTCTGGACCTGTGATCTGACCCATCGCTATATCGACATCAACGCGGATTACCGCTCGTGACCAAGAAGATCGTTCTTGTCTCGGCAGTTGCCCTGATCGACCCCGACGGGCGCGTGCTTCTGGCGCAGCGCCCCGAGGGCAAATCGATGGCGGGGCTATGGGAGTTTCCGGGCGGCAAGGTCGAGGCGGGCGAGACCCCCGAGGCCTGCCTGATCCGCGAGCTGAAGGAAGAGCTGGGGATCGACACCTGGGCGAGCTGTCTGGCGCCGCTGACTTTTGCCAGCCACAGCTATGACGATTTCCATCTGTTGATGCCGCTCTTTGCCTGCCGCAAATGGGAGGGCATCCCTGCCCCGCGCGAAGGCCAGACGCTGACATGGGCGCGGGCGAAGGAACTTACGGATTATCCAATGCCGCCCGCCGATATCCCGCTGATACCGATGTTGCGGGACTGGCTTTAGGTTGAAAAAATATTCTTGATTCGTGTTTAGGGCGCCCTATCTGGGCGCCTTTTACATTCAATGACGGCAATATAGGCAGTTTTTCTGCCGGACTGTCGACAAAATTTCAAAACTGCCTCCATTTAAGAAATAATTCACCCTACCTCGCCTTTTTTCTTTGCAATTTTATGACAATCCTGTTTTATAAAGATATCGGATTAATCAGGATCCGGATCATCTTCTAAGGGAGGTCCTTATGCTTCGTACTATCACCGTTGGCAGCTCGGTTTCGATCCAAGGCATCTACCAAGGCAAACTGGCAGACGGCAAAATCACCGTCCGCGTTGGCGAAGAGCTTTACACCGGTCGTCCGGTTACCCGCTGAACTCTCGGGCGTCCCACGGCGCGCAGGGGAGGGCGTGCCGGAAGGTTGATGCCTGATACCATCAGCAGGTAAAAGAAAGAGGCCCTTCGGGGCCTCTTTTTTTATGCCCCCGCTCGGGGCTCGCTCGGGGCCCGCTCGGGGGGGATGTCCCGACTCTGGGCGCGGTGACCTGCGGCACGAAAGGGATTACTCCCCTTCGGTAAACTGCAACCGTGCCAGCTCTGCATAAAGCCCGCCCTCGGCCACAAGGCTTTCGTGAGTGCCCTGTGCCACGATCCGGCCCTGATCGAAAACCACGATACGGTCGGCTTTTTTCACGGTCGCCAGACGGTGCGCGATGATGATGGTGGTGCGATCCTGTGCCAGTTGCTCGACCGCCGCCTGCACCGCCCGCTCCGAAGCGGCATCCAGTGCCGATGTCGCCTCGTCCAGAAGCAGGATCGGTGCATCCCGCAGCATGGCGCGCGCAATCGCCACGCGCTGCTTCTGCCCGCCCGACAACATCACGCCACGCTCGCCGACATAGGTCTCAAGCCCGTCCGGTAGCGCCTGCAGGAAGTCCAGCGCATGGGCGGCACGGGCCGCAGCCTCGACCTCGGCATCGCTGGCCTCGGGACGGCCAAAACGGATATTCTCGCGCGCAGAGGCCGCAAAAATCACCGGATCTTGCGGGACAAGCGCGATGGACTGACGGAAATCGGCCCGTGCCATCTGCCGCAGATCCACCCCGTCAATCGATACAGCCCCCGTTTCAGGGTCCCAGAACCTCTGGATCAACTGGATGATCGTCGTCTTCCCTGCCCCTGAAGGCCCGACAAGCGCCACCGTCTCCCCCGCCGCGATCTCCAGCGTCACATGATCCAGCGCCGAAGTGTCAGGACGCGAGGGATAGTGGAAACTGACATCGGCAAAGCTGATCGCCCCCTTGGCCGGACGCGGCAAGGCCATCGGCGTCTCGGGGTCCTCCAGATTGTCCTTGGTCTGCAAAAGCTCGATCAGGCGCTCTGTCGCCCCTGCCGCACGCTGCAACTCGCCCCAGATTTCCGAAAGCGCCCCGACCGAGCCTGCGACCATCACCGCATAGATGACGAACTGCACCAGCTCACCGACCGACATGATATCGTTGCGCACATCGCGCGCGCCCACCCACAAAACGCCGACCACACCGGAAAAGATCAGGAAGATCACGATCACGGTCATCATGGCGCGTGTGCGGATCCGGCGGTTGGCGGCGCTATAACTTTTTTCGGTCACATCGCGGAACCTGTCGCGAGTGCGGGTTTCATGGGTAAAGGCCTGAATGGTCTGCGCCGAAAGCAGCGCCTCGGAGGCCGATCCCGAAGAGCTTGCGATCCAGTCCTGATTTTCACGCGACAACCCGCGCAACCGCCGCCCCAAGACAATAATCGGCACGATCACCGCCGGAACGATCAGCAGCACCAGTCCCGTCAGCTTGGCGGAGGTCACCAGAAGCATGACCATCCCCCCAACGAAAATCAGGAAATTCCGCAGCGCCACCGAAACCGAAGAACCGATCACAGAGAGAATCAGCGTCGTATCGGTGGTGATGCGCGAAATGATCTCGCCGGTCAGGATTTTCTCGAAAAAGGCGGGCGACATGGCGATGACACGGTCGAACACCGCCATACGGATATCGGCCACAACCCGCTCGCCAAAGCGGGTCACCAAATAGTAACGCGCGCCCGTCCCGATCGCCAGAAGCGCGGTAATCACCAGTGCCGCACCGAAATATTCGTCCAGCAGGGCCGCGCCGCTGTTGAACCCGTCAACCACACGGCGCACCGCAATCGGCAGCACCAGCGATACCGAGGCTGTCAGCACCAAAGCCAGAAGAGCCGAAACAGCCAGGCCGCGATAGGGCCGCAAGAAGGGCCAGAGGCCTCGCAATGCGCCAACCCGTTTCGTTGTCGGGCGATCTTCCGTCGTGGTCTTTGATCTACGCACTATAAGGCCTCCTGTTTTCTGCGGTTTAGGCAGCCAAATCCTCTCGGGCAAGGCTCGAATGGCCTTTAACGACTAAGGTTTCATGACTGTGAAGCGGAAAAACCGGTTTCTCCGGCCAAATCCGCGACATTGCGGCGCCAGCGCACCGCGCCCCAAACGGGCGCAACCCCGAACTTCGAGCCTCTCGCGGGGACCGGCGCAAGGCCTGCCTGCACATAGTCAAATCCGTTTGGAGCCTTCTTCTGAAAGGGCCAAACGTGCCAACCTGTATCAGGCCAGCGCCGATCACGACCAAGTGGGAAAGAAATTGGGTGGGTAAAACAAAAAACCCGCTTAACCTGTTGAGGTTAAGCGGGTTTTTTTGGATTGGTGCCCAGAAGAGGACTCGAACCTCCACGCCTTGCGGCACACGGACCTGAACCGTGCGCGTCTACCAATTCCGCCATCTGGGCGTTCCTGCTTTGCTGTGTCTTTCGCTGCAGCGCCGCTGGTGTGAGGAGGCTTCTACGGTGAGAGCAAAGCACCGTCAATAGGAAATTTTCATTTTTTTCGCCGAGAACGAAGGAATGCCGCTGGCCCCTTGTCCCGCAAGAGGTAAATCGGTAATCAGGAAGGGAAAAATTGCAAGGGGGAGGCCCAGCCAATGGCGAAACTTGTGACGATCTATGGCGGTTCTGGTTTTGTAGGGCGCTATATTGCCCGCCGCCTTGCAAAAGACGGATGGCGTATCCGGATTGCCGTGCGCCGCCCGAACGAGGCGCTTTTCACCAAGCCTTATGGCGCGGTTGGTCAGGTAGAGCCGGTTTTCTGCAACATCCGTGATGACGCGTCGGTGCGCGCCGCGATGATCGGCGCAGATGCGGTTGTGAACTGCGTTGGCATCCTGTGCACCACGGGCAAGAACAGCTTCAATGCCGTGCAAGCCGAGGGTGCAGGACGTGTGGCACGGATTGCCGCAGAGCTTGGCGTGCAGAATCTCGTACATCTCTCGGCCATCGGAGCAGATGCCAAAGCCGCAAGCGCCTATGCGCGCAGCAAGGCTGAAGGCGAAGCCGCCGTTCTGGAGCATTTCCCGGAAGCGATGATCTTGCGCCCCTCGGTTCTGTTCGGGACGGAAGACGGGTTCTTCAACAAATTCGCAGCCATGAGCCGCTTCTCCTTCATTCTACCGATCACCGGCGGCAAGACCAAATTCCAGCCGGTCTGGGTGGATGATGTGGCCGCCGCAGCGGTGATGGGGGTCGAGGGCAAGGCCAAGGGCACCTACGAGCTGGGCGGCCCCGATCAGGCCAGCCTGAGCGATCTTCTGAAAACCATGCTGGGCGTGATCAATCGCAAACGTACGATCTTCAACATGCCTTTCGGTCTGGCCTCTCTGGTGGCGGGACTGTTCGATCTGCTACAGACGCTGACCGGCGGTTTGTTCAGCAACACGCTTCTGACCCGTGATCAGGTGAAAAATCTGAAGAAGGACAATATCGTTTCGGAAGACGCGCGAAGCTTTGCTCAACTCCAGATCACACCTACGGCAATGAACGCAATCATGGCGGGTTACCTCTGGCGCTTCCGTCCGCATGGACAGTATGAAGAGATTCAAGCTTCTGCAAAAAATCTAAAACGGTCCTGATCTCATGAATGATACCCTCTCCGCCGCAATACTTGGATTTGTAGAGGGTCTCACTGAGTTCCTCCCCGTTTCGTCCACGGGGCATGTGCTGATTGTCGGGGAAATGCTTGATTTCCACTCGACAGGGCATGCTTTCGAAGTTGTGATCCAGCTTGGCGCAATCATCGCCATTCTTGGCGTCTATGCCAAGAAGCTGTTCGAGGTCTTCACCGCCGCGCCCCATGACCCTCAGGCGCGGCGCTTCATCCTCAGCGTCCTTATCGCTTTCCTGCCTGCCGTTTTCATTGGCATTCTTGCGCATGATTTCATCAAACGCGTGCTCTTCGATTCTCCGCTAATCATCGCCACCAGCCTTATTCTGGGCGGCATCGTGCTGATTGTGATCGACCGTATGGACCTTCACCCCAAACATGACGACGCCATGAAAATCCCGCTGGGCAAGGCGCTTGCCATCGGCTTCATCCAATGTCTGGCCATGATTCCAGGGACTTCGCGTTCGGGCTCGACCATTGTGGGAGCCATGTTGATGGGCGTATCCAAACGTGCCGCCGCCGAGTTCAGCTTTTTCCTGTCGATGCCAACGATGGCCGGTGCCTTTGCCTACGACCTTTACAAAAACTACGATCTGTTGAACGCTGACGATATGACGCTCATCGTCATCGGCTTTGTTATGGCGTTCATCTCTGCAGTCATCGTCGTCCGCCACCTGCTCGACTTCATTTCGCGCCACGGCTACGCGATTTTTGGCTATTGGCGGATCCTCGTCGGCCTTGCGATCTTTGGATATTTTGCCATCGCGCGCTAACTAAGCAACCAAAGCTGACCTAATTCTCCGCATTTTTTATTGTGAATTTTCTCAAAACACGAAAAAAGCGATATTTAGGTCAGCCCTCCTTACTTTTAATGCCTTCGGTTAGCGTGTAGCACAGTGCCAAAGAAACGCTAGGGAGGCGCTAGCCATGGCCAAGCAACGCATGCTGAAGTTCGTGTCGACGGCAAAGGAAATGCCGGCGAAGCGCGACGCGAAGCAACGCGCCCAAGACTTCAACGAGATCTACGCGGAATACGCCGAACAGAAAGCGGCCGAACAGGCAGGGCGCTGTTCGCAATGTGGTGTGCCCTATTGCCACCAGCACTGCCCGCTGCATAACAACATTCCCGACTGGCTGCGCCTGACGGCAGAGGGCCGTCTGGAAGAAGCCTATCACATCAGCCAAGCCACCAATACCTTCCCCGAGATCTGCGGTCGCATCTGCCCGCAGGACCGCCTATGCGAAGGAAACTGCGTCATCGAGCAATCGGGGCATGGCACCGTGACCATCGGCTCGGTCGAGAAATACATCACCGACACCGCTTTCGAGAACGGCTGGGTGCCCTCCATCACGCCGAAGGTCGAGCGTGAGGAAAGCATCGGCATCATCGGCGCGGGTCCGGGTGGTCTGGCGGCGGCGGACGTGCTGCGCCGCGCGGGCTGCAAGGTCACCGTCTATGACCGTCACGACCGCGCAGGCGGGCTGCTGACCTATGGTATCCCCGGCTTCAAGCTGGAGAAGGATATCGTCATGCGTCGCGTGACCCAGCTGGAAGAAGCGGGCGTGGAATTCGTGCTGAACTGCAATGTCGGCACCGATATCACCTTCGATGCGATCCGCGGCAAGCATGACGCCGTGCTGATTGCGACCGGCGTCTATAAGACCCGCGATCTGCGTGATCCGGGTGCGGATGCGGCAGGTATCGTGCGCGCGATCGACTATCTGACCTGCTCGAACAAGCTGTCCTTCGGGGATGAGGTTGCCGAATTCGAAGACGGCACGCTGAATGCGGCGGGCAAGAATGTCGTGGTTATCGGTGGTGGGGACACCGCGATGGACTGCGTACGCACCGCCATCCGTCAGGGTGCGACCTCGGTCAAATGTCTCTACCGCCGCGACCGTGCCAACATGCCCGGCTCGCAGCGTGAGGTGCAGAACGCCGAGGAAGAAGGCGCGGAATTCGTCTGGCTGGCAGCGCCCAAGGGCTTTACCGGCAATCCGGTCACCTCGATCACCATCCAGAAGATGAAGCTGGGCCAACCCGATGCCTCGGGCCGTCAGTCGCCCGAGCCCATCGAAGGCGGGATCTACGAGGAGAAAGCCGATCTGGTCATCAAGGCCCTCGGTTTCGAGCCGGAAGATCTGCAGGACCAATGGGACACCAAAGAGCTGGAAGTCACCCGTTGGGGCACCGTCAAGGCCGAGTTCGGCACCCATGCGACCAATATCCCCGGCGTTTATGCGGTGGGCGATATCGTGCGCGGGGCCTCGCTGGTGGTCTGGGCGATCCGCGACGGCCGCGAGGCTGGCGCCGAGATCATCCGCTATCTTGATGGTGTGACCGCCGTCGCGGCCCAGTAATCCCCTATCCACGCAGGCAGGGCTGCATCCGGCCCTGCGCGAAGAGACGGAAGGACCTATCCCCATGAAACGGGTGGCAGTTTTTGCAGCAATCACCTTGATCGGCGCACATGCACAGGCGCAATCGGCAGACGACCAGTTTGCCGTGCCCGATGCCTGCACGCTGGATCTGACGGTGCAGATGCATAGCTGTCAGGTCGCCAATCTCTATCACTGCGCGGGGGATGCCGAAGGCGATCGCTGGATTTCTTATGCCGATGGCGATGGCGAATACTTCCTGTCACTGATCGATTCCGAGACCCGCTGGCTTCAGTCGATCAGCCTTGATAACGGGGAAATCGCCCAGCTGGACGAGGCAGGCTCCAAGGATAATGCTTCGTTCAGCACGCTGCTCGACACAGGCGAGGATGATTACGACTTTGTCACCTACAACAATTTCGGAGAGACCCGCCGCCAGATCGGTCGCGACTGGCTCACCGGAGACAAGGTCACGATTGACGGCAAGGTTCTGGAACGCGCGGATTTCAAACTGGAAACACAGGACAAGGCTGGCAACATCCTCGCCCGCCGGTCTGGAACCCAGTATATCGACCGCGATCTGCGCGTGTTCTTTTCAGGACGCGAAACCTATGAAAGCCCGCAAGGCGACAGTGTGCAGACCTATGATGCGCCAGTCTCCTTTGCCCATGAGGGCGAAGACGGGTTTGGTGCCGCAAAGCCGATCTACGACTGCGACATGACGATGACGGCGCTGCGCCCCGAAGATTTGCGATAATCGGCGCAGCCCCACACGAACCAGGCGCAAGCCACCCTTTGAATTCGCCGCGCGTCACAGCCGGTGCACTACGTTCTCCCAAGGAGGCATGACATGACCAAATATGATGAAGCCTGGGTTGCCCGCGAGGAAGCCAAGCGTGAATGGATGTCGGCAAACTCGCTCTACAAGGCGGATGACGAGAAGTCGTCCTGCGGTGTGGGGCTTGTTGTCTCGATCGACGGGAAAGCCTCGCGTCGCGTCGTGGAAAACGGCATTGATGCGCTGAAAGCGATCTGGCACCGCGGTGCGGTGGATGCCGACGGCAAGACCGGCGACGGCGCGGGTATCCATGTGCAGATCCCTGCCCCCTTCTTCCACGACCAGATCCGCCGCACCGGCCACGAGCCGGATATGGACAAGCGTATCGCCGTGGGTCAGGTCTTCCTGCCGCGCACCGATTTCGGCGCGCAGGAAAACTGCCGGACCATCGTGGAATCCGAAGTTCTGCGCATGGGCCACTATATCTATGGCTGGCGCCACGTGCCGGTCGCGACCTCTTGTCTGGGGGACAAAGCCAACGCCACCCGCCCGGAGATCGAACAGATCCTGATCCGTAACGAGAAGGATATCGACGAGGAGCAGTTCGAGCGCGAGCTTTACATCATCCGTCGCCGGATCGAGAAAGCGGCCATCGCGGCGCAACTGAAGGGCCTGTATATCTGCTCGCTCTCGACCCGTTCGATCATCTATAAAGGCATGATGCTGGCCGAGCAGGTTGCGGAATTCTATCCCGACCTGAAGGACGAGCGTTTCGAGTCGTCCTTCGCGATCTACCACCAGCGCTATTCCACCAACACCTTCCCCGAATGGTGGCTGGCACAGCCCTTCCGGATGCTCGCGCATAACGGCGAGATCAACACGATCAAGGGCAATATCAACTGGATGAAGTCGCACGAGATCCGCATGGCCTCGGCGACCTTCGGCGATATGGCCGAAGACATCAAACCGGTGATCCCCGCTGCCGCCTCCGACTCGGGCGCGCTGGATTCGGTGTTCGAACTGATGGTCCGTTCGGGCCGGATCGCACCGATGGTGAAAACCATGCTGGTGCCCGAAGCCTGGTCCAAGGCCACCGACGAAATGCCGCAGGCATGGCAGGATATGTATGGCTATTGCAACGCCGTGATGGAGCCGTGGGACGGCCCTGCCGCCCTTGCGATGACCGATGGCCGCTGGGTCTGTGGCGGGCTTGACCGCAACGGCCTGCGCCCGCTGCGCTATGTGGTGACCGGTGACGGCATGCTGATCGCAGGCTCCGAGGTGGGCATGGTGCCGACCGACGAGGCCAATGTCATCGAGAAAGGCGCGCTTGGTCCGGGGCAGATGATTGCCGTCGATATGGCCGAGGGCAAGCTGTATCACGACACCGATATCAAGGACAAACTGGCCGCCTCGCGCCCCTTCGGCGAGTGGGTGGACAAGGTCACCGACCTGTCCGAATTGATGCGCGACCTACCCGAGGCCGCCAAATATACCGGTGCGGAACTGCGCAAACGCCAGATGTCGGCGGGCTATACCGTTGAGGACATCGAACAGATCCTCAGCCCGATGGCCGAGGATGGCAAGGAAGCCATTGCCTCGATGGGCGATGACACGCCGCCTGCCGTTCTGTCCAAGAAATACCGCCCGCTGAGCCATTTCTTCCGCCAGAACTTCTCTCAGGTCACCAACCCGCCGATCGACAGCCTGCGTGAAAACCGCGTGATGTCGCTGAAGACGCGCTTCGGGAACCTCAAGAACGTGCTGGACGAAGACAGCGCCCAGACCGAGATCCTTATTCTTGATACGCCCTTCATCGCGAATGAAGAGTTCAACAAGATGGCCGAGATCTTCGGCGAGCATATCTCGATCATCGACTGTACCTTCCCCGCTGGCGCGGATCAGGAAGCGCTGCGCGACGGTCTGGCCCGTATCCGTAACGAGGCCGAAGACGCCGTGCGTTCGGGCGCAGGCCATATCGTCCTGACCGACGAGAACCAGTCCGAAGACAAGATCGCGATGCCGATGATCCTGGCGACCTCGGCTGTGCATAGCTGGCTGACCCGTAAGGGCCTACGGACCTTCTGCTCGATCAATGTCCGTTCGGCTGAATGTATGGACCCGCATTACTTCGCGGTGCTGGTGGGCGCCGGTGCAACCACCGTCAACGCCTATCTGGCCGAAGACACCATTGCCGACCGGATCGACCGCGGGCTGATCGAAGGCACTCTGCTGGAGGCAGTGCGCAAATATCGCGATGCGGTGGATGCGGGCCTGCTGAAAATCATGGCGAAGATGGGGATTTCGGTGATTTCCTCCTATCGCGGTGGTCTGAACTTCGAGGCGGTGGGTCTGTCGCGCGCCATGGTGGCCGAATATTTCCCGGGCATGCATTCGCGCATTTCGGGCATCGGTCTGCACGGCATCCAGCACAAGCTCGAGGAGGTCCATAAGCTGGGCTGGCTGGGTGGTCAGGATGTCCTGCCGATTGGCGGTTTCTACAAATCGCGCCGCTCGGGCGAGACCCACGCATGGGGCGCACAGGGCATGCATATGCTGCAAGCCGCCTGTGACCGCGCCAGCTATGACTTGTGGAAACAGTATAGCGCCATGATGCGGGCCAATCCGCCGATCCATATCCGCGATCTTCTGGACGTGAAGCCTTTGGGCAAGCCCGTGCCGATCGAGGAAGTGGAATCGATCACCTCGATCCGTAAGCGTTTCGTGACGCCGGGCATGTCGCTGGGGGCGCTGTCGCCCGAGGCGCATAAGCTGCTGAACGTCGCGATGAACCGTATCGGTGCGAAATCCGACAGCGGTGAGGGCGGGGAAGATCCGGCACACTTCGTGCCCGAACCCAATGGCGACAATCCGTCCGCCAAGATCAAGCAGGTGGCCTCGGGTCGTTTCGGTGTGACCGCCGAATACCTCAACCACTGCGAAGAGCTTGAGATCAAGGTAGCCCAAGGGGCGAAACCGGGTGAGGGTGGCCAGCTGCCGGGCATGAAGGTCACCGACCTGATCGCGCGTCTGCGTCACTCGACCAAGGGCGTCACGCTGATCTCGCCGCCGCCGCACCACGATATCTACTCGATCGAGGATCTGGCGCAGCTGATCTACGATCTCAAGCAGATCAACCCGCGCTGCAAGGTGACGGTGAAGCTGGTGGCGTCTTCGGGCGTTGGCACGATTGCCGCCGGTGTGGCCAAGGCAAAAGCCGATATCATCCTTGTGTCCGGCCATAATGGCGGCACGGGAGCGTCTCCGGCGACCTCGATCAAATTCGCGGGTCTGCCGTGGGAGATGGGTCTGACCGAGGCGCATCAGGTTCTGGCGATGAACAACCTGCGGGGCCGCGTCACGCTGCGCACCGATGGTGGTCTGCGCACGGGTCGTGACATCGTCATGGCCGCGATGATGGGTGCCGAGGAATATGGTATCGGTACTGCGGCCCTGATCGCGATGGGCTGTATCATGGTGCGTCAGTGCCAGTCGAACACCTGCCCCGTCGGCGTCTGCACGCAGGATGCCGAACTGCGCAAGAAGTTCACCGGCTCGGCAGATAAGGTCGTCAACCTGATCACCTTCTATGCGCAGGAAGTCCGCGAGATCCTTGCCTCGATCGGTGCGCGTTCGCTGGACGAGATCATCGGTCGTGCGGATCTGCTGACGCAGGTCTCGCGTGGGTCGGCGCATCTGGATGACCTTGATCTCAACCCGCTGCTGCTGACCGTGGATGGCTGGGACAAGATCGTCTACGACCGTTCGAAGCCGCGCAACTATGTGCCCGATACGCTGGATGCCGAAATCATCCGCGATGGCGCGCGCTTCTTCGACGAAGGCGAGAAGATGCAGCTGTCCTATGCCGTGCGCAACACGCACCGCACCATCGGGACGCGCGCCTCGAGCCACATCGTGCAGAACTTCGGCATGCGCAACGCGCTGCAGCCCGACCATCTGACGGTGAAGCTGACGGGGTCTGCCGGTCAGTCGCTGGGGGCCTTTGCGGCGCCTGGT
The DNA here is from genome assembly GCF_045291555.1 of Thioclava sp. GXIMD4215. Classification (NCBI taxonomy): domain Bacteria; kingdom Pseudomonadati; phylum Pseudomonadota; class Alphaproteobacteria; order Rhodobacterales; family Paracoccaceae; genus Thioclava; species Thioclava sp. GXIMD4215. Next base: position 2,103,894 of record NZ_CP149515.1, on the reverse strand, counting down.
CTGAAGATCGAGGTCTCGGGCGATGCGAATGACTATGTCGGCAAGGGCCTGTCGGGCGGTATCATCGTGGTGCGTCCGCCGATGATCTCGCCGCTGAAGGCCTCCGAGAACACCATCATCGGCAATACCGTGCTCTATGGTGCAACCGATGGCTACCTGTTTGCGGCAGGCCGCGCGGGCGAGCGTTTCGCCGTGCGGAACTCGGGTGCGCGGGTGGTGATCGAGGGCTGTGGCACCAATGGTTGTGAATATATGACCGGCGGTGTGGCGGTGATCCTCGGTTCGATCGGCGCGAATTTCGGCGCGGGGATGACGGGCGGGATGGCCTATCTTTACGATCCGGACGGCGTGGCCGAGAACCTCGTCAATCCGGAATCTCTGGTGACCTGTGGTCTGGGCCATAACCATTGGGAAGCGCAGGTGAAGGGGCTGATCGAACGCCATGTCGAAGAAACCCGTTCGGTCAAAGCCACCGAGATCCTGCAGAACTGGGAGACGGAGCGCCTGAACTTCCTGCAGGTCTGCCCGAAAGAGATGCTGCGTCACCTGCCCTATCCGCTGTCGGACGAGCCCGAAGCGGTTCCGGCAGAGTAACTCAGGATCAGATTGACAAGGCGGGGCCATCGGCCCCGCTTTTTTATGCGAATTTCATGTGGACAACTGCGGCCACGGGGCTGCATTTACGTTTGTTTCGTGGCAGAAGGCTTGACCTGTTCGCAGGCTCAGGGACTTATGGCGACATGGCGAAACCGAAAAGCTCCAGATCGAAACCTTCCAAGCCGGCCCCGAAGCGGCCCGCGCTTTATGACCCTGCTCTGGCATGGCTGCGCAAGCACGTCCTGAGGGCGGTTCTGGTATTGTTGGCCGCCGTGCTGGCGATTGTGGTGCTGTATAAGTTCATCAACCCGCCAACAACGATCACGATGATCAGCGAAGGCCGTCGCTTGGGCGGGGTCGATCACGAATGGACCTCGATGGACGATATCGCCCCCGTCGTGGCGCGGTCGGTCGTGGCTGCCGAAGATGCCAATTTCTGCCGCCATTGGGGCTTTGACATGGGCGCGATCCGCAAGGTGATCGACGAAGGCTCCTCGCGCGGGGCCTCGACCATCAGCCAGCAGACCGCCAAGAACGTCTTCCTCTGGCAGGGCCGGTCATGGCCGCGCAAGGCGCTGGAAGCCGCCCTCACGCCCGCCATCGAATTCATCTGGAACAAGCGCCGGATTCTCGAGGTCTATCTGAATGTGGCGGAGTTCGACGAAGGCGTCTTCGGCATCAATGCCGCCGCCTTCCGCTATTTCCGTACCACGCCAGACAAGCTGACCGCCCGTCAGGCCGCCCTACTGGCCGCCGTGCTGCCCAACCCCAAAGAACGCAATGCCGCACGACCCTCGGCCTTTGTGTCGCGTCGCGCCAATGCCATCATGGACGGGGCCGCCACGATCAAACGCGACGGTCGCGCAAGCTGCTTTGAACGCTGATCAGATACGGGCCATCTGCACCTGAAGCACATTGCATTGCTGGGTGCGGAAAGCCGCCGCGCAGGCCTCAAGGTAATAGTGCCAGCCACGCAGGAACTCCTGCCCATAGCCCAGCTCTGCGGCCTTGGTCGTGCGCGCCTTCAGCCGTTCGGACCAGAGGCGGCAGGTCTGGGCGTAATCCTCGCCAAAGGCAAAGACCTCCTGCACCTTCATGCCTGCTTTGGCCGCCTGTTCGCGGATCTTGCCATCCGACAGTAGCATGCCCCCCGGAAAGGCATATTGGCGGATGTAATCCGAGCTGGCCTGATATTTCGGGAAATAGGCATCGGACACGGTGATCGCCTGAATCATCGCACGCCCCCCGTCGTTCAGACGGTCACGGATGGTGCCGAAATAGATGGGCCAGTATTTCTCGCCCACGGCTTCGATCATCTCGATCGAGACGATATTGTCGAAGCGCCCCTCGGTCTTGCGGTAATCCTGCAGCTTGATGTCTGCGCGCCCGTCCAGACGCGCATCGGCATAGCCTTTCTGCGAGGGCGAGATGGTGATGCCCGTCACATGACGTCCGCTCTCGGCAGCGCGTTCGGCAAAATGCCCCCAGCCACAGCCGATCTCGAGCACGCTCTCGCCGCTGCCCAATCCTTGCAGGATGCGGTCCAGCTTACGGTTCTGGGCGCGGGCCAGATCGCTGTCGTCGGCGGTAAACAGCGCCGAGGAATAGCTCATGCCCTCATCCAGCCAGAGCTGGTAGAATTCATTGCCCACATCGTAATGGGCACGGATATTGCGCGAGGCCCCCTTCACCGAGTTGGCCCGCACGATCCGGTCGATCAGCCGGAACTTAAGGTTCTGCCACGGGCTGGCAAAGGCGTAATGTTCCAGCGCGTTGAAATTCAGCAGAGCCACCGTCAGCAGGTTCTCGATAGAGCCGGTGTCCCACAGACCCGCGACATAGGTCTCGCCCAGACCGATATCCCCGCGCGAGGCAATCGCCGCCACCACGGACCAGTCATGCAGCACAAGGTCTGCCTCCGGCGCGCCCTGACCGAAGCGGTGGATGTCGCCTTCGGGGGTGCGCAGAGTCAGACTGCCTTGGGTGATCGCCTGACAGCTATCCAGAAAGTCACGGCGCAAACGGTTCGAGAGAAAGGGCATCATCGGCTCAGGTCTTCCTTTGGTGGGGCGGGTCTATCGCGATAGCGCGCGCCTTTCAGTTTCAGTCGCAGCGCCTGCCAATAGATCAGCGCCATGATGCGTACGGGCGCCCAAGGGCGACGCAGCACCGCCTGCAGGATGCGGCGGTTGGTCAGAGCCATGCGCGGGGCGCGATAGGTGGCAATCAGCCCCTCGCCGCCATTGCGGAAATCAATCCGGATCACCGCATGCTTGGCCGTGATCGCATATTGAAAATGATAGCCCCCGCCGATGTCCTGAAAAGGGGAAACATGGAAGATCTTGCGCGCTTCCAACACATGATCCGGCAGAATGGGCGAAAAATCATCATGTGCACAAAGATAGTTATGTCTGTCACCAAAGGTGTTGTTGACCTCGGCAATCACTGCCAGCAGCATTTCTTCGCGAAAGGCCATCCAGAAGCAAACCGGATTGAAGGCCCGCCCGAGGACGCGCGGCTGCGCCATCAACCGCAGGCTATACCCTCCTGTCAGCCCCGCGCGGGTCAGCATCCGCCGCGCCCAAGCGGCCCCCTCGCCCGCCCCGCGGATACCGCCGTGATCACGGTCGAAAAACGCGAAAAGATTGAGCCGGTTATGAGAGAAGAAGGACGGTCCGGTCGGGTGTTCGGGGTCGAGACACAGGTAGTCGACCGGATAGCGGAAGCGATGATCAATGGCCCCGCGGCGCACATGCACCGTTTCGCCGGGAAGATAGTCGATCATGCCACCGCCCCGAAACCATCCATCTGCGACGCATCGGCCAGGGGCAGAAGCCTCCGCGCAACCCGCATGGCCGATGCGATGCCATCCTCGTGGAACCCGTGCCGCAACCAAGCGCCAGCAAACCACGTATTGCGCGCGCCCTGCCGTGCGGCAATGCCTGCCTGCGCCCGTAGGGCGGCGCGGTCAAACACCGGATGCGCGAATGTGGCGCTGTCATAGACCCTGCGCTCGTCGAGTTCGAATTGCGGATTGAGGCTAACAAAAAGCGGATCCTCCTCGGGGATCTGCTGCAAACGGTTCATCCAGTAGCTGACCCCCAATCTGGTCTCTGCCTGCCGGTGATCGGCCTGATAGACCCAAGACGACCAGCAGGCACGGCGCTTGGGCATGGCCACTGGATCCGCGTGCAGCACCATCTCGTTCGGACGATAGCGGATGGCCGACAGAAGCGCCTGCTCTTCCGGATCGGCATCCGCCAGAAGGCGCAGCGCCTGATCCGAATGGCAGGCCATCACCACATGATCGAAAGTTTCCGGCAGCGCCCCTGCACAGTTGACCGTCACCCCACCTGCGTGACGCTTGACCGAAGCAACACCGCTTTGAAGGCGCAGCGCGACACCGCGCTGCCGCAAGGCCTGTTCAAGGCGTGCGACATATTGTGCGGATCCTCCTTTCACCGTCCACCACTGGTGCTGACCGGTGGCCGAAAGCAATGCGTGGTTTTCGAAGAACCGGATCAGAGAGCGCGCCGGAAACATGCCGATTTCCTGTGACGGCGTCGACCAGATCGCCCCCGAGATCGGCAGAAGATAATAGTCGCGGAACCATTGTCCGAGCCCCATTTGCGCGATCAGTTCGTCCACCGTCAGGTCTTCGCGCATCGCGACCTCTGCCGCCCGCGCGTTGAAGGCCAGAATATCGCGCACCATCCGCAGGAAACCGGGCCGCAGGAGATTGCGCCGCTGCGCTGTCAGGCCACGCAGATCACGCAGCGCATATTCGATCCTGCCAGCGTCGATCGTGGCACCGAAACTCATGTCGGACCGGATCACCGGCACCTCAAGATCGTGAAAAAGGCGCGTCAGGTGCGGGTAGTTGGCATAGTTGAAAACGATAAACCCGGTATCAACCGGCTGTTGCCCCGAGCGCCCCGCAAACACGGTGCGCGCATGCCCGCCTAACCGCGCCTCGGCCTCATACAGGGTGACATCATAGCGCGGGTTGAGCATCCACGCCGCCGACAGGCCCGAGATCCCGCCCCCGATAATAGCGATACGCGGCCTTATCTGGGGATTCGCAGATACATCTAAAGACATGGGGGCTCCGGTCTGTTGCAGCTTCGCGAGAAGATACGTTTCATGAACCACGGAAGTTTCAGCCCCGTCGCATTTTTCTTTTGAAAATTTTTATGGCCGGAAGAAGCCCCTGCAGACAATACTTTATCAAATTTACTTATCTCAGATCAACCTGAGCGTGCTTTGTAAGTATTTCATCAACCTATAATGCAAATGATGACGTTACGGAATGAATGCTTGGGAGAGACACTATGGACAGCCAAGTTGAGACCTCAGTAGCGATAGACCCTTCCGGCACAGGCTCCCCCAATCTGGGCGGCCTCATCGGGCTTTTCCAAGCCGAGCTCGGCCATACGGGCGAGGCACAGTTTACAATGGGCACCTATTTCACGGTGCCGACCGCCGTCAGCATCGACTATCCGGATGCCATCCAGATCGAGCAGCCGATCGTGATCGACGATCTTGCCGAAGCACCGATCAGTGCAGCGGAAATGATGTTGATGATGGAAGCGGGCGACGAATTCTATACCGCCGATTACGCGGCCCTTCTGGAAGATGGCGGGGATAGTCTTGTGGACGGGCACAGCTATGCTGCGGGCGCGGAAGAGGCCCTACAGGATGCCGATGCGCTGGGGTTCGACTGGGCGGCAGGCGCCGTGGCCGACGATACGACCGCAGAGCCGAGCTATGTGGATATGGAAAGTGCGGCCTATACCATGCCGGATTATGCTGATGCACCAGCCCATTACGAAGAAGCTGCCCTGGATTTCGAAAGCATGGACAGCTTCATCTTTTTCGAACACGAAGGTTAAGGGGCTGGCGTTACAGCCCCTTACGCAGCCGGTCAAAGCCGGAAAGCTCTTCGATCAGACCGGCCATCTGGCTGATCGGAATCATATTCGGCCCGTCCGAAGGTGCATTATCGGGGTCCTGATGGGTCTCGATGAACAGGGCCGCAACGCCGACGGCACAGGCCGCGCGGGCCAGAACCGGCGCGAATTCCCGCTGCCCGCCCGAGGTCGTGCCTTGCCCGCCCGGCTGCTGCACCGAATGGGTGGCATCGAAGACCACCGGATAACCGGTGCGCGCCATGATCGGCAGACCGCGGAAGTCGGTCACCAGCGTGTTATAACCAAAAGACGTTCCACGGTCGCAAAGCAGAATGCGTTCGTTCCCCGTGGACGCGACTTTCTTGGCGACATTCTCCATCTCCCAAGGGGCAAGAAACTGCCCCTTTTTCACATTCACCGCGCGACCGGTTTCGCCCGCCGCCAGAAGCAGATCGGTCTGACGGCATAGGAAGGCAGGGATTTGCAGCACGTCCACGGCCTCGCCTACCGGCTGGCACTGGCGTGCATCATGCACATCGGTGATCACAGGACAGCCGAATTCGTCGCGGATCTTGGACAGGATGCTCAGCCCCTCATCCATGCCGATACCGCGCTGGGTGCTGATCGACGACCGGTTGGCCTTGTCATAACTGCCCTTGAAGACGAATTTCGTGCCGGTTTTGGCACAGGCTTCCGCAATCTTTTCCGCCATCATCCGGCTATGATCGAGGCTTTCCAGCTGACAGGGCCCCGCGATCAGCGCAAAAGGAGTGTTCCCGCCAATCTGGATATCACCGATGGTGACGATTTTTTCTACGCTCATCATTCGTCCCTTCCGACCAATGGCTTACATCACGCCGCCGCGCAGGAAGTCATGCACATGCAGAACCCCCACCGGCTTTTCATCCTCGACCACCAGAAGCACCGAGATCTTCTTCTGATTTAGGATCGCCAGCCCCTCGGCTGCAAGAGTGTCGGGCGCAATCGTGACCGGCGACCGGTTGGCCACCTTCGCCGCATCGGACTGCATCAGCCCGTCCATATTGCGCCGCAAATCCCCGTCCGAGATCACGCCGAACAATTTGCCATCTTTCATCACGATCGCAATACCGAAGCCCTTCGCGCTCATCTCGACAAGCACGTCCGACATCGGGGCCGTCCAGTCGACGAACGGCAAAGAGGCACCGCTATGCATCATTTCCGACACGCGGCGCATCTGCGCGCCCAGCTTGCCGCCCGGATGGAAAATGCCGAAATCGGTATCCTTGAAACCGCGCACTTCCATCAGTGCCACGGCCAGCGCATCCCCCAAGGCCAGCGTCAGCGTGGTCGAGGTGGTGGGGGCCATGCCCATCGGGCAAGCCTCGGGCAGCTTCGGCAATGTCAGCTTGTAATCCGCCGCCCGCATCAACGTACTGTCGGGGTTCGACGAAATCGCGATCAGCGGGATCGAGAACCGTTGGGTATGATAGATCATATCGCGCAGTTCCGACGTCTCGCCGGAATTCGAGATCAGCAGGCAGATATCGGCCTCGGTGACCATGCCCAGATCCCCGTGGCTTGCCTCGGCGGCATGCACGAAAAACGAGGGCGTGCCGGTCGAAGCCAGAGTTGCGGCGATCTTGCGCCCGATATGCCCCGATTTCCCGATCCCGCAGACGATCACCCGCCCCTCAACCTGCATGATCCGTTCCAGCGCAGGCACGAAATCGGCGGGCATCGCGTCGCAGAGATGGCGCAGCGCATCGGCTTCGATTGTCAGAACCTGCCGTGCAGCCGCAAGGATTTCGGATGCGCTTTTGAGTTGGGCCATCGGGCACTCCGCAGTCAGTTTCGCGCCGTTCCTACCACGCAGCTTAACCGATAGCCACATACCAAAGCGCAACACCCCTGCGCACGGCGCCATAAAGAACGGCTCACCTTTTGGCGCGTAAGCTTCGGCAACGCATTCCGGCATGTGAGGACCCCGATGACCGATAGTTCCGCCAATCTCGACCTGCCTTTTATCCAGGCATCCCAAGCACAAAAACATGTCACCCATAACGAAGCCATCGATATTCTGGATACGCTGGTGCAACTGTCTGTCCAAAGCAGAACAACCGCGACCCCACCCGCGACCCCGTCCGCCGGTCACCGCTACATCCTGCCGCAAGGGGCCGCAGGCGCATGGGCGGGCCATGACGGGGCGGTGGTGCAATGGGGCGGCGAGGCATGGCGCATCTACCCGCCCAAGACCGGCTGGCAGGCCTATATCGCGGATGAGGCGCAATCGGTTATCTGGACCGGCACTCACTGGGCGGGGCTGCTTTCCGGCGCACTCGAAGTCGAGCGTCTGGGGGTGAATAGCGCGGCCGACGAGACCAATCGTCTGGCCGTTGCCTCGGACGCAACGCTGCTGACCCATGCGGGCACCAGCCACCAGTTGAAGATCAACAAGGCCCTGCCCGAGAACACCGCCAGTCTGGTGTTCCAGACCGGCTGGTCGGGCCGCGCCGAGATGGGATGCGCAGGCAATGACGATTTCGCCGTCAAGGTCAGTGCCGATGGCGCAAGCTGGACCACGGCGCTGTCGCTCAGCGCGGCCACCGGCCTTGCCATGATGCCGCAAGGGGCCGAAATCAACGGCCCGCTCAGCGGCACGGCCATTCTGGGCAGCGTGTCACAGACGGCGGGGGCGCTGTTCGAACGCGGTGAAACAGGTGACGGGGCCTATTTCAAACTGGCCAACGGCGTCCTGCTCTGCCTGTCGCCGGATCTTGCCGTAGGCGCCATCTCGACTGCGGCTGGCAGCCTGTTCCAGTCGGCAGCCCTTGTCTGGACCTTCCCTGCCGCCTTTGCCGCCCCTCCTACGGTCACAGGGGCCTTGGGCATTGCGGGCACATGGATGGGGAACGGCCCCACCGCCGCCACGAATTGCAGTGTCACCGCATTGTCATACCAATCGGTTACAGATGGGGGTGCAATCAGAATAACGGCCCTCGGCCGCTGGTTTTAAGCACCTATTCCTTTTTGACTACCGCTCCGGGCCTTCGGAGCGGTTTTTCTTTTGGGCCGATGCTTCCGGCCCGTTGCCCATTTTTTAATCACATCTTCCCTGCAAGAACCGGAGCAATGGGGGTGGATGCTGGACCTCTGCCGCTTGCCTGCCCTAGGATCATGAGGAACAACGGTTTTTCCTGCCATCTTCCGGAGCACCACCCGCGTATGTCCAAGCCCACCGGTTCCCTAAGCGCCCGCCTCGCCGAGCTTCTTGCGCAAGTCTATCCCGATTTCGATCCCGATATCATGGCAAGTCAGGTGATCGATGCGTTCTGGCCCGAGGGCACGCATCGGCGCAAACGCCCCCGTGTGCCGGGAAACAATCTGTGGACACAGGCGGATGCGGTTCTGATCACCTATGGCGATTCCATCACCGACGGGTCGCACAAGCCGCTGGATCTGCTCAACGACTTCCTGCTGAGCTACATGAAGGGCGTGGTGAACGGCGTCCATATCCTGCCCTTTTTTCCCTATACCTCGGATGACGGTTTTGCGGTGACCGATTATCGCAAGGTGAATTCGGCCTTGGGCGACTGGCCCGATATCAGCCGGATCGGGGCCGAGTTCCACCTGATGTCGGATCTGGTGCTCAACCATGTGTCAAGTCAGGGCGTGTGGTTCAATGCCTACCGGCAGGGGCAGCCGCCATTCGACAGGTTCTTCTTTGAAGCCCGCCCCTCGGATGACCTCAGCCAAGTGACCCGCCCGCGCACCACGCCGCTTCTGCAACCCGTGGATACGCCCGAGGGCAAGCGCTATGTCTGGTGCACCTTCAGCCATGATCAGGTCGATCTGGATTTCCGCAACCCCGAGGTCCTGCTGGAGATCCTGCGCATCATCCGCCTGCATGTGGATGCGGGCGTGCAGATCCTGCGGCTGGATGCCGTGGCCTTCCTGTGGAAGGAGGTCGGCACCAATTGTATCCACCTGCCGCAGACCCATGCGATTATCCAGCTGATGCGGCTTTTGTGCGACTATGCCGCCGAGAACGTCATCCTGCTGACCGAAACCAACGTCCCCAAGGCCGAGAATCTCAGCTATTTCGGCGACCGTGACGAGGCGCATGCCGTCTATAACTTCCCGCTGCCACCGCTGATCCTGCATGCGATGATGTCGGGCACCGCGCGCTATCTGCTGGAATGGCAGCGCACCATGCCGCCCGCGCCCTTGGGCTGCGCCTATCTCAATTTCACCGCCAGCCATGACGGCATCGGCATGCGCCCTGCCGAAGGGGTGCTACCCGAGACCGAGAAGGCAAAGGTCATCGACACGATCCGCGAGATTGGCGGCCTTGTCTCCATGCGCTCGCTTCCCGATGGCACCGAAAGCCCCTACGAGCTGAATTGCGGCTTCTTCGATGCGATGAGCCGCACCTTCAAGGGCGAGGACGACCTGCATATCCGCCGCTTCCTGTGTTCGCAGACCATCGTGATGTCGCTGGAGGGGATCCCTGCGTTCTACATTCATTCTCTTCTGGCAACGCCGAATGATATCGAGGCCGTCGAGCGGCGCGGCATGAACCGCGCCATCAACCGCCACAAGTGGTTCTACCCCGAATTGCGCGCCAAGCTGGCCGATCATGAAACCAATCAAAGCCGCGTGCTGGCCGCGCTGTCCGAACGCCTGCGCCTGCGGGCTCGTCAGCCTGCACTGCACCCGAATGCGACGCAGTTCACCCTGCATCTCGATCCCCGTTTGTTCGGCATCTGGCGGCAGTCGCTGGATCGGGCACAATCGATCTTTGCCATCCATAATGTCAGCGACGAAGAGGTCACGGTGAATGCCAGCGACCTCAATCTGATCGACGGGCAGCGCTGGTTCGACATTCTCTCGGGCGAGATCATCGATGGCGGCCCCGAAACCAAGGTCCTCATGGCCCCCTATCAGTGCCGCTGGATCACCAACCGCAGCTGACAGGCAGGCCGGGCCACGCGCCCGGCACTGTCGCGACGTTCCGGCAGGCCCTCAGGCGGGGGCAAACTCCGCCTCGTCCTCGGCCACGGCCCGATGGAAATCGGCGATAAAGTTGGGATCGGCGGCATGGACGCGGTTCCATGTGGGGATGAAGGGGCGCTCTTCGGGATTTTCCAGAAACACCTGCCCAGCGCGCACGATGTTTTCCGCGAAAAGTTCGATCTGCTGCTCTTCGGCATGCCGGTCGACCTTCAGCCCGTTCATCTTGGCATCGTTGTAATAGGCTTCCAACAGATCAAGCGCACGGCGGTAATAGGTGGCCTTGAGCGTGCGGAACGTGTTGTTGGTGAAGACCGTGCCATCGGCGGCCAGTTTGCGATAAAGCGCCTTGCAGATATCGGTGGACATGCGGTTGAGGCCCGCCGTCGCATCCTCGGGGCTGGTTTCCTGATGCTTGTGGTCATAGTCATCGGCAATCTCGACCTGACAGATCATGCCCCTCCCCAGATTGCGCCATGCCTCGGACAGCACGCCGATCTCCAGCCCCCAATCCGAAGGGATACGCAGATCGGGCAGCATCTGCGTGCGCATCGCGAATTCGCCCGACAGGATATACCGGAAGGCCCGCAGGTAATCGAGATAATCGCGGTCCCCCACCACCCGCTTCAGCGCGATCAGGATCGGGCTGACCAGCAGCCGCGTCACCCGCCCGTTCAGCTTGCCGCCCCCGATACGGGCATAATAGCCTTTGGACAGCTGATAGGGGAAGGACGGGTTTGCCACCGGATAGACCAGCCGGTCGAGCATCTCGCGCTGATAGGTCACGATGTCACAATCATGGATCGCCATCACCGCGCTATCGGCACAGCCGATCAGATAGCCGATACAGCCCCAGACATTCTTGCCCTTGCCCGGCTCTTGCGGGGCCAGCCCCAGATGATCCAGCCGCTCATACAGCGCCTTCATCCGCGGGCTGTCATTCCAGATCACGGTGGTCTTCTGCGGCAGCCCCGCAAAGAAACTGCGCGCATGGCGGTATTGTGCCTCATCGGCGCGGTCGAGCCCGATGATCACACGGTTCAGGTAAGACACCTTGGACAGCTCGGCCACGATATTGGCCAGTGCCGGACCTTCCAGCTCGGAATACAGGCTGGGCAGGATCAGTGAAATCTTGCGGCTCTGTGCATAGGACTCGATCTCATAGACCAGCTCCTCGTTCGAGCGGCTCCGCAGATTATGAAAATGGGTGATGTTCCCGTTTTGTTGGAAATCGGCCATTTAGCCCTCCTCTTTCTCATATTCGGCAAGAATCGCCAGAATGGCGCTGTTCCACCCTTCCGGACCCTGCGCCATGCTGCGCCTGATCCGTCCGGTCTCTTCTCCTGCAAGGCAGGGCAGCCCCGTGCCATGATCATTGCGGATAATGATCCCGATATCCGCCGCCTCCAGCATCTCGCGGTCATTTGGCGCATCGCCCAGCGCAATCGTCAGATCGGGCCGATAGCGGTCTATCACCGCCTGCATCTGGCCCGCCTTGGTGCCGCCAAAGGACAAGGTCAGATACCGACCGCCCCGCTTTGCCTGAACACCGCCTCGGGACAAAGCGGAAACAAAAGCCGCTTCCTGTTCCTTGCTGCCCGTCCAGACGCCCGGCTCTGAAAAGGCGCGCGCCTTTGCTTGGACCGCCTGGGCATCGCTCAACCCTGTCGACCGGGCCACTTCGGCCACACTCATATCCCCGAACCCTTTGAAGAGCCTCCGCAGATCCTCGGGCACCGCCTCAAGGGCCGCGCGCAATCGCGCATAAACGGTGCTATCCTTGCGCATCTGGTCAGGCCTCACCAAAGCGGCGCCATTTTCCACGATCATCGGCATATCACCCAGCTCCAGCGCCCGATGCAGCACCGCCATTTCCTGCGCGGTCTTTGAGCTGGCCATAACAATAACCGCGCCCCGCATTTTCAGAGCCGCAATCGCGGGAAGAGCGGCAGCATAGCTATAGGTTTCATGATCCAGCAACGTGCCGTCGAGATCCGTGAAAACCAAAACCTTCATGCGCTACCCTTATGTTTTTTATAAGTGTATCCGCTGAGCGTCACAGTTCAATGCATTGACAGGTCATAAAATCTCCGGCCTGACAGAAATTCCAGAACGCCGTTTTTTTACTCAGATGGCACCGTTGTTTTTTGACCGCCCCCACCGTTGGAGCAATTCCAAACGCCGCTTCTATCGCTTTTTCCTCCGGCCGAAGCCCCTCTTTTTCCGCTGGCGGTCAAAGCTGCAAAAATTGATAAGGATACTCTCAAAGACCCGAGCATCCGTTCAGGAAGTGGTTCGTCAATGCTGCGAACCACACCCAAATTGAAACGGTTTGCATACACTTCCCTTACTGGCAGAAGACTCGCTGATCTCCAACTTTACTGTGCAATTTTCTGGGCCTAGCGATTTCCAAAATGGCCACCAGCACCTCCCGTGTGATTTCATCGACAATGTTGAGCATGCGGTAACCGACGTCGCTTGCCTGCGATCTCCTGCATCTCTTTGCGGATCTCGGCACAGTCAGGCGGGCGTTCACGCCGGACTGTCTTTGGATCGACACCGATGACAAGCCTGCAGGCCCGGCGCTGCGAGATGTCATGATCCCGCATCACCCGAACGTCGACTAATTATGGATAGATCGTCCCTATCTATAAATTTACTCGGCTCGGGCATCGACGCCGCACAGTTTCCTCACGCTATTTAATCGTTCATCATCAATGAAATACCCGAGGAACGAGAATAACGTCAGCTTGCCTATAACGCGCGGCCTGAGGCTCAGAATTAAAGACAGAAGCAAAATTATCATATACGAGCCGCAAATGACTCCCACGGTTCCGCCCCGCATAAAATCAAGGAACTTCAGCGACCCGGGTTCCATTTCGCGGCCTTTTCCATTATCGCAACTCGCAGGATTCTTATGCTTGTTCCCGTCCGAATTTAAGTACATCTAATAATGCAGATAAAAGACTATGTAGAATTTCAGACGCGTCGGGGCGTTCACCCGCTTGACAGACAGTTTGCTTGCAGCGAGCCCAAGTCAGCGCCTAGCATCCTTTTGCAAAACCTCTTCAAGGACGAAGCCTCAGTTTATATTGTCCTTGATGCCTCGAAATTCGTGCAGGGCCGTGAAGTACTGGAGCAGACCAACGGTGAATACCGCTGTCTGTTTGCCGGGGAGACCGCTGAGGATCTCGAAGATCTCTCTCCCTATCTTGTACGCGTAGCCTCTGATGATCCACTTCTGCGCCTTCTCACAACCTATGATCCTGCTTTATCGCCGGACTGGACAACAAAACATGCGCAACACCGGGAAGCAGCAATATTCATTCGAAGCTTCGCAGGATTTGAGGCCCTGTGGGCGCATCTGCGACATTTTTTGCGCGTGCGTGATGCGAAAGGCCAATGGTATTTTTTCAGGTTCTGGGAACCGCGTTTCAACAAGGCACTGGCGCGTTCAGGAGTAAGCTATGGAAGTCTCAGCTACAGGCTTTTTAGCAAAGACAAGCTTGATGCCCTCATCAGCTATATCGAAGACGAAGTCGTTGTTGCCACAGCGCAAGCCATAAGCGATTCAACCCCAATTCGCATAACTGAGTCTGACTTTCAGGTGCTTCGCATCATGCGAGCATCTTATTTTCTTGAACGTATCAAACAATCCTTTCGTGACGATGACGAGATCTGGTCTGAAGAATATCTCGATGACAACATAGAGAAAATATATTGTGTCGCACTGGAGCGCGGCTATCGGATCGAAGCTGCCAACTATCTGTTCATGCGAGCATCCTACCGACTGGCACAATTTGGTCTGACCATAGATCACTACGAAAACCTTGTTGATCCCGAGCGTATCCAATCGCCTCTTATCCGCGCAAAAGCGATTTGGGCGAACGTGGAAAAGGATTTTTTACATGCCTAAACCGCCGTTCTCTGAAACGACCGAAACGGAGCAATTATCGGCAAATTGTGATCCGACAATTATTCCAATTTTTCCTGTCCGCTTCGCACTGACCTTGGATGCCTTGTCCAAAATGCTGGACAAAGGTAGCGCAACGCCCCCAACGCCAAGCTCTATTGATGATCTGGCCGCACATGAACTGCTGCGCATCCGGCAAGGCTTTTTCTACACATGGGACGGCACCTATTTTCAGATATTCCGATTCCAGACGGTGCAGGGCGATGCCAATAGTGCAGATTATTCGCCCAAGGCCGATGTCGCGCCCAAAGGGAGCTATGTTTTTAGCAAGTATGAATTTCAGGACGAAAACGGTGATAAAAAAGATAGCCCCGAGGGTACCAATTGGAAGCTATTGAACGAAACCTATCCCTACGCTTTCGTACCCAAGGATACTCCTGTCGTCTGGGTGGCTTATAGCGAAAACCCTTGGCCTTCGAAGGTCTTTTTTGACATCCCGCACAATACCGATACGCGCGATACGTTGATGACGCGCCTTGATCTTGCCTCGCGCAGTGGCCCGTTTTCTGCACCAATTACAGAATTGGCAAAACGCGTTTCGGGTTTCCGGCGTAGCTCAGAGACAGGTGGAGACGCGGGTTTAGATGACGCGAATGTCGTTCGCATGACCACAACGAGATCCGAAACGCCATCCTTTGTGGTGAGTTGTATCAATACTGCTGAGAAAGGCGTTCTCGCTGCCATTCATGACCCGATAGGTGAGCTGCAAGACATCTGTGGGCTTATCTCGACACAGGTCATGACCCAGCAGAATTTCGTTGCGCAACACCAGTATCCCTTGGTCATCGGGAAAGCCGTAAAAAGTTATCAAGAGCAAGAAAAAGTCTCGAGTGAATCTGGATGGATAAAAAAGGCGCCACTTTCGCAGGAATTCGACAGTAGATATCAAGACCTGTTCGAAAAGTCAGAAGCTTTCGGCCCTATAATCTTCCGCCTTGCCTTTCATTGGCTTCGAAAGCTCATTCAAAATGATACCGGCAGTTTCATGTCGCAGTATTCGACGATGGTCAAACTCTGCGGTCGGTACAGTGCGACAGCGCATCCGAATGATCACCGTGAACTGGTGGCTGCCTGTAATATGTTCTTTGCCAGTGCAAAAGCGGGCGAAGCCAATTGCAGCGAACTGTCTCTTGTTGCCGCATCTGTGTTCAATGATCTCGCGAAGTTACCCAAGGGCGATACGGCTGATGGAGGGTTATTGAAGGCCGCACAAAGTAACGTCAGCAAGATACTTTCCTTCACTAAGTCACTGGTCTCCACGACGGGTAAAGTTAAGAACAACTTCTGGCCCGCGCTAAACGCCGTTATTGTGGTCTATGGCAATGAAATGGTTGAAGCTTGCTTCACTGGGTCCGAGACAAATGCGACGCGCGTGCTGGCCACCCAGATGTTCAGAAAAGAAGTAACCTTCCAGAAGGCGACCGAACTGAGATCGACGTTTCAGGAATTGCTGACGGCGGATGGTTACACGGCTCCAAAGCTCGTTGACCAGACCTACTCTTTTGGGCGTGCCACGGATATCTTTGATAGCGCCGAAAACCAAATTCTTGGCGATCTTTTTGTCCAACGTTGGCCCGCCGATGGAGAACTCGGAGCGGTCGAGTTCCGCGTAAATGTCACTGTAGAAGTTGACAGCAACTACAAGAGATTTGCCAGTCAGGTTGGCAAATTTGATACCGCTGCAAACGGGCTTGGGCTGCTTGCGTCTCTTCTTTCTCTCCATGGAACCATCAAGACATGGGGCGCAAACAGCTATGGCGACAAGAGCGACGTCGGCGCGCTAGTAAACAGTAGTACCGGCAAGTTCATCTCCGGTTTTTCGTCAGCTTACGGATCTGTGTATTCGCTTAACTCCGCACGAAAAGCTGTGCCAGGCATGGCAGCATCGAAGAAACTGGCTGGTCTTCTGTTCAAGGAAAACCCTTGGATGAAGACCTATGCGATGGTACGAGAGGGCCAATTTGGCAATATTGCAAAATCCGTTCGCATCGGACCGCTGGCGGCCAAGGCAACCGGCGTCGTTGGTATCGTGTTTTCGGGCTTCTTGTCATACGAAGGTATTAAACGTGAAGACTACGCTATGGCCATTGGGAATGGCATGGCCGTCGTGGGCGGGGTTGCTCTTTTGTTCGTGGCAACTGGCCCCATTGCCCTGATTGCAATCGGTGTGATCTTCGTTGGCGGTGTGATCTCCATGATGGCAGATAGCGATATCGAGACTTGGGTCCGGCAAGGTTTTTGGGGCACGCATAGTGAATATTGGGGAACTGCGCGACCTAGTTTGGATGATCAGACCATTCAAGCTAGAGTTCTCGCCAAACCAGAAGCCCAAGCTTATGAAAATATGAAATTTTACTACGATCAAGAACTCCAACGGTATCTCGATATGAATGCCAGCGTCAAAATCGTTGATACTTTGCCTAATGACGGGCAAATCGAAATCAAGGTATCCAAACTTGAAAGCAATGCACAAATAGGAAAACTGCAGGTAGAGGTCGTGAACCTCTTTACCGGCCCGCATTTTAGTGAATTAACGAGAAGCGTTGACCATAGGGTCGCATTCCAATCCGCAGGCACCGCCGTCGTCACGCTACCCCGTAGCGCATATATTGGTGCGAAAAGCAAACTTCGTATTACAGCCAACTATGACGATGTGAATGCGGGATCTCCGAGCGATACGCGAACATTTACGCATGAGAGTATCTGGTGATGGATCAACTGATATGTGAAGAATTGGAAGTCAATACGGATCGCAGACTTTGGAACCGTTTGGCTCGTAGTGCGAAATTGGTCTCACCGACGGTGCTTGAGGTTCCCGATCTCTTCCGTCAAAGGCTTCGCTTCATTCTGACAGCTTTTTCATTATTTATGTTCGGAGTCGTTGGCTACGATCAGTATTCAACTGGAACCAATCTACTAAGTGATTTCAAGGATGATATTGAATTCGTCTATTTTTTGGAAGACGCGTTAAAGATAAACTACGAACGTTCGAAATCCGTGAGAGAAACGCTTGGGGAACCTGTTCCCACCATCGAAGAATACGTCCAAGACTTTGAAAAGTGGAAACCTTTCTGGGTGCGCTTCCGAAGCAGCCTCATCCCTACTTTTTTGATGATGCTCTTTGTCTTCGGTGGCCTACTAATCTCTATATTCGCACCTATTGCCCTTCCAGTGCGCTTTGATCGCGAAATGCGGCTGGCATACACCAAGCGGGGACGCCACATCTATGTGGCGCGCATGGGCAAGGGTCGATACCTTCTAAAGGACGAGATCAAGCTTAGCACCGAAGATACGACGCCGATCCTCACCTATCACGGCGGTGGAGATCATGTGCTGGTCGTCGAGCTTTACCGATTGGACAAACCAGAGAAGAAAAAGAAGTTCCGTCTAGGGGCATATCCGTGCCCCTTGGGACCCGCGCAGGGGTATTACTTGGGTGGTCTCGTAAAAAACTTCTGCAAAGCGCCCCCAACAGAGCGCCCGGACCTCGAACGTTTGCACTTTGATGAGACATGGCTTGGTCAACTCTATCGGGATAAGGTCCTGCCTCTCGATTGGTTACGCTGGTGGCTTCGTCACGCATCGCTTATTCCAAGACGATTTAACAACAAAAAGCTGGACAAGACGCTTCTGGAATTCGCAACTCGGCCAGAGTGAGGGCGAGCAATTTATACTGGCCAGAGGAGGCCTCGAGGTTCGGAGATACTTGCTCAATCTTGCAGTCAGAAATCTGACCGCCGCGAAATCCATTACCTTAATGTTGGACCCATTAAAGCTTTTCGATTTTAACTTGAGACATATCCGGCAGCCTTGAAGTAGTTCCAGCATTCTGCCGGATCGTAGAGATCGCAGATTGCTCCGATTGCTTTGAATACCTCGGTGAAGCTTCTTGCCCCGAACCGTCGGCGCTCGTTGGCCAGGTCCCGCATGCTCGGCCAGGATACCGATGATCTGTTCGTCCGTGAATCTCGTTCGCTTCATTGTCCGTCCTCAGGTTCGGGCACCGTGCGGATCGAGGGCAAATGGGCGGTGCGCCACACCGACGAATGGTGGATGACGCCCTCAAGGGCTGTTGATTATCGCGCACCCCAAGGCGGCGGGTTGGCCTCGAAAGCGGCCATCCAGTCGACCCATTCGTCGAGATCTTCACCAAATTCTTCGCTGGAGATCCAGTGCAAGCGTTTCAGCAGTTGCGCGCGGGTTCTTTTCTCATGGTGCAATTCACCCTTACCCATAAGTTCAGAAACACGATCCACCCAGACGACATCATAAATCTTATCCGGGTCTTCCGGCATCATGTCATCCACAAGAAGGCGGATGATGGCGAAGGCTTCGTGGAGGTGGATCCCAATGCGGACCTCTCGTTCTATACCACTTTCGGCATCAAGTGCGTGCGTCATGGCAAGGATTTCGTCCCACGATTTTCCTTCGGTCTTCTTATTGTACAGTTTCTCCGCTGCATCCCAGATACGCTGAAAATAATAGAGATCATCTTTTTTCATTGGCCAGCCCGTCTCTTATTCCAATCAATGTAAGCTTTAGAATCTTCTAAGAACTCGTCGAGCATCGCTTGCAGTTTTTTTGCTTCCTCAGATGAGCCGTATTTTAACTCTTTTTCAATTCGCGGCCGAACCATGCGTTCGGTCCAAGCTCTTGCCGTCGTTTCAACAAAAACTTCTTCCTGATAATATGCGACTCTACCACGGGGATATGCCTTCCAATAGTCCTCGGCGCTGCCTTTGCCTGTAGAAACCCAGGCTTTCAGACGTTGCGCATGTATCAGTTCATGGCACACTTCGTTCATCGCAATGAACTCATTATATCCCCCGCGGCCCAAATTTCGCGGAGTGCCAATGGTGGACGTAATTCTCAACTCGCGATAGGCATTAAAGCTACTGGTTTCGCCCCCAAAGGTCACTTTCGCGATCAATGAGGCTTTGTCACGCGGTCGCAGTCCCATATGAGCATAAACACGGTCAACAAGTTTTTGGGCGTCTGCTGCGGATTTGACGCCATTTGGCAGGTGCAAGAAACCGGCCTCATGGGCTGCAAGGGCGGCGCGGCGTTCCTGGACTGCGATCTTTTCGGCCGTATTCATCCGCAGGCGCAGACGGGTCAGGCTTTCCCAATGCGGGGCGACGATTCGGCCCACGCCTTGGATATTCATAGCGATCCGCCCAGACGGCAGGGCCGCATAATGCGCGATGAATTGGCCGAAACGCGCGCCCTTCACGCCGACGATGGCGGTGCGGGCCGACGCCAGCGTGCGTTTGGATACCTCGGCGATGAAGTCGAGCTGCCGCGCGGCTTGCCCCACACGCCCGGCCTGCACCGCTTTGCCAGCATAGCCCAGAACGCCCGCGCCGCCCAAGCTCAGCCCCAGCATCGCAAAGGACCAATAGCGATTGAACGCGGCCTGATCATTTTGTTCAAGCACGCCGAATTTGTTCATCATGGCATAGGTGGCGTCACCCAGCCAGCCGGTGCTATGGGCGGCTTCATTTGGCGTGCGCCACATGTCGATGCCCTGCGTGATCGCCTCAAAGCCTGCGAGGGACAAAGCGCCGCCCGCCACCGTTCCCCAGCCCAGCGTGCCCGCGGTCAGTGCCACCCCGCCGATGAATTCCGCCGCGCCAAAGACGATATTCATCCCGCCCCAAGCGATGCGCGAACTCCAGTTGTCGGAAAATTCTTCGTCGGCGCTCGCCCCCGGAATGCCGGATCGCGCCATCCAATCGCCCATCACCGCATTCAGCCAATCCGCGCCCTCGGCATTGGTGGGCATCCGGTTGATGTAATCCTCGTCATCGCCAAGGAAGAAGTTGTTTACATCAATGTTTCGGTTGATGCGGGTGCTGAGGTAAATCGTGCCATTCGCAATATGCCAGTGTCGCATGGCATCCAGCTTGCGTTTCTCGCTGGCATAGGTGTCGCGCATCTTGTTTAGAAGCGCGTAATCTTCATTGGTTGCAACCGAACGGGTCTGCTTGCGAACCAACGCGCCTTAATCATCAAGCCATTTTTCTAGCGCGGCTTCGGCGGCGGTCGGGTTTTCCTCGAAAACAACCTTATAGCCTTGGGTTTCGATCAGGATGCTCAGAAGCTGGGCGCGTTCAGGGTATTTGCGCGCAAAGCAATCCATCAGCCCGTCAAGCGTCAGATAGGCGCCGTCATAGATGACTGGAAACACCTCATCCGACAGCGGATAGCTGTCGACATTGGCAAGGCCCAGATCAAGCTGGCTGTCTGCCGCCGATCCGACAAAAAGCCGATCCATCGCCACATTGCCGATTTGCTGCGGGATGAAAACATCTTCACCGGGACAGGTGCCGCCTTTCGTGCAATCATCATGGGGCAAGTAAAACTCAGACTCGGTGGCCATGGAAATTCCTAATATTATTGCCGAAAAGCGCCCTCATCTCGCGCGAGATCGCGATGAAGCGGGCCTCTGCGTCGGATGTCGTTGCGGAAATTTCTTGCTGAATGCGTGGAGAGGCCGTCTCAAAATCTCGGTTTAGCGCAAGCGTCCAATAGACAAAGCTGCCCAAGTGATAGCGGCTTTTGAAACCATGGGCGTGAAAATGCAGCGCCACACGGGCCGCCGTGTCGTGGGCTTTGCGCCGCGTTTCAGGGCGAAGGGTCTGCCCCGCGAAGAAACTATCGGCAAAGCGATGCGCGTGGTTGCGCAGCGCCAGAAAGCGCAGCACGGGCATGTCAAATTTGGTGCGGGGGCGGGTGTTGTGCCCACTGATACGGGTTGCCGTGCTGATCACGGCGTGGTCATTGCCGGCATGGATGTAGGATCGCACCAAGGGCCGTAACGGATCTTGCGCATCAAAACCAAAGATCGGGCGCAAATCACATTCCGCGCGGCCATCGGCATAGCGCAAATAGTCTATAAGACTGCCGTTGTCCCAAAACCGAAAGTAAAACCAGTTTCCAGCCTCATCGCATATGCGGGTGAATTTACGCAGATGCTGCCACAGCTGATCGAAGCTTGCGCTTGAGCGCAGATACAAGCCGGGCTGGTGATCCCACAAGTGCCACGGCGCGTTTGACCGGGTGAACAGACCAGTCGTGAATTTATTGCCGTCTTCCAGCCGCACCAGCCAAGGCGCAACCTCGCTCAGTTCCTCTGCCGTTTCCCCTTTGAACAAGCAGCGATGTTCAAGACCGGAGGTCGCCAGCATCTCTGGCAGGTTTTCGACCTTTCCCGCATCCAGAATGGCAAAGCATGGCATGGCGCTATCCTGCGCACCAAAAACCGCCGGATACAAAACATCCGGGACAGAACGCTTCGGATCGACCCCAAACTGCTTACCCAGCGGCTCTACCTTCGAAATATCCTCGATCTGAAGGACCAGAGGACGGTCCGCCGGTTGCACAGCAACATCTTCAATATCCAGCCAAAAATCTTCGCTCACATTGGCCTTACATAACAATACCTAAAATATGGCGGAGAGTATGCATCGCGACTGCTATCGGCGCAAGAAGCCAACGTAAACATCATAGTAAAAAACTTGCTTAAGGTGTGTAGCCTTGGCGTCTGGTGGATCGGATGTAGGTCGCCTTTGTCTGAATCGGAAGGCTGGCCCTCCATTCCTTCGTGAGCATCGACGAGGTTCAGCAAGATCGCAACGGAATAGCTACGGACTTACAACAACGGTCGCTCCAACATTAAGAAACAACAGCATCGTACCTGCTTAAAAAAGGATAATGGTCGTGTGAATGCTACGATCAATCCCCTGCAAAAGAGATCGGACACCACGTCAGCGAGGCCTGAGCCTTCTGTCATTTGGATCCTGTGGGATGCTCTCGATCAACTTTATTATAGGCGGCTTGGGCATGATTTATCCTGCGGAAAGGTATTCATGCACCACGAAATCCGATCGACATTTTGCAAAACCGACATTCAAGCATTACGCAACGAACGGCGGCTCCCCGCCCTTATTGTCTGATTATGTCACGTTCGAGAAATGATCAGACATTTGCAGAGAACTATCGGTATGGATGCTTTTTTGCGCGGAATGAATTCGACCCACAAAAGTCGCTCGCTTGATGTGACGCTGCATAGACCTTGCGACTTCAGTCGCAGGTAGTTCGACGAGGCGTTTCAGAGAATTGCCAGGCAACCTGCATTGCTATTTTGGGATAGTGTGTCGGTCTCGACACCCAAGAGTGTCGAATTTCCCATATCGACTGCAGTTTGGTCGCGTTATGCTCCAAATCTGCACTCTTATGGTCCAACTGTCATTGGACCATAAGAGTGCAGATTTCAAAGGCCTTCAAAACGAATCATCTGCAACCGATTGAGATAGCGTCATAATTTCCACCCCATTTCGCGTTTGGAGCAATTCCCTACCAATTTGGAGCAATTGCAAACGCCACCTCAAGCGTCCTCGCCGCCGGTGAAACGAAAAAAGGCCCGCGCAAAGCGCGAGCCCGATCAGGTGCCTTTGGAAGCTGGTCAGGCGCTGATCGCAGCCCGTCGTTTCTCCCATATCTCGAAAATCTTCTGCGGCGAGAACAGCGCCTCGTAGCTATCGATCGAGAAGGGTGAATAGCCCTCCCGCAAACCCGTTCGGCGCGTGAAGGCGAGGCAGAAATGCGGCGGAGATGGTTCGCTTGCCCTCTGATTCAGCGCAATGACGAAAGCGTCGATCAGCAGCTCGATGACGAGCCCCCACCGGTTGGCACAGGCGCAGGCAAGCCGCTCGTAGAAATCCCGCGTGTTCAGGGTGTCGAACGCCAAGCCAGCCTTATCCGCATAGGCATGACAAAGGCTGACCATCTCCGCCAGATCGGCGGGTCGATGCAGCGCCACCTCGGGAAACGAGATCGGCCGCATCAGATAGGCCAGTTGTTCCTCGCTGGTGATATGCTGCACGAGGCTGTCGACGCCGGACAGGATCAGCATGAGCGGCCATTCCGGTTGTTTCAGAAGGGATTTGAAGCTGTCGAGAATCATCGCCCGCGCCTCGCCGGTCACGCGGGGAAAGATGTGCTGACATTCATCGTAGTGGATGCCGATCACGCCCTGTTCCCGGGCTTGGATCACGACGCGTTCCCAGACTTCCCGCTGTGTCAGTCGCCCGGTTGCCGAGTAGTTCAGCCCTTGATCCAGAGTGTGGATCCCGAGATCCTTCCACGAAAGCAGACCTTTCAACACCACCGATACAAAGCGCGCGGGTCGGCCGTCCGGCATGATCGTTGAGCCATCATTCAAGGCGTCGATCTGGCGCCGGATTTCAGTCGATTTTCCTGTGCGGGACGGGCCCGTGACCAGCAGGCCACGCGCCTCGAAAGGACGGCGCAGAGAGGCTTTGGCATAGTAGTCCGTGACCATCCAGACCATGTCCTCCCTCAGACGATCCGCCCTCGGGAAGCTGTAATGTGCGGCCTTCAGCGTCGAAATGCTGCCAGCCGCCGAGAGGTTGATGAAACTCATGACAACTTCCCCTTTGTGTCGGGCTTCGGAAGGAGCTCTGCAGTTTTTGGCGCCTCATTCGGGGCAAGCGAACCGTCCAGTGGCGGCTTGAACCCTGCACCCACCTTCCGAATGCCAGCGCTCGCATGTTCATCCGCAATACTGCCCGGATCCACGGTGCCAGACAGGGCGCTATGGGGACGGGAATGTTGGCCTGCCGTGACGATTTCAGCCTTCTTCTGGGCCTCTGCGATCGTCATGTAGCTGCGGGCAAGCTTATGCTCGACGGCGATGAAATGCAGCTGATCGAACCTCGCGCGCCTTACCCGTGCGAGCCGCGCCTCGAACTCCTCCGTCTCTTCAAGGTCTTCTGCCCGCGTCGCCTCCGCAATCGCTAGGAACTCGGGGATCGTCATATCGGACATGGCGGTCCATGTGAGATATCCGAGAATTGGATCAGGGTGGCCCTCGATCAGGATGGTGACATGGTTGGTGCAATCGGGGTCCGAGAAGACCGAAACCTTGCCGTGGACGTGATCGCGGACGGCCTGCAATTCGGGAGAGTTATAGGGCAGCCCGAACGCTTTGACGCCCTCATCACTGATCGTCGCTTTGCTCTTCCAGCCGAGGTGAATGCGGCGATCATGCGGGCAGATTTCTGCAAAGGCACCATAGAATTGGTTTGTCAGCTGCAGCTGCTTGATCGGGCGTTGCCCAAGCATCGTTGTACCGTAATGCCGCTGGTAGGGATATTCATCGACCAGATAGCGCGTGATCAGGCCATAAAGCTCCTGACAATCCAGCACTCCGTTTTTGATCGGGTCATAGCCGGGTAAAGCTCCCGCCTTTCGGCCGGTATAGCCGTGGATCATGTTGATCAGGATGCTTTCCAGCGACCCGAACATCCGTTCGAGGAAGGGCTTATCGATACCGTGATAGCTACGGGCATCAACGCTCTGCCCGAGCACACCGACGGTGGCAGCCTTGACGGATGCATTGCGTAGGCCTGAGCCGTTATCCCCCACGATGGAGCCGATACCGACAGCAGGCATGGAATCACTCTCGCAGCCATACACGACCTTTTCGCGGGTTTTGTCGCGTGTTGCCATGCGAAGGGCCTCGAGCGTCGCATGGTGCGACGGGCTATCCGTCAGAACCCAAGCCAGTGGCATGCGGGTCGCCACATCCAGGACAAGAACCAGCCAGAGCCGTGTGTGGATGATCTCGTCGATCTCCTCAAACGCAGCCTGTTCTTCAGTACTCAGCCGTTCCCACCAGCCTTTCTCTTTCACTGTGGTGATGACGGACAGCTTGCATTCGTCAATGGTAAGGTTCTCCCCCACGCTCAAAGCACGCGTATCGGTGGCGCCACGGGAGCGATTATTCGCAACAAAACGCTCCCCATCCCGCGCGATCGTCACAGCGGTAGAGCCGATCATCCGGATATGTTTGGCGAGGGTCTTATGGGTGACCGGCTTTAGCGGGCCTAACCCGTTCAATACCCGCTTTGCGTTTTCTTCCGTGGTAAGGGTTTCCAGATGGCGGAGGACCGACGACACATTCGGTTTCTTGGGATCAAGATAGATCTGCTCAATCGCCTCGGTCATCAGCTCGCGCATTCTGGTCGTGATCCGCGGCATACGATTGCCGCGCAACCAGGCCTGATCCACCAAAGCCATCTCGTCATAGCCAGACCCGCTATAGCGCTGCCTGTAGTCTAGAAGGGTCCGGCCGCGCGGTGGTATAGCGACTAGTTTCGTGGAGCCACCGCGCAGCGCATAGGAGATCGGACGCGTCTTATAGAGTTGCCCTGCCACCTCGCGGATGATCCGTTGGTTTTGGGGCTGGTCGACGGAAGTCGACGTCACTTTGACCCCGGATTGTTCTAGATGATCAATCCCAACGCAAAGCGCCTTGCGAAAGTCGATCTGATCCTGAAGCTCCTCGGAAAGCTGCTCGCGGTAGTGCCGGCCGCCGTTGCGCACTCTGGCCGATGCGGCGCTGCTCGTCAGCTGACCAATGCTGGAACAATCAGGCCGTTTCAGCCAAGACAGCGCCTCATTATAGGTGATGATTTCCACGCGACCGGTATCGGCATGTTCGGCGCGGTAATGCCCATCACCGTTCGGATAGAGAACTCTGGTTTTACCAGACAGCTTCAGTTGAAGGCCTGCGGGAATAAGGGAATTGAGCTTCATGACTGTGACCTCCAGATGCGGGAGTGAAAGCAGATGACGGCGTTAAGATTGGCCTGAAGCTTTTTAGCGGCGATCAGGCGCAGGCAGGACCGGAAGATCCGATAGGGCGGAATGTCGAGATGCGGGATAAGATCCGCCATCCGCCAGAGCGTCCTCAAATGCTCGATGGTGTCTTCGACCATGGCATCCGCAGCAGGATCGGGTTCGAAGGAAACGTAGCGATGCATCCGGCGGAGGTTTTCGCGGTAGGGGCGCGAGAAGGCTTCCGCCTCGACGACGGCAAATTCATGCGCTTCGTTCTCGGGCACAGCATCGGCAATCGCGTCGATTTCGTCCTGCACCCAAGGCTTTAGAAGGCTGGCCCTGTTACGGACGAAAACAAACCGGCGCAGGCCAGAGTCAAAGGTAATCCGCTGATCGATGGTATGCCATGCTGTACGCCCTGTCGGGTGGCGATAGGGAAAGCGCACCGGCTGGAACTCCACGTCGTAGACACCCGGAGTGATAAGAGACCTCTCCGCCACCGCCAACTCGGCGCCGCTTTCTGCGAGACCGACACGGGGCTGTCCTCTGTTGGCCTTTGTTTTGTAAGTGAAGGTGGTTTTGTGGGATGTGCTGCTTACCGTGATCGGATTACGGACACCCGAGAACGGTAGAACTCCATGGATTTCCGGCAGGGTGATTTTGCCGGCCGAGCGCAGCTTTGGCTTGCCGTAATTCCATGTGTCATGGTCGATATCGAAGAAAGAGACACTCATTTCGCCCCCTCCGACTTTTTGACCTGAGGATCGGGATCTGCCGCCTTGCCTATACGGGCGTTTTCAATCGACAAGAGCCACGACAGCTGCTCGCCCCCCTCAAGACTGGCGATATGCTCGAGATGCTGGCGTTTGAAGATCGGCTTTACCTTCGGGTCGGAAAGCACCGGCTGCGCGCCGTGCTGTTCGATGAAGGCCAGCGTGTCCGTGTATTTTGCCCTTCGCGCCCCGTTCAAAGCGCGCATGACCACATGGGAATGCGCAAAGGCGTCCAGATCGGCTTTGGAAAACAGCCTCTGCGGCCGGTTGGCGAGCCTGTTTTCGGCAAGCTGCGACGGCAAAAGCCCCGATGATGCCAGCGCGTGGATTGTCGGAATATCTGCCGCGAGCCATTTTGCGGCCTCGGCTGCCGTTACCATGCCTTCGGACACCTCACTGAGAAGCGCACGGAGCTGGTTCATCGAAACCAGGAAATCCGCAATCTGGAACGGGCCTGACATTCGCGCCGCCAACTGCAGCTTCCCTGAGAGGGCTTGCTCGATAAGCCAGACGGTCGAGCAATGTGTCTTCAGCGCTGCCGAGGTCAGCGGACGCCAATAGCGCGATGGCTTCCGAACCACTGTGGCGGCGTCCTGCAGGCGCTTTAGAAACCGCATGACCTCATCGTGGTGGAACACAGGCGTCCCGCCATCATCAGGGAAGTGCGGCACCAGAAGCGCACAAGCCGACAACTGGTCCATGATATGCCGGTCGGCGCCAATTACCGCCCGTGTCACCGTGATCGATGACAATTTGCGGACCTCCGCAATGACCTGCTCCATGCGATCACGCGGCACAAGGAGTTTGGGATCGCTTTTTTCATTCGGCCGGCCCTCTGGCCGCAGCCCCTCCTTCTTCAGTTGGCGATTGAGCATGGACAGGGACACGTCGAAATGCCGACTTGCGGTCAGCGCCGTGAACATCTGGTTGCCGTCTGTCTTTTCGCCCAGCACCGAGGTGTTTGGCGCAATACGGAAGTTATTCAGGATGTAGTCCCGCACGAAGCGACGGATTTCGTCAAACTCGGGGTCGCGGCGGCGCTCCAGAAGACAGCTCATGAGCGGCCCGTAGAGCTTACCATAGTTATTCCGATGCTGACCGCCCGCTTCTCGGAGGTCAGTCAATGTCACCTGCAGCGCATCCAGCCCTTTGCGCAAAACCTCATAGCCCGCCGCCCCAGCGCGGATCAGCTTTTCAACCGGCTGATGATGCAGCTTGGCCTGCGCACCTTCGGTCAGAAGAAGGCCAAGAGCCTCTGAGACCTGCCACACGACGTGGAACGCCTGTTGGTCGATCCAATCCTCGCTAGCCCCCGTCCGGATGCGATTGAGCAGATAATCCTCTAAAGCGGACCCATCGGTTCCGACCTCGATGATCGCACTTGGGGCCCAGGTCTTCAGCACCTGTGTGAAATCATGGATATCGCCTAGCCGACATGCAAACTGCGGGCGCTCAAACGCAACACCATGCTTTTGGCAGTGCCGGAACGCGGCGATCTGCCAGATATCCCTCTGATAGGGCCCGAACTTTGGATCGCGGCATTCATCTTCTGCGATACAGAGCGGGCAAAGCTGTCCCCCTCTGCGCAACATCGCAGAGAACTTGATGTTCTCGTGGCCGACCCGATATCGACCGACTTCGATCAATGTTGGGGTATGAAGCTGCAGCCGTACTGGCTCCACCCCGGCAAGACGGGCGATGCGGGCAACCGCTTCCTCCTCCCCGTTGCCGAGGGCCACGCTGTTTATCGAAAAATCACGGCACAGCACGCGCATCCGCGGCAAGCCATTCCTAGCCGAAATTCGCGAGCATAGAGATGTCGCGGTTTCGCATGGCTCCATATCAAGCGAGAGAGGTAAGCGCTGCAACATGCGTGCGCCTCCGGTCGCCGCATCCAAGCGGCGTTCAATTTGGTGTCCTGTCATAGATTTTAAGGTCTAGCGGGAAGCCGTCTATTGTGACTTCCGCAGCCAGACGCGTTCCTTTGCATGTAAGATCAGCCCTGCCTCCGCCATTCAAACGGTGTGCAGACTTGACAAATTAGACGATGCGAGGGAATCTGATGTTGCTGGTACCGGCCAAAGTTCAGCAAATCAGGCGACCTCGCGAGCTATGCTTCGGGGTCGCTTTTATTTATGAGGTCATGGCTGATCTCCCTGTTCGGTCGTGGAGGGCCCGTAGCGCTCTGGAAATAGGCTATCGACACTCTGGTCGAGGTGACGGGCGATCGCTTCTTCGATCTCGGGACAGCGCCGGTATCCTTGGCTCGTTTGCGTCACGAGGCTGGACTGTCTGCTTGTCTCAACGGCAATATCCAGCAGCCGGACACCCTTCGCACGTAACCTGCGCCGGATATCATCGTGCCGTACCAGATTGATGCTCGTCGTGTCCCAAGACATTGTCGTCCAGATCCTCCAGATCGAGCCGCAAAAATATTGTTCGCAGCACTATGAGAGAATCATGCCCGTAAAAGGACGCGGTACAAGATTTGTTTTGAGGGAGGTTTTGGGGGAGGCTTCGAAAATACGTGTATGAAATGGAAAGCAGCAAGCATGGCCTGTCCTAATTTGACCTACGCAAAATTGCTCTGATAGACCAATCTATTAATTATTATTACAAAATTACAAATACTTAGCATTTATCCATTGTGTCAAACTGTGAACTATTATCAATATGTAGTGCGTCATTATGTCGCGCTATATATTGATTAAAGTACCGCTTCTTGCACTTTTTCACTCACTCAGAAAATCACTTGCGAGTAGAGGACAACAAGCTCAGAATAAAACAAATCATGAACATTGGGGGCGGCGTGAAATTCTACTTTTCAGAAGACTGCGACAAATCCCATGAAGCAGCCATCAGTTTGATACGTCGAATACGGCGTGTCGCTCGATCGCAGGAGTGCTCGATTTCCTTCGAAGGACTGCGGCCCCTCGGACGACAACCATCTGAAATCATGAATAGGCTATCTTCACTGCATCGGGCGGGTGCTTCTATCGATGTCAAACTAGGCGATGATTGTGATCTGAAACTTGAGCGCGCCGTACCGGAGTTGCTGCAGGTCTTGTCGGCGATAGAACGGCAAAATACTTCACAACGAACAACGCGAGAGCTGCGCAGAGCGAAAGCTTCCCACTCCGCGTATGGGCGACCGTTGGTGATGACGCCTCAGCGTCAGGTGACAGCGGCTCGAATGCTGGCTCAAGGAAAACGCGGAATGCAGATCCTGCCCGTTGTCCGTGCGATGACGGGTCCGCCGATTAGTCAATCCGCATACTATCTTTGGCAAAAGGTATGGCTAGCCGAGAGGAAAGTTTCGGGACAAACCGCTCATTGCCGATGAAACTTCGCGCTGCAAACCAAGATTCATCTAAAAAAAACGGGCTGCACTATTGCTGACGGGCAGATCTTCGTCACTGAACAGAAACGTTATCCAGCAAAAAAGGGCGGAAATCTGACTTGCGGCGGTGCGGCTTGGCGCCCGCGGCAAGTTTGGGATAGCGGCCATTAATCCGCCGCGCACCAAGAGACCCCATCTTTTGACCATCAGGGCGGACAGCCGGCCTTCGCCGCGGCGGGAGCGAACGGCTGCTTTAATCAATCACCAATGAAAACGTTGCTGGACCCGCTCGCAGCTGATCCTCCGCAAGAGATAGCGTCGCCGACGCGCCCTGCGGGTTTGCCATTGATAAAAACCGTTCCAGAGCCGCCGGCAAGACTTCGGCCGTGGGGCGGGTGTTTGGGTTTGCTATGTGCGGCATAGCTATCACCTTGCCGCACAGCACCTTGGCCATTCACAAAGACATCGCCACTGGCCGCTGTAGCAGGTGTTGGCGGAAAACCATCATGGCCGGAGCCGATGTCTCCGAGACGGGTCGATGCGGGCATATTGCCTCCAATATTGACGCAGAAATTTCGGCCGTGAGACGGCGCTATTTCAATATGTTACGTTGAGTAGACCGTGTGAAAAGTATCGCTATAGCTTTGGCGCGGTAGCTTGGTTAAACGACCTTAAGGAGCACATGGCACACTCTCTGCCTCCCCCACTTTCATGCCAAGGGGCGGCAATTGCGGGCCCAATCTGCCCATTCAGTCGGATAGTGAGGGTGGTCTCGCAACTGCGTGTCATCAATCCCGAAGGCGACCGATGCGGCAGCTGCTTCCAAGCACCAGTAGCCAACATAAGTGCTGTTCTCACCAAGATCTTCCGCCCGCGTGGTCTGCGCCGCGAGTTCGGTCGCCATCTCGTCGTACCAACCCTTCAGGAATTTTCCCAAGTGATGTGGGCGCGCGAAATCGGGCTCTTCGGGATCAATCGCGAGCCAGAGGTTGTGATAGGCTTCCGGCCAATGTACGGAGCTTTGCGGCGCCACATCCCCTTGGCCAAGCTGACGCCGGAAGGCTGACCAGATTTGGTCGTAGCCACCGTAATCGCGCTTAGTTAGGTCAAACTGGTCAAGAGCATCGAAGAACGCTTTAAATTCATCTTGGTTAGCGCAGCACAATACCAACATCGATATGTAGCGCAGATAGTCATCATAACCTTCGCGCGCAATGCCATCCGGCATCTTGGTTCCGAAGCGCGAAACCATTTCGGGGAAATGGTGCCCGACCGCCCGAAGCCCCGAGACTACGACCTCGGGCATCGGGGCGCTAACAGAGAAACTGATAAGGCTTTGTTCGAACAAAAAATTTAATAGCGCAGTGCCCACATTACAACGGCGTGCCTTCGTCTCTTGTTGGTCTTCATAAATAGCGGTGAAACGAGAGAGGCGACGCTGTTGCCACGCTTCTCTCTCCAACCAAAATTGCGGCGGTGCCAGTTTATCTCTCATTCTGTGCTCCACGTCGGTGCGGTGATTGGCATCCCATCTCTATCCAGCCAAACATCAGAGACATCTCCGTATTTGTCGACCTTCAAGAGCACAGAGTCGTAACCCATTGCAAGGTCGTCAAGCTGGTCTTGACTCAATCCCGCTTTGGCCAGTCGCTCTTGAATCCACTTTCCAGACATCTGCAGCACACCCTTCGATGTAGTGCTCTGCGTCGATCCTAGATGCATCGCCGGCATGGAGGCTTGCCTGAGTGCCCATTTCGTCAGTCGGACCCTACGCCAGCTTGGTTTCGAGCCGCGCATCATCCCCGCGATTTATGTGAAGCCTTTCGTCAAGGGGCAGAAGAACGACTACAATGATGCCGAGGCCATCGCGGAAGCGGCGCTGCGCCCGAACTTACCAACCGTGCCGGAGAAGAGCCAGGACCAGCTCGACCTGCAGGCCCTTCACCGGGTGCGCTCGCGTCTGGTGTCGCGCCGGACCGCGACTATCAACCAGATCCGCGCCTTCCTGATCGAGCAAGGCATCACGGTGCGCAAAGGGCTTCGGGCTTTGAAGAACTCCTTCGAGGCCATCCTCGAGGAACGCAAAGACGAGATATCGCCGCGCATGCGGGCCATCCTGATCGGTCTATACGGCGACTGGCTCTGGCTGGATGACCGGATCGACGCGGTCTCAAAAGAGATCGAGCAGATCAGCCGCACCGAGGAGAACTGCGTCAACGTCATGACCATTCCTGGTATCGGACCGATGATTTCGACGGCGATGGTTGCCGCGATTGGCACGGGAGAGGCATTCGGGCGCGGACGGGATTTTGCGGCATGGGTCGGCTTGGTTCCCAGACAATACAGTACGGGTGGCCGAACGGTGAACGACGCATTGCGCCATGCGGCAGGGCTTGGCTGAAAGTTGCGCATGCTGGGAGCGGAGCAGCCAATTTCTAGACTGATGTCTTGTCCTAGCTTCGTTCCTTCGGCATGTTTCCGGCAGTTTTTGGAATAATTTTAGCTTTCGGGATGCTTCGTGGAGAGCGATTTTTGGCTTAACATTGGTGCGGCCCCTCAGGCCGGATCTGATCTGGCTGCTTTATTGATTGAGACTTTATCCGGTGTGGTTCCTTTAGGCCGCCAATTCGGAAAATGGCCAAAGCAGACCGTTCCGGATGGACTGGCCGGGCCGTTGTTTGGCGATGTCGCTCCCGATGCTGCTGAAATTGCCACATATGGAGCGGCAGAACAGGTGCCGTCGATGCGTACCTACGCCATCCTTGACGCAGCAAAGGCGCCCTACCTTCTGACAGGGCTGCTGGATCAGGCCGATTTAATGTTCCAATCGTTGTTTCAGGGCAGTGCCGCTGAAGAATTGGAGGAATGCGCCCCTTATCTTGTGGAGCTCCAAAAAGGTCATGATTTCACCCGCCATCTTATGACCCGTTTGGACGATGGCGTTGGGTTGTGGGATCAGGAATTGGGGATCTATGTCCGTTCTCGTGCGTCCTTTGATGATTTGCGGCGGCATTTCCGCAAATTCACGCGTCTACAAGATTATCATGGCCAGTGGTTCTATTTTCGCTTTTGGGAACCGGAAATATTGCGATCAATCGTGCGGACAGGTGAGGGACTCGATTTGCTCTCGCGACTATTGGATGTGAACCAGCTAATGGTTTGCGATCCTATTTTGGCGCAAGTTCTGATCGTTTCTGGAAACGTGAACGAGACGGAGCGCTTCAGATCGCGGCCAGCCGTTCTGACGGAGCGCACTCTGTTAGCTCTTCAAGAGCAAAGACGCCGCTCGTTTAGCCGCAAAGTAGCCTGTGAGATAGCAGCGAATGAAGGGGGTAATCCCGCCGATAGTCTGGAGGATGTCTACTGTGCTGTGCTGCGGGGAATGGCTGCCGGATTGCGCAGTGATATACATATAAAGCGTTTCGTTGAGATCAGCCGTCATGCCTCCAGATATGCTCCTGCGTGGCAAGACGTTCCTGAAATTCGGCGCACATTGAATGCCGGACATGCTCCGGCGGCTCTCTTGATTGAGCTTGAATATGATTTGGTTGAATTTGCAGGAGTGAATTTTGAGTGATGTAGCACAGATTACTCAGGGGTGTCCCTGCACCTGCTGTCCTCGCTATGAAGAGTTGAACGCTTGGGCGGATCATCTGGAAGAAATTGCAACGCGGCTTGATCGGGATGCATGGTTCTATCTGGAAGTGAAGGCAGATATCGTCGAGAATGGTTGGGAGTCCGAATATGCCCGCGTTGGAATATCTGGCTATCGCGATCCAACAGTTCCAAACCAAAATGCGGCGGCCCTGATCCAGCATTTCGAAGGTATGTCGGCGGAAGAGATTTTTGCCGAAGATCTGACGCCGGTAATGTTGGATAATTCGGTTGCCAGACCTGGCCTTGCACGTGTCATGCGCGAGAGGGCTTCTAATGCGCGTACACTTGCGAAGCGCGGTTTGGACTACTGTAAATCTAACGCGTTATATGCTGGTAAGGGCGCAGATTCCGTTCTGGATTACTTTTGCACACTTGATCCAGATAAGATTGATCAGGATGTCTGGGATACTCTTTTCAAAATCGGCTGGATCGATTTTGCCACTTGGGACGATGCGAGCTATCGTGTTGCATCTGAAAAATGGGCCCGCGCAGAACTCTACGCCTCTGTCGCAACGCTGATATTTGCTTGGCGCGGCGGATTGGTCAGTCTGGCTAAATCCACCGCTAAGGGCCTTGTTCGGCTGACGAAGAAACAAGCAAAACGTCTTGCTGAGTTGACAAAAAAACGCCCGCCGACGCGCGTGTCAAAGGCTACGTCTCTGGAGCGTAACCATTATTCTGTCGATGAAGAAGCGGGCTTGATGCATGGCTTTATGGGAGTTGGCCACGCGCAGCCATGGGGGCAAATGTCGGCCATTGCGCGGAAGAAATTCCAACACAGCTACAGTCGCCATGCGCATGAATTTGGTCTTCCTGCGTGGAGTGCTAAAAATGCTGAAGCGCTGCAGGCTCAGTTTAACGCAGCCGTCGGGCAGGTGCGGGCCAACGCCGATAAGGTTCTTCTCATGAGAAAGCCCTATGATTCAATGTCCGTCCGTGTGCGCTATTTCGAGGCCACGTTAAATGGCAAGAGGTATTATTATTACGAGCTATGGGACATTGGTAAGTTCGTAAGCGCGGGGCTTGCAAGATGAACGATGACTTCTACTCGAACGCCTATTTTATGTTTGTTTCGAAGCGCAGTGCTGATGCTTTTCAGCGATTTCGGCAAGATATGAGCTTGGCGCT
Source organism: Thioclava sp. GXIMD4215 (assembly GCF_045291555.1). Classification (NCBI taxonomy): domain Bacteria; kingdom Pseudomonadati; phylum Pseudomonadota; class Alphaproteobacteria; order Rhodobacterales; family Paracoccaceae; genus Thioclava; species Thioclava sp. GXIMD4215. Next base: position 2,068,875 of record NZ_CP149515.1, on the reverse strand, counting down.
TTCGCCCGCCCATGACGTGTTCGATGTCGTGAATTATGAAACCGGCGACATCGTGCATTCAGAAGAGACGTTTGCCGGGATCGTTCACTATCTGGATGCAAACCCGGAAAGCAATTTTGATTTCTATCTGGAAGATCCTGAGAAACGCAGCTTCATGTTTAGCTATCGGCCCGGAAGCTATCATGTGATGAGTATGCCTTACGATTTTCTCGATATGGCTCGCTTACCGTCGCTTCTTGTTTCTTTCAGCGCCATTTTTGGGTGGGGATGGCCCGACGATGCGCCGCCTGAGACTTTTGAAGAAATGAAGGCTGCTGCCGGTGACGCAAGATCGATGTTCCTACGGTATTGGAACGGTCAGTTACTAGCACCAAAATAGCTTTCGGATGACCTTCTTGCGTCCGCCAACGTAAATCAGAGACCTATGACCACGGCCACCATTTTCGGCGTTTTTGAGGGGCGTTCAACAACGCTGTAGCCTGCTGCTTCCACGCGTCTCTGTCTGTCCGCACCTCTTCCAGCGCCTCACGTTTGCGCGTGGCGCGCTTAATGTCTTTGACGATCTTCTCGCCAGGGCTTTTCGTTGTCTTCCCGACGTGCTACGGCCCCGAATTCATCCCAACCAAGCTGAGCAGCTGGATCAAGGCGGTAGCTATAAGCGCACCTCGATGCGGACAGCATCCATTTAGCGATTTTGATCAAGCTGCCGCCGTACATGCTCCGCAACTCGGTCCGCGACCAGGCGCACCCGCGGTGCACGTCTGACGTCTGGATGCATCACCAGATGAAGCGGACGCGCCTCGAACGGAGCGTTGCAAGGCAGCTCCGTCAACTCTGGCTGCTCTGTCGCAGCGAAGCACGGCAGCATCGCGATGCCATTGCCGGCCCGCGCGCTTTCGAGAAGCGTCGCCATGTCGTTGCTTCGCACTCCAATTCGCGCTCCCGCTTTCCGAACGTACTCTTCGAGCCAGACAGCCTGCGGCAGGTCTGGCATACTGTCGTCGAAGCCAATATAAACACGCTCTGCGGCGGGCCGTTCAATCTGATCCTGACGCCCGTACAGCCCGTAAGGAACATTTCCTAGCTTCCGGACGATCAGATCCAGCCCGCTTACCGGCCCAAGCCGCAGGGCAATGTCCGCCTCGGCGCGATCGAGATCGCTGGCACGGCGCGCACCGATCATAATCGGTACAATGCCTGGATGCGTAACGCCAAGACGGGCCAGACCCGGAGCAACCAGAAGCGCCAGAAGTACTGGCGGCGCAGAAATCCGAACCTCGCCCTTCAGCTCATCTATGCTGGAAGCAGAGCGCCCAAGCGCCAAAATCTCACGTTCCACCGCCTCCGCCCGCGCTATCAGCCGAGTTGCGTTGCTCGTTGGCTGCCAGCCGCGCGGCAACCTGTCGAAAAGACGTAAGCCGAGCGCCGCTTCCAGCCCGGAAATGCGGCGCGCCACCGTAGAATGTTCGACAGAAAGACGCGCTGCCGCTGCCATCAGGCTGCCTGCGCGTACAAGTTCGAGAAAGAAGCGTAAGTCGTCCCAGGAAAGCGGAGCCTTGTGTGCATTTTTGACCATACGATGCCAATTTTCTCCTTCTTACGTCGACATATTATCAGCCTATCTTTCCTTTCAGACAAGCGAAAGGGAACATCCATGAAAGCCGTCGGACTGTGGCAGGCTCTCCCTACCAACGCGCCTGAGGCGCTGATTGACCACGAAATTCCCGTCCCGGAGCCGGGGCCGAGCGATCTGCTGGTCCGCGTCGAAGCCATTAGCGTGAATCCTGCCGACGCACGGGTGCGAATGCGCAAAGCCAATGACGGCAAGTTTCAGGTACTCGGCTGGGATGTTGCGGGCACGGTGATCAAGGCGGGCCGCGATGCGGCCGGTTTCGTACCCGGCGATGCGGTGTTCTATGCGGGCGATCTTACGCGACCGGGCGGCAATGCGGAGTTGCATGTGATCGAAGCCGCGCTCGTTGCCAGACGCCCCGAAACAATTGCGGCCTCCTCAGCTGCCGCCATTCCGCTAACGGCACTAACGGTGTGGGAATCTCTCTTCGATAGGCTCGCTCTGCCGGAACCCGGCGAGGCAGATGCACCGCTCGGCAAGACGCTGCTCGTGGTGGGCGGTGCGGGCGGGGTTGGCTCGATGGCGATCCAGATCGCGAAGCTCCTGCCTGGCCTCAACGTCATCGCTACGGCGTCCCGCGAGGCTTCGCGTGACTGCTGCCTGTCTCTGGGTGCCGATGCCGTGATTGACCATTCCACCGACATGCCCGCGCAGATCGCGACTCGCGGCCTGCCCGCACCGGATCTCATACTGCTCGCCGCCGATCCCGATGGGCATTTCCCCGCACTAGCACAGCTTATTGCGCCTCAGGGCCGTATCTGCTGCATCGTACCCTTCGATGCGCCGCCCGACATGAACCTGCTCATGCAGAAAAGCGCGAGTCTTGCATGGGAGTTCATGTTCACTCGCGCGATGTTCGCCACTCCCGACCGCGCACGACAGGGCGAGATCCTCGCCAAGGTTGCGACCCTGATCGACGCCGGGCGGCTAACACCACCGGCACCGCAAGAACTCGGCCCGATTACCGCACAGACTCTTCTTGCCGCGCATCGCCACATTGAGGGCAAGCGCACCATAGGCAAGTTGGTGCTCGCCGGTTTTCCTTCCGATCTCTAACCAAATCACCGACTGAAAGGACTTTCCCATGAACGATGCCGCACAGACCGCCGTCGAAATCACCCAAGCTTTCCTTGGCGCGATCTTCTCCGGAGCGATGGAAACCGCGATGGCCCAGACAGCGCCTGATGCCGTTTTCATCTCGACCAACCCGCGCAGAAACTCCGACAATGCCATGCATGGCACATTTACAGGCCACGATGGCGCAGCCGCATTCTTCGGTGGCTTCGGGGAAACGCTTGAGCCGGGCGATTTTGAGATAACGGCCGCCTTTGGCGACGACAACCATGCCGCACTTTACGGGACGCTGGCCCATACCGTCCGCGCCACCGGCAAGCCCTTCGTGAGCGATTGGGCTCTGATCACCTCCGTTGAGGACGGCAAACTAACGCTCTATCACTTCTATGAAGATACAGAGGCCCTCGCCAAGGCAATGAAGTAGGATAGAAATTCGCCAATGTCGGAGCCCGGACTGGGCCCCGACTATACAGCCTAGAGAATGAATAGCACATGACTGATATCATCATCCTACCCGGTATCGGTGGATCCGGCCCCGATCACTGGCAGAGTCTCTGGCAGGCGGAAGATCCCCGCATGAGCCGCTTTGAGCCTTCCGACTGGAACAGACCCGATCTCGCCGACTGGCTCGCAGCACTGAGCCGCGCTATCGCCGAGGCCCCGCGCCCGCCGGTACTGCTGGCGCATTCTCTTGCTTGTCTTCTTGTGCCACACTGGGCGGCTGCAGGGGGAGCGGGGATCGCGGGCGCACTACTCGTTGCTCCCCCCGATCCCGCCAGTTCGCCGTTTCCCGATGAAGCCGCCGGATTCGCACCGGTTCCCCTAAGACCGCTTCCGTTCCCAGCACGGGTCGCGATCAGCGCCAATGATCCATTCGGATCTCTGGATTACGGCAGAAACTTCGCCTTCTCGCTTGGTGCGGAGCTGGTCGAGATCGGAGCACTTGGGCATGTCAACGCCGCCAGTGGAGTGGGACGCTGGCCGCAGGGGCGAACGCTCCTGAGCGATTTCCTCGCCGGACTGGGCAATACGCGTCCTTGAGTAATGCATCCCCCGAATGGCGTCCGTAACACCAAGAGACCAAGGAACCAATGTGAGACTCTTCCTCTTCCTTTATGGCCGGATGCACCCCGGCGGTCTGCCCATACCCGGCTATCTCATTCAAACCGACGCCGGCCAGAATATCCTCGTCGATACCGGCTTTCCCCGCAGCTACGTGGAGGCCCCCAGGCATCCGCCAGGGCTGACGCTGGACATCCGGCCAGAAGACACTGTTACGTCGCGGCTTGCGGAGATCGGCCTCTTACCCGCCGATATCGACATGGTCGTCTGTTCTCATTTCGATGACGATCATTCCGGCAATCACGATCTTTTCCCAAGCGCTACGTTCCTTATTCAGCGCGAGCATTTCGAGCTTGCCCGGACGGGCCACCCTCGGTTTGCCGAGACCCGGCCCGCCTGGGATCATCCCGCGCTGAACTATGTACTTGTGGATGGCGATGCCGAGATTGCGCCCAACGTCGAGCTTCTGTCAACGAGCGGCCATGTGCCGGGCCACCAATCCGTTCTGCTACATCTGCCGGTGACAGGGGCGGTGCTGCTGGCGGTCGATGCTGTTATGGATGCCTCGATGGCCGACCCTGACACGCGGCAGATCTGGATCACAGACTGGAGCGAGGGACATGGCAACGAGACGAAGATTCGCGAGAGCACCCGCAAGGTTGCGCGCATCGCGGTGCGCGAGGGAGCTATAGTCATTTATGGTCACGACGCGAGGCAATGGTCCAGCCTGCGCCTCTCGCCCGACTGTTACGAGTAAAAATACACTCGTGAGAGATCAGCAATAAGTCGTCGCCATGCGTATCACCGGCCTGCGTGATCTTTGTAACGGAAGAAAATCCTCCGCACGAGACTTGATGCGCCCATAAAGATGGCTTCCGCTGAAACAGTGAGATTATCATCGGACCTACAAGAGAGATATCTTAAATGAGCTATAAGCTTTACGTAGTTAAAGATATAAATCTTAAACCCGAAGGTTGCGCCCCATTACCCCAAATCCTTAGGAAGGATATCGACATTATCTACCTAGGTCTGAATGATCTTTGTGATCATGCGAATTTATCTGGGGAAGAACTGCATCATCAGTTATTTCTCAGAGGTGGAATAGATATTGCAGCACGGAAACTAGCAAGTTTCATAGATAGACCAAGTTTCGGCATAGGGTTCAGTGCTGGTGGTACAGCACTTTGGAAATCAACGGTTTTCGGTGCGAGTTTTACCAAGATTTTTTGCGTTTCATCGACGAGGTTACGGAGTGAAAGCAGCATTATAGTCGCAAACAGCGTATTTTTTGGTGGGCGCGACACGAACATACCAACAGAGGACTGGATGAAATCCGTTCCTGACCGTTGCACGATTTATGAGGATGCGCTGCATAACTTCTATCTCAACGATCAATCCGACGAGATGGCGCATACATTTCAGGAAATCACGCAAGACATTGAATTTCTGTCACTTCCTCTGAAGACTTCAATCACCATGAGGCGGCCTCAAGGCAAATATTGTCTTGCTCGCCCCTATTACCATGGAGACTAGCACGAACAGTAAAGCTGGCAAATGGGAGAATTATTGCGCAGAGTTCAAGACGAAGGTGACTGTGTCTGGCCGCGCCAAATGAGCGGAATTTGTCCGTGATATCGGCTTGGGAACAGACCTCGTGCGTTTTATCAATTTGCGCAAAAGCTGTTTGGCGGCTTGTTTGTCCCGTAAGGACCGGAAGGTTTCGTCAAGAACGACGCCGAGTTGATCAACGGCGCGCCAGAGCCATAACCTGCTATCGGAAAACTTTACCACGACTTTATCAAGATATTAGGTGCCGCCGGTATTGCCGCAGGTGCCTCGCGAGTTGCAGCCAGAATTTGGTCGTCCAATGCCGAACCGTTTCTTAGGAGACGTCTCTGGCAAGTTCGAGGAGCACCCCTCGACCTCTCTCGGACTTAAATTGAACCGGACGTACAGCAAGACCGCCTAGGCAACAATCGAGGGTGGGACCGGTGCCGCTTGTCGCTGCTGAGAGGTGTCTGCATCGCTGAGATGCCACGTAGTAGACAGCGAGGAGGCATTCGCTACCCGGTTAACGTGACAACTCCGTCCTTCATCATACGAAACACTATTTCGAAAGATTGAATTTTTCAGTGTGGCAAGAGCTCGTCGAGAAGGTACGGAAACAGCTGGATCATTAATTTCAAGATTGTGTGATATCCCAACGTAGGCTCTGGACAGGGCGGTTTTCAAAGCCGATCTTCATATTACTACCTAGGTAGTATAAAAGGAGATGTAGTATGGAAAGAATTTCGTCTGGCTCCCCTTGGGAGCAAAAGGTCGGCTACTCACGCGCGGTCATCAAACGGGGGATAGTCTTTGTTTCTGCAACCGCCGCTTCGGGTCCGGATGGCCAGATTATCGGCAAAGGCGACGCCTATTTGCAGGCGCGCACTATTCTCTACTCTGTCGAGAAAGTATTAATCGAGGCGGGTTCCAAGCTTGAAGATGTCGTGCAAAGTCGGATCTATTTGACTGATATCGCGCTCTTTGAAGATGTCGCGCGCGCTCATGGTGAGGTGTTCTCGGAAATCCGCCCCGCGCTGAGCTTGCTGCATGTCAAGCCTTTCGTGAGCCAAGACATACTGGTGGAAATCGAAATCACTGCGATGAAGGACGCCTGATCTGTCATGTCCGATCCCGTTGTTTTAACGCGCCCCCAGATCTGGCTGCTAACCACCGTTGCCGGTGTGGCGATTGCGGGCAATTTCAGTTTGCAACCGCTTTTGCCCGCCGTCTGCACCAGCCTCGGGGTTCCGATCTCTGCGGCGGGTTGGATCGCAGCAGCCCCGTCGCTGGGATACGCAGCGGGGTTGCTTATCTTCGTCCCGATGGGGGACCGCTACGCCGCGAACAGGCTGATCGCATGGCAGCTTGCGGGGCTTGCGCTTTGCCTTGGCGCGGTGGCTTTAGCGTCCAACCTAGGAGTGCTCCTGCTGGCCTCTACATTAGGCGGGGCGTTGGCTAGCGCAGCGGCGCAATGCGCGGCATTCGGTAGCAAACTCGCTGGGATGCAGCGGGGCCGGGTCGTCGGTACGATCGCGATGGGGATTGCGCTCGGCATCTTGCTGGGGCGGGTCGTCGGCGGAGCACTTGGCGAGGCGCTAGGGTGGCGGGCGATGACTGCTCTTCTGGGGGCAGTTACTCTCTTGATGGGCAGCTCTGTCGCACTCTGGGCGCCGCGGGTCCACGAGTCGGTCGGCGAGACGCGCGTCTTTGGCCTGCTCCGCGCCGTGCCCTTGGCTTTTTGCGACGCTCCAGCCTTACGGCTTCTGGCTGTGGCGGGTGGTGCATGGTTTGCGATGTTTTCTGGGACTTGGGCGGTGCTTGCGCTTTATCTCGCAACGCCTGCCTTCGGCTTTGGGCCGATCGTTGCTGGCAGCTTCGGGTTGATCGGTGTGGCTGGGGCGTTGTCGTCGCAATTCGCGGGCAGGGCAAGCGACCAGTTCGGTCCGCGCGTTGTCATGCAACTCGCCCTAGGCGTCGCGATCATTGGGGTGGTATCGCTTGTGGTGTTTGGACATAGCTTATGGGGATTAGCTCTCGGTATATTCCTTATAGATGTCGGTAGCTTTGCTGCGCAGGCCACCAATCAAGCACTGATTCTTGGTCTTACTCCGGGACGCGCGGGGCGCGATTACAGTGCCTATATGGTGGTTTATTATGGTCTTGGAACGCTGGGGGCCGCCTGCGGACCTGTTCTTTTCGCTCATATCGGTTGGAAGGGGCTCTGCCTCTGGAGTCTGGCGCTATGCTTCGTGGCACTGATCTGCGCCAATTTCGGGGCGCGACGGGCAAGAGCCGATCCGCAGGCGATGGCCCCATCGTGAGGCGCCTCTACCTTGCAAATTCCGCAAATTAATGAAGTATGGCGAGCTATGAAAATGAGTGCTGATAATCCTCTTATTACCTCGCTCGGAGCGCTCGGCTTTTCGCAATATGAGGCGCGTGCCTATTGTGCTTTACTGGCCGGGGGCGCGATGAATGGCAACGAAGTGGCCAAGGCATCCGGCGTGCCCTCCCCCAAGATCTATGAGACGCTGGGACGGCTGATTGATAAAGGCGCTGCGTTGAGCGCACAGGAAGATCCAGTGCGCTATGCGGCGCGACCATGGGATGAGGTCTCGGAGGCGCTCAAGGCTAAACTCGATGAGGCAGCACAGACAGTGACCGACGGACTGGCTGCGCTCGAAGCCCCGAGTACGCCGGGCATGATTTGGTCACTTCCCGACCGTAGGGCGGTCTTGTCGATGTCCGAGCGGCTGATCGGGGCCGCAAAAAAGGTGATTTTCGCGGCTGTCTGGGATGAAGAAGTTGCCTTGCTTGGTCCAGCCTTCGAAGCGGCGGCCCAGCGTGGCTGTCGCGTTCATCTGGCGATTTATGGCACGGCACAGCTTGCGGGGCCAATGATTTATGACCTGACCGTATGCGGGGTTTCGGCGATGGAACGAATGGCGGGTCGTCGCCTCATGACACTTGTGGCCGATGGACGCGACGCGCTAGTGGCTGAATTCCATCCCGGTGATAGCGTCGAGGCGGTCCGCACCGATAGTTCAGTGATCGGGCTTCTGGCGACGGAATATGTCAAGGCCGATGTGCTCGGGCGTTTGCTGATCGATGAGATGGGCGAAGCCCGGTTCGAGGAAATCCGCTATAAACCGGGCGAGATCGACGCTCTCCTGCGCAGTTGAGCCCCATGCTCGAGGTGCCGTGGCGATGTTTCAGGCGCCTCCAATGTTGCGCAAGGCGCGCTTGACGATCCTCGCTGTTTCTGGCGCAGGGCTCATATTCTCCCAGTCGCGACAGAGCGCACGTACCCAATCGGGGCGATCCTTGGCGGCATCGTTAAGCCAGTTTCCGACAGAATCCTGCACATACTTCGCCGGATCCGCACGCAGGGGTGCCAACAGGCGCAGAGCGCGCGCCGGATCTTCGCGCAGCGGCTTGATATGGGAGCACCAGACGCCGCGGGGGCGGGTTGACTCGCACGCAAAACGACGCAGCCGTGCCGAAGGATCTGTAACCCAAGGAGTCAGATAGCAGATCGCCGCGTCGATCTGCGCGGCAATTTCGGGGCGCAGCGCAAGCCAAGCCCATTCGCGCACGCCGAAATGCTCATCATCGGCCAGCGGGCGGATTACGTCCAGCTTGGTCGCCAGAACCATATCGTCGCGTGTGCCGAGTGCAAAACAGGCCCAGCCCCTCACCGTATCGGACGGATGATCGATTAGCCGCGTTGATGCATCCGCGCCCAGCTGATCGTGCAGGATCCGTGCCGCGAGCAACATGCGCCGCGTGATACCTTGTGTTTGTGCCGCGTCCATCTCATTGATCGATGATTGATCGATCTCGGGGAAGCTGGCTTGCATCAGCCTGGCGAAGTCCACTGCGAGGCATTCTGTTAGGGTCGCGGCCTCGATCTCGCCCGCATTCAGCGCAGCGAGTCGCTCTGGCGCGATATCGCTCACTCGTTTAACTCCGCTCACTTTCTCTCTCCCTCTGCGTTGAAATCATGTTTATGCTCGCGCACAAAACCTCACTGCGCAGATTAATTGCACCTTTGTCGAGCCAACCACTGGCGTGGCGAGACGCCGAGCTCGGTCTTAAAGGCTGCGCGCAATGCATGGTCATCGGGAAAACCGCTTCGGACCGCGATACCACTCAAACCGCGAATTCCCGCACACATCAATTCCTGCGCTCTCATCAACCGCAACCGTCGTATCCAATCCCCTAGACTGCCACCGGTTCGCGCCCGTATATGTCGGGTCAGGGTCCGTCTGCTCATACCCGCCCGAGCAGCAAGATCATCGAGTGACGGAGCCAAGGTTGGATCTGCTCGAATTTCATCAAGCAGATCTTCGATGCGCTTATCAGCCGACGTACCCGCTGCAGACCGCTCAATCAGTTGCGGTTGAGTCCCAAACCTCTGTGGTGCTACGACGAGGTGTCGTGCAATTCTATTCGCTTCGCCTGTGCCAGAAATGCGTGCAAGGAGATGAAGGCAGCAATCGATCCCTGAGGCGATTCCTGCGGACGTGACCACGCTTCCCTCGTCCACGAAAATTGCCTTCTTATCAACAGTGACATGCGGGAAACGCAAACTGAAAACCTCACATCGGGCCCAATGGGTGGTGGCGCGCCTTCCATCTAAGATCCCAGATTGCGCCAAACCAAACGCACCGAGACATAGCCCGACGACAATGGCTCCTCTGTCATGCGCAGCGCCAAGTTCGTCTAGGATCGAATTTGGAACCGCCTCTTCGTGATCTCGCCACCCAGGCAAAATTACGATGTCCGCTCCTCGCGCTTCCTTAAGCGAGCAGGGCGCCTCGATATTTAGACCTCCTGAGGCGGTGAACCGGGGTTCAGAAGAGCAAACATTTACGAGATGACCGCTCGTGAGAAAGGACTCTCCAAACACCGCCATCGGCGTGGAAAGCATGAAAGGGCTGATCCCATCATAGGCAATAATTGCGACCTTCATTGGCCCGATATATACGAAATATGCCCATCGGGCCACTGAAACTATATTCCATTTCAGTGTAATTTCTTTGAGCATATACCTCAAAGGAACCTTATTCATGGCTAGAGCACTAATCGTCATCGACGTTCAAAAGGACTATTTCGAAGGTGGCAGCCTACCACTGTGGAACGTCAACGAAATCGAGCAACGTATTGCAGATACCATCAAGCGCTCACGTGATCGAGGTGACAAAATCATCCTAGTAAGGCATATTTCCAAATCTCCCTCAGGACTATTTGCACAAGGCTCCGTCGGCTCAGAAATCAGCCCCTTGATCCTGAGCGTTGCCGAGGACGCGCCCGTGGTCGTCAAACATGTTGCAGATGCGTTTCAGGACACTGACTTGCTGTCTCACTTGGGGGAATGTGATGAACTTCTGCTTTGTGGGATGATGACACAGAATTGCGTAGCGTTCACCGCATTATCACGTTCGGCCGATCGCTTCCGTATACTGGTGGCAAGTGAGCTATGCACAGCCCCCTCGGAGATCGTCCACAAAATTGCGTTGAACGCTTTGGCGTCAAAGGTCGAGCTTGTCGAGCAACCATGACATCTGCCTCCGCCAGGCAACACGAATTATACCTCTCTGACCGAGACTGAACTGATTGGGACAGCACCGCCCAAGCGGTGCTTCCGAAATATGCACAAAAGTTAGTGACGCTTGACCAAGCGGCGTCTTGAAATTGGCGGAGGCCGTTCGCGGAACTCAACCGCGCTGATGACCTCTGGCAAGCGGTTCTGGCCGTCGAGCTTTCGCCATTTCTTCTGCGCGGACATCATAAGCCTGAAAGCCGTAGAGCAAAGGTCGGCTTCGTCCGCATTGCTGACGTTTACAGCGGATGTGTCGCGCAGGTTCGGCGCGACATAACACCCGTTGAGAGCCAAGGGCAGTTCCGAGCGGGCTTGATGATGTAACCGCCCCCCGACGGCATCTCTGTGCCAAGGTGGGATCGCAACAATCCATTCTGGGAGGCGGTTATGTCGGAGATTACCACTGTGGGACTCGATCTGGCGAAGAACGTGTTCAAAGTACACGGCGCTGATGCTCGTGGTCAGGTCATACTTAGAAAGAAGCTGTGACGTGCGCAGGTGTTGGATTTCTTTGCAACGCTTCAGCCTTGCGCTGTGGCGATGGAGGCTTGCGGAGGCGCGCATTTCTGGGGTCGGGAGTTGACCAAGTTCGGCCACGGCGTTCGGCTTATTCCGCCTGCCTACGTGAAGCCGTTCGTCAAGCGTTAGAAAAATGATGCGAACGATGCCGAGGCGATCTGCGAAGCAGCACAACGACCGAACATGCGCTTTGTCCCGATCAAAAGCGAGGAAACACAGGGCGCAGCCAGTGTCTTCCGCGTCCGCGAACTACTGATCCGTCAGCGGACCCAGCCGTCCGTCGAGCAGGTGACCGTTTCCCAATCGTCGATTTCCTGAAGCATCGCGTGCAGTCGGCTCTGCACGAGGCCGAGCGCGTCACTGCCAAGCAGGAGTTGCGGCGGGGGATTGTCCGACATCACAAGGTTGAGGACGGCTGCGGCCAGCTTGTCTGGGTCGCCCAGCTGCTTCCCGTCCTTCTGTTGCCGCGTCTGGCGGATCGGATCGAAAAGGGGGTCGTATTCGGCGATGGAGCGTTCGGTTCGAACCATGGAGCGCCCTGCCCAGTCGGTACGGAATGAACCGGGACAGAGAGCTGTCACATGGACGCCAAACGGCGCCATCTCGCTGCGCATGACCTCGGAGATGCCTTGCAGAGCGAATTTGCTGCCGCAGTAATAGGCGATCCCGGGCATGGTGATTAGGCCGCCCATCGAGGTGACATTGAGGATGAAGCCTGCGCGCCGCTGGCGAAAGCGGGGCAGAAAGGCCTTGGCGACTGCCACGGCTCCGAAGACATTGACGTCAAACTGACGCCGCATCTCGGACAGAGGGGATTCTTCCAGCACTCCCTCGTGCCCGTAGCCGGCATTGTTCACCAGAACATCCACCGGGCCGAAATCGGCCTCTGCCTGATCGACGATCCCGTCGATGCGATCAAAATCCGTGACGTCGCAGAGCACCGTGTGAACGCCGGGCAGACGTTCGAGCAGCGATGTCCGCGCTGCATCAGAGCGAACCGTGCCGATGACTTTGTGTCCCGCCCCCGATGCCGCCTTGGCAATGGAAAAGCCGAACCCCGAATTGGCGCCGGTAATGAAGAAGGTCTTGCCTGACATGATGAGGCCCTCGCTTGAGTGTTTTAGTGAATTGACAGATAGTCTTGATCGAATGCGCCAGTAACGGCATATCCTCTCTCAGAATTGTCCGATCCTATGAAATGCGATGATCTTCCCTGTCAGGCGGACCGGCTCGCGCCCCTTGCGGGGTATAACCGCACGACACTGCCCGGCCTACGCATCCTGCGCTCCGAAACCGTTCTGGAGGACGTCCCGGTCCTTTATCGTCCCGGCGCAGTCTTCGTGCTGCAAGGGGCAAAGCAGGGGTTTCTGGACGGGAAAGTCTATCGCTACGATGCCGATCACTATCTTGCAGTGTCGGTCCCCGTGCCGTTCCGCATGGCGTCCCAAGCTGATCCCGAACACCCTCTGCTGGCGCTCTATCTCGAGTTCGACCTGCAGCTCGCCGCCGAAATCGCCATTGCGTTGGACGCCGTGCGAGAGACGGCGCCTGCGCGAGCCCGGAGCCTGATCTCGAGCCCGATGGAGCCGATAATGCGGGCGCTTTTGGGCAGGGTGCTCGCCGCACTTGCGGATCCCCAGGAAGGCGCGATCTTGGGCCGGGGACTGCTGCGGGAGCTGCATTACCGCGTGCTCGTCGGGCCGCAGGGCGATGCCCTGCGCGCAGCGCTGCGTCAGCGGGGCCCCGCCGGAAGGATTGTCGAGAGCTTGGGGCGCATAAGGGAGAACTTCACTGCAGTCCTCTCCGTGCCGGATCTGGCGGCTGCGGCGGGGATGAGCGTTCCATCCTACCACGCACATTTCAAGCAGCTGACGGGCACGTCGCCAGTCCGCTACATCAAGGCGATGCGCCTTCACGAGGCACGTCTGATGATCGCGCGAAACCACGGCTCCGTTGCCAGTGTTGCGGCCGAGGTCGGCTATCAGAGCGCCTCCCAATTCAGCCGTGACTTCCGCAAGCACTTCGGGCGCAGCGCGATGGAAGAAGCCCGCTGGGTGATGTGGCACTTGAACGACACCACCGCGTAGATCGGCCCGATGAATGCCCGGATAGAGCCGGAATTACCGGCGCGACCTTTCTGCATCTGCAGAATGCTGCGTTAGCTGCATGTGGTAGTCTGGGCTCGAAGCTGCCTTTGGCCTCCAACGGGTGTTATGTTGCGCCGAACCTGCGCGACACATCCGCTGCAAACGTCAGCAATGCGGGACATTCCGGACGTTTATATTCCAGTCGGCCTCCGTCACGCCTCAGATTCTTTTGACGGTCGCAAAGCACGAGCTGCCGCTTCAGACGCCCGCTGTCGTCTGGCAATGAAAGGCGCGATGTCCGAGCGAATTTGAGACATTAGCTCGGGGTTGGCGCTACGAGGGGAGCCGTCTTTGAAAGGCGGTTCAGGATCATACTCGATCTGGAGCTGGATTGATCGGGCGGCCTTCTCGCCAAGTAGATCGGCTGCAATGTTCAGAGCAAAGTCGATGCCAGATGTGACCCCGGCGCCGGAAATCCGGTTTCGGTCTCGGACCACGCGTTCAGCAACAGGTTCGACGCCAAACAGGGCAAGTTGATCAATCGAAGACCAATGCGACGTTGCACGGTATCCCGTGAGCAGACCTGCTGCGGCGAGGACCAGAGAGCCTGTGCAGACGGAAGTGACCCACTGGCACTGCTCTGCGACGAGCCGCAGATAATTCAGCGTTTCGTGGTCCTCCATCAAATCGATCTGGCCCGGTCCGCCTGGCACGAAAATGAGGTCCAACTCTCGGGCCTCGTCAAAGGTGTGCGTAGGCAGGATGCGCATGCAACCACGGTCTGACGGAACGGGGTCTCGCGTCTTCCAGATCAATGCGGTTTCAACACCATTCATTCGACTGAAGACCTCAAGCGGGCCAGTCAGATCGAGCTGCGTGAGTTTCGGAAACAACAAGAGACCGAATTTCATGACCATTTCCTAATCTTGCTCGCGTTATTGTAGCAACGCTGAGAACCCTTGCAAGGGGGGCGGCTGCAGCTTCAGAAAGGTTGGATTTAGCGACCGGCCGAGGCAACGCGAATGTCGCAGAAGGGCTCAAACCGGTCATGCGGAGGTACGACAGCCCCATCACGAGGGCCGCGCCACCCTATCGACGCGATCGGCCCAGAGCTGCCGTTGAAGCGATACCGGAGATGCGGCGGCGCGGCCCGTTGAACCGGACTTTCGCTGCGCATGCGTCCTGCGGGTGCCGTCGGAGGTCAGGTGTGCGGAAAGAACGGACTCGAGCTATCGAGGCTCGATAACTGGAAGAACGCTTTTCACAGCTTTTGCTATGCCGCTTACGCTATTTGCTGCAAGAACCCTGATAACCCACGACTCAAAGTTTTCCCTTCTGGTCCCTTTCAAAACTGACGCCAAGGTTGCGGTGATCCCTTTTTTATTGTCGTAATAGCGCAGCAGTGCCGCCAAATCCTTTTTCTCTATGGCAGTCCGAATCTCTTGTGTTCGAGTTTCTACAATTCCAGAAATATCCAGATTCGCAGTGCGAGAATTGTAATCCCGGATCAGTTCTTCACTCGATGTTGAGCCTGAGAAATCGAGCAGCTTCAGCATTCGATCAATACGCCTTTGGCAATGACGGGCGACCACCTTATCAATCTTTTCATCGCTATCGAGTAAGCCGAATATTCCGTTGGAGACATCATCGAGCTTTTTCTGCAAGTCAGCCCCAGTGAATCCATCAGATTCGGCAATCGCGGAGCAAACAACTGGAAGTGCGATAAGGTTCTCGATCTCCGATACAGGAATGATCTTAATACCCAAGCCTTCAAAATAAGCCACATCATCATCGCTGTAGTCATCGCCGTCCACGATACCGGAACATGTTACTCGGGTCAGGCTCGCATTGGCCCGCATTGAAACCACTGAATGGATTACTTCAGAGCAAGAAGCCTTTGGAACAACTGTCCATTCTGGATAGCATGCGCGGTATATTGCGTAGTCAAGGCTATCATGTGTGCCCTCGACAAAGAGGATGGGGCGCCTGCTGCCCAGAATGAGTGTGACCAGTTCCTCTGGAAATCCGGTGTTCTCCGGAATCCCTTCAATCATCCAGTGGAGCTGAGGCGAAAAATCTCGAATGACATATTTTTTTGCGGATCGCGCTGCCGCAAAATCGAGGTCGTGAGTAATATATATAAATCCGCAATCCCTTCGAGTGGCTTCTATTTCGTCCCACAGCTTAGCCATAATCGAGCGGTGAACGTGAAGCTCTGGTTCATCGACGATCAAGACCGTTCCTTCCGCTGCAACCAGTGCTTGCCCTATCATGTAGAAAATCGCTCTCTCCCCATCACTCATCTCTGAGGCAGGGTAGGTTTCGCCAGCGTCACCGGCGGAAACTGTGATGTTATCCCCAGAGATGTGAAGTTGACGATGAGGAAGCAGTCGGTTCCAGATTTCAAGAAGCTTGTCGAACTTGGTGATCTCAAAGCTGTCTTCACTGTGATCTGCGCCCGGCTTATGCCGATGATAGGCTTTCAACGAGGTGTTGGATTGATCGGCAAAAAGCGCTTGAATCAAATAATCGAAATCATTCAAGAGATGGGTCGCACTTTTATCGCCCCATCTGTGGCCAAGCCTATATTGAACGTTAGCATCTCGTGACGCGTTGCCCTTGTATCCATACCGCAACCCGGAGAGCGCTTGCCTTTCGCTGATTTTTTGAACCTCAGGGTTCATCGAGAGTGCGCGATGTGCAGATACCCGGTGTGCAACATCGTTCAAGTTATTTTCGATATGGACAGCAAGACGAGTTTTCCCGCCACCGTTCGCGCCGACGAATATGACGGTCTCGCCTGGGTCAAACTCTACTGAGAGAGCTTCACCCGGGGTGGGGATAGTAAAATTGAAGGTCATAGTGCTCTGCGATTTGCGATTTTCTGGTGATGCTACCGAGGGCGTGGAGCCTTCACAACCGGCCCCGCTGCCTTTTTATACCGGCGCATCGCTGTTTAACGATGTCAGTGCCGCTACGAGCCAACCCAACGACAACCGGCAGCACGAGATCGTCTTTTACTGGTCGTCCGCGAACATGCAGATCGTGCGGCGATTCACTTCCGCCGTGCGCGTCTCGGGGTCCGCATACAGCTCGAAGCCGCCTTGTGGCGGTGCAGCGCCAAGCCCGAGTTCGGCGTGGTCTGAATGTCTGCTTCCTACCTGCCAGCTTGGATAGCTCACTCCTGCGGCGAAGGTCGGCTGTCCGCCCTTATTGTCTGATTATGTCACGTTCGAGACATGATCAGACATTTGCAGAGAATTATCGGCTTGAATGCTTTTCGCTCGGGATAAATTCGACCCACAAATGGCGCCCGCTTGATGTGACGCTGCATAGACCCTGCGACTTCAGTCGCAGGTAGTTTGACGAGGCGTTTCAGAGAATTTCCAGGCAACCTGCATTGTTATTTTGGGATAGTGTGTCGACCAAGACACCCAAGTGTGTTGGATTTCCCATATTGACTGCGGTTTGGTAGCATTATGCTCCAAATCTGCACTCTTATGGTCCAACTATAACAAAGAAGGATGGTGCCGCTGAAGGGACTCGAACCCCCGACCCCATCATTACGAATGACGTGCTCTACCAGCTGAGCTACAGCGGCATCCTTCTTTTACACGGCCCTATTTGTGACTTAGGCCGCCTGCAAGTAACTGGCTTTGCACTTCCTTCATTCACGGGCGGACCCGTTTGATACGAATGATGTGCTCTGCCAGCCAAGCTACACCTGTACGGTGTGGCGCGGCAATTAGCATGCCGCGCCGGGGATGTGTAGCCCCTATTTTATCCCAAAGCGGATTTCTTTTGATCTTCTCCGGTTCCGGCAGACATCAAGGGGTCCGACCCCGTGCTGTTTTCGTCCGCAGGAGGCTCTTCGGTCGCCCCGGTCACGATCTCGGCCTCTTCAACCTCGATCCCCGCCTCTTCGGCATTCCGCTCTGCCTCGCTTTCGGTCATCACGGCCGGAGCCCCCACGATCAACGGCAGCATCTCTGCCCCATGCGGCAGGGGCTGGTCCGATTTCGGCGGCTCGCGCCAGCTAAGCGTATCGAACCCACCGCAATTATCGCAGACCGGTGTCCACTCGCTTTGGATATTCTGGCAAGCGTCACAGCACCATTGCGGGCCACGCGGCGCGGTCAGCGCCTTGGCCAGCCAGCCACGAACGACCGCGTCATCCGACCCTTCGCCACGCTCTACCGCAGCCATAATGGCCAGCACGCGCGAGGTGGGATGGGTGTCGGCCAGATTGCCCAGCGCCCGACGCGCCTCGGGGAAGTTTTCCGCCGCGATATTCAGCTCGGCCCGCAAAAGACGGGTCTCTTCGTGATCGGGGCGCAGCACCAAAAGCTTCTGGAAGCGCTTCAGGCGCGCCTGCGGGGTCTCGTCGGGCAGGATCGCTGCATAGGCAGATGCCAGATCCGGATGCGGCTGGGCCTCCCATGCCTTGCGGATCACCCGCTCTGCATTCTTCGGCTTGCCCTTCTCGATATAGGAACGGGCCGCCAGGGCCGCCGCCGGAATCAGATCGGGCGAGGACTTATTGGCCGCAATCGCGGCTTCGCGGGCCTCGATGCTGGCCCCCTCGTCGAGAATACCTTTGGCCTCTTGCAGCGCCAGCACCGCGTCACGGCGCTTGGCCACATCTTTCGGCAGCAGACCGCTATGCCGCTTATAGCTGATCACCTTGCGCGCATCGCTCCACTCGCCCTTCTCGGTCGAGAGCTTGAGCAGCGTATCCTGCGTTTCCTCATGCGACGGTTTGAGGGCATAGGCTTTCTGCGCAAGCGCAAGCGCGGTATCGGTATCGCCCTCGGCCAGCTTCTGGCGCATCAACCCCCGCACACCGATAAAACGGGTGCGCTGGTCCGATAGCAAAAGCTTGTAGGCTTCTGTCGCTTTCTTGGTGTCCCCTTTGGTTTCCGCCGCCTGCGCGACCAGAAGATTGGTCAGCTCGGGGCGGCCCAGCAGGCGTTGCGCCTTCTTGGCCTGGGAATAGGCCAGACGCCCCTCGCCCGATGCGACAGAAATCATGCCATCGGCCAGCGCCTTGTAACCGCGACGCTCGCGCGAACGGTCAAAATAGCGGGTCAGCGCGGTCTCGTCACCCACGAGAAACCGCAAAAGCGCGACCACAAAGCCCACCAGTTTCAGGAAAATGAACACGGCAAGGATCAGCACGAGCGCGGCGATAATCGCCTGAACCGGACCGAGGTTATATTCCACCCCTGCCAGAACGACCTGCACCCCATCCGCCGAACTGGCCAGCGTCATCGCGCCATAAGTGACACCGGTGACCGCAATCAGAAAGACAGCGATTTTGATGAAAGACCAAAGCATGGCCGTCCCTCCTTATTGGACCTGCGAGGCAAGCGAAGCGACTGCCTCCTCAGCGGCGACACGTTTCTGTGCCTGAGCAACCCACCCCGACAGAATGTCCTGCGACACCTGCGGAAGGGCAGAAATTTCGGTAATGGCGGTTTTGAAGTCCCCCGCATCGACAGCGGCCTGCGCACGCGACAGCACGGCATCCGGCCCGCTGCCCTCTTGCGGGGCCACGGAACGCGCCCCTGTCTGCGTCAGCAGGAACGTCTCTATGCGGGCGCCCAGATTATCTCCGGCATCCGCGCGACGGGCCGCATCCAGTGCGCTCCGTGCAGGCGCGGGGAAGGCCTCCTGTAGTGCCTTGGTGCTCTGGGGTTCGATCCCTAGCGCCTCCGGCACATCAAGCTTTGCATCGCGCGCCTGTGCCACGGGTTCGGCAATCGGGGTACCATTGAGGAGCGCGGCGCGGATTTGCGCAATGGCCGCGCGGGCACGGGCACGGCGCTCTGCCTCTTCGGCGGCCGCCGCATTGGGACCGGTCACCCCGTCAAGTTTGGACTGCAGCGCAGTGATCTGCTCTTGCAAGCCGGAGATATCGCCCCCCCCAGATTGCCCCTGAGACTGGCCCATTGCCGCTATATTGTCCTGTAGCGCCGAAACGCTTTGCTGCAACGCGCTGACCTGCGACGACAGATCGGCTACGGATCCTTCCAGCGCAGAGCTGTCAAAGGCCTGTTGCGGCGGGAAAATCCTTGCCTGAAGATCTTGTGGAAGCTGCGGCAATGCCCAGATCGCGGCAGCAGCCCCGATGACCGCCGCCACAACGCCGCCTGCCAGTAGCGCCCCGAAACCACCCCGCTTTTCGACAACCGTATGCGAAGCAACCGGCGCGACCGCAGGTTTGACCGCAGGCTCTGGCGTCTCGGGCTCTACAAGAGGCGCCGCCTCCACGGGGGCGGTATCTCCGGCCTCCGGCGCATCCTCTTTCTGTTCGGCCTCGACCTGCTCTGCGGCAACGATATCATCGCTGCCAAAAGCCGTTTCTTCCGCCAGCCCCTCGTTGCGGCCTTCCAGCGGATCATCCGTCTCCACCTCTTCCGCCTCCGGTGCGGTATCGGCAGGCTTTTGCGCGGTCAGGGTGTCAGAGAGAGGCTCCGGAACGGCCGGGACGGATTCAGGCGTAACGCTTTCATCCTTCGCTGCATCAGGTTTTTCCGATTTCTTATCCTCGGGTGCAGCCACGGCAATTCCTCCTAAGCAATCCGCTGTATTGAACCGTGGCCACTCTAGCCCCCGGATCAACCTCTCTTCAAGTCGCAACGCTCCGACATGCCAAACGCTTGAGAAGCTCGACCATCGCAGCCGAACTTGTTTCCCGTGAAACCTCGATATGGGCGTTTGCCACAGCTGCAAGCTGCCGAGCTACAGTAGTGCTGATTGCGCCAAGGTATAGGGGGGCATGGTTTTCCGGCAAATATTTCGTAAAGATCTGTGCCGTACGCGGTGAAAAAACCGGCACCAAAACAGGGGTTTCTCCCGAAAGAAGTGCAAGCGCCTGCCTTGTCGGACGCTGCGGCACCTGTCGATAGACCTGAAGCGCAAAGGCCTGCCGCCCCGCCGCCAGAAGCCCGCCCACCAGATCATGGGCCAGATGATCGCCACAGACATGGACAAACGGCCCCGCACCGCCTTCGGCCAGAATCTGTTGTTCAAGCGCCTTGGCCTGCCCCGCACCGACGCGCACCGCATATCCGGCCTGCCGCGCCACCTCGGCCGTGCGTGCCCCCACGCACCATGCCCGCCGTCCCTGCATCCGGGGAAAAGCCGCCGCAAAAGGCGCAACCGCCTGCTGCGAGGTAAAGACCAGATCGCCCTCCGGACAGTTTGCGGGGGGAAGCGGCTCGATTTCGATCAGGGGCGAACACAGCGCGGGCAGGGTCACGCCCGCAGCCCGCAACGCGGCCAGAAACCGCGCATTCGCTTCGGCGGGACGGGTCAGCAAAAGGGTCGGAAACGGGTCCATCGGCATCCTGTTCGGGGCAAAGGGCCGTGAGCGCGGGATTGTCTCATGCCCCAAGCAGTGTTACCTGCAGCCTGACCCATACGCAATCGAGGCACCATGGCCCGGACCCTGACTTTTCTTGGTATCGAATCCAGCTGCGATGACACGGCCGCTGCCATCGTGCGTCACGGCGATGACGGCACACAGATTCTGGCCAGCATCGTTTCGGGCCAGACCGAGTTGCATGCAGCCTTTGGCGGCGTTGTCCCCGAAATTGCAGCCCGCGCCCATGCCGAAAAGCTCGATCTTTGTGTCGAACAGGCGCTGGAGCAGGCGCAGCTCGGGCTGACGGATCTGGATGGGATCGCGGTCACGGCAGGCCCCGGCCTGATTGGCGGCGTGATGTCGGGCGTGATGTGCGCCAAAGGAATTGCCGCCGGAACGGGACTGCCCCTGGTGGGGGTCAACCATCTGGCGGGCCATGCGCTGACCCCGCGCCTGACCGATGGCATGGCCTTTCCCTATCTGATGCTGCTGGTCTCGGGCGGGCATTGCCAGTTCCTGATCGCCCACGGCCCCGAGGAATTCACCCGTCTGGGCGGCACGATTGACGATGCACCGGGCGAGGCCTTCGACAAAACCGCCAAACTTCTGGCCCTGCCCCAACCCGGTGGCCCCAATGTCGAGACCGAGGCCGAGGGCGGCAATCCCAAAGCCTATGCCTTTCCGCGCCCGCTTCTGGACCGTCCGGGATGCGATATGTCTTTTTCGGGGCTCAAGACCGCGCTTTTGCGCACCCGTGACGAGGTCGTGGCCCAGCATGGCGGCCTGCCGCGCGCCATTCGCCGCGATATCTGCGCCAGCTTCCAAGCCGCCGTGACCGATGTTCTGGTCAAGAAATCGCGGCGTGCCCTGACCGAATATATGGACCTCGCGCCCAGCGCCCCCGGTTTTGCCGTGGCCGGCGGGGTGGCCGCAAACCGTGCCATCCGCGCGGGGCTCGAAAGCGTGGCAACCGAATTTGGTGCAACATTTGTGGCCCCCCCCCTGCGGCTTTGCACCGATAACGCCGCGATGATTGCATGGGCAGGCCTGGAACGTTTCCGGCTGGGGCATCGCGATGGCATGGATCTGGTCGCGCGCCCGCGCTGGCCGCTGGACCGCAAAGCGGCCCCCTTGCTGGGGTCGGGCAAGAAAGGGGCAAAGGCGTGATTTCGGTTCTGGGATCAGGGGCTTTCGGCACCGCACTGGCGATCAGCCTGTCGCAAAACGGTCCCGTCACGCTATGGTCGCGTGATGGCGAGCAGGTCCGCGCGATGCGTGAGACCCGCGAGAATGCCAAACGCCTGCCGGGGGCCAGCCTGCCCGATGCCATCACCATCACCGCAGATCTGGATGCCGCCTGTCGGGCGCAGACCATCCTTCTGGCGCTTCCCATGCAACGGACCGCTGCCTTTCTGGCCGAACATGCCCAGCTTCTGAAAGGCAAGACGCTTGTCAGTTGCTCCAAGGGAATCGATCTTGAAACCGGCAAGGGACCGACGGCGCTGATGGCCGCCCTTGTACCGCAGGCGCGCGCCGCCATCCTGACCGGCCCGAGCTTTGCCGCCGATATCGGGCGTGGCTTGCCGACCGCGCTGACGCTGGCCTGCGCGGATGGGGCCGAGGCGCTTCAGGCCGAACTCTCCACTCCCAGCCTGCGCCTGTATCGCAGCGCCGATACCATCGGGGCCGAACTGGGCGGCGCCCTGAAGAACGTGATCGCCATCGGCGCGGGCGTCGTGATGGGCGCAGGCATGGGAGATTCCGCCCGCGCTGCCCTGATGACCCGCGGTTTCGCGGAAATGAACCGGCTGGCCGTGGCCCGTGGTGCACGCCCCGAAACACTGTCGGGGCTGGCGGGCTTTGGTGATCTGGTGCTCACCTGCACCTCCAGCCAGTCACGCAATTTCCGCCACGGCTTCGCGCTTGGCGCAGGCGAGACCATAGACCAGACTGTGACCGTAGAGGGTGTGGCCACTGCCCATGCGGTTGCGCGTATGGCCGAACATGGCGGAATCGAGATGCCGATCGCAGTGATGATCGCCGCACTTTGCGACAACCGAATGACCGTGGCGCAAGCCACTCTGGCGCTGCTTTCGCGCCCTTTGAAGGAGGAATGAATGTTCTACGCCGTAATCTGCCGCGACAAGCCCGACCACCTGCAAACCCGTCTGGACACGCGCGAGGCGCATCTGGCCTATCTCAAGGAAACGGGTATCGTGGCACAGGCAGGCCCCTTCCTCGAGAATGGCGCGATGTGCGGGTCTTTGGTCGTGCTTGAAACCGACAGCCTTGCCGCCGCACAGGATTGGGCCGCAAATGATCCCTATGCCAAGGCGGGTCTCTTCGAAAGCGTCTCTGTCATGGAATGGAAGAAGGTCATCTGATGCGTTACTGGCTGTTCAAATCCGAGCCCAACAAGTTTTCCTGGGACCAGCTCGTTGCCAAAGGAGAGGCGGGCGAGGAATGGGACGGCGTGCGTAACTATCTGGCGCGCAACAATATGCGCGAGATGAAGATCGGCGATCGCGGGCTGTTCTACCATTCCAATATCGGCAAGGAAGTGGTGGGGATCTGCGAGGTCTGCGCCGAAAGCGCCCCAGACAGCACCACCGATGATCCGCGCTGGGATTGCGTGCATATCCGCGCGGTGCGTCCGGTCAAGCTGCCCGTGACGCTGGCCGATGTGAAAGCGGAGCCACGGCTGGCAGAGATGGCCCTCGTGACATCGATGCGGCTTTCGGTACAGCCGGTAACGGAAGAGGAATGGCGCATCGTCTGCGCGATGGCCGAAACCGACCCGAACTGAGCCATCGACCAGAGCCGGACATAAAAATGAGGGTTCCGGCACCCCTACCAGAACCCTCACCACCCCACGTGCACCCCTACGCACCACACGTGAAACTCTATTTGGTTCTGGCCTTCCTGGCCGGTATCTATGGGTATAAGCCAAGTTTTGCCGCAAAGCAAAAGATAATCGCTTAAAAATAGAGTATTTACAGTGTGTTAATGGAACACATACAGTTGCGCTTGCCAATCCGGCCATTCTCGAGAAAGATTGCCGGACCCCGAAGGCCTGCTATCATCACATCATGAACACCGTCATCATCGTCGCCCACGGCTCCCCCTCGGATCCGGAGCCAAAGCAAGCCGCGCTGGACGCTCTTGCGGCCAAGGTGCAGTCGCTTTGCCCCGATATCCCTGTCAAAGCCGCCACGCTGGCCAAACAGGGGGCGCTGGAAAGCGCGCTGGAGGATTGCGAAAATCCGGTGATCTATCCGTTTTTCATGGCGGAAGGCTGGTTTACCAAACGCGAAATTCCACGCCGGCTGGAAAAGATGGGCCGAAGCGCTGCGCATATGGACCCGTTCGGTATTGATCCGGCGTTGGAGGCGCTGATTCTGCAAGACAGCCTGCAGGCCGCCAAGGATGCCGGTCTGGAGCCTGCCGAAACGGATCTGATCCTTTGTGCGCACGGCTCCAAGATTGCCCGTCGCTCGAAAGACAGCGCCTATGCGATGGCGCAGAAACTACAGGCCGCGGGACCGTTCTGGCGGGTGCGCGTGGGGCTGATCGAAGAAGCCCCCTTTATCGAGACCGTCGCCAGAACAAGCCGTCAGGGCCTGTGCCTGCCTTTCTTCGCATTGCGCGCCGGTCATGTCGAAGGTGACATTCCCCATGCGCTGCGTCTGGCAGGCTTTACCGGCCCGCTTCTGGCACCGATTGGCGAGCATGCGGCGATACCCGCGCTGATTGCACGCGCCATCACGCGCTATATCGCAAATTAACTTTTTCTTGGGGTTTTTCCCGAGAACGGCCGTTTGTCATATAAGCGTTACACAACGTTCGCATAAGCGTCACAGCCGCCCTCTAGCACAGGCAGCGAGCCCATAGCGGCCCGTTTAAGATCTTCTGGGAGAGAACCATGAACACTGTTAAGCTGACGGCATCCGCCCTTGCCATCACCGTTGCCTCTACGGCAGGTGCCTTTGCGCGTGACAATATCCAAGTCGCAGGCTCGTCCACCGTTCTGCCTTACGCCTCGATCGTGGCGGAAGCTTTCGGCGAAAACTTCGATTTCCCCACTCCGGTCGTTGAATCGGGTGGCTCTTCCTCGGGTCTGAAGCGCTTCTGCGAAGGGGTCGGTGAAAACACCATCGACATCGCGAACGCCTCGCGCGCCATCAAGGACAAAGAGATCGAGACCTGCCACGCCAATGGCGTGAATGACATCATTCAGGTCCGCATCGGCTATGACGGGATCGTCTTCGCCAGCCAGAAAACCGGCCCCGAATTTACCGCCTTCCAACCGGCAGACCTCTATAACGCGCTTGGCGCCAAAGTCCTGAAAGACGGCAAGCTGGTCGATAACAGCTATGCCAAATGGTCGGATTTCAACGCCGATCTGCCGGATGTCGAGATCGCGGCCTATATCCCGGGCACCAAACACGGCACCCGTGAAGTGTTCGAAGAGAAAGTCCTCGTTCAGGGCTGCAAGGATTCCGGCGCGCTGGACGCAATGGTCTCGGGTGGCATGGACGAGAAAGACGCCGAAAAGGCCTGTATGTCGGTGCGCACCGATGGCAAATCGGTCGATATCGACGGGGATTACACCGAAACCCTCGCCCGCATCGCCTCGAACCCCGATGGCGTCGGCGTCTTCGGTCTGGCCTTCTACGAGAACAACACCGACAAGCTGAAAGTGGCCACGATGGGCGGCGTCGAACCCTCGACCGAAACCATCGCCTCGGGTGACTATCCGGTGTCGCGTCCGCTCTACTTCTACATCAAGAAAGCGCATATCGGCGTGATCCCCGGACTGAAAGAATACGCGGAATTCTTCGTCTCCGACGAGATCGCAGGCCCCGATGGCCCGCTGGCACAATACGGTCTGGTCTCCGATCCGGAACTGGCAACAACCCAACAGGACGTTGCTGACGAGAAAACCATGGGATCGGGCATGTAATCTGCCCTACCCGGCTTATTCGGGGGGCGGCAGATCCTGTGCCGCCCTCTTCTTTGTTTCTCCGCCTTTCACCTTGGCATACTCAATCGATCGGAGCTGACATGCCTGCTATCTGGCTTTTGGTTATCGTGCTGGTGCTCGCGGCCCTTGGCTTCGTGCTGGGCCGTTCCCGTGCCCTGTCCTCTGCGGGGGGCGACAGCCGCATTCTCCATTCGCTCCCGAGTTATTATGGCAGCAACGTCGCGATGATGACGCTTGTGCCTGCCCTTCTGGTGCTGGCCGTCTGGCTGATCGCGCAGCCCTTCGTGGTCAATATGCAGGTCACCGCGGCCATCCCTGCGGCCACGGTTGAGGAACATAGCAATATCAGCCTGATGATGTCAGATGTGACACGTCTGGCCGAGGGGCTGGATATCGCGGTTGCCAAAGGGGCCATGACCGCCTCGGAAGCCGCCCATCTGCAAGCAGGCGGCACTCTGCGCGCGAAGATGGCAGGTCTGGGTGTGGCGCTTGGCTCGCAGGTCGATGCCCCCACACTGAAGGCCGCACAGCACTATCGCAGCCTCACCGCCACCGGCAATATGATCCGCATGGTCGTGGTGCTGGGCGTGGCCATCGGGTTCTTCCTGCTGACGCTGAAAGCCACCCATAAAGACCTGCGCGCCCGCAATATCGTGGAGCGCGGCATCAAGACGCTGCTGATTTTGGCGGCGTCCATCGCCATTCTGACTACTATCGGGATCGTGCTATCGCTGATCTTCAACACGGTGCATTTCTTCCGCCTCTATCCGGCGACGGATTTCTTCTTCGGCACCAACTGGACGCCCTCCTTCGGGGGTGGCTCGCAACTGGGCATCCTGCCGCTTCTCTGGGGCACGCTTTACATCAGCTTCATCGCGCTGGCCGTGGCCGTGCCGATCGGCCTTTTCGCCGCGATCTACCTGTCGGAATATGCGTCCAAGCCGGTGCGCGCGATTGCCAAGCCGTTGCTGGAAGTGCTCGCCGGTATCCCGACCATCGTTTACGGCCTCTTCGCGCTGCTGACCGTGGGCCCTGCCCTACAGACGGTCTTTGGCCGCGACGGGCTGGACTGGATGGGGGCTGCAAGCTCGGTGATGACCGCGGGTCTGGTGATGGGCATCATGCTGATCCCCTTCGTCTCCTCGCTGTCCGATGACATCATCAACGCCGTGCCGCAATCGCTGCGCGACGGCTCTTACGGGCTTGGTGCCACCAAATCGGAAACCATCAAGCAAGTTGTCTTCCCCGCCGCCCTTCCGGGCATCATCGGGGCGATCCTTCTGGCCGCCTCGCGCGCTATCGGCGAGACGATGATCGTGGTGCTGGGGGCCGGTGCCGCCGCCCGTCTCAGCATGAACCCCTTCGAGGCGATGACCACCGTCACCGCCAAGATCGTCAGCCAGCTGACCGGCGACGCCGATTTCGCCTCGCCCGAGGCTCTGGTGGCCTTCTCTCTGGGGATGACGCTTTTCGTCATGACCCTCGCGCTGAACATTGTCGCGCTCTACATCGTGCGCAAGTATCGGGAGCAATACGAATGACCGACGCCGCTGCAATCCCCCCCGAGCGCCGCTCGATCCACCACCCCGACGCCCGCACCCGCAAACGCAACGCGCAGGAAAAACGCTTCCGTGCGATGGGGATCGGGGCCATCGGTCTGGGTCTGGTCTTTCTGGTGGTCCTTCTGTTCACCATCCTGACCAATGGCGTCTCGGCCTTCCAGCAGACATTCATCAATGTGCCGGTCTATCTGGACCCCGCGAAACTGGACAAGAAGGGCAATCGCGACCCTGCCGATATCGCCAAGGTCTCGACCTTCGGCTATGGCCCGCTGATCGAGAACGCGCTTCTGGATACGGTCCAGAAAGCAGGCATCGATACCGCGCTGACCAAAGCCAAGGATATGAAGAACCTGATCTCGGCTTCTGCCGCCAATGTGGTGCGTCAGGACGTGATCAATGACCCCTCGCTGATCGGCCAGACGCTGACCTTCAAGGTGCTCGCCTCGTCGCGCGTGGATGGCTACCTGAAAGGCCGTGTGCACCGCGACGAGATCGCTTTGGATAAAAACATCACCGTGGCGCAGCTCGACCTGACCGATGCGCTGGTCGAGGCCGGTATTGTGAAGAAACAGTTCAACTGGGACTTCATCACCGGATCGGACGCCTCGGAAAGCCGCGCCGAGCAGGCCGGTATCGGCACCTCGATGATCGGCTCGCTGTTCATGATGCTGGTGGTGCTGTTCCTGTCGCTGCCCATCGGGGTGGCTGCCTCGATCTACCTCGAGGAATTCGCGCCGCAGAACAAATGGACCGACCTGATCGAGGTGAATATCTCGAACCTCGCTGCGGTTCCGTCAATTGTCTTCGGTATCCTTGGCCTCGCGGTGTTCATCCAGTTCATGCATCTGCCGCAATCGGCGCCGCTGGTCGGTGGTCTTGTGCTGACGCTGATGACCCTGCCGACGATCATCATCTCGACCCGCGCCTCGCTGAAGGCCGTGCCGCCCTCGATCCGTGACGCGGCGCTGGGGATTGGTGCCTCGAAGATGCAATCGGTCTTCCACCATGTGCTGCCGCTGGCCATGCCCGGCATTCTGACCGGCACGATCATCGGTCTGGCTCAGGCCTTGGGTGAAACCGCACCGCTGCTGCTGATCGGGATGATCGGCTATATCGCCTCCAACCCGCCGGATGGCATCATTGCGGGCTTCCTCTCGCCCAACTCCGCGATGCCCGCACAGATCTATGAATGGGCAAAACGCGCCGACCCCGCCTATTATGAACGGGCATGGGGGGGCATCATTATCCTCCTGGTGTTCCTGCTGACGATGAACATCATTGCAATCATCCTGCGCCGCAAATTCGAGCGCCGCTGGTAAGGGACCCACCATCATGAACGACATGAGACTGACGGAGAGAAAAGTGGACGCCAAGGATATGAAAATCCAAGCCCGTAAGGTGCAGGTCTATTACGGTGACACTCACGCCATCAAGGATGTCGATGTCGATATCCTCGACAAGACCGTCACCGCCTTTATCGGGCCGTCGGGCTGCGGGAAATCGACCTTCCTGCGCACGCTGAACCGGATGAATGACACGATCGACATCTGCAAGGTCAAGGGCGAGATCCTGCTGGATGGCGAGGATATCTACGACAAGCGTGTGGACCCCGTGCAGCTGCGTGCCAAGGTGGGGATGGTGTTCCAGAAGCCCAACCCCTTCCCCAAGTCGATCTATGACAATGTGGCTTACGGCCCGCGTATCCACGGTCTGGCCAAGAACAAGGCCGATCTGGACGAGATCGTGGAACGCGCCCTGCGCGGTGCCGCCATCTGGAACGAGGTGAAGGACCGCCTTCAGGCCCCCGGTACGGGCCTTTCGGGTGGCCAGCAGCAGCGTCTGTGCATCGCGCGCGCCGTGGCGACCTCGCCCGAGGTTCTGCTGATGGACGAGCCCTGCTCGGCGCTGGACCCGATTGCCACCGGTCAGGTCGAAGAACTGATCGATGAACTCCGCACGCAGTTCTCGGTGGTGATCGTGACGCACTCGATGCAGCAGGCGGCCCGCGTGTCGCAGCGCACTGCCTTCTTCCACCTCGGGAACCTCGTGGAATATGGCGAAACGGGCGATATTTTCACCAACCCCAAAGACCCGCGCACCGAGGCCTATATCACTGGCCGGATCGGCTAAGGGACGACAGGAAGAGAAGGATAATAAATGAGCCAAGAACATATTTCTTCCGCTTTCGACCGTGACCTGGAGGCCGTTCAGGCGCTTGTCGTGAAGATGGGCGGCATGGTTGAACAGCAGATCCTTGATGCTGCCGAAGCCCTTGAAAGCCGCGATGAAGAGCTGGCCCAACGCGTGCGCGCGCAGGATAAGGCCATCGACGCGCTTGAAGAGCAGATCAACGAGGAAGCGGCCCGCATCATCGCGCTGCGGGCGCCTGTGTCGCGCGATCTGCGTCTGACGCTGTCGGTGATCAAGATCGCGGCCAGCCTTGAACGTGCGGGTGACTACGCCAAGAATATCGCCAAGCGGACCCAGATCCTGATGGATGTGCCGGCCGTTGACGGGTCGTCGAAGGCGATCCGCCGTATGGCGCAGGCGGTCGAGGGCATGCTCAAGGATGTGCTGGATGCCTATATCCAGCGCGACCCGCAACTGGCCCGCGATGTGCGCGACCGTGATGTGGAGGTGGACCAGATGTATAACGCGCTGTTCCGCGAGTTCCTGACCTATATGATGGAAGATCCGCGCAATATCACCGGCTGCATGCATCTGCATTTCATCGCGAAGAATATCGAACGGATGGGCGACCATGCGACCTCGATCGCCGAGCAGGTGATCTATCTCGTCACCGGCGAGACCCCCGATGAAGAACGCCCGAAGCAATCGAGCGTGATACCGATGGATACGACGGAGAAGTAACATGTCCCCGGCACAACAGCCCTGTGTTCTGGTGGTCGAGGACGAATCGGCCCAGCGTGAAGTTCTTCAGTATAACCTTGAAGCCGAAGGGTTTCGCGTTGTGATGGCGGTCAATGGCGAAGAGGCGCTGTTGATGGTCAAGGAAGAGAAGCCCGACCTGATGGTGCTGGACTGGATGCTGCCCAATGTCTCGGGCATCGAGATCTGCCGCCGCGTGAAAGCCTCGGGCGACACACGGCATATCCCGATCATCATGCTCTCCGCGCGCTCGGAAGAAACCGACCGCGTGCGCGGGCTGGAGACGGGGGCCGATGACTATGTCGTCAAACCCTATTCGGTGGTTGAACTGATGGCGCGGCTGCGCACCCAGTTGCGCCGCACCCGCCCCGCCACGATGGGCGAGCGGCTGAATTTCGAGGATATCATCCTTGATAGCGCCGAGCACCGTGTCTTCCGCGATGGCCAGCCACTGAAACTGGGTCCGACCGAATTCCGCCTGCTATCAACCTTAATGGAAAAGCCGGGCCGTGTGTGGACCCGCGACCAGCTTCTTGACCGCGTCTGGGGCCGCGACATCTATGTCGATACCCGCACCATCGACGTGCATGTGGGCCGGTTGCGCAAGGCGTTGATGGCCCATGGCGGCAATGATCCCGTGCGCACGGTGCGCGGCACCGGTTACAGCTTGGGCTGATTGTCCAGAAAATCCTCGACATCGGCACGGGTCGGAATGGCATCGGCTGTTCCCGCCCGTGTGACCTTGAGCGCAGAGGCCGCCGAAGCCAGACGCATCGCCCGTTCCCGCGTGCATCCTTCGGCCAGCGCCGCTGCCAGATAGCCCGCGAATGTATCGCCTGCCCCCGTCGTATCGACCGGTGTCACGGGAAAGGCCGGCATCACGATCAGCCCGCCGGTTTCCAGATTGTGCCACGTAGCCCCCTGCGCGCCCTTGGTCACCACAATCTGTTTCACGGGCAACTCCTGTAAGCTGAGCCCGAAACTGGCGCAAAGGGCACGCGCCTCGCCCTCGTTCACGATCAGCAGCGAGACATAGGGCAGCACGGCACGCACAGCCGCCTCGTCAAAGGGGGCGGCGGAATAGATCACGAACAGCCCCCGCTCGGCAGCCAGTTGCGCCGCCTCGACCTGCAGGCCCGTCTCGTTCTGCAAGATCATCAGATCGCCGTCCTCGGCCTGATCCAATGCCTCGTCCAGCGCGGTTTCGGGAATGGTACGGTTGGCTCCGGGATGAAGCACGATCGAATTCTCGCCCGCCTGATCGACATAGATGATCGCATGGCCCGAAGCCTCACGCACGATGACCACCTGCGAGCAATCGACACCGGCCTCCTCCATCCGTTCGACCATCCAGCGCCCTTCCGCCCCGATGGCCCCGATATGGCGGATCTGCGCCCCCGCACGGGCACAGGCAACCGATTGGTTGGCCCCTTTCCCCCCCAGACCGCGGTCATATCCGACGGATGCCAATGTCTCGCCCGGTTGTGGCAGATGCGGCAAGCGGTAGAAAAAATCCGCATTGATCGAGCCAAGATTGAAGATTTTCATAAAGCCCCCGAAAGATGCCAGCCCCTTGGAAGGCTACTCTTTTGCAGTCGGAAAGAACAAGGTCCGGCAAAGGGTTTCCCCCTTGCCGGACCTGTTTTGTTTTACAGTTTTGTGGCGCTTATTTCGCGCTACAGGCCGCCAGCGCCGCCATATTGACGATGTCGGACACAGTCGCGGTGGTCGAACACACCTGAATCGGATGTTCCACGCCGGTCAGGATCGGGCCGATCACGGTGGCCCCGCCCATCTCTTGCAACAGCTTGATCGAGATCGAGGCCGAGTGACGCGCGGGCATGACCAGAATATTGGCCGGACCCGACAGGCGGCAGAAGTCGTATTTCTTCATCACCGACGCATTGAGCGCCACATCCACAGCCATCTCGCCGTCATATTCGAAATCGGCGCCACGCGCGTCGAGCACCTGCGGCGCGACATGCATCTTCTGCGAGCGTTCCGACACCGGATAGCCGAAGGTCGAGAAGGAACAGAAGGCCACGCGCGGATCAAGCCCCAGCGAACGGGCAACCCCCGCTCCGGCGGTCGCGATATCGGCCAGATCGTTCTCGTCGGGCCATTCATGCACCAGCGTATCGCCCAGTAGCACGATCTTGCCCTTGTTCAGCACGGCAGTAATGCCGACGGCCCCGCTTTCCGAGGTGGCATCAACCACCTTATTGATGCGTTCCAGCACATGGGCCGATTTGCGGGTCACACCGGTCACCAGCGCATCGCCATGACCATGCACCAGCATCAGCGCCGCAAAAACGTGACGGTCGCGGGCGGCCATCTTATAGGCATCCTCGCGGTCCACCCCCTGACGCTGCAGGCGCTTGTAAAGGAAGTCGCGATAGGCATCGAGGTGCTTGGTATTGGCGGCATTCACCACGGTCAGCTCGCGGAAGGCATCGCCAAGACCTGCGCTTTCCAGATTTTCGCGCACCTCGTTCTCGCGGCCCACCACAATAGAGGTGCCGGTGCCCGAGCGCTGGTATTGCACAGCCGCGCGCAGCACGCGCAGATCATCGCCCTCGGCAAAGATCATACGGGCCTGCGCCTTGCGCGCACGGGCATGGATCGACTGCAGGATCGTCGCGGTCGGGTCCATACGGGCCCTCAGGCTATGGACATAGGCCTCCATATCGATGATCGGACGACGCGCCACACCCGTATCCATACCGGCTTTGGCCACCGCAGGCGGGATCACATGGATCAGACGCGGATCGAAGGGCGTGGGGATGATATAGTCGCGCCCGAAAGACAGCTTGCGGCCATAGGCCATTGCCACCTCATCCGGCACGTCCTCGCGGGCGAGTTTCGCCAGCGCCTCGGCACAGGCGATCTTCATCTCGTCATTGATCGCGCGGGCATGGATATCGAGCGCCCCGCGGAACAGATAGGGGAAGCCCAGCACGTTATTGACCTGGTTGGGATAATCCGAACGGCCCGTCGCCACGATCGCATCCTCGCGGACCTCATGGGCCTCTTCGGGGGTGATCTCGGGGTCGGGGTTGGCCATCGCGAAGATGACCGGATTATCGGCCATCGATTTCACCATATCCTGCGTCACAGCGCCCTTGGCCGAGACACCAAGGAACACATCCGCCCCTTCCATCGCATCTTCCAGCGTCCGCGCCGTGGTCTCGATCGCATGAGCCGATTTCCACTGGTTCATGCCCTCGGTGCGACCTTTATAGATCACGCCCTTGGTGTCGCACATGATGCAGTTCTCGTTACGCGCGCCCATCGTCTTGATGAGTTCAAGGCAGGCGATACCTGCAGCACCGGCGCCATTGAGCACGATCTTGCAGTCCTCGATCTTCTTGCCCGAAATCTCGAGCGCGTTCAGAAGGCCCGCCGCACAGATCACCGCCGTCCCGTGCTGGTCATCATGGAACACCGGAATATCCATCTGTTCCTTCAGCGCCTGTTCGATGATGAAACATTCGGGCGCTTTGATGTCTTCAAGGTTGATGCCGCCGAAAGTCGGCTCCATCAGCTTGACGGCCTTGATGATCTCGTCGGCCTCCATCGTATCCAGTTCGATATCGACGGCATTCACATCGGCGAATTTCTTGAACAGAACCGCCTTGCCTTCCATCACGGGCTTGGACGCCAGCGCGCCAAGATTACCCAGCCCCAGAATGGCCGACCCATTCGAGATAACGGCAACCATATTGCCTTTGACCGTGTAGTCATAAGCGGTCTCGGGGTTCTCGGCGATGGCTTCCACCGGAACCGCCACCCCCGGGCTATAGGCCAGCGACAGGTCACGCTGGGTGGTCATGGGGGTGGTCGGGGTAATTTCGAATTTCCCCGGCGTGGGCTCCAAGTGATAGCTCAGAGCTTCTTCACGGGTGATTTTGTTCTTTCCGGACATGTGGGCCGATATCCTTCTTGCAAGTCACAATCTTCTTAGCCGCTTGGGGCCTGCGTCTCAATAGATTGCGGGCCGGCTTCGCCTTTTGTAGGGTCCGCCACGAGCAAACAGGGGGCAACCGATGGCAAAGCCGACCGTCACACCGATGATGGAACAATATCTGGGGATCAAAGACGCCAATCCGGGGGCTTTGCTGTTCTACCGCATGGGCGATTTCTACGAGATGTTCTTTCAGGATGCGGTCGAGGCGGCTGCGGCGCTCGATATCGCGCTGACCAAGCGCGGCAGCCATGAGGGCGAAGAGATCCCGATGTGCGGCGTGCCTGTCCATGCCGCCGAAGGCTATCTGCTGACGCTGATCCGTAAGGGATTTCGCGTGGCGATTGCCGAGCAGTTGGAAGATCCCGCCGAGGCCAAGAAGCGCGGCTATAAATCGGTCGTCAAACGCGATGTCGTGCGGCTGGTCACCCCCGGCACGCTGACCGAGGAAAGCCTTCTGGAAGCGCGGCGCCACAATTTCCTTGCGGCCTATTCCGCCCTGCGGGACGAGGGCGCGCTGGCTTGGGTTGATATTTCCACCGGCGAATTCCGTGTGATGGCCTGTGCACCCGCGCGTCTGGGGCCGGAACTGGCCCGCCTGACCCCGCGTGAGGTGCTGGTGTCGGATAGCGGCGAAGAGGCCTTCCGCGAGGTGATCGAGGATGTGAGGGCCGCCGTGACCCCCTTGGCGCGGGCGGTGTTTGACAGTGCCTCGGGCGAGCAGAAGCTGCGCGATCTCTATCAGGTGGGCTCGCTTGAGGCCTTTGGCAGTTTCACCCGTGCCGAGCTTTCGGCCATGGGCGCGATTGTCGACTACCTCGACCTGACCCAACGCGGCAAACTGCCGCTTCTGCGCCGCCCCCAGCGCGAAGAGGCAGGCACCATCGTGCAGATCGACGCCTCGACGCGGCGCAATCTGGAACTGACGCAGGCTCTGTCAGGCGGGCGCGAAGGGTCTTTGCTGAATGTCATCGACCGCACTGTGACGGCGGGTGGGGCGCGTCTGCTGGAACGTCGCGTGGCGGCCCCCTCGCGCGATCTGGCGCAGATCCATGCCCGCCATGACACGGTGGCGTTTCTCGTGGAACAGACCCGTTTTATAGAAGATCTGCGGTCCGATCTGAAGCGCTGCCCCGATATGGACCGCGCCCTGTCGCGGCTGGCGCTGGACCGCGGCGGCCCGCGCGATATGGCCGCGATCCGCAATGGCTTAGGTCAGGCGGACGGGCTTTATGATGTGATCACAGGCTCTGAGGCTCCGCGTTTGTTGCAGGATGCGGCGCAGGCGCTACAGGGCCATGATGCGCTGGTGGCGCTGCTCGATGCCGCCCTGATTGCCGAGCCGCCGCTGCTGGCGCGTGATGGCGGGTTTATCGCGCAGGGCTATGATGAGGAACTCGACGAAACGCGCCGCCTTCGGGACGAGGGGCGCGGGGTGATTGCGGGTATGCAGGCCGGATTTGTCGAGGAAACCGGCATTTCGAGCCTGAAGATCAAGCATAACAACGTGCTGGGCTATTTCATCGAATGCACCTCGACCCATGCCGAGAAGATGCTTTCCCCGCCTCTGTCCGAGAAATTCATCCATCGTCAGACCACCGCCAATCAGGTGCGTTTCACCACAGTAGAGCTGTCGGAACTGGAAACGCGCATCCATAATGCCGGTGCGCGGGCGCTGGAGATCGAAAAGCGGCTCTATGACAGGCTGAAAGCCGCGATCATGGATCAGGCAGGGCCGATCGGCGAGGCGTCGCGTGCGCTGGCCGAGATTGATCTGGGCTGTGCTTTTGCCGATCTGGCGCGCTCGGGTGACTGGGTCCGCCCCGAGATCGACAGCTCCCGCGCGTTTGAAATCACCGCAGGGCGGCATCCGGTGGTGGAACATGCGCTCAAGCGCTCGGGCACGCCGTTTATCGCCAATGATTGCGGGCTGACCAAGGATAGCACGCCTGCGATCTGGCTGCTGACCGGCCCGAATATGGCGGGTAAATCGACCTTCCTGCGACAGAATGCGATCATCGCGCTACTGGCGCAGGCAGGCAGTTTCGTGCCTGCGGAACGGGCGCATATCGGGCTGGTGAGCCAGCTGTTTTCCCGCGTGGGGGCCGCCGATGATCTGGCGCGGGGGCGCTCGACCTTCATGGTCGAGATGGTCGAAACCGCAGCGATCCTCAATCAGGCCGATGACCGCGCGCTGGTGATCCTCGACGAGATCGGGCGCGGCACCGCCACCTATGACGGGCTGTCGATTGCTTGGGCGGTGATGGAGCATCTACATGCCACCAACCGCTGCCGTGCCCTTTTTGCGACCCATTACCACGAGATGACAGCGCTTTCGGCCAAATTGGACGGGGTGGAAAATGCGACCGTCAGCGTGAAGGAACATGCGGGCGATGTGATCTTCCTGCATGAGGTGAAGAAGGGCGCGGCTGACCGGTCCTACGGGGTGCAGGTCGCGCGCTTAGCGGGTCTGCCCGATAGCGTGGTATCACGCGCGAAATCGGTGCTGGATATGCTGGAGAAAGGCGACCGTGACAGCGGTGCCAAGAAACAGATGCTGATTGATGATCTGCCGCTTTTCGCCTCTGCGCCGCCGCCTGCGCCAGTGCCGCAAGGCCCCAGCCCGCTGGAAGAACGCCTGAGCGGGATCAATCCCGATGACCTGTCCCCGCGCGAGGCGCTACAGGCGCTTTATGAGCTGCGCGAGATGCTGAAATGACAAAGGGGGCCAAGCGGCCCCCTTTTCAATGCGTCACGTGAAACATCACTTCGGCGTCGAGCTGACACCGACCTTGGCCGGACGCAGCAGACGGTCGTGGATCATAAAGCCCACATCCATCACCTGAATGATGTCGCCCGCCACGGTGTTCGGCACGGGGGCTTCGAACATCGCTTCGTGATGGGTCGGGTCGAATTTGTCACCCACCTGCGGCGCGATCTGGTTGATACCGTGCTTTTCGAAGACGTTCAGCAACTCACGCTGGGTCAGTTCGACGCCCTCGATCAGCGCCTCGGCTTTTTCGCGCAGCTCGTCCGAGATAGCGTTCAGCGCGCGCTGCATATTGTCGAAAACCGGCAGCATGTCGCGGGCCAGACGCGACCCACCGTAATTTTCGGCATCGCGGCGCTCTTTATCGGCACGCTTGCGCGAATTCTCGGCATCGGCCAATGCGCGCATCCAGCGGTCGCGCAGCTCGTCGCGTTCGGCACGCAGGGCTTCAAGCTCGCCCTCGCCTTCGTTCATGATGTCTTCGAACGTCTCGTCGAGATGAACCTGATCTTCGCTCATTTCGTCTTTTTTGTCGCTCATGCGTTTCATCCTTTGCCCCGGCCCGACAGCATCCGCCCGACCAGTTGCGCTGTATAGTCCACGATCGGCACGATCCGCCCGTAATTCAGCCGTGTCGGGCCGATGACGCCAATCGCACCGATTATCTTCCGATCAGCGTTCATATAGGGACTTACCACCAGAGAGGAACCCGAAAGTGAAAAAAGCTTGTTCTCGGAGCCAATAAAAATGCGCACACCGTCCCCGTCCTGCGCCAGATCGAGAAATTCCGCGATGTCACGCTTGCGTTCCAGATCATCAAACAAGGTGCGGATACGGTCGAGATCGGAGATCTGCTCCAGAAGATTCGACTGTCCGCGCACGATCAGGCGTTCGTAAGAGGTACCCTTGTCCTCCCATTCGGCCAGCCCCTGCTCGACCAGATCAGCCGCCAGCGTGTCCAGCTCGGCACGGCGGTTTCTGATTTCATCGGCCATCACGTGGCGCAGCTCGGTCAAGGTGCGCCCCTCGGCCAGCGAGTTGATGAAATTCGCCGCCTCCCGTAGCGAGGATGGCGTCTGGCCGGGCGGCGGTGTGAAGACACGGTTTTCGACCTGACCATTGGCAAAAACCAGCACCACCAGCGCACGATCGGGCGCAAGGCCCACAAATTCGATGTGTTTGATCGGCGCTTCCTGCTTGGGCGACAGAACAAGGCTCGCCCCATGCGTCATTCCCGACAGGGCCGAGCCGACGCGGTCCATCAGATTGCCCAGATCGGGATCATTGCCGCCAACGCTGGCATCCAGCGCCGCGCGGTCCTCGGCCCCCAATGTGCCAACCTCCATGAAACCGTCGACAAACATCCGCAGCCCCATCTGCGTCGGCACCCGCCCCGCCGAAATATGCGGGCTGTCCAGCAAACCGAGGAATTCGAGATCGTTCATCACATTGCGGATGGTTGCCGCCGAAAGCTTTTCGCTCATCATGCGGGTCAGGCTACGCGAGCCGACCGGATCGCCGGTTTCCAGATAGCCCTCGACCACGCGGCGGAATACCTCGCGCGAGCGGTCATTCAGCTCTGTCAGGGTCTGTTTTTGCTCTGTCATGGTCTCAAAACTCCTGAGCCGCAGTAAACGGGTTGCGAGAGCGATCGTCAATCTGTCCTGAGCCCTTGCATCATACGAGGAAGGCGCGCAAATGGGGCAGGACGATTTACACCAAAGGAGCGGATATGCGGCCCTCAGGACGGAACCTCAACGAAATGCGCAAGGTCACTATCGAGACCGGTGTTACCAAACATGCCGAAGGGTCCTGCCTGATCAAGGTGGGCGACACCCACGTGCTGTGCACCGCAACCATCGAAGACCGCGCGCCGTCGTTCCTGAAAAATACCGGTCTTGGCTGGGTAACGGCGGAATATGGCATGCTACCCCGCGCCACTCATTCGCGCACCCGCCGCGAGGCCGCCGCTGGCAAACAGGGTGGCCGCACCGTCGAGATCCAGCGCCTGATCGGTCGGGCCTTGCGTGCAGGGCTTGACCGGAGCGCCCTTGGCGAGCGGCAGATCGTGATTGACTGCGATGTCATTCAGGCCGATGGCGGCACACGCTGCGCCTCGATCACCGGTGGCTGGGTGGCGCTGCGTCTTGCCACCAACAAACTGCTGGCCAAGGGGATCATCACCTCCGATCCGCTGATCGACCATGTGGCGGCTGTCTCCTGCGGGATCTATGCGGGCCAGAATGTCTGCGACCTCGATTATGCCGAGGATAGCGAGGCCGGTGTGGACGGCAATTTCATCATGACCGGCAAGGGTAAGCTGATCGAGGTACAAATGTCGGCAGAAGGCTCTACCTATACCCGCGATCAGATGAACCAGCTGATGGATCTTGCTGAAAGCGGGATTGCAGAACTGGTTGCCGCACAGAAGGACGCTATTGGATGAGAAAATTCACAGAGAAAAAACTGCTTGTCGCGACCCATAACGCCGGCAAGCTGGAAGAAATATCGGAACTTCTGAAACCCTATGGCATCGAATGCGTAGGCGCCGCCGAACTGGATCTTCCCGTGCCGGACGAGACGGAAACCACCTTTGTCGGCAATGCACGGATCAAGGCCCATGCCGCCGCCAAAGCCACCGGCCTGCCCGCGCTGTCGGACGATAGCGGCATCGAGGTGGATTGTCTGGGCGGGGCGCCCGGTGTCTATACCGCCGATTGGGCAGAGACCCCCAATGGCCGCGATTTCAAGATGGCGATGGAAAAGACATGGGCCGAGTGCGAAAAATCCGGCGCTGACCGGCCACGCACGGCCCGGTTCTGCTCGACCCTCGTTCTGGCATGGCCGGACGGGCATGACGAGGTCTTCGAAGGCATCTGCGAGGGTCATCTTGTCTGGCCTATGCGCGGCGAACAGGGGCATGGCTATGACCCGATGTTCCAGCCGCAAGGCTCGAGCCATACCTTCGCCGAGATGAGCCACGAGCGCAAAAACCAGTTGTCGCATCGCGCGGCCGCCTTCAAGAAACTGACCGAGGCTTTCGAGCCTGCCTGACCTGTTGTGCCACGTGAAACACGTGGCACCCACCACCGGAGTGCGCCCATGACGACTGCTATTGAAGATTGGCGCGCCGGAGGGTTCGGACTTTATATCCATTGGCCATTCTGCGCCGCAAAATGTCCCTATTGCGATTTCAATTCCCATGTCACGGCCTCTATCGACCAGAAAGTCTGGGCCGAGGCCTATCTATCGGAAATCGACCGTCTCGCAGGTGAAACCGGGGGCCGTGTGCTGAACACGGTGTTTTTCGGTGGCGGCACGCCGTCGCTGATGGATCCGGATGTGGTTGACGCCATTCTGACCCGCGTGCGCAAAAGCTGGCGCATGTCGAATGATCTCGAGATCACGCTGGAGGCGAACCCCACGAGCATCGAAGCGGGTCGCTTCAGAGCCTATTCCGAAGCGGGCGTTAACCGTGTGTCGATGGGCATGCAGGCCATGAACGATGCCGATCTGCGTAAACTGGGGCGGATGCATTCGGTTGCGGAAGGCCGCAAAGCCTTTGATATCGCGCGTTCCGTCTTTGATCGCGTGAGCTTCGATCTGATCTATGCACGGCAGGACCAGACCCTGTCCGACTGGCGCAAAGAACTATCTGAGGCGCTGTCGATGGCGATTGACCACCTTTCGCTTTATCAACTGACAGTTGAGGAAGGCACTGTTTTCGGCGCACGGGCAGAGCGCGGACTTCTGAAGGGATTACCCGATGATGACAGTGCTGCGGATATGTATCTGCTGACACAAGATATAGCGGAATCGGCCGGTTTTCCGGCCTATGAAGTGTCTAACCATGCGAAAGAAGGCTCTGAAAGCCGGCATAACCTGATTTACTGGCGCTATGGTGACTATGCCGGTATCGGTCCAGGCGCACATGGTCGTTTGACCCATGATGGGATCCGCCATGCGACGGACACCCTCAAACAACCCGGTGCATGGATAGATCAGGTCCGCAAAACGGGGTCTGGCGAGCTTTCCCGCGAGGCTCTGCCGCGCAGTGAGGAAGTGGTGGAATTCCTGCTGTTCGGCATGCGGCTTCAGGAGGGTCTGGATGTGACACGCTACGAAGCACTAAGCGGCGCACAACTGCCACAGGATCGCATCGCCTATCTTGTCGATATCGGCATGTTAGAGACGGATCAAACGAAAATCCGCGCCACCCGTGAAGGTCGCGCGGTTCTCAATGCGGTTATCCGTGAACTGATGCCGGATTAAAGTTTTGTCAGCATCTGACAGATTGCATCAAGCTGCTCGAGATCTTTATAGCTGAGAACAACCGTCCCGCCCTCTTCGCCTCTATGATTGATCTCGACCTTCATGCCGATTGTCGCGGAAAGATCGGCTTCCAGCGCGCGAGTATCCGCATCCTTTTCAATCACAGGGCGGTTCTTCGGCTTTTTCTCGGCTGTCGGAGACTTGGCCTTACGCTCGACTTCGCGAACCGAAAGACCTTTTGACACCGCTTCTTTTGCCAAACCGATCGGATCGTCGGCGGTAATCATTGCGCGCGCATGACCGGCTGTCAGACGACCATCGCGCAAATATTCCTGAACTTCGTCGGGCAGATTGAGAAGGCGCAAAAGGTTCGCAATATGGCTGCGGCTTTTCGAAAGAGCCTCGGCCACCTTTTCCTGCGTATGACCGAAACGATCCATCAACTGGCGATAGCTCAGCGCCTCTTCCAGAGGATTGAGGTCTGCACGCTGAATGTTCTCGATAATGGCGACTTCAAGAACTTCGGTGTCGTTGAAATCCCGAATAATGACCGGAAGCTCGTGCAACTGCGCCAGTTGCGACGCCCGCCAGCGGCGTTCCCCCGCAACGATCTCGTACATATCGCTTTTAGAAGGATGCGCCCTGACGATGAGCGGCTGAATGACACCCTTCTCACGAATAGAATCCGCCAGCTCCTGAAGCGCCTGCTCGTCGAAATGACGGCGCGGCTGTTCGGGATTGGGTTCGATCTTCTCGATCGGGATGAAACTTTCGGGACGACGCGGCACCGTATTATCCTGGTTCGGTTCAATATTTACATCAGCCATCAGGGCACTCAATCCGCGCCCCAACCCCCGGCGTTCAGGCTTCTTGCTCATGTGCCCCCCTGCGATTTGCGCCTTCGTGGCGCTCCAATAATTCTTTTGCAAGAGCACGATAGGCTTTCGCCCCGCGTGACCCGCTATCATAATGCAAAACGGATTGCGCATAAGACGGCGCTTCAGAGATCCGGACATTGCGCGGAATCATCGTTTTGAAGACGATTTCGCCCAAAGTCGCCCGTGCATCGGCTTCGACCAGCTGCGAGAGGTTGTTACGGACATCATACATGGTGAGAACGACCCCCTCGATGCGCAAATTCGGATTCGCGCCCTGCCGCACCTCTCGAACGCTCAGCATCAGCTGCGATAGACCCTCAAGTGCGAAAAATTCGGCCTGAAGCGGCACAAGTACGGAATCTGCTGCCACCATCGCATTAACCGTCAGAAGACTTAGGGACGGCGGGCAATCAATCAGGATATAGTCCAGTTCAAGATCATTGATGTCTTCGGAACGTAGTGCCTTCTGAAGCAGGAAGCTGCGCTGGTCGGCGTCATGGAGTTCCATATCGGCAGAGGCCAGATCGGTTGTTGCAGGACTGAGCCACAGGCCGTCCCATTGCGTTTTGACAACAATATCACCAACGTCTGCCTCCCCCGTCAGCAGATCATAGGTGCTGTAATCACGATCTTCGAGTTCCAACCCAAGCCCGGTCGATGCGTTTCCCTGCGGATCAAGATCAACCACAAGAACACGGCAGCCCTGCTCGATCAGTGCGCTGGCAAGGTTGATCGCCGTAGTGGTTTTTCCCACGCCACCCTTCTGGTTGGTCACCGCAATAATACGCGGCGCCTTTATCAAGGAACGGTCAGACACGCTCTGCTCCTGAGATTTTTAGTATTGTTGCATCTGGATCTGTGTTGCTTCTAGAAGCTTCATATTTGAAGGTCCATGACTTTTGCGCCTCGAGCACTTCACTTTTCCAATTCGCCCCTTTCGGGAAAAGGAAAACAGCATTTTCACGCTGGTGGTAGGTTGAGAACTCAAGAAGCATGTCAAGGGCAGCCAAGGCCCGCGCTGAAATAACATCGGCTTGTAACGAAGGGATATCCAGAATTCTCTGGCTGTGAACCTGCGCTGAAATAGACAACTCGCGAATGCAAGTCATAAGAAACGCACATTTGCGCTGATCACTCTCAACAAGATGCACCTGAGCTTCTGGATTATGTTGGGCCGCCAAAATGGCCACAACTATCCCCGGTAGACCGCCGCCAGATCCCAAATCGACCCAGCGCTTCCATGATAGCGTCGGGTCATAAATTTGAATAGAATCTGCCAGATGCCGTTTCTGAAACTGCGATATCGTCGATTTCGCCACAAGATTGATCGCAGGATTCCACTTTTTGACCAGCGCTTCATAAATTTCGAAACGCTCGATTGTTTCACGTGAAACATCAATGAGGAAATTAGGCTCCATAGCTGCGCCTCACGCTGACTTCTGTTTCCGCGACTGGCGCAGTTTCGCCAGAATCAACGCCAACGCAGCTGGTGTCACACCATCGACACGCCCCGCCTGTCCAAGAGTGCTAGGTTGTGCCTTGCCGAGTTTGAGCCGGAGTTCGTTCGAAAGACCAGACAAACCCGAATAGTCAAAATCCTCAGGAATTTTCCAAGCTTCATCGCGCTGCATTGCTGCAATATCTCGCTCCTGACGGATAAGATAATTTGCGTAAAGCGCGTCTTTCGCCAACTGATCGGAAATTTCGGGACCGATATCCTGAAGTTCAGGGAACACCCGCGCCATATCGTCAAAAGTTATGTCGGGGAAAGACAGGAAGGAAAATGCAGACCGACGCTGTCCATCTTGATTAACCTTGAACCCATGAGAGATCGCCTCTTTCGGCGTCAGAACACAGGCTTCCATAAGCGCGCGCCCTGCGTCCATCGCTTCTTGTTTTGCCAGATATGTGGCGGTCCGAACATCGGATACGCAGCCGATTTCCAATGCGAGTGGGGTCAAACGTTGATCGGCGTTATCTGCCCTAAGGGAAAGCCGGAACTCCGCTCGCGATGTAAACATGCGGTAAGGTTCCGTTACTCCGCGGGTGATAAGATCATCAACCATCACACCGATATAGCTCTGCGTGCGCGAAAACTGGACCTGCTCCCGCCCTAGCGCAGCAGCCGCGGCATTCAGACCGGCAACCAGGCCTTGCGCAGCAGCCTCTTCATATCCGGTCGTGCCATTAATTTGCCCCGCCAGATACAATCCGGGTTGCGCGCGCATTTCCAAAGAGGAATTTAAGCTGCGCGGATCGACGTAATCATATTCGATCGCATATCCGGGTTGGAGGATCTCTACATTCTCAAGCCCCCGCATCGAACGCACATATTCATGTTGAACGTCTTCGGGAAGAGACGTCGAAATACCGTTAGGATATACGGTATCATCATCAAGTCCCTCTGGCTCCAAAAAGACCTGATGCGATGTCTTATCCGCAAATCGAACAATCTTGTCTTCGATTGAAGGGCAATACCGCGGCCCTACCCCTTCAATATGTCCCCCATACATTGCCGAACGGGACAGATTTTCGCGAATAATCTGATGCGTCACTTC
This sequence comes from Thioclava sp. GXIMD4215, assembly GCF_045291555.1. Lineage (NCBI taxonomy): Bacteria > Pseudomonadati > Pseudomonadota > Alphaproteobacteria > Rhodobacterales > Paracoccaceae > Thioclava > Thioclava sp. GXIMD4215. The sequence continues at coordinate 2,024,101 of NZ_CP149515.1, read as the reverse complement.
GTTGGTATGCGTGATTCCGCAAGAGATCTGCCGCACCAGCGGCTTCTTATTCAGAAAGCTGAACATGGCCGGATCATCATCACCGGGTTGACTTTCAAGAATTGACCAATCAATGGTCTTACCGTTCAACCTTGGTGGCGTCCCTGTTTTAAGGCGCCCAAGAGGGAGGTCCAGGGCTTTCAGCCTATCGGCAAGTGGAACGGACGGGCGATCTCCCATGCGTCCACCAGGATAGCTTTTATCACCGATGTGGATAACACCGTGCAAAAACGTGCCAGTCGTCAAGACGACCGACTGACATTCTATTTCTGCGCCATCTGCAAGCATCACACCGGCAATGCGACCATTTTTAATCACAAGATCAACGGCTTCTCCTTCAACGACCTCAAGATTGGCCTGTTGAGCTGTAAGATCAGCCATCGCCTGACGATAAAGCTTTCGGTCCGCTTGAGCTCTTGGTCCCTGAACCGCGGGCCCTTTGCGCCGGTTAAGAAGACGGAACTGGATCCCTGCCCTATCGGCTGCAACACCCATAACACCGTCCATCGCGTCAATCTCGCGAACAAGGTGCCCCTTACCAAGCCCCCCTATCGCCGGATTGCACGACATAACGCCTATCGCCTCACGGCGAAGTGTGACCAACGCAGTCTTTGCTCCCATGCGAGCGGCTGCATGGGCTGCTTCGGTTCCGGCATGTCCGCCGCCGACAACAATAACGTCAAAATGTTTCACGTGAAACACTCCTATTTCCCGATGCAAAAACTCAAGAATATCTCATCCAAGAGATTCTCGACATCCACCCTGCCCAACAAAGATTCCAAAGACCGAGCGGCCTCCCGCAGATAAACCGCAGAAAGTTCAGGACGGTCGAAACTGCTCATTACCTCATTTCGCGCCGAATCCAAAGCCCGGTTTGCGTTAATAAGTGCATCACGATGTCGTTCCCGCGTCATGATCCCTGCCCCCTCGGCTTGAGCAAGAAGGCGCCGGGTAATCTCGGCAACAAGCTGGTCTATTCCCGTGCCGGTTTTTCCTGACACGCGAAGCCCTTCCCCGCTTACAATATCGGCTTTTCCATAAGCGATCAGATCTCCCGCATGTGGCTCTAGGAGAGGTAACTCTTCCCCATCCAGCAAGAAAACCCGCAGATCGGCTTCTTTGGCTCGACTGATCGCGCGATCTACCCCAATCGCTTCGACAACATCTGTGGTTTCGCGCAATCCAGCGGTATCCAGTAATGTAACCGCCAATCCCGCCAGATCCATGCGAACTTCGATCACATCCCTTGTCGTGCCGGCAATCTCGGAAGTAATTGCGGCCTCTCTTCCCGCTAACGCATTGAGAAGTGTTGATTTTCCAGCATTAGGACGGCCAACAATCGCCACCTCGAAACCATCGCGAATACGCTCGGCCGCACCAAAACGCCGGATTTCCTCGCTCAAACTGCTTTGAACCGCATCAATTTCAGCAAGGACTTCAGGCGTCACATCGACCGGTACATCTTCATCGGCGAAGTCGATGGTCACTTCCAACAGCGCCGCAGCTCTGACCAACCGCTCGCGCCAGCCGTCCACGACCTTCCCGACAGAGCCAGACAGAACTTTAAGAGCCTGCTTTCTTTGGGATTCTGTTTCCGCCTCGATGAGATCAGCCAGACCTTCGACCTGAGAAAGATCCAAGCGCTCATTCTCCATCGCGCGGCGGGTGAATTCGCCCGCTTCCGCCATTCGCAGGTCGGGATTCGTGCCCAAGGCCCGCAAGACCGCACTTACTGTCGCCACGGCTCCGTGGATATGAAACTCTACGACCTCTTCGCCGGTAAAACTATGCCCCTTGGCAAAGGGCAGCACCACTGCCTCGTCCAGCGCCTCACCCTCCAGCCGCAACACACGCAGCGCGGTCTGTCGCGCAGGCGGCAACGTCCCGCAAAGACGCGAGGCAGCTTCCCAGGCTTTCGGCCCGGAAATACGAATAACGGCCACCCCCGCTTTTCCGCGGGCAGTGGCCAGTGCAAAGATCGTATCCATCATATCCCTTTCGGGAACGGATTAACCGTTCATGGAGTCGAAGAATTCCGAATTCGTTTTGGTCTGTTTGAGCTTCGAGATCAGGAACTCGATCGCATCGGTCGTGCCCATCGGGTTGAGGATGCGGCGCAACAGATAGGTCTTCTGCAGATCCTTCTGTTCAACCAGCAGATCCTCTTTCCGCGTACCGGATTTAAGGATATCCATCGCCGGGAAGACGCGCTTGTCGGCCACCTTGCGGTCCAGCACGATCTCCGAGTTCCCCGTCCCTTTGAATTCCTCAAAGATGACCTCATCCATACGCGAACCGGTATCGATCAGCGCGGTCGCGATGATCGTCAGCGACCCGCCCTCTTCGATGTTCCGTGCCGCCCCGAAGAAGCGTTTCGGGCGTTGAAGCGCGTTGGCATCCACACCACCGGTCAGAACCTTGCCCGAGCTCGGCACCACGGTGTTGAACGCGCGCCCCAGACGGGTGATCGAGTCGAGCAGGATCACCACATCGCGCTTGTGTTCAACCAGACGCTTGGCTTTTTCCATCACCATCTCGGACACGGCCACGTGGCGCGTTGCCGGTTCGTCGAAGGTCGAGGAAACAACCTCCCCCTTCACCGAACGCTGCATATCGGTCACCTCTTCCGGACGTTCGTCGATCAGAAGCACGATCAGATAGCACTCGGGGTGATTTTTCTCGATCGAGGTGGCGATATTCTGCAGCAGAACCGTTTTACCGGTCCGCGGCGGTGCCACGATCAGCGACCGCTGCCCCTTCCCGATCGGAGCAACCAGATCGATGATCCGTGCCGAGCGATCCTTGATCGTCGGGTCCTCGATCTCCATTTTCAGGCGCTCGTCGGGATAAAGCGGCGTCAGGTTATCAAAAGCAACCTTGTGACGCGCCTTTTCGGGCTCTTCAAAGTTAATTTTCTCGACTTTGGTCAGCACGAAATAGCGTTCGTTTTCACCCGGAGAGCGGATGATGCCCTCGACGGTGTCGCCAGTGCGCAACGCATGCTGGCGGATCATGTCGGGCGAGACATAGATATCGTCCGGACCCGGCAGATAGTTGGCCTCGGTCGAGCGCAGGAAGCCGAAACCGTCCTGCAACACTTCCAGAACCCCGTCCCCGCCAATGGTGATGTCTTCTTCGGCATGCGCTTTCAGCAGTGCGAACATCATTTCGCCCTTGCGCATGGTCGAGGCGTTCTCGATTTCCCACTCTTCGGCCATAGCCAGCAATGCCTTGGGGCTTTTCGCCTTCAGGTCAGCCAGATTCAGACGCTCGTCTTCGGGATGCGGACGCTCTTCGGTCATGAATTCCCCTCGCTTTCGGGCCAGCCGAAACGAAATCTCGATGTAATTGGAACGACTCCCGGCCAGGACGGTCGGGGTTTTGTCCTGCGCTAGATCAAAATCGCCCGCGAGTCAACGATTGCCTAGAATTTCACGATCACGGCGATGACAATCAGAACCATGAAAAGCGTGGGGAGCTCGTTCATCATCCGATAGGTTTTGCCGCTACGGGTATTGCGGCCATTCACAAAATCTTTCCGGCGCAATCCAAGCCAGTGATGAAACCACGTCATCCCGATCACCGAAGCCGCTTTGACCCACGACCACGCCATCGTCCAGTCAACAACGCCAGGGATCAGAACCAGACACAGACCGAAGCTCCATGCCGAGATCATCGCAGGGTTCATGATCGCTTTCAAAAGCAGACGCTCCTGATGCTGGAACAGAAGATCCATTTCCGAACCCGCTGTGACCCCCTGCTTCTTGAGCCCTTCCACGTGATACACGAAGAGCCGCGGCAAATAGAACAGCCCTGCCATCCACGCCAGCACCGACATCACGTGGAAGGCTTTGATCCACGGATAATAGATCGCGAGAAAATCTTGCACGGCTGTCAGCATGGCTTGGTCTCCGGTGTTAGGCGCCAATCTCTCTCTAAAAATAAAAATATAATTAAGAAAGAATAGAAGATGATTATAGGCCCTGTGGATACTGTGGATTCACCGTTATTCCCCGATTTATCCACAGTGGATAAACTATTTGCCCACAGAGTCGATAACCTGCACGATTTAACAAGAAAAAATCATGTTTTCAAATGTTTGCAAAGTTTGCAAAGTCCGATTCGGCTTGTGGATAAACTGGTGGGAAAAGTTAACCTATATGAGTCGCTCACAGACTGAGGAAGACTCTTCTCACAGGTGGAAAAATATCTTCGAAGCTGCGTGAAACCTGCCGATAACTGTGGAGGAAATCGCCTGTCGGGGTTATCCCCTGTTTTATACATACGGTTACCGAGAGGCTTATCCACATGACTATCCCCATCCTGCTGGCGTCCCAGTCCGAAATTCGGGCCCAATTGCTGCGCAATGCGGGGCTGGAAATCGTGGCAAAACCCGCCCGTATCGATGAAGAGATGATCCGTGCCTCGATGCAGGCAGAAGGTGCATCGCCGCGTGATGTCGCTGATTTTCTGGCCGAGATGAAAGCCAAGAAGCTCTCGCGCAGCGTCGCTGGCGTCATGGTTCTGGGGGCGGATCAGGTGCTTGATCTGGAGGGGCGGATCTTTTCCAAGCCGGACACCCAGGAAGCGGCGATTGCACAGTTACGCGCTCTTTCGGGCAAGACGCATAAGCTTTTGTCGGCGGCTGTGATCATACGTGACAATGAACCGCTCTGGCGGCATGTCGGCGTTGTGCGCCTGACGATGCATGATCTCTCGGAAGGGTTTATCGAGGAGTATGTCACGCGTAACTGGGAGTCTATCCAGCAGGCTGTCGGATGCTACAAGCTTGAAGAAGAGGGTGTGCGCTTGTTTTCCAAGGTGGAAGGCGATTATTTCCACGTATTGGGACTGCCGTTAATGGAGTTTCTGAACTGGTTGCGTGCGCGTGGGGAGCTGACAACATGAGCCATAAGAAAATTCCGCTGGCCGGTGTGATCGGTCATCCCGTGTCGCATTCGCGTTCTCCGGCATTGCACGGGTTCTGGCTGCGCAGCTATGGCTTGTCAGGTTATTATGTGCCGATGGATGTCGCGCCTGCGGATCTGGAAGCGGTTTTGCGCGGCTTGCATAAGGCCGGATTTGTCGGGGTGAATATTACCATTCCCCATAAGGAGGCGGCTCTGGCGCTGGCAGATGAGGTCAGCGACCGTGCTAAGCTGATCGGGTCTGCCAATACGCTGGTTCTGGCGGAAGATGGCAGTATTTTTGCCGATAATACGGATGGTTATGGTTTTATCGCGAATTTACGGCAAAGCGCTCCCGATTGGGAACCATCGGCGGGTCCTGCCGCTGTTCTAGGGGCTGGTGGGGCTGCGCGGGCCATTATTGTTTCCCTGTTGGAAGCTGGTGTGCCTGAAATCCGGCTGTGCAACCGCACCAAGGCGCGTGCCGAGGCGCTGGCCGAAAGCTTCGGTCCGAAGGTCAGGGTGTATGACTGGGAGGAGGCCGCAGCCATTTTTGACGGGGTGGCAACAGCGGTCAATACCACGTCTTTGGGAATGGAGGGCCAACCGCCATTCGACATCTCGCTGGATCTGTTACCGGAAACCGCATTGGCAACAGATATCGTCTATATTCCGCTGCTTACGGCTTTCCTGCAAAAGGCACAGGCGCAGGGATGCCGGATTGTGGACGGGCTGGGCATGCTGTTGCATCAGGGACGTCCGGGGTTTGAGCGCTGGTTCGGTCAAAGTCCCGAGGTAACCGAGGCCCTGCGCATCGAGGTTCTGGGGCAATGACCCGTCCTTTCATATTGGGCCTGACCGGCTCTATCGGAATGGGGAAATCGACCACGGCAGCTCTTTTTGCGGCTGCGTCCATTCCGGTTTGGGATGCGGATGCGGTCGTGCGTCAGCTTTATGATCTGGGCGGCGCTGCCGTTGCCCCGATCGCGGCGCAGTTTCCGAATGCCGTCAAGGATGGGAAGGTTGACCGCAAGGCGTTGAAGGCGCTGTTGAAAGACACACCCGAGGCGATGGTCCAGCTTGAGGCGATCGTGCATCCGTTGACCGCGCAATCTCGGACGGAGTTCGTGGCATCCCATCTGCAGGAGCCGCTGATTGTTCTGGATATTCCGCTTTTGTTTGAAACCGGCGCCGATAAAGTCTGTGATGCCGTTCTGGTGGTCAGTGCCCCTGCCGAGATCCAGAAACAGCGCGTGCTTTCACGTGGAACAATGAGCGAAGCGGAGTTCGAGCTTATTCTGTCCAAGCAGATGCCGGATGCGGAAAAACGTGCGCGCGCGGACTATGTCATCGAAACGCTTGATGTTGAAACTGCGGCTCGGGATGTGCGACGTCTGATTGACCAGATCATGGAGAAGCCTCATGCGTGAGATTGTTCTCGATACCGAGACCACCGGATTTGAACCGAACGAGGGCCACCGTATCGTTGAAATCGGTGCGGTCGAGCTGTTCAACCATATGCCGACCGGCAATCACTACCACCAGTATATCAACCCCGAGCGGGACATGCCGACAGAGGCGTTCCAGGTGCATGGTTTGGGGAATGAGTTTCTGGCTGATAAGCCGAAATTCATTGAAATCGCACAGGATTTTCTGGATTTTATCGGACCGGATTCCAAGCTGGTGATCCATAACGCCAAATTCGATATGCGGTTTCTCAATGCCGAACTTGGCTGGGTGAAAAAGCCGTTGATTGCTGATGACCGCGCGGTCGATACGCTGACAATGGCGCGGCGGATGTTTCCCGGGTCTCCGGCCACGCTTGATGCGCTATGTCGGCGGTTTTCTATCGATAACTCCTCGCGGACGCTGCATGGGGCTCTTCTGGACAGTGAAATTCTGGCCGAAGTCTATCTGGAACTTATTGGTGGGCGTCAGCCGGGCTTTGGTCTTAATCTTGATCAGCATGCCCAAAATGCTGGCCCTTCCGAGATCTGGCGCCCTGCACCACGTCCTCAGGCTCTGCCCTCCCGCGTGACCGAAATCGAGGCGGCGGCCCATGCCGCTTATGTCGAGAAGCTGGGAGAAAACGCAATCTGGAAACGCTGACTAATTGGTAAAACATAGTCTGAAATCCATTTTTCCATTCTATTGTTGGGGGAAATCGCGTAAAGGGCGGCTCAAGTGAAGGGGCTGGGAGGAAACCATGCTTGATTTTACCGCCATGCGCGCGACGCTCGCCGAAGTCTATGACCTGACACCTTCGGTCGAACTGGTCAGTTCTATGGCCGATATCCATGCGAAGATGGATCGGGTTATTCCGTTTCCGGACTTTGTCCGTTACGCCCCTTATATTGCGGCTATCAATAAGCTGAAGGCCGAAAAAAACGCGGTTATTCTGGCACATAACTATATGACGCCGGAAATCTATCATGGCGTGGCAGATGTTGTGGGGGATAGCCTGCAACTTGCCATCGAAGCGACCAAGGTCGAGGCGGATATTATCGTGCAATGCGGTGTGCATTTCATGGCCGAGACGTCGAAAATCCTCAATCCGGCAAAAACGGTGCTGATCCCTGATGTCGAGGCAGGCTGTTCGCTGGCCGAAAGCATTACTGCCGAAGGGATTGCCCAGATGCGTGCCAGATATCCGGGCGCGCCGGTTGTGTCTTATGTAAATACCACCGCCGAGGTGAAAGCGGCATCCGATATATGCTGCACTTCCTCGAACGCGACCCAGATTGTGGCGGCCTTGCCCGAAGAGACGATCATCATGACGCCGGACCAGTATCTGGCGCAGAACGTTGCCAATATGGTGCCGCAGAAAAAGATCGTCTGGTGGGAGGGCTCCTGTATCGTGCACGAGCAATATACGCCGGAAGATATCAATGATTTCCGTGCGATGAACCCGGGCACCATGATCATTGCGCATCCCGAATGCCCACCCGATGTGGTGGATGCCTGCGATTATTCCGGTTCGACCAGCGGGATCATCGACTATGTCACCACCAATAAACCCGCCAAGGCGATGCTGGTGACGGAATGCTCTATGGCATCCAATATATCAGACGCTTTGCCCGAGATCGAATTTACCGGTCCGTGCAATATGTGCCCCTATATGAAGAAGATCACGCTCGAAAAGATCCTTTGGGCGCTGCATACCGGCTCCGAAGCGGTCGAAGTCGATCCCGAGGTGGCCGGTAAGGCGCGGGTCGCTGTTGAGCGGATGATCGAGCTTTCGAAGGCGGTCGCCAAGTGACCGAGCTTGCCACCAGTCGCGTTGTGATCATTGGCGCGGGGCTTGGGGCACTTTACGCGGCAATGCGGCTGGCGCCCCGTCCGGTTCTTGTCATTTCGCCTGAAAAGCTGGGCGAGGGGGCATCTTCGGTTTGGGCGCAGGGTGGGGTTGCGGCAGCTATGGCGGCAACCGACAGTTTCGAAGCCCATGCGCGCGACACCGAAATTGCGGGGGCGGGCACTGTGGTGCCTGAAATCGCGCAGATGGTCACCTCCGAGGCGGCCCGACATATTCTGCGCCTGACCGAAATCGGAACGCCTTTCGACCGTGATGCCAGTGGCGGCTATGTCATGTCCCGCGAGGCGGCGCATTCCGCCGCGCGGGTGGTGCGGGTCAAGGGCGATCAGGCCGGGCGCGAGATCATGCAAAGCCTGATTGCCACCGTGCGCGCCACGCCTTCGATACAGGTCCTTGAAGGCGTTATGGCCGTTGATCTGCACCAGAGCGGCGATCGTGTGACCGGTATCTTTCTGACGCGCGCGGACCAGCCCTCGGAAAGCGTTCTGCTTCATGCGCCTGCGATCCTGATGGCCGGCGGTGGTTCGGGCGGGTTGTTTGCCGTTACGACCAATCCGGCGCGGATACGGGGGCAGGTGATCGGCATGGCGGCGCGGGCAGGGGCTGTGATTGCCGATGCCGAATTCGTGCAGTTCCATCCCACGGCGATTGCTGTCGGATTGGATCCTGCGCCACTGGCGACCGAGGCCTTGCGGGGCGAGGGCGCAGTTTTGCTGAATAACATGGGGCAGCGCTTCATGCTGGACGAGCATCCTGATGCCGAGCTTGCCCCGCGCGACATCGTGGCCCGTGCCGTTTACCGCGAATATCAGGCTGGTCGGCAGCCGGTTCTGGATACCCGCGCCGTGCTCGGTGCCGAGATACACGAGCGTTTCCCGTCTGTCGCACGGGCTTGTCTGGCCGCGGGGATCGATCCGGCCTTGACCCCCATTCCGGTGGCTCCGGCGGCGCATTACCATATGGGCGGTATCTGGGTCGACAGGCTGGGCCGGAGTAGCCTGAAGGGCCTCTGGGCCTGTGGTGAAGCGTCTTCGACCGGGTTACACGGGGCCAACCGGCTGGCATCGAACGGGCTTCTGGAGGCGCTTGTCTATGGCCGGATCTGTGCGGATGACATCGGCAAGGAAATCGCGCTTTGTGACGTGCCCGAAGTCACATTGGATTTTGCCGCCGGTGGTCGTCAGCCTTGCGCGGATACTATCGCCAAGCTGCGTCAGGCGATGACGGATGGGGTCGGTGTCATTCGGGATAAGGCGGGGCTGGAAAAAACGATTTCTGTTATTTCTGAAATGTCGAGAAATGAGGAAAATATCGTTTTCCAGAATATGCTGGCCACCGCGACACTGATTGCCTGTGCCGCCCATCAGCGCCGCGAAAGCCGTGGCGGGCATTTCCGTTCGGATTATCCGCAGCCCGATCCTGCACAGGCCCAACGCAGCCTGATGCTGCTGGCCGAGGCCGAGGCGCTGCGCGACAGGGTGTCGGCCTCTCTCGCGCAGCCTGCTTGAGCTATTTCACGAGATCTTTGAATTCGGCCAGAACGGTTTCATAGACCTTGCGCTTGAACGGCACGATCGAGGTGATCAGCTCGTCGGCGGATTTCCACGCCCATTCCGAGAATTCGGGATGTTCGGTGGCAATATTGACCGCGCTATCCTCGGCCAGAAAGCGGAAGGCGAACCATTTCTGTTTCTGGCCACGATATTTTCCGCCCCAGACCTTGCCCAAAAGCTCGTCGGGAAGATCATAGGTCACCCAGTCTTCGGTCTTGCCAAGCTTTTCGACCATATCCGCAGTCAGGCCGGTTTCCTCCCATAGCTCGCGCAGACCGGCTTCTTTGGGCTTTTCACCCTCGTCGATACCGCCTTGCGGCATCTGCCATGCGTCGACCTTGGCATCGATGCGCTTTCCGGCCCAGATCAGGCCGTCGTGATTGATCAGCACGATACCGACGCAGGGCCGGTAGGGGAGCTTGCTGAAATCCTGCATATCCGTTGTCCTTCAAAGAAAAGGGGCCCCGAAGGGCCCCGTCCTGTTACTTTTTCGTCTCTGCTTTTTGCGGCGCGGGGGCGGGCGCTTCTGTTGCATCTTGGGCCGCCTTCTCGGCAACCTCCGGTGCGATAGCACTCAGACCCTTGAGGATATCGATCGCATAGGCCAGCTGGTAGTCCTGCTTGCGCAGTTCTGCCGCATCGGCTGCACGCTTCATCTCTTCCTCGGCCTGCTTTTTCTCTTCCTCGGTCATCGAGTCATTGCTGAGAACGCCACGCAGATCGGCTTCGGAGCGCATATGGCTTGCGCTGCTGGCCGTATCATCCTCTTCCGCATTGGCTTGCGGGGCGGGTTGGGCCACAACGATATCGGGCGCAATCCCCAAAGACTGGATCGACCGGCCCGAGGGCGTGTAATAGCGCGCGGTGGTCAGACGCATCGCGCCTTCATTCTTGATCGGCATAACGGTCTGAACCGAGCCTTTGCCAAAGCTCTTCTCGCCCACCACAATCGCACGGCGATGGTCTTGCAGGGCACCGGTCACAATTTCGGATGCCGAGGCAGAGCCGCCATTGATCAGGACCACAATCGGCTTGCCCTGTGCCAGATCGCCCGGCGTGGCGTTGAAACGCTCGCTGTCTTCGGGGTTGCGGCCGCGGGTCGACACGATCTCGCCCTTGTCGATAAAGGCATCCGACACTGCAATGGCTTGCGTCAGAAGACCACCGGGGTTGTTGCGCAGATCCAGCACGAAGCCCGAGACCTTATCCATCCCGCCAGCTTCCTTCACTTTCTCTTCAAGCTGCTGCTTGAGATTGGGGAAGGTCTGGTCGTTAAAGGTCGAAATCCGCAGCACCACGGTCGATCCTTCCAGACGGCCTTTCACAGCGGTCATCTTGATCGTATCGCGGGTCATGGTCACGTCGAAGGGGTCTTGTTCGCCCTTGCGCGCAATGGTGACGGTGATTTCGGATCCCACGGGACCGCGCATCAGATCGACCGCCTGATCAAGGGTCAGCCCCAGAAGGCTTTCCCCATTCACATGGGTGATGAAATCGCCGGTTTTCAGGCCCGCTTCGGCGGCAGGGGTCCCATCCATCGGGGACACGACTTTGACAAAGCCGTCTTCCTGCGTCACCTCGATACCAAGACCGCCAAAGCTGCCGCGGGTCTGGACCTGCATATCCTGATAATCGTCGGGCGGCATATAGCTCGAATGCGGATCGAGCGAGCTGAGCATCCCGTTCACAGCGGCTTCAATCAGCTTCTTGGGGTCGGTTTCCTCGACATAATCCTTGCGGATACGCTCGAAGATGTCGCCGAACAGGTCGAGCTGCTCGTAGACCGCGGCATTGTCATCCGCTTCCTGCGCCATCAGGGGCGCGGCGATCTGCGTCGACATCACGATCCCTGCGACCGTTCCGCCCAGAGCCGCCATGACCAGTTTTCTCATCCTAACCTCAATCCCGTCCTATTATTTCGAGCCGTGAGCAAACCAATCAGCAGGATTGATCGGCTCGTCGCCCTTGCGTAATTCCATATAAAGCGTTTCCGTTCGGTCGGCGCTACTACCTTTGACGGCGCTGTCGACAAATTCGACACCGAATTCACGGGCGCTTGGTTCTTTGCCACCCATCATGCCCAATGCACCGCCTTGCGGCACAACGTCACCCGTTTCTCCATACACGGTTCCCAGCCCTGCCAGAACCAAAAGATATCCGTCCGATGGTTCGATCACCATCACATTTCCGTAGTCCAGAAGCGGGCCGAGATAACGAATAGTTGCAGGCCAGGGGGCGGTTACCAAGGCCGAAGGAGCAGTGGCGATCACCCAGCCGGGGCGGCGAATACCGGCGGCATCGGCCTCGTTATACTTGCGTAACACACTGCCGATCACCGGCAGGGGCAGTTTTCCCTTGGCAGACTGGAAGTCATTGACCGGCGCGCCGATATCGCTGTCCAGATCCAGAATGCCGCTGGCAAAGGCTTCCAGCGTATCGGCGCTTTGCACGAGCTGCTGAAGATCCTGTGGCGTTTCCAGATAACGTCCGGGCAGCGCCTCGCGCTTGGCAATGGCTTCGGCAAGCTGGGTGCGCGCGCGCTGGACAGATTCCATGCCCTTGGCCAGAACGTCGATTGCGCCTTGCTGGATGTCGCGCATCTGTTTGATCTCGTCGAGCTTGACCGAAAGCTCCTTGGCTTGCGCTTGCAGGGCAGGGGTCACCGATCCGAGGATCATGCCGGAGCGGGCCGTGCCGACCGGACCCGCAGGATGCATCAGCAGCATCGGGCCGTCGGATTGCTGCATGGACGACATCACCCCCAGCAGCCTGCCGATTTCATCACGTTTGCCATCGAAGCTCTGTTTGATTTCCGCCTCGCGAATGGCAAGGCGCCGCAATCCGTCGCGCAGCGCACTCAGCCCGTGCTCGTAGGCGTTGATCGTGGCAGTCAGGCTTTCGATCCGTTCGGATTTGGTCTTCGCATCATCCATGGCGGCAATGGCACCGCGCAGATTTTGCGCGGCTTGCAAAGCATTATCCATTGCCGGATTACCTGCGGCAAAGACCGCACCGGACATCAGGCCATAAAACAGGGCCGAACCAAGAAACCGAAAGCCGAACCGCATCAGAGATCGATCAGGCTCTGGCCCGTCATTTCTTCCGGCACGGGCAGGCCCATCAGACCCAGAAGCGTCGGGGCCAGATCGGCAAGACGGCCCGTATGCAACTTGGCACCAGCCGGCCCGCCCACCAGTGCGACAGGCACCAGATTGGTGGTATGCGCGGTATGCGGACCACCGGTTTCGGGGTCGATCATGGTTTCACAGTTGCCGTGATCGGCGGTGATGACCATCGCGCCTCCCGCCTTTTCCAGCGCCTCGCGCACGCGGCCGATATCGCGGTCGATCTCCTCGCAGGCGGCCATCGCGGCTTCCAGCGATCCGGTATGGCCTACCATATCGCCATTGGCATAATTCACCACGATCAGGTCGTAGCCTGCCTCGATCGCTTCGACGAATTTATCGGTCACTTCGGGGGCGGACATTTCGGGCTGCAGATCATAGGTCGCCACTTTCGGCGATTTCGGCATGAAACGGTCCTCGCCCTCCCACGGCTCTTCCTTGCCACCATTCAGGAAGAAGGTCACATGCGGGTATTTCTCGGTTTCGGCAAGGTGGAACTGGCTCTTGCCCTGTTTCGAGACCCATTCGCCCAGCGTATTGACGATTTTCTTTTTGGGGTAGGCGGTTGTCATATAGGCGTTATGGCTGTCGGAATATTCGACCATGCCCAGCAGAGCCGCCCATTCGGGGCGGGCAGATGTGTCGATACCGTCTTCGGCAAAATCGGGGTCAGCCAGGGCCTTGAGGATTTCGCGCGCACGGTCAGCGCGGAAGTTGAGGCAGAAGAAACCGTCGCCCGATTGCGTGCCCTTGTAATCGCCGATGACGGTGGGTGCGATAAATTCATCCATCTTGCCCGCGTCATAGCTTTGCTTGACGGCTGCCTGAGGCGTTTCGGCATGCGACACATCCCCTGCGGCTTTGGTGATCGCGTCATAGGCGCGCCCGACACGTTCCCAACGGTTGTCGCGGTCCATTGCCCAATAACGCCCGATCACGGTGCCCACACGCGCCCCTTCCGGCAGACGGTCCATCAGTTCGTCGATAAAGCGCGCCGCACTGTCGGGGGCCACATCGCGCCCGTCAGTGATTGCATGCAGCACAACCGGAACACCGGCCTCGGCCAGCGCGCGGCATCCCGCCAGAACATGTTCGATATGACCATGCACGCCGCCATCCGACACCACCCCGAACAGATGGGCGGTTCCGCCGGATTGCTTCATCTTCTCGGTAAAGGCCAGCAGCGCCTCGTTCTTGAAAAACGACCCGTCCTCGATGGCCAGATCGATCTGGCCCAGATCCATCGCCACCACGCGGCCCGCACCGATATTGGTGTGGCCCACTTCCGAATTGCCCATCTGTCCCGTCGGCAGCCCGACATCGGGGCCGAAGGTGATCAGCGTTGATTTCGGGCATTCGGCCCAGATCCGGTCGATATTGGGGGTTTTGGCAAGGGCAGGGGCGTTGCCGACCGTCTCGGCGCGTTCGCCCCAACCGTCAAGAATACAAAGAACAACGGGCTTAGGATGGGTCATGGCGGCCTCTTTCAAATCAGCAGGTTCTGCATAAGCGTTCCTCAGCCATGCGGCAAGTTTCTCGGACAGGTTCTCCGAAATTCTGCGATCAAGCGGCGGTGAACAGAATTCGGGCCGCCTTTGGCTCGGAACAAGGGATTTCAGTTAAAAATGCGGCATTGAACAGGGTTTCCAACGCCTCATCCGGTTCATCGGCGTAAGAGCGGCGCAGATCAAGAACCACGGCCCCGCCCATACGCAACGTTTTTTGGAAGATCGGCAGATAGGTCGGGATCGGGTAGTGAAACCCGCAGGATAATGTGGAGATGACCAGATCGGCATGCAGCCCGTCAATCTGCTCCGGCGTCTTGCGCGGGTTGATCCGGCGCACCCGCTTGGCGCCGTTTTGACGCAAAAGCTCTGCCGCTTCGGCCAGCGAGGCATATCCCGCCCCTGTCTCCGCCCAGAAATGGTATTGTTCCGGTGTCTCCTCGATATCGATCAGCAGGAAGGACGGATCGTGATCGACCAGCAGGAAAAGGTCCCCCAAAGCCTGACCGCATCCGATATCGATCACCGATTTCGGCTCTATCTGGGCTTTGGCAAGGGCTGCGGCCAGATGCTGGTGATCGGCATGCAATTCACCAAGGACGGAGTCGAATATGGCGCGACGATGCGTTTCTGCGTCCCGCATCAGCGGGGTAGGGTCGCCGTTACTCCATGCTTTCTGGGCCGATCTCGAAATATGGCGCGTGCGTTGATAGCCCAGCAGAGCGATCCCGCGCGGTGACAGGGCCTCATCCGAAAACATCTGGAACTCAGAGGCTTGCATCATCTGCCCTGTTAGACGCGGTGATAGGGGGTACCGGCCAGAATTTGTCCGGCGCGATAGATCTGTTCGGCCAGCATGACGCGCACCAACATATGCGGCCAGACCATTTTCCCGAAGCTGATCGAGAAATCTGCGCGCTGGCGCAGGGAAGGGTCGATACCGTCCGCGCCACCGATGATAAAGCACACATCCCGCGCCTGATCGCGCCAGCCACCCAGTTTTTCCGCGAAATCGGGCGAGGAAATAACCTGCCCGCGTTCGTCAAGCGTAACGATCGCGGCCCCTTCGGGGATCGCGCGTTCAAGCAGCTTGGCCTCTTCCGCCATTCCCAGATTGCGTTTGTCTTCGACTTCAACGACCGAAGCGGACCCCAGCCCAAGGCTACGGCCCGCTTTATTGAAACGGTCGAGATAGTCGGTGATCAGCGTCAACTCTGGGCTTTTGCGCAGCCTGCCTACCGCCAGAACGGTTACTTTCATCTTGCGGCTATCCGGATCAGATGGGGTCGCCCGTCGGCACCCACATTTTTTCCAGTTGGTAGAATTCGCGCACTTCCGGACGGAACACATGAACGATGACATCATTCGCGTCGACCAGAACCCAATCGCCGGCTTCTTTGCCCTCGATTTTGCAGATGATACCGAATTCGTCTTTCAGCCGCTCTGCAAGTTTCTCGGCAATTGCGGCCACCTGACGGCTGGAGCGGCCAGAGCAAATCACCATATGATCCGAGATCGACGACCGACCGGCCAGATTGATCGTAACGATTTCTTCGGCCTTGTCGTCATCAAGCGAGCTGAGGACGCGTTCTAGAATTTGGTCGCTTTTCAAATTGGTACTTGCCACGATATCAGCAGTCATAGGCACCACCATTGCACCGGAATTGACCGCTGCGAGTTCAGGATGAGACAGGACATAGTCCTCCGAGAGTTGCACGCCGTCCAAGCCCCGACGCTGGGCATGAGGTCAAAATAACATCCGGCGCAGGAAATCTCAACTTTGGCTGGAGGAAATTCGACGCGTCATGTGAAGCGGGCCGCACGATCGCGTTCAAGTGCCCGTTTTTCTGCGCGGTCCAGACGGGTAATAATCTGGGAAAGGCCTTCTCCGCGCGCTTGTGCGCGTGACCAGATCTTGTGGCACGAGCGGGCAGACCAAGGCAGGGCGGCTTGTGCGACCCACCGCCTGAGCGGCGCAGGCAGCGCATCGTAATTTTGCATCGTATTGGTTTTCAAAGGGCGCTTCAGGCGCGTCGAGCCCAGATTTCCCACCATGTCTGCTCCGGCTATATGTAATACTATATCATTACATATAGCCGGAGCGATTTTCAAGCCGCCTGAAAAGCCGCCCTTGCAGAGCGGCTTTCAATGGGGCGAAACCTCAGAAGTCTTCCCAGTCATCGTTGATATCAGGACCATTGGCCTGTTTCTTGATAACAGGCTGTGGTGCCGGTTTGACGGCGGTCTTCATAGGGGCTGCCGGTTTTGCGTTAGACGGGACAGGCTTTGGCGTTGACGCGGCGCTCCACGATCCCGACCGGTTTTCCGACGTTTTGGACACGGGCTGACAGAGTTTGAATTGCGCGGTGGAGCTTCGCAGATCACTTGCGGCAAGTGTCAGTTGCTTGCTGGCCATCAGCGTGTCCTGGAAAAGTGCCGTATTTTGCTGGCTATTGGCATCCAGATGCGCGACCGAATTGTTGATCTCGGACACACCGGCAGATTGTTCGGTGGCCGAACGGGCGATATCCGAAACATGGTGCGAAATGCGCGATACCGATGCGGCGATCCGTTGCAAGGCGCTGCCTGCTTCGTTGACCATTGTTGCGCCCTTGGACACGTGGTCCCCGCTTTCCGAAATCAAAGTGTTGATTTCCCGAGCGGCTTCCGATGATCGTTGTGCCAATGCGCGCACTTCCGAAGCCACCACAGCAAAACCGCGACCGGCCTCCCCTGCGCGGGCAGCTTCTACCCCGGCATTGAGCGCCAGAAGATTGGTCTGGAAGGCGATATCGTCAATCACATCGATGATCCGCGAGATCCGGCCAGAGCTGTCCTGAATTTGCTGCATCGCATCCACGGCTTGCGAAACAACATCTCCGCTACGTTCGGCCTCGCCACGGGCTTCCTGCACGACCTTGTCGGCCTCTGTCGCGCCTTGAGCGGCTTGCTGGACGGACGAGGTCAGTTCTTGGAGGGCTGCGGCTGTTTCTTCCAGAGTCGCCGCGGTGGTTTCTGTCTTGCGGGCGACATCTTCGGACGAGGCCGTGATATCAAGCCCCTGCTGTTCGATCACCTCGGCAGTCTGGCTGATTGTTCCGATGAGACTTTCCAGCTTGGTGACCGTACGATTGAAGTCATTGCGCAGTGTTTCATACTCTGCCGGAAATGCTGTTTCCAGCCGGCGGGTCAGATCGCCCTCTGCCAGAGCGTTCAGAGCAATAGCCAGTTCGGAAACCACCTTACGCTGTTTGTCGGCATTGGCTTCCCGTTCGGCATCGCTTTGGGCGCGCATAAGGTCACGCTCGGCCTGATCGGCGGCGCTGCGCTCCATCTCGCGGCGTTCGGCGGCAAGGGCCTCTGTTTCGCGATGGCGACGCTCTTCCTCGGCTTGGGCCTTCAGGGCCTCCTGCTCCGCCTTATGGCGGCTGGCTTCCTGTTCCATTTCTGCGCCACGACGGATCGACATCTGGAAGGTCTCGACCGCCCGCGCCATTTCCCCGATTTCGTCTTTTTGCCCCGTGAAAGGAACGGCACTGTCCACATCACCATCCGACAGACGCCCCATACGCAGCTTCAGATCGCGGATCGGAGCGGTTACAGAACGTGCGATCAGCCAGCAGACCAGCCCGACAAGGATGAAACCGGCAATGAAGATGGCTGCGGCAATATTGCGGATCTGGGCGATCTGGGCCTGAATATCTTCGATATAGGAGCCGGTAGCGATGACCCAGCCCCAGGGTTCGAAGGCGCGGGCATAGCTGATTTTCGGAATCTGTTCGTCTGCGCCATCATCTCCGGTGCGTTTCGAACTGTAATGCAACAGCCCGCCGCCTGCTGTGGCAAGATCGCGCAGATCGCGATAGACATAAATGCCGTTGGGATCGGTGAACTGGCTCTGGTCCTGACCGGCGCGCTGGGGATCACGGCCATGCGCGACAAGTTTCATATCATTCGTAAAAGCAAAAAGATAATTGCCGTCATCATAGCGGGCGGCGTTCAGAATCCGTGCGCCTTCCGCTTTGGCCTCATCAAGCGTGCGTCGGCCCTTGGCAACGTCTTCTTGCAGGGCGACAAGCTGGCTGACATTGCTATCGACAACATCGCGAAGATGGGCCTCGCGCATCTCATATGTATTTCTGACCATAAAGCTGAACATGGTGACCGCAATGGCCAGGCTGGTCAGAACGGAAAATACGATAATCGAATAAATCCGCGTGGAAATCCGCAGATTCGAGACAAACTTCATGACAACACTCCTGATATCACCAGAAGAGGTTGTAAACGAAACTCGTGAATCCTTTCTTGCCAGCCGTCTTTTCACGCGCGCGCCGGACAGGAAAACATATATTTCCAGAGTGTTTTTTCGATCTTCGCGCAAAGAAAAACCCGCCAAGGTTGCGGCGGGTTTTCCGTATCATCTCATGACTGTAGACTCAGGCATTCCATGCCTTGTCTTCGCCACCAATGCCGCCAATCTGCACGCGGGTCGGCAGACCGATCTTGTCGAGGATGGTGAAGAAGGGCTTGGGATCCAGCTCTTCGACGTTCTTCATCGTCTTGGCATCCCATTCGCCCGAGGCAACCAGCATGGCAGCCGCCACCGGCGGCACACCTGCCGTATAGGAGATGCCCTGCGAGCCGACTTCCTCATAGGCTTCTTTGTGATCGGCCACGTTATAGACGAACAGCTCGACATCCTTGCCGTCTTTCGTGCCCTTCACCAGATCACCGATACAGGTCTTGCCGGTATAATCGGGTGCCAGCGAAGACGGATCGGGCAGCACGGCCTTCACCACCTTCAGCGGCACCACTTCCTGACCTTCGGCGGTTTTCACCGGCTGCTCGGACAAGAGGCCCAACGATTTCAGCACCGTGAAAACGTTGATATAATGGTCACCGAAGCCCATCCAGAAACGCACATCGGCCTGCGGATAGTTGGTTGCCAGCGAATGCACCTCGTCATGGCCCGATTGATAGGCCTTAGAGGGGCCCACCACCGGAAGATCCCATGTCTTGCCCGAGGCAAACATCGAGGTTTCCTTCCATTTCTGGTCTTCCCAGTAATAGACGGTGCCGGTGAATTCGCGGAAGTTGATCTCGGGGTCGAAGTTCGTCGCGAAATAGCGGCCATGCGAGCCCGCGTTGATATCGACGATATCGATCGACTTCACTTCGTCCATCTGGTCGATGGCGAAACGCGCATAGGCATTCACCACGCCCGGATCGAAGCCCGCGCCCAGAATGGCGGTGATGCCCTTCTCGGTGCAGGTATCGCGGCGCTTCCACTCGTAATTGGCATACCACGGCGGCGTCTCGCAGATCTTCTCGGGCTCTTCATGGATCGCGGTGTCGATATAGGCGGCACCGGTCTCGATGCAGGCGTCCAGCACATACATATTCACGAAGGCAGAGCCTACATTGATGACGATCTGCGCATCCACCTTGCGGATCAGATCAGTCACGGCGGCGGTGTCGCGCGCATTGACTTCATGCGTGTCGAACGTGCCGTCGACTTTCATCGCCTTCTTCTCGTGAACACTGGCAACGATGGCATCGCATTTCGACTTCGTGCGCGACGCGATATGCAGCGCCCCGAACACATCGTTGTTTTGCGCGCATTTATGCGCCACGACCTGCGCCACGCCACCGGCACCGATGATGAGCACGTTCTTTTTCACTTCGGCTGTCTCCTTTTTCTCTTGGACAGGGGAAGGGGGCTTTTAACCCTCAGGACAACGAAGACCGGTAGTCTTCGTAGGTGAATTCGCGGACCGGCGTGATGGTGCCGTCCTTCTCGCGGATGGCAATGGCGGGCATGGCCACACCGTTGAACCAGTTCTTCTTGACCATCGTATAGCCTGCCGCATCGGCAATGCTGATACGATCGCCAATTTCCAGCGGCGCGTCAAAACGGGCATCGCCAAAGATATCACCCGCAAGGCAGGTTTTGCCCGCAATCTGATATTCATGCGCGCCATTCTGCGGCAGTTTCGCCGTTTCGCGATAGATCAGCAGGTCCAGCATATGCGCCTCGATCGAGCTATCGACAATCGCGACCTTCTTGCCGTTATCGACGATATCCAGCACGGTGACCTCAAGGCTGGCGGTCTTGGTGATCGAGGCCTCGCCCGGTTCCAGATAGACTTGCACGCCGAGGCTTTGGGAAAACGCCTTCAGACGCGCGGCCAGTTTTTCAAGTGGGTAGCCCTCGCCGGTGAAATGGATACCGCCGCCAAGGCTGACCCAATCGAGCTTTTTCAGGAAAGACCCGAATTCCGTCTCGATCCGCGTCAACTGGCTGTCGAACAGGTCGAAATCACCATTCTCGCAGTTGTAATGGATCATCACGCCGGAAATCCGGTCAAGTGCACTTTCCAGCCGCTCCAGATCCCATTCGCCCAAGCGCGAGAATTGCCGCGCGGGGTCTGCCAGATCAAAGCCCGAGGTCGAGAACCGCGGATTGAGCCGCAGGCCCGACTGGATGCCCTTGGCCTGCGCCTTATCGGCGAAACGGTGGAGCTGGCTGAGCGAGTTGAAGATGATCTTATCGGCATAGGAAATCGCCTCGTCGATCTCGTGATCGGCCCAAGCCACGGAATAGGCATGGGTTTCCTTGCCGAATTTCTCATGCCCCAGATGCAGCTCGTAGAGCGAGGAAGACGTCGTGCCATCCATATAGTCGCGCATCGTGTCAAACACCGACCAAGTGGCAAAGCACTTCAGCGCCAAAAGCGCCTTGGCACCCGATAGCTCCCGCAGGCGTGCGACCTTTTCCATATTCTGGACCAGCTTTGCGCGATCAAGCAGATAGAATGGCGTTTGCATTGGGCATCTCCGGATATCGGGGCATTCGTTTGGCCATATAGGGCCGATATACCCCGCCCGCAAGCGAAGCCTTTATGACGGAAGGCTTCAGTCCACCTTCAGGCGCGACGGTTCAACCGCCAGCGTATAGCCCTTGCGGGCAATGTTGCGCACCAGCAGCTCGGCCACAAGCTGGTTGCCCAGACTGTCGCGCAGCCGCTTGATACGGGTGGCGCCTGCGGCTTCCTCACAATCGGCCTCGGGCTT
Organism: Thioclava sp. GXIMD4215; assembly: GCF_045291555.1. Classification (NCBI taxonomy): domain Bacteria; kingdom Pseudomonadati; phylum Pseudomonadota; class Alphaproteobacteria; order Rhodobacterales; family Paracoccaceae; genus Thioclava; species Thioclava sp. GXIMD4215. The sequence goes on along the minus strand of NZ_CP149515.1, from coordinate 2,002,582 downwards.
GCCGCTGATCATCGCCTCGATCTGGATGCCGGTCAGAATGTCATCGTCCAGCCGCGCCTCGGCCAGAACGGCCAGAGTCTCAATCGCGGCAGGGGTCAGGGTAAAGCCCATGTCATTCAGCATCACCATATTTTCCGCCCGCAAGATGCGCAGGGATTGCACCTCGATGCCCTGACGGCTGATCTCGGCCATACGTTTGTTCTGCGCGATGATCATGATCAGGAAGACCAGCGCCACCACCAGAAGCGCCGTGGCAAAGACCAGCAGGATGAAGATGATCATCCGGTAGCTTTGCAGCACCTCGGAAAAGGCCGTGCCCGATTGCGCCAGCACCTCCAGAAGGCGCAGCTGGGTGGGCTGGGTCAGCGCGTCATTGGCGACAAAGATCTGCTCGACCCGCGTGTTGAAGGCATCCGCATCCGGCAGCGCCAGAAACAGCAAAGCTGCCGCCAGCCCCAGAATGGTGGTGATGGCCACCACGCCCCAGATCAGCGCCCGCTGCCCTGTCCGTAGCCCCTCAGTAACGGAGGAAATAGCTTCCCGCACTTTGCTTCCTTTTTTCCAGCCCGTCGTCCCCGAATACGGAAACGATATTGAGTAGCGTCCAGCCGCCGCGTTTCAGGCGCGGTGCCAGCGCAGCCCGCGCCGCATCACGGCTGCAGGCAGTGTCGGGGAGTTTCGCAACCCCGTAATGCAGCCGCAAGGGATCGTCCTGCTTGGCCTTGTAATCGGCATAACAGTCCGCATGCGCAGGGGCTGCAAGGGCACATATAAGTGCGAGGATGATGGCAACAGGTTTCATAGGCCGGATTTTGCGCAAGAGCGCTTTGCCATTCAATAGCAAAGGCTTTTTAGGCGGATGTTATCCGATGACACGCTGTTGATCCGCATGGTTCTGCCGATGATATCCAATGACAGCGCGGCGATATTGCCTGTCTGGCGGGAGACGGCGCATCAGGGGCTATCCGCTTCGCAACTGTGCCGGAGCCTGTTCTATCAGGAGTTAGACCATGTCCCTCTCGACCCGCGTTATTGCCGCAACGACGGCCCTTGCGCTGAGCCTTGCCGCCGTTTCCCCCGCTGCCGCGATGGATTCCGACCAGAAGAAAGCGCTCGGTGTCCTGATCGGGATCGGCGCAGCCGCTGTGCTGATCGACAATATGAATGACAAGAGCAGCAAGCGAGACAGTCAGCCCAGACCGCCCGCCTATAGCTGGGATGACCGCGGCGATTCCCGTTGGAATGAAGGCCGTCATGACAGGCGGTATGATCGCGCGCCAAGCTATGCGCAATCTTGTGCCATGAAGGTGCGCACCAATCGCGGTCTGGCCGAGGTTGTCGATAGACGCTGCGCGGAACGCACGGCAGACCGCCGACTGCCCCAGAGCTGCCTGATCGACATCCATAGGGGCGGGCGCACGCAGACCGTTTACGGCCAGAACTGCCTTGCGGATCGCGGAGTCCGCATGCGCCGCCACTAGGCACGGCCTCCGCTGCGGCTTGTCGGGCGTGACAGATCGTCGGGCATTGCAGATTGTCGGGGACCGGTGGGATGTGCAAAAACAGCATATGAACACAAAAACTTCCCCCGATTATTCCTTCGAGGCCGCGGCGCATGCCCGCGGCTTTGTCTCTGTGGCCGGTGTCGACGAGGTCGGACGCGGGCCGCTTTGTGGCCCCGTAACGGCGGCGGCGGTCATTCTGGACCCCGCCCATATCCCCGAGGGGCTCAATGATTCCAAAAAACTCAGCGCCAAACGCCGCGCCGGGTTGGTCGAGGCGATCAAGGCACATGCTATATGGTGTGTGGCCCATGCCAGCGTCGAGGAAATCGACGCGCTCAATATCTACCACGCCTCGCATCTTGCGATGGTGCGCGCCGTGGAGGGGCTGTCGCAACAGGCCGACCACGCGCTTGTTGACGGGAATCGCGTGCCGAAGGATCTCCGGATCAGCGCGGAACCGATCGTCAAAGGTGACGGGCGCTCGGTGTCGATTGCGGCGGCCTCAATCCTTGCCAAAGAGGAACGCGATGCGCTGATGGTGTCGCTGGCGCAACAGTATCCACAGTATGGCTGGGAGCAGAACGCAGGTTACCCTACGGCGCAACATCTTGCCGCCCTTCAGGAATTTGGTGTGACCCCAGTACATCGGAAAAGCTTCAAGCCCGTCCACAATATCTTGTGCCAAGTCAAAATATAGCCCTCTGGTGCAATTAAAGAAATTGACGCTTCGGGCCGGTTCCGCCATGTTTATCCACACAAGATCGGCAAAAATGTCGACACGTATAGAGCAGTAAAATCAGTCAAATCAGACCGATGCAATTCGGCGGTAACCTGTCTTCCACGGGACAGGAAAGGCATGAGGCAAGTATGACAAAAGCGAAATCGCGGGCGGCGCAGGCCGATCTCCCGCTCAATCAGATCTTGGCAGGCGACTGCATCGCACAGATGAACGCCCTTCCGGAAAACAGCGTAGATCTGATTTTTGCAGACCCGCCTTACAATCTTCAGCTCAAGGGCGAGCTTCACCGCCCCGACAATTCCAAGGTCGATGCCGTCGATGACGCATGGGACCAGTTCGACAGTTTCGCCGCCTATGACGCGTTCACCCGCGACTGGCTGGCCGCCGCGCGCCGTATCCTCAAGCCCAACGGGGCGATCTGGGTGATCGGGTCGTATCACAACGTGTTCCGCATGGGTGCAGAGCTGCAGAACCAGGGCTTCTGGATTATGAATGATGTGGTCTGGCGCAAATCGAACCCGATGCCCAATTTCCGCGGCAAGCGCTTCACCAATGCGCATGAGACCCTGATCTGGGCCTCGAAATCCGAAAATGCCAAGCCGACCTTCAATTACGAGGCGCTCAAGGCGCTGAATGAAGGCGTGCAGATGCGCTCGGATTGGGTGATCCCGATCTGCACCGGCGGCGAGCGTCTGAAGGACGATATGGGCAATAAAGCCCATCCGACCCAGAAGCCCGAAGCCCTTCTGCACCGTGTGATCATCGCCACGACCAATCCGGGGGATGTGATCCTTGACCCGTTCTTCGGCACCGGCACCACGGGCGCTGTCGCCAAGATGCTGGGCCGCAACTATATCGGGATCGAGCGCGAGCAAGCCTACCGCGAGGCCGCGACCAAACGTCTGGCCCGTACCCGCAAGCTGGATGCCGAGGTGCTGGAAGTCACCACCTCGAAACGCGCCGAACCCCGTGTGCCTTTCGGCCAGCTGGTCGAGCGCGGCATGTTGCGTCCGGGCGAGGAACTGGTGAGCCAAGGCAACCGCTACACTGCCAAGGTCCGTGCCGATGGCACGCTGATCGGCAAGGATATCAAAGGCTCGATCCATCAGGTGGGCGCACAGCTTGAAGGCGCGCCTTCGTGCAATGGCTGGACCTATTGGCATTACAAGCGCGATGGCAAACTGGTGCCGATCGACGCGCTGCGCCAGCAGATCCGTGATGAGATGGGTGGCCGGATCAACTGATCCACGGCAAGCTACGGAATAAGACCCCTTGGCCTTCCGGCCTCGGGGCCATGACCGCCAGCGCCCATGTTTACTGCCACAGGGCGCTACCTTGCCCCGCCGACTGCCGGCGGGGTCTTTTTGACTCGATTGATGGTGTTATTTGCCGTTCTGCCCGACAGCTTCCAGCTTGGCGCGCAATTCGCGCATGACGGGCAGCGCCTGACGCACTTTTTCCGGCCCGATGTCGCGCACGATATCGGTGATCACCGGCATCAGCGCCGCGAAGGCGGCGTCGCGGGCGGATTTCCCTGCCGGGCTGATCGACACGAATTTGCGCCGCGCATCATCCCAGTCGGGACGGATATGCACATGCCCCGCCCAGACGAGTTTGGACAGGGTATTGGTCATCGCGCCGCGCGTCACATGGAAGGTCGCCGCAAGCTGGGCCGGTGTGCGCTCTTCCGACAGATAGGCCAGATGGTTGAGCACCGAGAAATGCGACAGCTCCATGCCCTTGGGCAGCACACGGCTGACGACGTTGCGCGCCAGCTGGTCGGCCATGAAGACCTCGGAAAACAGGGCTGCCGCAAGAGGGTCGAATTGCTCGCTCACTGGCCTGTGCCTTTAACCGGCCAGCATCGGGTCAAGCTGACCCTTGGCATCCAGCGCATGCAGGTCGTCGCAGCCACCCACATGGATATCGCCGATGAAAATCTGCGGCACGGACCGTTTGCCACCCGCGCGATTGGTCATCGCCAGACGCAGGTCGGGATCGGCACCGACATCGGTTTCTTCATAAGCCACGCCTTTCTTGTCCAGAAGCCGCTTGGCGGCGATGCAATAGGGGCAGGTCCGGGTGGTGTAAATCTCGACGCGTTTCATATCGGTTCCTTTCGGGTCAGGGCGATTTACCGCGATCTAGGGATCTTTTGCAACGCGGGCAAGGCACAGGACATAGATCTTGGGTGCATCTAAAGGTCGTACCGCATCATAGGCGGCGCGTAATGTGGCACCCGAGGTCATCACGTCATCAATCAAAACGATCTTGCGGCCTTTCGCCCGATCTGCCCGTTTCGGATGCAGGGCAAAGACGCCCGCCACATTCTCGGCGCGCTGTTTGCGGTCCAGTCCCTCTTGCGGCGGGGTCATCCTGATGCGCCGGAGCAGATCGACACAGAGTTCGCCGCCTGTCTCGCGGGCGAGAGCCTGCGCCAGAAGTGCGGCCTGATTGTATTTGCGCCTGATCAGCCGGAAGCGATGCAGCGGAACGGGCACCAGAAGACAGGTCTCGTCCAGAATATCCCGCCCCGCCTCGGCCATCCAGCGCCCGAAAGGGCGGGCAAGTTCGGTGCGGTCGCCATGTTTGAAGCCCAGGATCATGGCGCGGGCGGTCCCGTCATAGCGCAGGGCGGCGCGCGCTTTGTCCCAAGGAGGCGGAGTGCGCAGGCAGGCGTCGCACTGTTCGATGCGGTCCGACTGGCCGGGGAGAGGGGCACCACAGGTCTCGCAGGACAGCCCGCGAATGAACCCCGTTCGGGGCCAGCAGTCAGGGCACAGCACGCCTTCCTCGGAGACCGGTGCCTGACAGGCGATGCATAGCGGCGGGTAGATCAGACGCAGGGCCGCCCGTGCCTGACGGCGCAGCCCTGCAATCGCCTCTGGTCTTCGGGGCGCTCCGGAATTACTCTTCGGCCTTATCATGACGACACCTCCGCTTCTGACCGACCGCCCCGCCCTTGACCGCCAACGCCTGCGTGCGCGGGCGCGCGGGCTTGATGCGTTTTTGCAAGAAGAGGCGGTGGCCGATCTTCAGGAAAGGCTGATCGAGGTTAATAGAACCTTTACATCGCCCGCTCTGATTGCGGCTTTCCCCGAAATCTGGACCCCTGTGCTGCCGGATGCCAAGATCGTGCCCGATGCCGAGGTGCTTGACCTTGAAGAGGGGGCGCATGATCTGGTGGTGCACGCGTTTGCGCTGCATTGGGCCAATGATCCGGTGGGGCAGATCGTACAGGCGATGCGGGCGCTCAAACCTGACGGGCTGTTCATCGGCATCCTGTTCGGTGGCCAGACCCTGCATGAATTGCGCGCGGCACTGGCCGAAGCCGAAGCCGCGGTGACAGGTGGCCTCAGCCCGCGTGTCGTTCCGATGGGAGAGGTGCGCGATCTGGGGGCGCTCCTGCAGCGTGTCGGGCTGGCCCTGCCGGTGGCCGATAGTGTCACCCGCGACGTGGCCTATACCAATCCGATGCGGCTGTTTGCAGACCTGCGCGCGATGGGTGAAACCAATGCATTGGCCGGTCGCAGGCGGCACTTCACCCGCCGCGCGGTCCTGATGCGGGCGCTGGACATCTATCTTGCGCATTATGCCGATGCGGAAGGGCGTATCCATGCGACCTTCGAGACGATCTGGCTGACGGGGTGGACGCCGCATGAAAGCCAGCAGCAGCCGCTACGTCCGGGATCGGCCCGCAGGCGGCTGGCCGATGCGCTCGGGACGTTCGAACTGCCGACCGGCGAGAAACCCGTCTAACCCAGCGCGGTCAGAAACCCTTTCGACCACCAGCTGACATCTTTGGTCAGAAGCACATCCATCAGGGCTTCGTGGCGGCGCCGGCGATCCTGCAGCGGCATGGCCAGTGCGGTCATGATGGCGGTGGCCATCTGCTCGATATCATGCGGATTGACGATCAGCGCATCGTCCATCTGCTCGGCCGCACCGGCAAATTGCGACAGGATCAGAACGCCCGGATCCTCGGGGTTCTGGGCTGCGACGAATTCCTTGGCCACAAGGTTCATCCCGTCCATCAGCGGCGTGACCAGCGCGATCTGCGCCGCCCGATACAGCCCCGCCAGTGTTTCCCGTGGAACAGGACGGTTGATGAACCGGATCGGCGCCCACTGGATATCCGCGAACTGGCCGTTGACCTGCCCCGAGAGATGCTCGGTCTCTTCACGGATATTGTCATAGGCCTCCACCCCTTCGCGGGTGGGCGGGCTGATCTGGATCAGCGAGACATGGCGGTGCCATTCCTCATGGCGCGACAGGAACTCGCCAAAAGCCTTGAACCGTTGCGGCACGCCCTTGGTATAATCAAGCCGGTCGACCCCGATGATCAGCTGCCGGTCCGGCTTGATTACCCCTGCGGGCAAGCGGTCGATCTGCTCTTCGGCCAGATGGCGGAATTCCTGCGCATCGATAGCAATCGGGAAGGCGGCAACACGGCATTGCCGCTCGCCAAGCTGTACGAAGCCGCCCGCAAGCTCCTGCGCGCCCGCGATCTCGGTCAGGCAGGCAATGGCGGCGCGGGCATCGCGTTCGGATTGCATGCCGACCACCTCGTAATTGGCCAGCCATTCGCAGACATCTTCGGCATTTGGCAGGGCATGCAGCGTGATCGGATTGGGAAAGGGCGTATGCAGGAAAAAGCCCATCCGGTTCTTCGCCCCCAACTGGCGCAGATACAGCGCCAGCGGGATCAGGTGATAATCATGCACCCAGATCCGGTCCTCGGGTTCGATCACCTCGATCAGCATCTTGGCAAAGCGGCGGTTCACTTCCTTATAACTGTCGAGATATTCGGCATGGATCTCCAGCAGGTCTGTCCGTCCGTGAAACAGCGGCCAGAGCACCTGATTGGAAAAGCCGAAATAATAATTCTTCTGTTCGGCCTCGGTCAGGTCGAAGGCCATGCGGCGGAAGGGACCGTCGGTGATTTCATGCAAGGTGTTCTCGGGGGTGTCCACGATCTCCCCCGATGTGCCGATCCAGATCCCCCCTGTTTCCTTGATCGTGTCATGCAGTGCAACAACCAGACCGCCCGAGGGATTGGGACCGGAAGGGATGCGGTTCGAGATACAGATCAGCCGTCCCATCCTAGCGCGCCCCTCCCGCCCGTAGCCATTCCAGAACGGCGGCAGGGTCGGGCAGGCGCTGGCTTGCACAGCTTGCACCCTCACCGACCTTGATGCCGAAGCCGCCGTGGGTCTCGGCCCAGTCCAGCGCGGGTTCGTCGGTGGTGTCATCGCCGATATAAACCGGTCGACGGCCAAGAAAGGCGGGAAGGTCCGACAGAAGCTGAAGCGCGCCATCTTTGGAAAACCCTGCCGGACGCAGCTCATAGGCCATTTTCGCGGGCTGGACCTCGAAACGCGGATTGGTGATCGCCAGCCTGTCGATGAAGGCCCGCACTTCCGGCCCTGCATCGGGACGGTTGCGGAAATGGATCGCGGCCCCCATCGATTTGTGCTCGTAAAGCAGCCCGCGCGACGCGGCATAATCACGCATTTCGGTCTGGGCGGCCTCCAGCCCTTCGGGCAGGGCCTCCAGCGGGGGCGTCGTGCCGCGCGCTTCCGACCCGTGCGAGCCGACCATGACGCCGTCAAAGCCTCGCAGGAAGCCTTCTAGCTCGTTGAGAGAACGGCCCGATACGATTGCAAGCGCCCCTCCCGTCGCCTCTTCCAGACGGCACAGCAAAAGCCCCAGATCCGCCGGAAGCACCACGGCATCCGGTGTGGGGGCTATATCGACCAATGTTCCATCGAAATCGAGAAAAAGAGCTGTGTCAGAGCAATCGAGCGGTGGCACTTTGGTGCGATATTCCATCATGTCCATACCTGAGACTAATTCCAAAATGCGGCGCATGTCAAAGCTGGCGGACCGCGTAGCCGCGGGTCATGAGAACTTTGGGCTTTGACACAGTTCCCGAACGCGTTATCTCCGGAAATGTTCCGAAACCGCGATAGGATCTTTCCATGCCGAAGCCAGCCAATCCGCGCTTGAGCCATGCGTCTGCCGACCACCCTGCGGTGCCTACGGCCAAGATCGGTGTCCTTGTGGCCAATCTGGGCACTCCGGATGGAACGGATTACTGGTCGATGCGCCGGTATCTGGGCGAATTTCTCTCGGACAAGCGCGTCATCGATATTCCGAACTGGAAATGGCAACCGCTTTTGCAGCTGATTATCCTGTCCAAGCGCCCCTTCACCTCGGGGGCGAATTACAAGACGATCTGGAATAACGAGGCCAATGAAAGCCCGTTAATGACGATCACCAAACAGCAGGTGGCCAAGCTGAAGCAATCGATGGCGGCGCTTTATGGCGACCGCGTCGAGGTGGATTTCTGTATGCGCTACGGCAATCCTTCGACCCGATCCGTGGTGGACCGGATGGTGAAGAACGGCTGCGAGAAGATCCTGTTCTTCCCGCTGTATCCGCATTACGCGGGGGCGACCTCGGCCACGGCCAATGATGCGTTTTTCAAGGCGCTGATGACCCAGAAACGGCAGCCTGCCGCGCGCGTCGTTCCGGAATATTTCGACCGCCCGAACTATATAGAGGCTCTGTCCCAATCGGTGCTGAACGCCTATCCAGACGGGGCACAGCCCGATGTGCTGGTCTGCTCCTATCATGGCATGCCCAAGCGGTATCTGATGGAAGGCGACCCCTATCACTGTCAGTGCCAGAAGACGACGCGCCTTCTGCGCGAGCGGCTGGGCTGGGACAAAGACCGCATCCACACCACCTTCCAGTCGGTTTTTGGCACCGAGGAATGGTTGCGCCCCTATACTGTCGAACATGTGGCCGAACTGGCCCGCGCGGGCAAAAAGCGTATCGCTGTCATTTCGCCCGCGTTTTCGGCCGATTGCATCGAGACCCTCGAAGAGATCAAGGGCGAGATCTGCGAGGCTTTCGAACATGCGGGTGGCGAAAGCTTTACCTATATCCCCTGTCTCAATGACGGTGATGCCCATATCGCGCTGCTGAGCGAGGTCATCGAGGAGAATTTGCAGGGCTGGATCCACCGCCTCTGAGCGGTCCGGCGGCGAAAACATGGCGTCAGTGTCGCAACCCGCAGGCATTTGATGTCCTCACGGAACTGTGGGTTTGAAGCAAAGCGCGGCTGCGTGTATCGCTGGCGGCCAGAGAATTCGACGGTGAACGGTATGAAAGCACTTCCTATCCTTGCGTTGCTGATGGCCCTCGGGGCCTGCGCGACCACTTCAAACGATGTGCAGCTGGCCCCCGATGGGAAGCCGATGCCGAAAGTCTATCGGATCACCAAAAAGGATGCCGAGGTGATCCCGAGCCGCGCGCTCGAGGCGGTCAACAGCCTGCGCGCCGCCCGTGGTACCGGCCCGATGCAGCTGAACACACAGCTGGCGATCGCTGCCACGGTGCATAGCAAGGACATGGCCAAGCAGAACCGGCCGTGGCATTGGGGCTCGGACGGGTCCTCGCCCCTGGATCGTGCAAAACGCGCGGGCTTCTATGGCGAAGTCGTGGGCGAGAATATCTCGGAGACCTATGAAACCGAGACCGAAACCCTTTCGGCTTGGATGAGCGATCCGGAGACCCGCGATGTGATCCTCAATCCGGCGGCCACCGAGATGGGCTTTGCCTGGTATCAGGAGCCGTCGGGCAAGATCTGGTGGACCATGCTGACCGGGCGCTGATGCGCCCGCCCTACACCCGCTATGCCTTGTAACATGGCTTGTCCGACATAGAAAAAGGCCCCGCAAGAGGGCCTTTTTTGATGCCTGTCGCGACGCGGGGCCGCTTAGGGGTAGATAAAGATCGGGGTGCCGGTCAGCACCATCGAATAGATTTCCTCGATCTGTTTATCATTCACGGCAATACAGCCTGCGGTCCAGTCCTTGCCGCGGCCCTTATTGGCCCCTGCCTGCCCGTGAATGAAGATATCTCCGCCCGGTTTGCGGCCCTGACTTTCAGCGAAGGAGATCTGCTGCGGGTTCGGATAGGACACGCGCAGAGACAGGTGATAGGCGGAATTGGGATTGCGCCAGTCGATGTAATAGACCCCTTCGGGGGTTTTGCCGTCGCCTTCGAACTGCTTGGGACCAACCGGTTGGCCGCCCAGAGCAATGTCATAGGTTTTGACGATCTGGTCGCCCGAGAACAGATACATCTTGCGGTCTTTCTTGAAGACCTGAATCTGTGTCACCGGCGCGCCTTCGTAATTCTTGAACTTCGAACTGTCGCCACATGCCGACAGAAGGGCCATTGCGCCAAGGCCCGAAAGAAGCGTTCTGCGTTGCATTTTTTGCCTGTTTGATAGGTCTGCTCGATAGGCCTTCTAGCCGTTTTCTGCCTTTAGATCGAGTCTGCTTTAGACGTGGTTAACAACGGGTAAACAGCGCAGCGATTTCAATATGGGCAGACCAACGGAACTGGTCGACAGCGATAAGTTTCTCCAGGACAAATCCTGCTTCCAGCAAGGTCTTGGCATCGCGAGAGAAAGTGATCGGGTTGCAGGACACATGCAAGACACGTGTGGCATCCGAGCGGCAGATTTCGGCAATCTGGGACTCCGCGCCGGCGCGCGGCGGGTCGATCACGATTACGTCAAAACGGTCGAGCTCGTCGGGAAGCAGCGGGCGGCGGAAGAGATCGCGGGCTTCATGGGTCACACGATGCAGGCCCTGTGCCTTGCGCCAGCCTTGGTCGAGAGCCTCCAGCATGGGGGCTTCGGCCTCGACCGCATGGACATCGGCATATTGGGCCAGAGGCAGGGTGAAAGTGCCCGACCCCGAGAACAGATCGACCACTTTTGCGGCCTTGCCGAGGTTTTGCAGAACGAAATCGGTCAGCGCCGTTTCGCCCTCTTTCGTGGCCTGCAGGAAAGCGCCTGCGGGCGGGGCAACCTGTGCCCGTCCCATCGCCTGCCATGCGGGACGGATCGCGGCGACCATCTCGCCATTCCATGAGATCCGCGCCAGCCCGTTCTTATGGGCGATCTCGGAGAGCGTGGTGAAGAGATCTGCCGAAATCTCCTTGCCGCCGGTGCAGGCGATCTCGACGCCAGCCTCCGAGAGGGTCAGCGTCATCGACAGCTCGCCCTTGCGGCTGGCTCCGGCGATGGTCAGGGCTTCGGCCGTGGGCAGATGGGCCAGCAGCTCGGGGCGCAGCAGGGTGCAGCCGGTGATTTCGGTGATCGTGCCGGAGGCGCGGCCATGAAAGCCCACCTGCGCGCCCTTTTTCGTGCGGCGCCCCGAAAGCGTGGCGCGGCGGCGTGAATTGGCGGGAGAGGTGAAGACCTGTTCGACCTTGGCGTCGATATCACGCGCGGCCAGTGCCGTTTCGATCACGCTGGCTTTCCAGTCGGCCACGAATGCATCCGAGGCATGTTGCAGGCTGCAGCCCCCGCAGGCGCGATAATGCGGGCAAGGAGGCCGGACTCGGCTGGCGGAAGGGTTGACGATCTTCGGTTGCGCGATCCGGCCAGCAACGACCTCGCCGGTGATGTCTTCCTGTGGGAGGGTGAGCGGCGCGTGGATCGTGCCCTCTTCGCTGCGGATGACGCCATCGGCCTGAATGGAGAGGCGGTCGACGCTATAGATGTGATCGGTCATGATGGCTATCCGGCTGGCTTTGCTTGAGGGCAGGCTTTAGCAGCCCTTGGCCGCAAGGCAAAGCCTATTGCGCCGCCTCCACATCTTCCGCGTTGTCCTCGGCACCGATAAAGCCGCCTGACTGCCGGTTCCAGTAGCGGGCATAGAGGCCGTTCTGCTCCAGCAGTTCATCATGCGTGCCGTCTTCCGCAATATGGCCTTTCTCCATGACCACGATCCTGTCCATTTCGGCGATGGTGGACAGGCGGTGGGCGATGGCCAGTACGGTCTTGTCGGCCATCACATTGGTCAGCGCGTCCTGCACCTGCGCCTCGACCTCGGAATCCAGCGCCGAGGTGGCCTCGTCCAGCACCAGAATAGGTGCGTTTTTCAGGAAGGCGCGGGCGAGGGCGATACGCTGGCGTTGGCCGCCCGAGAGTTTCACCCCGCGTTCGCCCAGCATCGCATCATATCCTTTATTGCCCTTATGGTCTTCGAGATCGAGAATGAAATCATGCGCTTCGGCCGCGCGGGCGGCGTCGATGATCTCCTGTTCGGTGGCATCGGGGCGACCATAGAGAATGTTCTCGCGGGCAGAGCGGTTGAACATGGCTGTTTCCTGCGTGACCATAGCGATCTGACGGCGCAGGCTTTCCTGCGTGATCGTGCGGATATCGGTATTATCCAACCGAACGGCCCCTTTTTCGGTATCATACAACCGAAGAAGCAGGGCAACGAGGGTGGATTTCCCTGCGCCTGACGCCCCCACGATACCGACGCGCTGGCCTGCGGGAATAGCGAGAGAAATATCCTGCAATCCACCCTCGCTGCGTCCGTAACTGAAACTGACATGGTCAAAACATACTGCGCCCTGCGCGCGCCCTATGTCCTGTGCATCAGGGTGGTCGGTCAGGCCGTGGGTCGCGGCCAGCGTGTTCATCCCGTCTTCCGCCTCACCGATCGAGCCATAGATCTGCATCAGCGACATCGACACCCACCCCGACATCTGCGCGATCCGCATGGCGATGGCCCCTGCGGCGGCCACATCCCCCGCACTGGCCGCGCCCTGACGCCAGAGCAGAACCGTACCGCCGACCAAAACCACCGGCAGCAGGCCCGAGAGCGCCATCTGGGCGGTCCGGTAGCCGGTAGAGACGCGTCCGAAGGCGATCGCGCGTTCGCGGAAGCTTTCCATCGCGCCCAAGGCCTCGCGGTCCTCGTGTTCGGTATTGGCAAAAAGCTTCACCGTCTTGATATTGGTGATCGTATCCACCACCTGCCCCGACACCGTGGCCCGTGCGGAGGCGCGCGCCTTCGACCGCCCGCGCACATGCGGCAGGAAGGTGCGGATCACCAGAACCATCGCGATCATCCATAGCAGCAGCGCCAGCGCCGCCCAACCGTCGATTGCGGCCAGCATGGCTGCCGAGCCGAGGATCGACGAGAGGGCGAACATGCCGGTCTCTATGCTGCCTTGTGCGACATCGGTCACCGCGCGGGCGGTCTGCATCTGCTTTTGGGCGATGCGACCGGCGAAATCGTTATCGAAGAAGGTCACCGACTGGCCCATCGTGTGGCGGTGCAGGCGTGACAAGACCTGAGGGAAGATATTTGGCTGTAATAATAGGTGGTTGGCGGCTGTTGACAGACCAAAGACCACAGGGCGGATCACCAGGTAGAAGAGCACGAAACCGCCAAGGATCAGCGCGTGGTCGGACCAGATATCGCCCTGCGTCGTCGAGATCAGACTGTCGATCACGCGCCCCAGAAGCCATGCCGAGACCACTTCCATCGCGCCTGCTGCGGCGGATAGCAGGGCCGATACCGTGATCAGCCCCCATGCGCCCCTCAGGCACCAGAAGAGAAAGCGCCCGAGTGTGGTTGGCGGGGCGGATCTGGCCTTGCGGAACGGGTTTATCATCAGCATGCTCCTTTTGCAGGTCAAGCTAGACCGTGCCGTGCGTCCGGCCAAGGGGGGCGGTGCGCAGGCTCAGCCTAGCAGATGCGCACGATCCAGCGTGAAGCCGCTGCCGATCCAGCGGATTTCCAGCTCGGCCAGCTTATCGCCCAACTCCTTGCCCTGTAAGGCGGGCAAAAGATCGCGGGCGGTGACCGGAAATGTCTGTGCGGCACCAAAGGCAATCTGCGCGGGCCAGTCGGGTGTCATCGGCATTTCCAGAAGTGCTGCGCGGACAAGCCATGCATCACACCCGTCCTCGACCCCCAGACGATACCCCATTTCGGTGGGACTGCCGATGTCTTGCGCGGCCTCGCGCAGACGGGCCAGACGTTTTGCTTCGGCCCGTGACAGGCGCAATGCGGCGGTGGCGGGCTGCGATGTCAGGCAGGCCAGACGTCGCAGCGGATCGGGGCCGCGCCCGTTTTCCAGATGGATCAGCACGGGCAGGGCTTTGGCATCCGCACCGGGCAGGAGGCGGGACAGGATGCCGGTTTGCGCCATCGAGGCAATGACGGGCGCAGGATCGGGCGCGGCCAGAAGCTTGCGCATTTCCGCGCCGATACGCTCGCGGGCGAGGCCGTCAATGCCCTCGGCCAAGGCGGCACAGGCGGCCAGACCTTCGGCATCCGGACCGTTTTCAGGCGCACCATACCATGCGGTGAAACGGAAGAAGCGCAGGATACGCAGATAGTCCTCGCGGATCCGGTCTTCCGCTTCCCCGACAAACCGGAGATGACGCGCCTGCAGATCCGCCAGACCGCTGCCCAGCGGGTCGAGGACCTCGCCATCCGAGCGTGCGTAAAGGGCGTTCATCGTGAAATCGCGCCGCGCCGCATCCTCGGCAATCTCCGTGGAAAAGGCAACCAGAGCGTGGCGGCCATCGGTCTCCTCGTCGCGGCGGAAGGTGGTGATTTCATGCGGGATATGGTCCGAGACCACTGTCACCGTGCCGTGTTCTATGCCCGTGGGAATGGGTTTCAGACCAGCGGCATTGGCGAGTGTAATCACGCTTTGTGGCGGCGCATCGGTGGCAATATCCAGATCGCTGACCGGTGCACCCAAGGCGGCATTGCGCACACAGCCACCGACAAAGAACGCCTGATGGCCGGCTGTTTCAAGCATCTGCATTACGGCCTGTGTGGCAGGGGCTGTCAGCCAGTCATCCGTCAGTTTCATGACGGGGTCAGCCTGTCTGCCAAAGAGCGCAGGATCCGCGCCGTAGCGCCCCAGATATAGTAGGGGCCATAGGGGGCGGCGTAATAGTGCCGCCACGTGCCACGCCAGCGCCGCCCCTCAAGGCGGAAATTCGCAGGATTGGCGATATGGTGCAGAGGCACGGTGAACACCTCCTCGACCTCGCCCGGTTCGGGGGCGGGGCGGAACGGCGTCGTGATCCGAGCCAGAACCGGAACCATCGAGAAGCTGGTGACGGTTTCATGCGGGTCAAGGTGGCCAAGGATCTGCACATTTTCCGAAGGCAGGCCGATTTCCTCGCGGGCTTCGCGCAGGGCGGCGGCCACAGGATCGCGGTCGCCCGCATCCACCTTACCGCCCGGAAAGGCAATCTGGCCCGGGTGGTGCTTCAGATGGGACGCGCGTTTTGTCAGATAGAGCTGCGCCCCGAAGGGCGTATCTTCGAACGCCACCAGCACAGCCGCAGGGCGCAGTACGCGCCCCGCAGGCAGGGAGATCCCCTCGTTCAGATCGTAATCCGAAGAGGGTCGCCCCGGTCGGGCCAGAGCGGCCTGTAACCGGGACGAAAGATCACTCATCCTTGGCCTCGACCGGGGTGCCATCGGGGTTTTTCGTGGCTTCAAACCCCAGCGTCTGCGGATCGAATTCGTAATGCGCGCCGCAGAACTGGCAATCGGCGGTGACGATGCCGTCTTCGGTGGTCATATGCGTGATGTCCTTGGCCGAATAGATCGACAGGCTGTTGCGCACCTTATCCGCCGAACAGGTGCAGCCGAATTCCACACGCTGCGGATCGAAGACGCGCGGTTGTTCCTCGTGAAACAATCGCACCAGAAGGTCGGTCGCATGGATGCGCGGGCCGATCAGCTCGATCTCTTCGACCGTATCCAAGAGGATATTGGCGCGGTTCCAGTTCTCGCCTTCTTCGCCGTCAAGGATGTCCTCGGCGGTCAGCAGCCCTTCGCTATCGGCACCACCCTCTTCGGGGGCGCGCAGCGGCGAGGCGGGCGGCATATGCTGCAGCATCACGCCACCGGCGCGCCATGCCTCGGACTGGCCGGGCAGGGTGGCGCGGCCATAGGCAAGCTGGAAGCGGGTCGGCAACTGCTCGGACTGCGCGAAATAGGCCTGCGCACAGGCGGTCAGCGACCCGCCCGCCAGAGGCGTGATGCCCTGATAGGGGGTCGTGCCCTCGCCCTGATCCATCAGAACGGCAAAATAGCCTTTGCCGATCTGGGGGAAACCGTCGCCCGCCTCGTCAAGGCGGTCCTTGTCAAAGCTGGCCCAAGCGCGGATGCGGGCAGGTTCGCCCTCGGCGGCAGGTGCATAGTAGTCGGTGGCGATGATGCGGATCGGGCCGTCGCCGCGTACCTGCAGCGACAGCTTCCAGCGCAGTTTGATGGTCTGGCCGATCATCGCGGTCAGCAAGGCGACCTCGGCCACCAGTGCCTCGACCACGGTGGGGTAGTCATGCTGTTTCAGGACTTCTTCCAGAACACCGTCCAGCCGTGCGACGCGGCCACGGATGTCCGAACGGTCGAGCTGGAAGGGCAGAACTGTATCGTCCCAGGCGATTTGGGATAGCGTACTCATATAGGTCCTCGAAGGGGGTTTGCCTTTGGCTTGGCAGCGGGATTACCTTGCCTATATGGGCGCGACAAGCCGCGAACCCAAGACCTCGCGGAATTTCCCGCGATTTTGTCGTGTCAAATAAAAGGGCTTTGCCATGATTCCACGTTTCGGAGAGCCGCTGCGCCGAGGGCAGCACTACAGGCGCCGTCCCGGTGCCTATGCACTTTTGCTGCGGGGGGATCAGGTGCTGCTTACCCATCAGGAGAAGCCCGTGCCGGAATTTCAGCTTCCGGGTGGTGGAATCGATCCCGGCGAGGGGGCGCTTGCGGCACTGCATCGGGAGGTGCGCGAAGAGACCGGCTGGGGTATTTCCGGCATCCGCAGGATCGGTGCCTATCGGCGTTTCGTCTATATGCCAGATTATAATATGTGGGCTGAGAAAATCTGCCTGATCCATGTTGCGCGACCAACGGTCTGCTATGGTGCCCCTACAGAAAAAGGGCATAGGGCAGTATGGCAAGATATTGATAAGGCTATAGAAACGCTATCATCTAAAAGTGACCGGCAATTTCTTTCGCAGGTTTTCGGGCTGCGGATGCCAAGAAAATGAGCAGGTAAAATGTGGCGTATTTTTGTCACATGCGTGGCCCTCGCGTCATAAGTATGGCCATTAATTGACGTTAAGAGACATTTAACTAGGCTTGTCAGCGAAAATCCGCTACCGCTTGGAAGAGCAAAAACAAATGCAGTCAAAAGAGCTGCACATCTTTTTTGAGGCGGAGCAAGACTCATGGCAAGGTCAGTGGACTTTGCCGTCCGTGATGTTACGGGCGGCGTTTCTCGTGGAACGGTTGCAGGCGATGGTGCTGGCGATTTTATCCAGGTCGGGAGCGGCGACGCGGTTTCGTTGAATCTGCGCAAAACGAATATTTTGAAATACGAACGCGCTGGCGGCGATTTGCACGTCGTTCTGACCGACGGTCGCATTGTGGATCTGGCAGGCTTTTTCGAGGCCCCTGCCAACACGCTGTATATCTCTGCCGATGGCGAGATCACGCAGGTCAATCTGGAAGATAGCGGCGACGGCGTGCTGTTTGCCAATTACTCCGAGCCGGAAATCATCGGCAAGTGGAGCCCCAATGACGAACTGGCTTTCCTGGATGGCGACGACATTCTTGCTCCGGTCGAGGAAGATACCGCCGGTATGGCCGGCTTTGCTCCGCTGCTCGGACTGGGTCCGTTGTTGGCAGGCGGTGCGGCGGCTGCGGGCGCGGTTGCGCTGGCCAGCGGCGGTGGCGACGATGAAGATGACGATAAAGACAAAAACACCGGTGGTAGCGACGATGGTGATGATGATGCCATCATCCCGACGGTCAATGACCCCGATGCCGATTACACGCTGACCACCAATACCGATGATCCCAAGGCCGAGGTCAGCGGGACCGGCGAGCCCGGATCGACCGTTGTTGTGACGCTGGGGGACCAGACGATCGAGACCACGGTGGACGAGAATGGCGACTGGGCCGTGACCTTCGAGGATGATACCTTCCCGTCGGATGGGGATTTGACCTCGACCGTTGTGGTAACGTCGCCTGGCGGAACGGAATACACCCTTGATGGTCCGGATTTCCTGATCGACATGACGCCGCCTGCGGTCGAAGTGACCTATGGTGCGGAATCGACCTCCGATATCGAGAATCTGGCCGAATATGCGGACGGGATCTCGATTGGCGGGACGGGCGAGGCCGGGGCCTCGATTACGGTCACGATCAACGGTCAGGAACAAAGCACCACTGTTGACACCGATGGCAACTGGAGTGTGACGTTCACGCAAGACCAGCTTCCGGCGGGCGAATACTCGACGGATATGGTGGTGACCGCGACCGATGTGAACGGGAACGTCACCGTTCTTAACGATGTTCTGGTCGTCGATACCGAACTCAATGTATCCTTCTCTTCGGCCAATGTGACCGCTGACAATGTGGTCAGCGCGGCAGAAGCCTCTTCGGGCTTCACCCTTTCGGGGACGACCGATCTGGACGCGACGTCGGTCAGCGTGTCGATTAACGGCAAGATCTATGATGCAACGGTCGATGCCAGCGGAAACTGGAGCGCGGTTGTCACGGATTCGTCGCTGTCGAGCGGCAGCTATGTGGCGACCGTGACCGCAATCGATGATGCGGGCAACGTCTCCACCGCTACGAAATCCGTAACGGTGGATAGCTCGGTGTCGGTGGGCATCGATAGCACGCAGATGGGCGATAACGTGATCAGCGGCTCGGAAACCTCCGGCGTGATCCTGACGGGGACCGCAGAGGCACTGGCCACGGTCACTGTCAGCTTCGGCTCGGGCACGCGCACGGTCGTTGCCGGTGCCGATGGCTCCTGGAGCGCGAATTTCAGCGCCTCCGAAGTGCCTGCCGATAGCTCTGCCGCGACGATCAGCGTGAGCGCAACCGATGCCTATGGCAATACGGCCAGCGCAAGCCAGACGATCAAGGTGGACACCGTTCTGGATACGCTGACCGTTTCGACCAGCACGCCCAATGATGATCTGGCCGATAACGTGGTCAACGCCACCGAGCGGGCTGGCGGTCTTGTGCTGAGCGGCACGGTCGAAGTCGGGGCGCAATCGGTGACGGTGACGCTGGCGGATGGCAGCCAGATTTCGGCAACCGTGAACTCGGCGACCGGAACCTGGAGCGCGACGGTTCCGGCGGATAGCCTGCCCGAGGGTGCCGCGGCAACCGAAACCCTGACCGTGACCGCCGTGGATGCATATGGCAATAGCGGTTCGACCACGCTGGATGTCGTCTTCGATACGGTTGTCGAGAATTTCTCGGTCAACTCGGTGACGGCCGATAACACCGTGAACAGCGCCGAAGCGGCCAGCGGGTTCGCGATTTCGGGTACTGTCGAGGCAGGGTCGACCATCACCGTGACGATCACCGAAACCGGTGCGACCCAGACGGTGACGGTCGGGGCCGACGGGACGTGGACGACCACATTCGGCACCGATGATCTGCCCGCAGGCACCGGCACGGCGACCTATTCGATCACCGCGGTCGATGCACATGGCAACACGCTTGAAGGCGATACCGCGACCTCCGGCATCTTCAGCTATGACCTCGAAGCGCCCGAAGCGCCCGATGTCACCTGGTCCACCAACGGGTCGAGCACCGTGCGTGCCCTTTATACCGACTCCGATGGCGAGGCTGATAGCTACACCGTGTCGGCAATCTCCGGCGATGGGACGGTGACCGAGCTGACGCATACCGCAACCGCCGCGAATGACGGTTCGGGCGAGGACATCTATTCCTTCTCGTCGCAGGCCATGAGCACCTATTTCGCGGTGACGGATGTTGATGCGGCAGGCAATGAAAGTTCGACCCTGACCGTTTCCAGTGAAACCGAGGTCAATCTTGATCTGTCGCGCGCCGGTCTGGACCAGTTCGATTTCTCCAAGATCGACCTTGATCTGGCGGATGTGAACCTGACCATCAGCGGCGACCAGATCCAGTCCCTGACCGGTGCGGAAAACACGCTGATCATCGAGGGGGACTCCGATGATACTGTCAGTGTCTCGGGGATGACCAAATCCGACACAAGCGATATGGATGGTTACACGCTTTACACGCTCGATGACGGCGATGCGAAGCTTTATGTCGATGACAGCATCACGACCTCTTTAATCTAAGGCGGGTAGATGGCTGATATGTGCAATTCCCGGACGGTTCTCGTCCGGGCGGCACTTCTGAGTGTCGTGATGACCTCTCTTTCTGGTTGTCTGGGCGGAGGGACGCCGTTTCCCTCTGGCCGGTCGGCCTATGCGCCCTCCGAGAACGGCTTTGCCGAACAGCCTCCCGGTGTGACGGCGCAAAGCTCTGCGATTATCGGCGATCTGGCGTCCCGACGTTCTGTCCTGCCTGCGGGTGGGGCCTATGATCAGGTCGCCAAAGCGGTTCTGGGCTACCAGAAAAGTGCTGCCCAGTCCGAACTTGTCGTCAAGAAACTGACCGCTCAGGCCAAGTCGAAAAACTGGCTGCCCACTCTGAAACCGGGCGTCAGCCTGACCTCGCTGGGGGATCTGGCGACGTCGATCGTTCTGGATCAGGTGCTGTTTGACAATGGGGCCAAACGGGCCGAGCGCGAATATGCCGCAGCCGATGTCGAACTGGCAGCGGTGAACCTGTCTTCGGATTACAACGACAAGGTCTATTCGGCACTTGCCCATTATATCAAGGCCCGTCAGGCCGAAGCCGAGGGCGCTGCGGCCACGCAGGCCAGCAACAAGCTGTCAGAATATGACAATATCATGCGCCAGCGCGTGGAAGGCGGCCTGTCGGATATGTCCGAGCAGCGGGTGCTGACCCAGAAGCTGATCGATATGCAGGCCACCGAGGCCGCATTGCGCGACACCGCCCGCTCCGAGATTGCGCAGCTTGAGTCCATGACGGGCGGCGCTGCGGTGCCTGCGCGGGGAATCGATGCACTGAATATTCCCGATCCGTTGCCCGATGCGCTGAGCGTCAAAGAAGCCGAAGGCAATCGTGGCCTGACCGTCGCCGAAGCAAAGATCAGCCGTGCGGGGCTGTTGCCGGGGTTGTCGGCCAGCGCCTCTGTCGGGAGCGGTAAACCGGATGCGGGGGTCAATCTTGGCACCAGCAGCGGGTTCGGTTTCGGCACGGGCGATCAGCTCAAGGCGCTGGATGCGGCGCGCCAATCGGCGCAGCAGCAGGTCGAACAGGCACGGCAGGAAGCCTATCAGGATGTGGTGACGCTGAAATCCAAGCTGACGGCTGCAGAGGCGAAGCAGGGGCGGGATGCCAATGTGGTTGCCGAAATGGAAAAGAGCCTTGCGCTTTACACCGAGCAGTACCGTCTGGGCGGGCGCAGCCTGATGGAGCTTGTTAACCAATTTGAAAATTATGCCGAGATGCGGCAGGACTTGGCTGGACAAAAGTACGATATCGCCCTGATAAGGCTAGAAATCGCACGCCGGTACGGGCTCCTTGTCGACGGGAGCGTCATTTAGCAGGGTAGAGAGTTTTGGCAGAGCGCATCATAGCATTCGACATCAATGCGTCCCATATCAGTGGGGCGAATGGTGAGCTGCGCCCTGCCGCTGGCGACCCTAAGCTTCCGGTTGCGAAGCCGCCCGCCGGTCAGAGCACCTCGGATCGTGCCCGCGCCCGTGCCGAGCTGGCCGCGCTTTATGCCGGACTTCTCGGGGCCGATATTCCGGCCATCGACATTCTCGAACAGATGCTACGGGCTGTGGGCGAGGCGACGGCGGCGCTGACCGGCGATGCCAAGGAGGCCGCCGAGATCAAGCCCGAGCATATTGCGGCTGTTCTGCGGGTGGCGGGGCTTGTGTCTTCGGTCGAGAAGATCCCCTCGATCACGCCCGATCAATGGCCCGCACTGGCGCAGATGAGCAATGGCCAGATGGTTCTGGTCATCGGGCAGGATGGCCAGACGCTGTTCGTCTATGACAAAACCTGTAAGGACCAGCGCGCCGAAGTGCCGGTGGGCGAATTTGTCAGCTTCTTTACCGGCACCGTGATCCGTGCGCGGACCTCGCTCAAACAGCTTGAGGACCGCCACAAGATTTCGTCCGAGCGCGAGCACTGGTTCTGGGGGGCGTTCCATAAACAGCGCCGTGCTTTTGTCGAGGTGGCGGTCGGGTCGCTTTTCGCGAACCTTCTGGCGGTGGCCGTGGCGCTGTTCAGCCTGCAGGTCTATGACCGTGTGATCCCGCACCAGTCGACGGCCACGCTTTGGGTTCTGGCTCTGGGCGCGTTTCTGGCGCTTGGTCTCGAGATGGCGTTGAAGGTCGCGCGCTCGGGCTTGATGGATATGGCAGGTCGCAAGATCGAGCTATCGGTCCAGCAATTGCTGATGGAACGGCTGCTGGGCATGAAGGTCGCGCCGGGTAAACGCTCGCCCAGCCAGCTTTTCTCGGCCATGCGCGAGTTTTCCTCGGTCCGCGAGTTTTTCACTGCCTCGACCATCGGCACGCTGGCGGACGTGCCTTTCGTGTTCGTTTTCCTGTTTCTGGTGGCCTCTATCGGCGGCTCGCTGATCTGGGTTCTTCTGGCGGGGGCGGTCCTGATGGTGCTGCCGGGGCTGTTGTTCCAGCGCAAGATGATCCGCCTGACCGAAGCAACCCAAGGCGCCTCGGTGCGCGCGTCCCGTCTGCTGCACGAAGCGATCTACGAGCATGAAACCGTGGCCACTTCACGCGGGGCGGACCGGTTCAAACGGATCTGGGAAGAGCTGATCACCCTGTCGGCGATCAAATCCTCCGAACAGCGCAAGCTGGCTGCGGCCCTGACCTATTGGGCGCAGATGGTCCAGCAGGGCACCTATATCACCGCCGTGGTGATCGGGACCTATAAGGTGTTTTCGGGCGATTTTACGGTCGGGTCGATCATTGCCATCGGGATCCTGACCTCGCGCACACTGTCGCCCCTGACCCAGCTTGCAGGCACGCTGTCACGCTGGTCGAATGTCAAACATGCGCTGGACGGGCTGGATGCGATCATCGAATCCGATCAGGCGCAGGCCGATGACCGTTCCTATCTGCGCACCGAGCAGGTGCGGGGCGAATACGAGATGCGCCATGTGAATTTCCAATATGATCAGGACAGCTCCCTGACGCTGGATATTCCCAACCTGAAGATCCCTCCGGGGCAGAAGGTTGCCGTGCTGGGCACTAACGGGTCCGGCAAGTCGACGCTCCTGAAGCTGATGGCGGGGCTTTATGATCCGCAAGCGGGGCGGATTTTGCTGGACGGGATCGATATCGGCCAGCTCCATCCGCGCGATCTGCGCCGCTCTCTGGGCTATCTCAGTCAGGATGTCCGGTTGTTTGCGGGGTCCTTGCGGGAAAACCTGAACCTGACCCAGCTGGAACGCGATGATGCCCGCCTCTATGAGGCGCTGGATTTTGCAGGGCTTGGGCCTTTTGTGCGTAGCCATCCGAAGGGGCTGGACCTGACCCTGCGCGATGGTGGCGAGGGGCTGTCTGTCGGGCAGCGCCAATCCATTGGCTGGGCGCGGCTCTGGTTGCAGGATCCGTCGGTGGTCATTCTTGACGAGCCGACCTCGGCCTTGGACACGACGCTGGAGGCCACATTGGTCAGCCGCTTGCAATCGTGGCTGGAAGGTCGCACTGCGATCATCGCGACGCACCGCGTGCCGATCCTGTCTTTGACCTCGCGCACCCTGATCCTGCAGAATGGAAAACTGGCAGTGGACGGCCCGCGTGATGCGGTTCTGGCCCACCTCACCAAAGCGAAAACCGGAACCTGACATGGCCACGATCGACCCCAGTGTGATCCTTACCCGCACCAAACGGATGAGCATGACTGTCTGGCTGGTCGGGATCGCACTTGCGATCTTTCTGCTTTGGGCTTCAATGGCTTGGGTTGACCAGATTGTGCGCGGTCCGGGGGAGATCGTGTCGTCGTCGCGCCCGCAGATCATCCAGAACCTCGAGGGTGGAATTCTGGCAGAGCTGGATGTGGCCGAGGGGGATCATGTCGAGGCGGGGCAGGTGCTGGCGAAGCTGTATGCCACGCAATACCAGACCCAGACCGATGATTTGCGGGACCAGATCGCGGGGCTTGAAATCCGCCAGATGCGGCTTGAAGCCGAGATGAAAGATACGCTGATTTTCAACCCGACCAGAGAGCAGATCCGCCTTGTGCCCGATATCATCGCCTCGGAATCGGGGCTGCTTGAGGCGCGGCTGGAAGATTATCACGCCCGTGTATCGGGGGCGAAAGCCGTGGTTGCACAGGCAAAGGCAGAGCGTGACCTTGTTGAACGCATGTATGAAAAGCAGGTTGCGCCACTGATCGAGGTAACCAAATCGCGCAAGGCCTTCGAGGATGCGCAGAACCAGCTCAATGAAATCATTACCAAAACCGAGCTGGATCGGGCCTCCGATTATTCGGATACGCTGAACAAGCTGGGCACCCTGCGTCAGCAACTCAAACTTTCGGAAGATCAACTGGGCCGCACCACTTTGGTGGCCCCGATGCGGGGGATCATCAACCAGCTATCGGTCACCACGATCGGCGGTGTCGTCCAGCCGGGCCAGCAGATCATGCAGATCATTCCCGAGGGCGAAGAGTTGTATATCGACGCCCAGATCGCACCGAAAGATATTGCGAATGTTCGTGCGGGGCAGGATGCCACGATCAAGCTTTCGGCCTATGATTACACGATCTATGGCAGCCTGACCGGTAAGGTGGTTGTGGTCTCTGCCGATACGTTCAAAGACGAGAAAGACCCAAATGCGCAGCCACATTACGAGGTTACGTTGAGTGTGGACCTGTCTGATCTGACAGAGCGCCAGCGCAATCTGGAAATCCGTCCCGGCATGCAGGCGACGGTGGAGTTGCATACCGGCGAGAAGACCATTCTGCAGTATCTGCTCAAGCCGCTCTACAAATCCCGCGAGGCCCTGCGCGAACCGTAAGCCTCCGCGCGAAGGGTCAGTCCGCGTTCCGCTTCGCGCCGTTGAATTCGAAGAAAACGGCAGAGACATCATCTGTCAGATTGCCATCGGCGTAATTCTCGACCTCCCAGTAAAGCGCATCAAGGAAGCCGTTGCCGTTGAGATTGGAGAGCGTCTTCAGCATGCTGTCGAGCCCGTTCTCCATAAGCAACTGGCCGTCATGCGCGGTTGCTTCCGTGATGCCATCCGACATCAGAATCAACCTTTCGCCGGGTTCGAGCACGGTCGAGAACGTCTCATATTGGGCTTCCTCGATCAGCCCCACGGGCAGGCCGCCCTGTCCCAGAAGCTCTATCGTGCCATCAATGCGTTGCTTGACGGGATGTGGATGCCCGCCCTGCACCATCAGAACCTCGCCCGAGACCAGATCCACATCGGCATAGACCATCGTGAAATAGCTCTCGGTCTGCATTTCATCCAGAACGAGTTTGTTGAGATAGGTCGCCAGCTCGCCCGGGTCCATGCCTTCGTAGATCCCGAAATCCGAGAGGACCAAGGCGATGTTCTGATCGGGCGAAGAGCCCGAAAGATACCCCGCAAGCCGCGCGGTCATCAGGGCCGATGTAATACCGTGGCCGGAGACATCGATGCCATAAAGCCCGACACGCCGCGCATTGATCGGGAAAAAGCCCACAAGATCACCGCCCACCTGACCGCAGGGCCGGAGCATGAGCGTTACCTCCGAGCTGCCGAAGCTCCGGTATCTTTCTTTGACAAGGCTTTGCTGGAGCTGCCGTGCCTCGGACAGATCGCGCCGAATACCTTCATGTACGGTTTTCAGCTCATCCAGCGTCGAACTCAGAAGCTGGTTCTTTCGCGTCAGTTCGCGCTCCATACGCAAGATCCGGTCACCGGCCTGCAGGCGCGCGCGCAACTCGTTCCCGTTGACCGGCTTGGCCAGAAAATCATCGGCCCCGCTTTGCAGGCCCAGTGCCACTTCGGCTTTTTCCGATTTGGATGTCAGCAGAATGAAATAGCCATAACCTGCCCGTGGCATTTCACGGAATTTACGGCAAAATTCCACACCGGACATGCCGGTCATCATCCAGTCGGAGATGACGATATCCGGCTCGAACTGCTGGCAAATCTCAAGCGCCTCTTCGGCAGAGGCGGCTTCGGTGACATCATAGCCGGACCGTGAAAGCTGCGCCGATAGAATACGACGCTGCATTTTGCTGTCATCGACAACAAGCACGCTGCGGCGCGCATTCTCGTCCGGCGTTTGGGTGGCCGGCGAAAGCTTATACAGAGGATCCTGCAAGCCGATTCCGCTCCTCGTGACACTACTGATGGCCATCTTTGGCGCAGCCACTCTTAATTTGGCGTAAATCCCAGTAAGTTTCCGCGCTTAAGTTTTTGGCAAGTTTTCTTGCCTAGCCTTGTCGCTGGTGGTGTTGCCCTTTGGTGGAGGTTCAGATGATCGATTGGGATCGGGTTGCCGAGTTGCAATCCGAAATTGGGGCAGATGGCTTCGGTGAAGTCGTCGAGCTCTTTATGGACGAAGTCGAGGGTGTGGTCATGCGTTTGGGGACCCGTCCCGAAAAGCTGGAAGAAGATTTGCACTTCCTCAAAGGCTCTGCGTGGAATCTCGGCTTCCGTGCTTTTGGCGTGATGTGCCAAGAGGGCGAACGGCTTTCTGCGGCAGGCCGGTCGTCCGAAGTGGATGTCTCCGCGATTCTCGATATCTATGCGGCGTCCAAAAAAGATTTCATGGCCCGCGTGGGCGAGTTCCTCAGCGCGGCCTGATATCGTCAGCCCCCCACCAATCAGCGGATCGGTGGGGGGCGTTCGCGTCAGATCAGAAACTCGGCCAAAATGGCATCTTCTGTAATGTCGCGATATGTAAAGCCGGCCTGATCAAGCTGCTGGGTCAATTTGCCGAAGCTCGTCGGATCGCGCGTTTCGATGCCAATCAGCACCGAACCGAAATTGCGGGCTGATTTCTTCAGATATTCGAAGCGGGCGATATCGTCCTGCGGACCAAGCATCTGCAGAAAATCTTTGAGCGCGCCCGGACGTTGCGGCATACGCAGAATGAAATATTTCTTCAGTCCCGAATAGCGCTGCGCCCGTTCCTTGACATCGGGCAGACGTTCAAAGTCGAAATTCCCTCCGGAAACGATACAGACCACAGTCTTGCCGGCAATTTCGTCGCGCATGTCCTGTAGCATGTCGATCGACATCGCCCCCGCAGGTTCCAACACGATGCCTTCGACATTGAGAAGCTCCAGCATGGTTCGGCAGATCCGGTTTTCAGGCGCGCCGAACACATGATCTGCGGGGACGTCGCGCAGGGCTTCGAAAGGGGCCTGGCCAATCCGCGCCACAGCCGCGCCGTCTACGAAACTGTCGACATGGGGCAGGGTGACCAGTTCACCGGCTTCCAAGGCGGCATGGAGGCTCCGGCCGCCCATAGGT
The DNA here is from genome assembly GCF_045291555.1 of Thioclava sp. GXIMD4215. NCBI lineage: Bacteria > Pseudomonadati > Pseudomonadota > Alphaproteobacteria > Rhodobacterales > Paracoccaceae > Thioclava > Thioclava sp. GXIMD4215. The sequence continues at coordinate 1,975,086 of NZ_CP149515.1, read as the reverse complement.
TCGACATAGCGGAATTGCGTTTTGGGGCTGGCGGCCCCGAGATAGCGCGTGACACCGGCTGACAGCCCGCCGCCGCCCACCGGAATGGTGACGAAATCCGGCGCGCGCCCAAGCTGGTCCAGCAGTTCCACGGCCACGGTCGCCTGACCTTCGATCACATCGCTATTGTCGAAAGGCGCCAAGAAATGCGCGCCTGCCTCTGCACAGAAAGCTTGGCTGGCCGCCAGAGTGTCGTCGAAATAATCCCCCGTCAGCACGATCTCGACGTTATCGCCGCCAAAGCTGCGGGTTTTATCGATCTTCTGCTGCGGCGTTGTCACCGGCATGAAAATCGTGCCCCTGACCCCGAAGTGCCGGCAGGTATAGGCTAGACCCTGCGCATGGTTGCCCGCGCTGGCGCAAACGAAATGATCCGCGCTCGGGTCGGCCAAGCGCAGTTTGCGCATCGCGGTGAAGGCTCCGCGCAGCTTGTAGCTGCGCACGGGTGTCAGATCTTCGCGCTTGAGCCAGATATCCGCCCCGTAGCGCTCGGACAGGAAGTCGTTCCGCAGCAGGGACGTCGGCTCGAAAAGGTCGCGCAGCGCGCGGGCGGAGGCTTGGGCGTTCAGGGCAAAATCTGTCATGGCTCATGGAATACGCATGGTTGAAAAAGGCGCAAGCAGATTTCAAGAATTTCGGTCATACACATGCCGGTAAAGTGACGACAGCAGGGCCACCCAGCCAAGTGTTATGAGGAGCTGTGCGAAGATCTCTACCGTAGCACGAGCGATATCCCAAGGGAGGCTGCTGGGCGTAAATACAAGATCGAGCAGTACGTCGGTTCCGAGAATACCGCCTGTGACGAGGCCAAAACCCAAGCCCATTATTAGAACAATCCCACACAAAGGCAGCCACATCTTTTTGGTCCTGCGCCACATCATACGGAAGCTGTCGGTCGTTGGCCCCAAGGCCACTGCGGGCAGAAGAATGGCGAGTCGTAGGCCGATCATACCAAGGCATAGGGCTGAGATCGCTATTGCGAATGCTGTCAGCACAACACTATCCGCCTCGAAAAACGCGGCCTTCGCAAGCATCTGGAAAGGAATGGAGCAGATGAACACCGCCAAACAGATCACAATCCCGACGAGCAGATAAAAGCCGCAACGCCCGATAAACCCAAAGCGCGAAAGCGGTTTTGCCAGATCGGCTAAAGCGTATCGATGCCATGAAACTGCGATCCAGAGGCCCATGATGGAAAGGGGTATGCCGGTTAGGAAATCAACCAAGTCGACGGACATGGTCTGGGGAAGCCAGACGCAGAGGCCAAGAAAGGCGGCAAAGCAGAAGATGGCGGGTACGAATAGAATGCGCGCTGTTCGGCCTAGATCACGGAAAATATCGCGTAATGCGGTCTGCAGAATGCTGGGTAACATTTTATCTCTTTCAAATGCAGGCGTGCCAAAACGCCACTAGGCCTTGTAGCACAGAAAAAAACGCTCTATCCCCACGTCAAAATCTGTTCCTCGGGAGATGTCAATGTCCGCGCCCAAGAAAGTCGTGCTCGCCTATTCCGGCGGCCTCGATACCTCGATCATCCTCAAATGGCTGCAAACCGAATATGGCTGTGAGGTCGTTACCTTCACCGCCGATCTCGGTCAGGGCGAAGAGCTGGACCCCGCACGCAAGAAGGCCGAGATGCTAGGCATCAAGCCGGAAAACATCTTTATTGAAGACGTGCGCGAGGAATTCGTGCGCGATTTCGTTTTCCCGATGTTCCGCGCCAATGCCGTTTACGAAGGTCTCTACCTGCTGGGCACCTCGATCGCGCGTCCGCTGATCTCTAAGCGTCTGGTGGAAATCGCCAAGGCAACCGGTGCCGATGCCGTGGCGCATGGCGCGACCGGCAAGGGCAACGATCAGGTCCGTTTCGAGCTGGCCGCCTATGCGCTTGATCCCTCGATCAAGGTGATCGCGCCTTGGCGTGAATGGGACCTGCATTCGCGGACCGCACTTCTGGACTTCGCCGAGAAGAACCAGATCCCGATTGCCAAAGACAAGCGTGGCGAGGCCCCCTTCTCGGTGGATGCGAACCTGCTGCACACCTCTTCCGAGGGCAAGGTTCTGGAAAATCCGGGCGATATGGCGCCCGATTATGTCTATCAGCGCACCGATGATCCGGTCCTCGACGCACCGAACGAGCCGGAATATATCGAGATCGGGTTCGAGAAGGGCGATGCTGTCTCGATCAATGGCGAGGCGATGAGCCCGGCCTCGATCCTGACCAAGCTGAACGAGCTGGGCAAGAAGCACGGCATTGGCCGTCTGGACTTCGTGGAAAACCGCTTCGTCGGTATGAAATCGCGCGGCGTCTACGAGACCCCCGGCGGCACCATTCTTCTGGAAGCACACCGCGGCATCGAGCAGATCACGCTGGATTCCGGTGCGGGTCACCTGAAGGATTCGATCATGCCGCGCTATGCCGAGCTGATCTATAACGGCTTCTGGTTCTCGCCCGAGCGTGAGGCGCTGCAGGCGCTGATCGACAAGACGCAGGAATATGTCACCGGCACCGTGAAGCTGATGCTGTTCAAGGGCGCGGCCCGCACCGTGGCGCGCTGGTCGGAGTATTCGCTCTATTCCGAGAAGCACGTGACCTTCGAGGAAGATGCAGGCGCCTATGACCAGAAGGACGCGGCGGGCTTCATCAACCTGAACGCTCTGCGTCTGAAGCTGATCGCGACCCGCAACGCACGCGTGGCAAAATGAGCAAATCGCAGCCCCATGCCGCCATCGTCACCGTTTCCGACCGCGCCTTTGCGGGGGAATATGAAGACAAGGGCGGTCCGGGCTGCGAAGACTGGCTTGGCGGCGTGGTGACCTCGCCGCTAAGCATCTCGCGCCATATCATCCCCGACGGGCGCGAAAGCGTGGCCGAAAAGCTGCGCGAATTGGTGGGCCAAGAGGCCGATCTGATCCTTGTCACCGGCGGCACCGGCCCTGCGCCCCGCGACCAGACGCCCGAGGGCGTGGCCGATGTGATGGAGAAAGAGCTGTTGGGGTTTGGCGAGGAAATGCGCAGCGCCTCGCTGGAAGAGGTGCCCACGGCCATTCTGTCGCGCCAGACCGCTGGTATTGCAGGGAAATCGCTGATCATTACGCTGCCGGGTAAGCCTTCGGCCATAGCGACCTGCCTCAACCGCGTTTTCGCCGCTGTGCCCTATTGCCTCGATCTGATCGGGGCAGGGTATATCGAGACAGACCCCGCCAAGATCAAAGCCTTCCGCCCGAAGGCGAAGTAATCAGCGCGCTTTTTCCACCGCAGCTTTCCAGAAATCCGGATCGTCATAGACGGTAGGATCAGTCACGCCCGCCAGATCGAAGGCCTCGCGCCGCTCGACGCAGGTGCCGCAGCGCCCGCAGTGGTTTTCCCCGCCCTTATAGCAGGACCAGGTCTGGGCGAAATCCGTGCCCAGCCGTGCGCCTTCCTCGACAATCGCCGATTTCGGCACGCGGACGAAGGGCGTATAAAGAGACACATCGGCATAACCATCGAGCGCCTGTTTCTGCATCGCCTCGAAGGCCTCGGTAAAGGCGGGGCGGCAGTCGGGATAGATGAAATGGTCGCCGCCATGCACCGCCGTGGCCACCGCATCGGCGCCACGGGCCGCCGCAATCCCGAAAGCGATGGTCAGCATGATCGCGTTACGGTTCGGGACGACGGTGATGCGCATCGTCTCTTCGGCATAATGGCCATCGGGCACATCCACATCATCGGTCAGCGCCGAGCCGGTCAGTGAAGCCCCGATGCCGCGCATATCGATGATGTCATGCTTGACGCCAAGACGCCGGGCCGCGCGGGCCGCAAAATCCAGCTCTTTGCGGTGACGCTGGCCGTAGTCAAAGGAGACCAGCCCGACAAGGCTGTGTTCGGCAGCGATCTTATCGGCCAGAGTGACGGAATCGAGGCCGCCGGAACAGATGACGATGGTTTTCATGAAAGCTTCCCTGTTTTGATGCATCCGGGTGGGCTGCGACCGGAGATCAGGGTTTAGCGCGGAAGCCGCCCCAAACCAAGGGGCCTTGCACGGTGTTATTCGGTGATCTTGGTGGCCATAAGCCGTTCCGCCTGACTTTCAGGCAGGCCATCGGCCAGCACCAGCCCCCATAGCAGAAGCGGAATCGCCACAATCCCGCCTACCGGTCCCCAGAGCCAGATCCCGAAGATCAGCGAGAGAAAGACCAGCAGCGGATTCAGGCGCATATGTTTGCCAACGAGTGCAGGCGTCACAAACTGGCCCTCCATCGCGTTCAGGCTGGCGTAAAGGATTGCGGGCAGAAGTGAATAGAAGCCGTCGAAGGCCGCTACGCCTGCAAAGACCAAGGCCACGATCAGACAGGCCGGACCGATATAGAGCACGAAGTTGATAAGAAACGCGACAAGCCCCCAGAGCATCGCACCGGGCATGCCAAGCGCAGTCAGAACAAGCCCTGTTGCCAGCCCCAGCCCCGCATTGATCAGGGTAATGGTCAGGAAGTAACGCGACACCTTGCGTTCTGCCGCGCGCAGACGTTTGGCCGTTGTTGCGCGGTCCGCCGGTTCCGACAGATGGCGCGCGACCCAAGCGTAGACTTCGCTGCGGGTCAGTAGAAAAAAGAAGAGCGTGCCGATAAACACCAGAAACTGCGCGAACATCGAAGGGGCCAGCATCAGCGCATCCGAGAGCGTCGGCATTTGCACCCCGCCACCATCTTCTCCGGTCTTGGCCGCAGAATCGCTGACCGCTTCCTGAATGCGGTCGCTCATGGAGTTGAGATTGGAGATGGCGCTTTTATAGCTGTCGATGGTCGAGCGCATATCCTGCCAGACCTTCGGGGCCTGATCCACGATCTGATAGACCAGAGGCTGGAAAATCAGGACAATCATCGCCACGATCAGCAATGAGAAGATTAGCGAAGTCAGCGCCCCCCAGACGGGCGAGAACCCCATTTTCTCCCATGTGTCGGAAACGGGTGAAAGAACGATGCCCGCGACCAGTGCAAGGATCATCGGGGCAAAGATGCTTTCCACCTGTACGAGCGCGAAGACAACGCCCACCGCCCCTAAAAAGATGACGGCAATACGTGACAGGGTCTCTAGGCGACTCATGAAAGATATCCTCTGTTTCGCGCCCAACGTCTGAATTTTCGCCTTTGTTCCTGCGGAAGGCATAAATTTCACAACAGGTTATTCGGATTTCAGAAAATCAAAAAAGCCGGAGTTTCCTCCGGCTTTCCTGCATGCATTTCTCTGTCGCTTAATGCGCCACACCATTGGTCTGAAGATGGCTGCGCAGGTTTTTCACCGAAGCGCTGGCCTCTTTGGAGAATTCTTCCGCAAGACGGTCTCCAAGGTCCGACCCTTCCTTCTCGGCGCTGCGCGCAACGTCGCGCGCGGCATCAAGCGCTTCTTTCTTCACGCGGGCCGCAAGCTCTTCGGCGCGTTTTTTCTCTTCGCGATAGAACGACATCGCCTCTTCCTTGGCGCGGTCGATATAGGGGCCTGCTGCCGTATTGCGCAGCTTGTCCTTGGGCATTGCGGCAAGAACGGCAGCGCCCACGGCAAGGCTCAGCACCGCAATGACCACCGGATGGTCGGCCACGAACTGGCGCGTCTCGGTTGCGGCGCGGGTGCCGTATTCCTGCGCCTTGAGCTTGGCGGCATAAGCGCGCTCGCGGGCTTCAATCACATGTTTGCGGGCCTCCGCAGACAGGTCTTCGAGATCCTTGGACAGTTTCGTGCGCACATCGCCCGAGAATTTCGAGATCATATCGGCGCGTTCCTTTACGAAATCGCGGCCCGATTGGGTATTGTCCTCGGCTTCGCTTTCCAGTTCGCGCAGCCGCAGCGTGGCGCTGGCCCGCAGGCGGTCGATCTCTTCCGACCAGTCATTGGCCGCGCTTTCGGCTGCCGTTGCAACAGAGCCGGTTTCCGCAGTTTCCGCGCCGTTTTTGCGGCCCAGAAGGAACCATGCCAGACCTGCGCCCGCCAAGGCAAAGGCCACCGGATTCTCGCGGATGGTCGCTTCGGCGCGTTTGGCATAGGGGGTCGCGTTTTCACGAATGAAGTCAGACACATGCTCGGCCAGAAGACCCGGTGCAACGCGGCCCGTCAAATCGGCCAGCGTACCGGCCAGATCGGCCTTGTCTTTGTTCAGGCGGTTTTCGATTTCCTTGATGGTGGCTTTCTCGCTCATTTCAGGCTCTCCTTGAGATTCTGCAGATCGGCAGAGATTTTGGTGATGATTGTTTGCGGGGTCGCCGCAGCACGGCGCAGCAGCACAAAGGCCCGCAGCGCCAGAAGTCCCCCAAGAAGCATCAATAGAACGGTGGTGATCAGGGCCGCCCAGACGGGGGCAAGCCCCGCAGCCTGAAGCGCATAGACCAGCGTTTGCGAAAGGGCCGCGAGCAGGGCGATAGCCGTTGCAAGGGCGATACCCAGACATACTGCCGCAACACGCAGATTGGCCCCCGCCTGCGCGATCTCGGCACGGGCAAAGGCCATCTCATCCCGCCCGAGTTGACGGCCCTTTTCAAAGGCACGCAGCGCCGTATCGGTCAGGCCGGTGTCGGGGCTGGTCGTATGTTCGGGGTGATGTTCGTTCATAACTTACTCTTTGGTCGTCTTGGGGGCGAGGCGAAGTCGGCTGACCCGCATCTGGCGACTAAACGCCCGATCTCGGGGAAGGTTCCCAAGGCGCGACGGGGGCTGTGTCTTTTTGTCGGGCCTCTCGCGGTAGGGAAAAGTCGGGAAAAGCGGGAACGGGTCGAAATCCGGGAACTGGAACGAACGCGCGCAAACGCCGCTCGGGGTGTTCGGGTTCCCGTTGGATTTTGCAATCTTTTCGCGGAACCTCCGAGCAAAATGCAACGTTGACCTGCCAGAACGCAAGATGATTGCCAGAAACAACCGATGGAGGTTCCTATGCTTGGCTGGGCTCTTACATTTCTTATTATCGCACTGATCGCCGCCGCTCTTGGTTTCGGGGGCATTGCCGGTGCATCCGCAGGGATCGCGCAGATCCTGTTCGTGATCTTCCTGATCCTGTTCGTGGTGGCTATGGTGGCCCGCGCGATCCGCGGCAAACCGCCGGTCTGATCGGAACGAAATACGCATAATGCAAAAAGGCCGCATCTCTACAGGTGCGGCCTTTTTCACGTGAATCGGGCCTGAAACCGGTCCTTGGTTGGGTTTTTGCGAAAATTGCTCTAGGTAATGACCCGCCCTGATCGGGATTTCTCCCGATCACGAACGACGACGTTCAAGAAACGCAATGCTTGGGTGGCACGTCCCCCGAGCCCGAAACAGGGAGAACGACGTGCATTCACTTGTGCGCAAACTCGGTTTGCGAACCGATCCTTATATCTTCTTCATCTCGGCACTCTTCATGGTTGCCTTTGTCATCCTGCTGGTGATCGCGCCGGGTCCGATTGGCGATGCCTTCGCTGCCGGACGCGAATGGATCACCGTCAATCTGGGCTGGTTTTTCATCCTCGGCGTCAATGTCTGGCTGGGATTTCTGATCTGGGCGGCGATGTCGCGTCATGGTCATATCCGGCTGGGGCCGCGCGATTCCCGTCCCGAATATTCCAATCTGAGCTGGTTCACGATGCTGTTTGCCGGTGGAATCGGCACCGTGCTGATGTTCTGGGGCGTGGCCGAACCGATCAGCCATTTCTCGAAACCACCGTTGCCGGGGGTCGAACCCTATAGCACGCAGGCCGCGCAGGACGCGATGTCGATTGCGATCTACCATCTGGGCCTGCACACTTGGACGATTTTTACACTTCCCGGTCTGGCCTTCGCCTATTTCATCAATCGCTACGACCTGCCGATCCGTGTCAGTTCGGTGTTCTATCCCCTTCTGAAAGAGCGGATTTACGGCCCTTGGGGGAAGGCGATCGATATTGCCGCGATCCTCGGGACGCTCTTTGGCGTGGCGGTCTCGCTAGGGCTGGGGTCAAGCCAGATCGCGGCGGGGCTGTCGGCCCTGTTCGGGCTGCGCGATGACACGGTGCTCAAGGTGATCATTCTGACCGTCCTGACAGGGGTCGCCGTTGGCTCGATCACCGCAGGGCTCGATAAAGGGGTGAAGTTCCTCTCGAACCTCAATATCGGTATGGCCGTGGCGCTGATGGTGTTTGTGCTGGTGACCGGCTCGACGCTGTTCCTGCTGCGGGGCGTGGTGGAAACCTTCGGGCTGTATTTCGAAAATCTGCCGCGTCTGGCCTTCTGGAACGACATGCTGGCCGATGAGAATCCCGCAACTCCGAGCTGGGGCTGGCAGGGAAGCTGGACTGTCTTCTATTGGGCATGGACAGTGACCTGGTCGCCCTTCATCGGACTGTTCGTCGCGCGGATCTCGCGTGGGCGTACGATCCGCGAATTCGTTTTCGGTGTGCTGGCCGCTCCTTCGCTTTTCACCCTGATCTGGTTTGCGATCTTTGGCTGGCAGGCGATGGATTTCGACGGTATCGGCCCTGCCGCCCGTGCGGCAATGGGGGATCAGGCCGGTCAGATCAGTGCGGCTGTCGCCCAAAGCGTGCCCTTGGCGATGTTCGCCTTTTTCGAGCACTTCCCGTGGGCCGGTTTTTTACAGGGCTTCGGCGTGGTGATCGTGGCGATCTTTTTTGCCACCTCGGCGGATTCGGCCTCTTTGGTGGTGGACATGCTGTGCACCGGCACCCCCGAGCCGGGGCCTGTGCCGCAGCGTGTGTTCTGGGGGGTCGCGCAGGGGCTGGTGGCCGTTATGCTGATCGTTCTGGCCGGTGATGCCGGTCTGACCGCGCTGCAGCAGGTTATCACCGTGGTCGGTCTGCCGATCTTCATTCTGGTCTCCATGATGATCCCGTCGCTGATCCGCGGCTTTGCGGCGGAGGATATCGACCATGTGACAATCGGCAAGCGCCCCCGACTGTCCGAATTCGACTGACACGACACCAGACACAGGAAGGGGCGCCGGACTGCGCCCCTTGCCGTTTGCAGTGTTCCAGAAGCTATCCCGTATGGCACAGCGGCCCGACAGTGCGCCCGCACGGGGCATTGCAAATGAAAAAGACGCGCTCGAAATGAAAAAGACCCGCAAGGGGTCTTTGTTTCATGAAGAGCATCCGGTCGGGCGGCTATGCGGCCGACTTACTCGGCGAGGTCGGGCTCTTGTTCGCCGTCCAGAAAATGGCGTAGCGCCTCTTCCAGCTGATGCCCCCAGACAGGTTTTTCACAGAAAATGGCACCGGGGAAGCGCGTCTCGATTTCTTCGGCGCGGCTGTGACCGGATTGAAAGACCAGACTGGTGCCGCATTCCTGTAGGCGCTTGGCCAGAGGGAACACCTCGCCATCGCGCAACTGTACGTCAAGGATCGCCACATCCGGGCGCTCCTTGATGATCATTGTCCGTGCCTCCGAGCGGGAGGCGCAGGGCCCTATCACCCGATAGCCCATATCCCCGACCATCATCTCGAGATCCATTGCGACAATGGGCTCGTCTTCGCAGATCAGGACAGTTTTTTGTACATGCTCGTTAGTCTGACAGCCCATAGCTTAGCCTAGTGGTTCGTTGCTCTTCGCTCGTTTCGACCTCGATATCGCCGTGGAGTTGCGCGGCGGAAAGTTTGATCAGGGTCGATCCGAACCCGCTTCCAATCGTCGATTCACTAGGGATAACGCGGTTGGAATAGAGTTCGTTCCATTCAAGAATCAATTTGTTTTTGGGCGCAACGGTCCAGCTTACCTGAAGTGTGCCTTCCGTTGGTCCCAGAACCCCATATTTCGCGGCATTGGTTGCTAATTCGTGGAAAAGCAGGGACAGGGCGTTGATTTCTTTCGTCTGGACATAGACCTCCGGACCGTCAATCCGGATCTCGGCCTGTTTCTCGTAGGGCTCCAGCGCCACTTTCACCACTTCGCGCAGCATCAGGCCGCGACCGGTATCTCCCGACTGGGTCAGCGAATGCGACCGTGCAAGGGCGGCGATGCGCTGTTCCAACTCGGTGGTGAATTCCTTGACCGAGCCTGCCTTGCGCCCCGCGATGCGCGTCATTCCCGAAATGATGGAGAACATGTTTTTTACGCGGTGGTTCATTTCCCGCAGCATGGTCTCGCGGATCTGCATCGCCTCTTGCGCATCGGTCACATCGAAGATCACCCCGACACGGCGGCCCAGAGCGTCATGCGACAGGCGGCGCCCGACGATTTTCAGCGTGGGTGGCGAGAGGTCCTTGGTGTCCAGACGGATCGCGATATCCATATTGCCTTCGGGGCCAGCCATCTGCCGCAGGCCGTCGCGCAGGATCTCGCGGTCGTCGCGCAGAACATGGCGCAGCAGGGTGCGGGGCTTCGACAGATCGTCGTTTTCGTCAAGCCGGAACAGTGACCGGCAACGCGCGTCCATATCCAGCGTATTGGCGCGGCGGTCATATTCCCAGACACCCAGCCCCGCGACCTCAAGGGCCAGCTTCAGCCGCTCGCCCTCGCGGGCCAGTTCCTGTTCCAGCGTCAGGGCCTGCGAGATATCGGTGAAAACCAGCGTTGCGCCGTCAATCTCGCCGCTGCGGATACGGTAGGGGTTGATCACCAAAGACCATGTCTTGTCGCTTTCGCGCTGGGTGATGGTCAGTTGCTGGACCTGCTGACGGGCAATCACCTGCCGTGTCGCCTCGAAAATCTCGGTGTTTTCGTTGAGATAGCTTGTCACATCGGTCAGCGGACGTCCGCGATCGCCGTGGCGGAACGGATAGAGCGTCAGGATCGACTCCGTGTAATTGCGGATATGCAGGCGCTGGTCCACCACGATCAGGGGCAGGGCGGTGGAGGCGAAGAAGTTCTGCAAATCGGCATTGGCCACGGACAGCTCTTCGATCTTGTTCTTCAACTCGTCATTGACGGTCGAGAGCTCCTCGTTTGTCGATTGCAGCTCCTCGTTCATCGACATCATTTCTTCATTCGAGCTTTTCAGCTCTTCATTGGCGGTCTCGAGCTCCTCGACGGTGGTGTGCAGGCGGGCGCGGGTTGCGCGAAGCTCTTCCTCAAGACTTTGCACATGGCTGTCCGAAGGTTCGACCTCGTCGAAATCGTGATCCTCGATCGGTGTGAACCGCGCCGCATCGCGGAACACCAGCAGGATCGACCGGTCCGGCAGGGGCTCGGCCAGCAGCTCCAGTTTCTGGACGCCGAATTCGGAATGCGCGGACAGGTCGCGATTGACCGATTTGCGCCCAGTCTCGGCCACATGGCGGATCGCGGCCGAAATGGCTTCCTTCAGGCCGGGGCGGGCCACCGACTGCGCATGGCGCACATGGGTATCAAGCAGATCGATATCGAGATATTTGCTCAGCTTGCCGCTGGTCTTCAGGATCTTGCCCGAACGGTCCACCACCATTGCAGGGTTGGCATAGGCGTTCAGCAGCCGCGCTTCGGCCTCTGTGGTGCTGGTGCGCGGCATATTGGGGCTGTCATCCTTCTCGCCCAGGTGGATCCGGCTGGTCTGCTGTTGATCGGCCTGTCCCTTGATCAGCAGCGGATAGGACGAGCGGCTGTCGTCGCGGGTGAAAATCCGCGCGGAGGCCGCCGTGGGGATGAAATGCTTGTCATACTGGCCGACCGTTTCTGACGGACCCAGAAACAATGTGCCCCCCGGACGCAGCGCGAAATGGAAGATCGGCATCACCTCGGCCTGCAACTTGTCGCCGAAATAGATCAGCAGATTGCGGCAGGAGAGCAGGTCGATATTCGAGAATGGCGGATCGCGCACAACGCTATGCAGGGAAAACCGCACACGGTCGCGCAGATGCGAGACAATCTGGAATTTCCCGTCACGCCCGACGGTATAAAGGTCGCGGAACGGTTCGGGGATGTCGGCCAGCGCGGCTTGCGGATAGGTGCCCTGACGCGCGATACGCAGCATCTGTTCGTCGATATCGGTGGCAAAGATCTGTAATTGCTGATGATGGCCGACACGCTGCTGCGCATCATGGAACAGCATGGCCATCGAATAGGCCTCTTCGCCGCTGGAACAGCCGGGGATCCAGACGCGGATCTCGTCGCGTGTGCTTTCCTGAACCAGAGGCTCGATCACCCGCTGGCGCAGGGCTTCGAACTGCTCGGGGTCGCGGAAGAAGCGGGTGACGTTGATCAGCAGCTCGCGGAACAGCTTGTCGCATTCGTTCGCGTCCACCCGCAGGCGGCGCAGGTAGTCAAGCGCATCGCCCAGCCCCAGAACACGGATGCGGCGCTCGATCCGGCGGGTCAGTGTCGAGATCTTGTAGAGCGCGAAATCATGCCCTGATGTTTTGCGGACGACAGCACAGATATCGGGCACCATCGCTTCGATGGACTGGCCCAGCTGGACATCGTCCAGTTGCAGCGAACTGTGGGAATAGAACTGGCTTATGGTCTCGATGATCCGGCCCGGCGCGCGGATGAAATCGACAAGCCCCGTCGCCTTGGCCGACATCGGCATGCCATCATAGCGCGCGGTTTCGGGGTCCTGCGCAACGCACAGCCCGCCGAATTCCTTGATGGCGCGCAAACCGGCGCTGCCATCGGCCCCCGTGCCGGACAGGATGACACAGG